>NZ_JBVJPM010000005.1:0-536010 GCF_055582645.1 Streptomyces sp. NPDC107517 | reverse complement strand
CCGACTCTATCAGACTCTTTCGTGTCCGATTTCCTCGGTGCCTTTCAGGTTTCCGCTCCGGCCTTTCGGCTTTTCGCGTTTCCCTTTCCGGCGGTCCAAACACTATCAGTGATTTTCCGCCGCTCTGACCATGGACTTCTGCGGGCATGCAGAAGTCGATCAAAGCTAAGATCTGTCGTGATAGTTGCCGCTGAGCCACCAGGCACTCGAAGGTGCCGCTCGGCCTCAAGCGGGAGTACGACAGTACATGGGCGTGCAGGGCAGGCGCAAATCGTTTGCGTGCACCCTCTACGTCAGCCAACCGGTACCTCCCATGGGGAACCGGGACTTTTTATGACTTACGCTCTGAAACGGTACGCCGTCCAGGACATGCAGTGACGGCGACCATCAATCTCCGCCCCTGGGAGGCTTGCCATGACCAGTGTGACGTCCCCGCTCGCCGGACGCGCCATTGGACTCTCCGCCGTTCCTGACCCGGTCTTCTCCGGTGCGATGGTCGGTCCCGGCACCGCCATCGATCCGGTGCGCGAGCCCTCGGCGGCTGTCGCGCCCGTCGACGGCATCGTCGTCTCTCTTCACCCGCACGCCTATGTAGTGGTGGACGACCAGGGCCACGGCGTCCTGACGCACCTGGGCATCGACACGGTTCAGCTGAATGGCGAAGGCTTCGAGCTGCTCGTCAACAAGGGCGACACCGTGCAGCGCGGTCAGGAGATGGTGCGCTGGAACCCGGCCGCCGTCGAAGCCGCGGGCAAGTCCCCGATCTGCCCGATCGTTGCCCTCGAGGCCACCGCTGAGTCCCTCTCCGATGTGGCCGAGGACGGCGACGTCAAGTCCGGCGACGCACTCTTCAGCTGGAAGTGACGCGAGCCGTCGCTGACGGCATGCAGGTCAACCACCGCGGCGGCTGGGCCCGCCGCACTATCGGAGACGGTGAGATGGAGACAACGCTGCGAGGCGTCGGCGTGAGCCACGGTGTGGCGATCGGCGAGGTTCGGCACATGGGGACGGCGGTTCTCGAGCCGCCGGCCAAGCAGATTCCGACGGAGGACGCGGAGCGCGAGCAGGGGCGCGCCCGTCAGGCCGTGGAAGCTGTGGCGGCCGATCTGATTGCGCGCGGCAATCTGGCGGGTGGCGAGGCACAGCATGTGCTCGAGGCCCAGGCCATGATGGCGCAGGACCCGGAGCTCATGGCCGATGTCGACCGACGTATCGCGGTCGGCAGCACGGCCGAGCGTGCGGTGTACGACGCCTTCGCGTCTTATCGGGCGCTGCTGGCCGGTGCAGGTGAGTACCTCGCGGGTCGCGTCGCCGATCTGGACGACGTCCGGAACCGGATCGTGGCGCGGCTGCTCGGAGTGCCGATGCCCGGTGTCCCGGACAGCGACAAGCCCTACGTACTCATCGCGCGGGACCTGGCTCCCGCGGACACGGCGCTGCTCGACCCGACGCTCGTGCTCGGCTTCGTCACCGAGGAGGGCGGGCCGACCAGCCACAGCGCAATTCTGGCGCGCGCGCTCGGAGTGCCGGCCATCGTCGCGCTTCCGGGTGCCGGTGAGCTCGCCGAGGGCACGGTGATCGCTGTCGACGGCAGCACCGGCGACATCTTCGTCGACCCGACTCCGGAGAAGCGGGCCGAGCTGGAGGCTGCCTCCGCCGCGCGGAAGGCCGCGCTTGCCGCGTCGTCCGGTCCCGGTGCGACGTCCGACGGTCACAAGGTGCCGCTCCTTGCCAACGTCGGCGGTCCGGCCGACGTGCCGGCCGCGGTCGAGGCCGGTGCGGAGGGTGTGGGTCTCTTCCGTACCGAGTTCCTGTTCCTGGACGACAGCAGCCGCGCTCCTTCCGAGGAGAAGCAGGTCGAGGCGTACCGGAAGGTTCTCGAGGCGTTCCCCGAGGGACGGGTCGTGGTGCGCGTCCTGGATGCCGGTGCGGACAAGCCGCTGGACTTCCTGACGCCCGCCGACGAGCCGAACCCGGCTCTGGGTGTGCGTGGACTGCGCTCGCTGCTCGAGCACCCTGAGGTGCTGCGTACGCAGCTGACCGCGCTGGCCAAGGCTGCTGAGGGTCTGCCGGTCTACCTCGAGGTCATGGCTCCGATGGTCGCCGACCGTGCCGACGCGAAGGCCTTCGCCGACGCGTGCCGTGAGGCGGGGCTCGAGGCGAAGTTCGGCGCGATGGTCGAGATTCCGTCGGCCGCTCTCCGGGCGCGTTCGATCCTTCAGGAGGTCGAGTTCCTTTCTCTGGGGACCAATGACCTGGCGCAGTACACGTTCGCCGCTGACCGGCAGGTCGGTGCGGTGTCCCGGCTTCAGGACCCGTGGCAGCCCGCACTGCTCGACCTCGTCGCCCTGTCGGCTGACGCGGCGAGGGCCGAGGGCAAGAGCTGTGGCGTCTGCGGTGAGGCCGCATCCGACCCGCTGCTCGCCTGCGTCCTGACCGGTCTGGGCGTCACCTCCCTTTCCATGGGTGCGGCGTCGATTCCTTACGTGCGGACGGCGCTCGGCAAGTACACGCTGGCGCAGTGCGAGCGTGCGGCCTCGGCCGCGCGTGCCGCGGACTCCGCCGAGGAGGCCCGCAGGGCCGCCCAGGCGGTGCTGTCCGGCGAGTAGCCGGAAGCCGGTTCGCTGTCGTGGGGCGCTTCACCTTCGTGGTGGAGCGCCCCACGGTCGTTTCAGTGGGTGTGCCCGCCCGCGGGGCCGGTGTCTCCGAGGTCGGGTGCCGCGCAGTAGTCGACGCCGGACTCGGGTGCGACGAGGTCGCCGGACTGGGCGTCGGTGCAGTAGGCGTCGAAGACTTCCGCCGCGGTGAGCGGTAGCAGGCGTTCGTCGCGCAGGCGCCAGCCGCGGACGCGGTCGTCCTTGTTCGCGGCAGTGGTGCGCATGACCAGGCCGCCCGGGCTTGCCGTGGCGATGCCGAGCGCGAGGACCGTGGTGAACTCGAGCGCCTCCTTCTCGTCGAGTCGTGTGCTGCCCTCGGTGCAGCGGTCGACGTGGAGTACCGACAGCACCGATTCCGCGTCGGTGGGGATGCTGCACACGAGGTGGTGGGTGCCGGTGCCTGCCGCGTCGAGGACCTGCGTCAGGAGGTGCGAGGCTCGGGCGAAGGCGTCCCTTCCGATGTCCCGGCCGCAGGCGCCGCACGGTCCGATCCTGGCGAGGACGGACGAGGCGTACTCCCAGGTGGCCTGGCGGACGGCCTCGTCGACGAGGTCGGGCAGGAGGTCGGCCAGGGGCTGTCCCTCATAAGGCACGGTCGCGCCCAGGACGGCGAGTTCGGCGGTGAAGCGGGCGCGGCTGGTGGGAGTGTCAGGTTCGAGGCCGCTCTCGGCGCAGAATTCCGCGTACTCCTCGGGGTCGAAGAGGGCGACGGTGGTGTGTCCGCCCTGGGCGGCGAGGGCCCGGAGGAGGCTTTCGACCTGCTGGAGGTACGTGTCGTGGTCGTCGAAGGCGAAGGAGCGGTAGCTCCGCATCGCCGTGAAGTCGCGTTCGTCGGCGAGCAGGCCGATGATGCCCGCGACTTCACGGCGCAGGACGCGTCGCATGCCGGCGTGGTGGGTGTTCTGGGTGTGCGCCATGGTTCCCCCTGAGAGCTGTAGTCAATGCTCACTCACAGTAATCGGGGGCACTGACAACGGCGGGGGAACCGGGTTCGGTCAGGGGCGGTTGCGGGCGATGTCCTCGTAGAAGCGCAGGAGTTCGACGCTGTCGACCGAGCCGAGGTTGACGGCCTTTTCGAGGGGGGTGCCCTGGAGGAGGCGTTTGACCGGGACCTCGATGCGCTTGCCGGTGAGGGTGTGCGGGACGCCTGGGGCTTCGATGATGTCGTCGGGGATGTGGCGCGGGGAGAGGTTCTCGCGGATGGTCTGCTTGATGCGGGCGCGGAGGTCGTCGTCGAGTACGGCGCCGGGTGCGAGGTGGACGAACAGGGGCATCCAGTAGCCGCCGTCGGGCTGTTCGAGGCCGATGACGAGGGACTCGCGGATTTCGGGAAGGCGTTCGACGGCCTCGTAGATGTCGGCCGATCCCATGCGTACGCCCTGGCGGTTCAGCGTGGAGTCCGAACGGCCGTGGATCACGACCGAACCGCGTGACGTGAGGGTGATCCAGTCGCCGTGCCGCCAGACGCCGGGGTAGGTGTCGAAGTAACTGTCGTGATAGCGGCTGCCGTCGGGGTCGTTCCAGAAGCGGATCGGCATCGAGGGCATGGGGTTGGTGACGACGAGTTCACCGACTTCGTCGATGAGCGGTTTGCCCTGCGGGTCCCAGGACTGGAGGTCCGTGCCGAGGCAGGGGGCCTGGAGTTCGCCGATGTGGACGGGCAGGGTCGGGACGGCTCCGGCAAAGCAGGAGCAGACGTCCGTGCCGCCGCTGACGGAGGCGATCCAGAGGTCTTCGCGCACCTCGTCGTGGAGCCAGCGGAAGCCGTCGGGGGGAAGCGGCGAGCCGGTCGTGGCGACGCACTTGACGCGGGACAGGTCGTGGTCGCGCGAGGGATGGACGCCGGCCTTGTGGCACGCCATGACGTAAGCGGCCGAGGTCCCGAAGAGGGTGGCTCCGGTGCGTTGGGCGACGGCCCACTGGGCGCCGGTGTCGGGGTAGCCGGGGCTGCCGTCGTAGACGACGATCGTGGTGCCCGTGAGGAGGCCGGAGGCGAGGAAGTTCCACATCATCCAGCCGGTGGACGTGTACCAGAAGAACCGGTCGCCGGGGCCGAGGTCGCAGTGCAGGCCGAGCTGTTTGAGGTGCTCGACGAGGATGCCGCCCTGGGACTGGACGATCGCCTTGGGGAGTCCGGTCGTGCCTGAGGAGTACAGAACCCACAGCGGGTGGTCGAAAGGGACGGCTTCGAAGACCGGCTCGGTGTCGGCGGATGTGAGCTCCGACCACTCAAGGGCCCCTTCGGGGGCGTCCGTGCCCAGCAGCGGGATGTGGACGACCGCGCGGAGGGTGGGCAGTTCGGCGCGGAGTTCGCCGACCGTGTCGCGGCGGTCGTGCTCCTTGCCGCCGTAGCGGTAGCCGTCGACGGTGAACAGGACGACGGGTTCGACCTGCTGGAAGCGGTCGAGGACACTGCGGGCGCCGAAGTCGGGGGCGCAGGACGTCCAGACTCCGCCGACGGCCGCGGTGGCGAGGAGGGCGACGACGGCCTCGGGGATGTTCGGCAGATAGCCGCTGACGCGGTCGCCCGGGCGTACGCCGATGGCGCGCAGCTCGGCGGCGAGCGAGCCGACCTGGCGGCGCAGTTCCGCCCAGGTCACGGGGCGAGGTTCTTGTGTCTCGTCCACGTGGAGGATGGCCGGAGTGTCCGCGCGCTCGGGGTCGGTGGCGGTGCGCAGGGCGTGTTCGGCGTAGTTCAGGGTGGCGCCGGGGAACCATTCGGCTCCGGGCATGGAGCGGTCGCCGAGCACGCGCGCGTAAGGGGTGGTGAACCGGATGTCGAACCAGTCGGCGACGGCCTTCCAGAACGTGTCGAGTTCGGTCACCGACCAGCGGTGCAGCGCTTCGTATCCGCCGTCGGCGGGGGCTCCGTGGTGTTCGGACGCCCAGGCCTGGAAGCGCGTGATCTGCGCCTCGGCGACGAATTCGTCGTCGGGCTTCCAGAGCGGCGTCGGATTCGCTGCGGACGGCATGGGGCGGCTCCCGGATGTACGCGTGGTGTGCGGCGGTCCCGCGCACGGGCCGGTGTGTGCGCGTGACACGGCTGACAGGGACGATGCCACGTGATCGACTTCCGCACCAGGTCGCGCCCCACATAGTCCACGTCGTGAAGATGTGCTGTCACCACGGATGAACGGCAGTTGAACGACTCACCTTTGCGCGCCTCGCAATGACAGGGTGAGCAGCATGAACGGTCGTGACCTGGTACGCGCGGTGAGGGCGGTTGGCTTGGTGGGTGCGGTCCAGGGATTGCGGGCGGTGCGGTCCTCGTGGCGCAGGAAGCGGGCCGATGCGGTGGGTCTGCGGCGTCGGGGGCGGGAGCGGGCGAGGGTGCCGGGTCCGGTGACGGGGGCCGAGCCGGCGCCCGGTGGTGGTGTGGTCCGGTTCACGCGGTCCCGGCTGCGGATCACGGTGACGGTGACGGGCGCCGTCTTCTGGGGCTGGGACGGAGCGGACCCGGAACCGTCGTACGCGCTGGCGGGTTCCTGTCCGCAGCCGGATCCGCGGGCCGTCCTGGAGCCGGACAAGGACGGCGGCTGGCGGGTGGTGGCGGAGCGGGTGACCGTCGTCGTGTCGCGGCACGGCGCCGTCTCCGTGTGCACTCCGGGGGGTGTGGTGCTGCGGCGTGACCTGCCGCCGCGTTGGTGGGAGCCCGTGGACGGGGGCGAGGCGCGGTGGGTGCAGCGGTCCGAGGTGGCCGCCGACGCGCGGATCTTCGGACTGGGCGGCCGGGCCTCGGGGCCCCGGCTGCGGGACGGCGCGTACCGGCTGTGGAACACCGATCCGGGCGGTTCTTTCGGGCCTGGTGATGATCCGCTGTATCTGACCATGCCGGTGCAGATGGTGGTTGCCGACGCCGGCACCCATCTGGTGTTCCACGACAACTCGTGGGACGGCACGGTGACGCTGTCCGAGGGCGAGGAGGGTGCTGGTTCCGGGCACGACCGTGCGGGGACGTGCGAGGTCCGGATGGAGGGCGGTCCGCTGCGCTGCTGGGTCATGGTGGGTCCCCCCGCGCGCGTGCTGCAAGCGTGGGCGTCGCTGACCGGTGCTCCCGCGCTGCCGCCGGCCTGGGCACTCGGTTATCAGCACTCGCGTTGGGGCTTCGGCGGGGAGCAGGCCGTGCGGCGGATCGTCGAGGGCTACCGGGAGCGAGGCCTTCCGCTCGACGTGGTCCATCTCGACATCGAACATCTCGACGCGTTCCAGGTGTTCACGGTCGACCGGGAGACCTATCCGGGTCTTCCGCGGCTCGCCGAGGACCTGCGCGCGGACGGTGTGCGGCTGGTGTCGATCGTCGACCCGGCGGTCAAGGCGGAGGCGGGGAACGCCGTGTACGACGCGGGAGCGTCCGTGGACGCCTTCGTGAAGGACGCGGCGGGGAGGGCCGTGCGGGGCGTGGTGTGGCCGGGTGAGTCGGTGTATCCCGACTTCACCGACCGGGCGGTGCGCAAGTGGTGGGGCGGTCTGTACGAGGAGCGGCTCGCCCAGGGCTACTCGGGGTTCTGGCACGACATGAACGAGCCGGTGTCCTTCGCCGCGTTCGGTGACCCGACGCTGCCCCGCTCGGCACGGCACTCCCTGGAGGGGCGGGGCGGTGACCATCGGGAGGCGCACAACGTGTACGGGCTGTGCATGGCGCGCGCCGGGTACGAGGGGCTGCGTGAACTGCGGCCCCAGGAGCGGCCGTTTCTCTTCTCGCGCTCGGGATGGGCGGGGATGCAGCGCTACGGGGGGACGTGGTCCGGGGATGTGGCCACGGGGTGGCCCGGTTTGCGCGCGTCGTTGTCCCTGGTGCTGGGCCTCGGGTTGTGCGGAGTGCCGTATTCGGGTCCGGATGTGGGCGGCTTCGACGGGGATCCATCTCCGGAGCTGTATCTGCGGTGGCTCCAGCTGGGTGCATATCTGCCGCTCTTCCGTACGCATGCGGCGCTGCGGGCGGGGCGTCGGGAGCCGTGGGAGTTCGGTGACGAGGTGCTGGAGCACGCGCGCGTGGCGCTCGTCGAGCGCTGGCGGCTGCTGCCCTACTTCGTGACGCTGGCTCATCTCGCGCGGCTTACGGGCGCTCCGTATGTGCGGCCTGTGTGGTGGGGTGCTCCGGAGGACAGGGCGTTGCGGGACTGCGAGGACGCGTTCTTGCTGGGTGACTCCTTGTTGGTGGCTCCGGTCCTGGAGCCGGGTGCGGACAGGCGGGCGGTGCGACTGCCGCGTGGGCGCTGGTACGACACGGAGAGCGGGCAGGCTCACGAGGGGCCCGGTCAGGTTCTGGTGGCCGCGCCGCCGGCCCGTGTTCCCGTCTTCGCGCGGGCGGGCGCGGTGATCCCGGTGCGGGGCGAGGACGGGGAGCTGTGCCTCGAGGTGTGGGCTCCGGCGCAGGGGCGTACCGGCGGCGGGGTTGTCGTGCCCGACGTCGGCGACGGCTGGCAGACGCCGGACGTTCAGCGCTACACCACGCGGTGGAGCGGCGGCAGTGTGGTGGTGGAGCGGCAGGACGAGGGAGGGCCGGCCGAGCCCGCGTACCCGGTGCGGGTCCGCGGGCTCTGAGCGTTCAGAGGGCTGGGGAGGTCATGCGGCGGTGCGCGTCACACGTAGCGGCCCTCGAACCAGGCGCGGGCGGCCAGGGTGTGGAGGGGGAAGGCGAGTTCGGCCGGGCGGCGCAGGAGGTGCCAGCCCTCGGTCTCGTCCGTGACGGCGGGCTCGGGCAGTTCGGCGGCCGGGCGTTCCGGGAGGAGACCGAACAGGAGCAGGTGTCCGTCGGGCGAGCTCATCGCATCGGCGAGGCGCACGTCGCGGCTCGCCGCCTCGATGCCTGTCTCCTCCTTGAGCTCACGGACGACGGCGTCCTTCCAGTCCTCTCTGTGGTCGACGAACCCGCCGGGCAGGGCGACTCCCCCGCGCGCAGGGGCGATGGTCCGGGTGATCACGACGAGAGCGGAACCACGGCTGTCGTAGACGGCCTGGAGGGCGACCGCGACCGGCAGGGGGTTGCGGTAGCTCACGTTGCCGCAGGCCGGGCACGTGCGCGGCCATCCCGAAACGTCGGGTCCGTAAGCGGTTCCACAGCTCGAACAGTGGGAATCCGGAACGGCGTTGGTTATGTGGTGGGGTGCTGACACGCCGCGGACTGTATCCGATCGCGAAGCGCTGCTCTTCCCTGGCCACCCTTGATCCTGATAAATGCAGGGTTCATGACACGAACAGCAACTGCCGTACGCCGACTCGCCGTCACCGCTGCCGCCGCGCTCCTGTGGACGGCCACCGCTCCGAGCGCCGCACAGGCGAAGCCCGAGCCCAAGGCTCCCGCCCAATTCGTCGCGCTGCGCGACGTCGACCCGACGATCATCCAGGAGATCCGCTACATCACTCCGCACAACTTCGTCGGGGCGCCTGTGGACGGCTACGAGAAGCCGATGTGCATCCTCACCGAACCTGCCGCGAAGGCGCTCCACAAGGCGCAGACGGGGCTCCTGAAGCGGGGTTACTCGCTGAAGGTGTACGACTGCTACCGGCCGCAGCGGGCGGTCGACCACTTCGTGCGCTGGGCCAAGGACCTCGACGACCAGCGGATGAAGGCGGAGTTCTATCCGCAGGTCGACAAGACGCGACTGTTCGCCGACGGTTACATCGCGGAGAAGTCCGGGCACAGCCGGGGCTCCACACTCGATCTGACCGTCGTGAAGCTGCCGGCGGTGCCCACGCGCGCGTACGTGCCCGGTGAGCGGCTGGCGCCCTGCTACGGACCGAAGAAGGACCGCTTCCCCGACAACTCGGTGGACATGGGTACGGGCTTCGACTGCTTCGACACGCTCGCCCACACCGATGACCCGCGGATCCAGGGGGCGCAGCGCGCGAACCGTGACCTCTTGCGGGACGCCCTGGCCGCCCAGGGGTTCGTGAACCTGCCCGAGGAGTGGTGGCACTTCACGTACAAGCCGGAGCTCTTCCCGGACACGTACTTCGACTTCCCCATCTCGCGGCGTTCCCTGAGTGGCCGGCCCATGACACACTTCTGACGGTCCATCAGATCTGCTGGTGTTCTGGTGGCGTCGTCGGAATCCAGCGCGGGAGGGGCCTTGTCGCGTACGCACACACCTGTCGTAGCCGATTGGTTCACCGGGGAGGGGGAGGACTTCCGGCTGCTCGGCACGCGCTGCTCGGCCTGCGCCTCGGTCTTCTTCCCCCGCGAGGACACCTTCTGTCGCAACCCCGGCTGCGCCGGAGGGGAGCTGCTCTCCGTGCCGCTCTCCCCGCGCGGCCGGGTCTGGTCGTACACGGACAGCCGGTACCGGCCGCCCGCGCCGTACGTGTCCGATCCGGAACTTCCGTGGCAGCCCTACACGTTGATCGCTGTGGAGCTGGAGGCGGAGCGCCTGGTGGTGCTCGGGCAGGCGGTTCCCGGGGTCTCCGTGACCGACCTGGAGGTGGGCATGGAGGTGGAGGTCGTGCCCGGCGTGCTCGACGAGGACGGGGACACGACCTGGACGACGTGGCACTGGCGGCCGACGGGGGTGGCGGCATGACGGACGACGTGGCGGTGCTCGGTGCGGGCATGCACCCCTGGGGCAAGTGGGGGCGCGGTTTCGTCGAGTACGGGACGGTGGCTGCGCGGGCGGCGCTCGCCGACGCCGGGGTCGACTGGCGCGACGTGGACTCCGTCGTGGGCGCGGACACGGTGCGGGGCGGGTACCCGGGCTATGTGGCGGGCGCGACGTTCGCGAAGGCGCTCGGCTGGCAGGGCGCGCGGGTCGCAAGCGTGTACGCGGCGTGCGCCTCGGGCGCCCAGGCGGTCAACGCGGCGCGTACACAGATCCTCGCGGGGCTCGCCGACGTCGTGCTCGTGGTGGGTGCCGACGCCGCGCCCAAGGGGTTCTTCCGGCCCGCGGGCGGGGACCGGCACGACGATCCGGACTGGCTGCGGTTCCGGGTCCTCGGCGCGACCAACCCGGCGTACTTCGGCCTGTACGCGCGTCGGCGCATGGCTGCGCACGGGGACACGCTGGAGGACTTCGCGCAGGTCAAGGTGAAGAACGCGGCGGCGGGCGCGCTCAATCCGAATGCCCGGTACCGCAAGACGGTGACGGCCGAGGAGGTGGCCGCGTCGGCGGTCGTCGCCGATCCGCTGCGGCTCCTGGACATCTGCGCCACGTCCGACGGGGCGGCCGCCCTCGTGCTGTGCGGCATGGACTTCGCGCGCAGACACGGAGTGCGCAACCCGGTGCGGATCCGCGCGGTGTCGACGGTCACGCCGACGTATCCGAACACGGTGCTCGACCTCCCGGACATCGCCACCGACTCGGCGGCGGCCGTCGAGCCGGACGGCGTCACCTTCCGCGCCTCCATCGCGCGGGCCGCGTACGAGGAGGCCGGAATCGGCCCGGAAGACCTCTCCCTCGCCGAGGTGTACGACCTGTCGACCGCTCTGGAGCTCCAGTGGTACGAGGATCTGGGGCTGTGCGGCGAGGGCGAGGCGGCGAAGCTGCTGAGGGAGGGGGCTACGGCGCCGGGCGGGCGCATACCCGTGAACGCCAGTGGCGGACTCGCGTCCTTCGGCGAGGCGGTCCCCGCACAGGCCATCGCCCAGGTCTGCGAGCTCACATGGCAGCTGCGCGGCACGGCGGGCGCCCGGCAGGTGGCGGACGCCCGCGTGGGAATCACCGCGAATCAGGGACTGTTCGGGCACGGCTCGTCCGTGGTCGCGGTCCGCTGACCGGCGGCCTCCCATGGATCCGTACGCTGCGTGTTCGGCCGAAAAGGGTGCGTGAACAGCTCGTGAACTGCGCCTGGGCGCGCGCCGGGGGCGCCATTATGCTTCCGTGCCTTCCTGGACGGACGCTCTCCGTTTCGCCTTCCAGCCGGTCGTCAACCTGACGACCGGAGCCGTGGCGGCCCTGGAGATACTCGCCCGTCCGGAGGTCGGCGACGTGCTGGCACAGGCCCGGCGCGACCCCGAACTCGACGGCCGGCTAGCCGCGTTGGCGGTGCGCTCGGCGGCGCAGCGGGAGACGCTCCTGCCGCTGCACGTCAATGTGTTCGCGGGGACGGTGGCGGACCTCGGTGGTCTCGCCGCACTCCGGGAGGCCGTCCGGGACGTGGGGCGGCTGCCCTGGGAAGTGACGGTCGACATCGGTCCCCCGTTCACCCACGTGCCACACCTGGCGCTTCTGGAGGGGGTCACGGCCCTGCGCGAGGAGGGCTTCCGGATCTGTGCGGACGGCGTCGGTGACGGCGACCTGCCCCTGCGGCTCCTGGTCGACCTGGCGCCGGACCTCGTGAAGCTCGATGCCTCGCTGCTGTCGCGTCCCGCGTCGGTGAGCGCGATGCGGACACTGTGCGAGGGGCTGGGCGCGCTGCTCGCCGTCGAGGGCGTGGAGACGGAGATGCAGTGCGGCGCCGCTCGGGAGGCCGGTGCGCAGCTGGCCCAGGGCGAGCTGTTCGCGCCGCCGTCGCGGCTGCCGGCGGCCGATGTGTACGTCCCGGCGCTGACTCCCCCGGTGGCGTCACCGCCGCCTTCGGGACCGCCGGTGCGCCAGTTCGTGCGGCCCGCCGCACTGCTGCCCGCCTCGGCGTCGGCGGGGCGCGTACGCGCCCTGCTCACCGGGTCTCCCGACGTGTCCGGCGTCCTCCTGGTGGACTCGGCGGGCGCACCGGTGCGCTCGGTGCAGCGGGACCGCTTCCTGTTGTCCCTGTCGGGCCGCTACGGGCACGCGCTCTACGCCGACCGGCCGGCCGCCCGCCACGGTGACCGGCCGCGCACGGTGGGCGTGGACGCCACCGCCTGGCAGGTACTCGACGTACTCGCGGACGGCGAGCGCAGCCGTACGGCCGACGACGTCGCGGTCGTCGACGAGCGGGGCCGGTGCGTGGGCATCGTGCGCCTCGCCGACCTCGTGCGCGCCCTGGCCGAGAGCCGGGTCGAGGAGGCGGCGGCGCTCAATCCGCTGACGCGGCTGCCCGGTTCGGACTCCATCACGGACGAGGTGGACCGGCGGATCGCGCAGGGGCGCGGGTTCGCCCTGAGCTGGCTGGACATCGACGGGTTCAAGCAGGTCAACGACGGGGCGGGGTTCGCCGCGGGTGACGACCTGATCCGCGAGGTGGGCAGGTCCCTGGAACGGGCCGCGTCGGGGGCGACCAGGGTGGGGCACATCGGGGGCGACGACTTCCTGGTCCTGGCCGATCCGGACGGGCTCGATCCGCTGGCTTCCGCGGTGCTCGACGTGCCCTGGGCGGCGGGCGGGCGGCCCGTCACGATGTCGCTCGCCACGGTGCTGTGCGCGGCGGGCAGCGTCGCCGACCACCGGCAGGCGGCCGCCTCGCTGGCGCCACTCAAACAGGCCGCCAAGGCTCTGCCGGGGGCGAGTTGGGTCATCGGACGCTCGGACACGCCGGGGCACGAGGTGCGGCGGGGCATGCGTTCGGGGGCGGCCCCGGTGTCCGGGGCCGTCTGGGCGGGGACAGGACCGCGCGCGGAAGCGGAATCGGGCCGGGCAGCCACGGGATGAGGCGGGCGCGGGCCGTACGGGCGGGCGCCGCCAACCGTTCCCGTCCGCGACCTTGACGCTCCATCACGGCCGGTGAACACTTCCCCGTGTCAGTCGGCATCGCCGCACGTCGTCCCACCGCCGCTCAGGGCCCCAGCCTGTCCGTCGGGCTCCTCCTGTCGCGTTCAGGCAGGTCAGGGCCTTCTCCTTGCGGCGATACGAGCGATCCGACTGAGCGGGAACGCTTGTCGCGGGCGCCGGGCGGGGCGCGGGAACCCTCGTCGTCGGCCGTTGCAGCCAGAGCCATCCGGAACCAGCCATGGAAAACGCACCCTGCACTGAGGACCGGGGCGTATCGCTCCGGACGAGGGCTTAGGAGCCGCCATGAGCAATGGAGACATCTTCGTCGGTGAGGTCATCGGTACCGCGATTCTGATTCTGTTCGGCGCAGGCGTGTGCGCCGCGGTCACGCTCAGGCATTCCAAGGCGAGAGCCTCGGGATGGGTCGTCATCGCGTTCGGCTGGGGCTTCGGCGTGCTGGCCGGTGCGTACACCGCCGCGCCGCTGTCGGGGGGCCAGCTCAACCCGGCGGTGACGATCGGCATCGCCGTGGACACCGGCAAGTGGGACAAGGTCTGGGTCTATCTGCTGGGCCAGATGGTCGGCGCGATGCTGGGCGCCGTGCTGGCCTATCTCGTCTACCTGGCCCAGTTCAACGCCAACGTCACGTCGGAGTCCGCCGACGGTGAAGCGGAAGACAACGGGCCCACTCCCACACTCGGGATCTTCTCCACGATCCCCGAGATCAACAACCCCGTGGCCAACCTGATCACCGAGATCATCGCGACCGTCGCCCTCGTGCTGCCCATCCTCGCGTTCGGGCTCACCAAAGGGCTCGGCGAGTCCGGTGCGACGGTGCTCGTCGTGGCCTTCCTGGTGGTCGGCATCGGCCTCTCGCTCGGTGGGCCCACCGGGTACGCCATCAACCCGGCGCGCGACCTCGGCCCGCGCATCGTGCACTCGTTCCTTCCGATCCCCAACAAGGGCACGTCCGGCTGGGGTTACGCCATCATCCCGGTGGCCGGGCCGCTGATCGGCGGCGCGCTGGCGGGGCTCATCTACAACGCGGCGTTCTGACCGCGGCCGCGCAGCCGCCACGCCGCTTTCGCGTCCCCGCGCGCGGGGACCTCGGACGAAGACGAAGGGGAGTCACATGCCCGACAACGATGAGAAGTACGTCGCCGCCATCGACCAGGGCACCACGTCGAGCCGCTGCATCATCTTCAACCACGGCGGCGAGATCGTCGCCGTCGACCAGCGCGAGCACCGGCAGATCTTCCCGAAGCCCGGCTGGGTGGAGCACGACGCCACCGAGATCTGGTCCAAGGTGCAGGCCGTGGTCGCCGGCGCGCTCGCCAAGGCCGGGCTGCGGGCCGACGACCTCAGCGCGCTCGGCATCACCAACCAGCGTGAGACGACGGTCCTTTGGGACCGGGCCACGGGCCGGCCCGTGCACAACGCGATCGTGTGGCAGGACACCCGTACGTCCGCGCTGTGCAACGAACTGGGCGGCACGGACGGGCAGGACCGCTTCCGGGAGCAGACCGGTCTGCCGCTCGCGAGCTATTTCTCCGGACCCAAGGCGGCCTGGCTGCTCGACAACGTGCCGGGGCTGCGGGCCCGCGCCGAGCGTGGCGAGATAGCGTTCGGCACCATCGACTCCTGGCTCATCTGGAATCTGACGGGCGGCACCGACGGCGGCGTGCACGTCACCGACGTCACCAACGCCGGGCGCACCATGCTGATGAACCTGGAGACGCTCCAGTGGGACCAGGGGATCCTGTCGGCGATGAACGTGCCGGAGGCGGTGCTACCGGAGATCAGGTCGTCGGCCGAGGTCTACGGGACGGCCGTCGGCCAGCTCTCCGGCGTGCCGGTCGCGTCCGCGCTCGGCGACCAGCAGGCGGCGGTCTTCGGGCAGGCCTGCTACGACACGGGGACGGCCAAGAACACGTACGGCACAGGCAGTTTCCTGCTGCTCAACACCGGGAACCGGCCCGTCCCCTCGAAGAACGGGCTGCTCACCACCATGGGGTACAAGATCGGCTCCGAGGCTCCCGTGTACTGCCTCGAAGGGTCGATCGCGATCACCGGCGCGCTGGTCCAGTGGTTCCGCGACCAGCTCGGGATCATCCGCACGGCCGACGAGATCGAGACGCTCGCGGCGAGTGTGACCGACAACGGCGGCGCCTACATCGTGCCCGCGTTCTCCGGCCTGTTCGCGCCGTACTGGCGCTCGGACGCGCGGGGTGTCATCACGGGCCTGACGCGGTACGTCACCAAGGCCCATCTGGCGCGGGCGGTCCTGGAGGCGACGAGCTGGCAGACGCGCGAGGTCGTCGACGCGATGTACCAGGACTCCGGGGTACAGATCACCACGCTGAAGGTGGACGGCGGCATGACGAAGAACAACCTGCTGATGCAGCATCAGGCGGATGTCCTCGGCGTGCCGGTGATCCGGCCTCGGGTGTCTGAGACGACGTGCCTGGGCGCCGCGTACGCGGCCGGGCTCGCGACGGGGGTGTGGAACGACCTGGACGAACTCAAGGCGCACTGGCAGCGCGACGCGGAGTGGACACCGGCGATGGACGGCGGGACCCGTGAGCGCGAGTACCGCAACTGGCGCAAGGCCGTGGAGAAGAGCTTCGGCTGGCACGACGACGAGGCGTGACGGTCGGCGCGCGCCTGTTGTGACTGGCGCGTGGTCCTGACGCGGGCCACGCGCGCGTGGACGACGGTCCGCACCCCGGTCGGCGAGGGTGCGGGCCGTTCCCATGGAGTCCGTTCCCATGGGGCCCGTGCCCACGGGTGTCAGTTCCCAGGGGGCCCGTTCCCATGTGATCGGTTACCGCGCCGGCGGATCAGGTGGTGGCCGGCTGGCGGTGACGCGCGCCCACGGCCATCGCATGCTCGACGACCCCGATGAGGACCTCCTTGACGGTCTCCTTCTCACGCGCGTCGCACATCAGAACGGGCACGTCGGAGTCGAGGTCGAGGGCCTGACGTACGGCATCAGCCGGGTAACGGGCCGATCCCTCGAAGCAGTTGACGCCCACCACGAACGGTATGGAGCGCCGTTCGAAGTAGTCGACGGCGGCGAAACAGTCCTCCAGGCGGCGGGTGTCGGCGAGCACGACGGCTCCCAGGGCGCCGGTCGCCAGCTCGTCCCACAGGAACCAGAAGCGGTCCTGCCCGGGCGTGCCGAAGAGGTAGAGCACCAGGTCCTCGCGGAGCGTGATCCGCCCGAAGTCCATGGCGACCGTGGTGGTGTGCTTGCCCTCGACGCCCCGGGTGTCGTCGAGCGGGCGGCCCGCCTCGCTCAGCAGCTCCTCGGTGCGCAGGGGCTTGATCTCGCTGACCGCACCGACGAGCGTCGTCTTGCCCACGCCGAATCCGCCGGCCACGAGGATCTTGAGCGTGACGGGCTCCACGGGGGGCTTGCCGCGCTCAGAACGCCCGAAGATCATGGGTCTCTTCTCCTGCCTCACTGCTGTCGCTGTGGTCGTTCCCGGCGGGCGGCGGCGGACCGTATCCGCCGCCTCCGGGGGTATCGATGACGAGTACGTCCCCGGGGAGCACGTCCGCCGAGTCGCTGCCGGCGAGCCGGTCGACCGTGCCGTCGGGGTGCTCCACGGAGTTGGCGCCCAGGGCTCCCGGCCCGCCGCCCGCCATGCCGTACGGCGGGACTCTGCGGTGCTGCGAGAGCGTGGACACGGTCATGGGTTCGAGGAAGCGGAGACGGCGTACGGCGCCGTCGCCGCCGCGCCAGCGTCCGGGGCCCCCGCTGCCGCGCCGCACGGCGAACTCCTCGAGCAGGACGGGCAGTCGCCACTCCAGGACCTCGGGGTCGGTGAGACGCGAGTTGGTCATGTGGGTCTGTACGGCGGGCGCTCCGTGGAAGCCGTCGCCTGCTCCGGAGCCCGAGGCCACGGTCTCGTAGTACTGGTGGCTCTCGTTGCCGAAGGTCACGTTGTTCATCGTCCCGGAGCCCTCGGCCTGGACGCCCAGGGCCGCGTAGAGGGCTCCGGTGATGGCCTGGGAGGTCTCCACGTTGCCGGCGACGACGGCGGCGGGTGGCTCGGGGGCGAGGAACGAGCCCGGGGGGACGACGATGTGCAAGGGGCGCAGGCAGCCGTCGTTGAGGGGGATGTCGTCGTCCACGAGGGTGCGGAAGACGTACAGGACGGCCGCGTTGACGACGGCGAAGGGCGCGTTGAAGTTGGTGGCGAGCTGTGCCGATGTGCCGGTGAAGTCGATGGTCGCGCCGCGCTGTTCGCGGTCCACGGTGACCCGGACGCGGATCGTGGCCCCGGAGTCCGTCTCGTAGGCGAACTCACCGTCCTGCAGGGCGTCGACGACGCGGCGCACGGCCTCTTCGGCGTTGTCCTGGACGTGCTTCATGTACGCCTGGACGACGTCGAGCCCGAAGTGGTCGATCATGCGGGCGACTTCGTCGACGCCCTTCTGGTTGGCGGCGATCTGGGCGCGCAGGTCGGCGAGGTTGGTCCGCGGATTGCGGGACGGATAGGGGCCGCCGGTGAGCAGGCCCAGGGTCTCCGTCTCTCGGAAGCCGCCCCCTTCGACGAGCAGCCAGTTGTCGAAGAGGATGCCTTCCTCGTCGATGGTGCGGCTGCCCGCGGGCATGGACCCGGGGGCGATGCCGCCGATCTCCGCGTGGTGGCCGCGCGAGGCGACGTAGAACAGGATCCGCTCACCCTCCGTGTCGAAGACCGGGGTGATGACCGTGACGTCGGGAAGGTGGGTGCCCCCGTGGTAGGGGTCGTTGACGGCGTAGCTGTCGCCCGGCCTCATGCGCGCGCCGCGGCGGCGGATGACCTCCTTGACGCTGGTGCCCATGGATCCCAGGTGCACGGGGATGTGGGGGGCGTTGGCGACGAGGCTGCCGTCGGGGTCGAAGAGCGCGCACGAGAAGTCGAGGCGCTCCTTGATGTTGACCGACTGGGAGGTGGACTCCAGGCGGGCGCCCATCTGTTCGGCGATCGACATGAAGAGGTTGTTGAAGACTTCGAGGAGTACGGGATCGGCTTCCGTGCCGATGTCGGAACTCTCCGTGACCGCCGCGCGTTCCATGATCAGGTGGCCGTCGTCCGTCACGGCCGCCCGCCAGCCGTCGTCCACGACCGTCGTGGAGCCGGACTCGGCGATGATCGCGGGCCCGGTGACGCTCTCGCCGGGCGGCAGTCGGTCACGTCGGTGCAGGGGCACGTCGCGCCAGGTGCCGCCGGTGTGGAGGCTGACGGTCTCCGAGGCGGCGGGCGGGGCCGAGCGGGGCGTCAGGGCGGACAGATCGGGGGGTGCGGTGAGGCCGGTTGCTTCGACGGAGAGTGCTTCGACGACGAGAGGGCGGTCGAGGGTGAAGGAGTAGGTGGCGCGATGGCGTTCTTCGAAGGCGGCGCGCATCGTGTCCGGGTCCGTGAGTTCCACGGTGAGCGTGGTGTCGGTACCGTCGTAGCGCAGTTGGGCCCGGCGGGTGACGCGGACTCGGTCCTCGGGCACGTCCTCGGCGAGGAGTTCGGCGCGGGCCGCGCCCTCCAGGTCGTCGGCGGTCTTGTGGACGTGCGGCATGGCGGACGGTTCGAGCGGTGCCTCGGCGGACTGCTCGCGCATGGCGGTCGTGTCGGCGAGACCGATGCCGAGCGCGGACAGGACTCCGGCCATGGGCGGTACGAGGACGGTGCGGATGCCGAGCGAGTCGGCGACCCGGCACGCGTGCTGGCCACCGGCCCCGCCGAACGTGGTGAGGGCGTAGCGGGTGACGTCGTGGCCCTTCTGGACGGAGATCCGCTTCACGGCGTTCGCGATGTTGGCGACGGCGATCTGCAGATAGCCCTCGGCGACCTGCTCCGGGGTGCGGTCGTCGCCGGTGCGGTCGCGGATCTCGCGAGCGAGCGCGGCGAAGCGGTCCCGTACGAGGGTGTGGTCCAGTGGCTGGTCCCCGTCGGGGCCGAACACGCGGGGGAAATGGGCGGGTTGGATGCGCCCGAGCGCCACGTTCGCATCGGTGACGGTGAGGGGGCCGCCGCCGCGGTAGCAGGCGGGCCCCGGGTCGGCGCCCGCGGAGTCGGGACCGACGCGGTAGCGGCTGCCGTCGAAGTGGAGGACGGAGCCGCCGCCGGCCGCGACGGTGTGGATGTCGAGCATCGGGGCGCGCAGGCGCACTCCGGCGATCTGCGTGGTGAAGACGCGCTCGTACGCCCCCGCGTAGTGCGACACGTCCGTGGACGTGCCGCCCATGTCGAAGCCGATGACGCGGTCGAAGCCGGCGAGGCGGGAGACCCGGGCCATGCCCACGATGCCGCCGGCGGGGCCGGACAGGATGGCGTCCTTGCCGCGGAACTGCCCGGCCTCGGTGAGCCCGCCGTTGGACTGCATGAACATGAGGCGTACGCCCGTGAGTTGGTCCGCCACCTGCTGGACGTAGCGGCGAAGGACCGGCGACAGATAGGCGTCGACGACTGTCGTGTCCCCGCGCGGGACCAGCTTCATCAGGGGGCTGACCTCGCTGGAGAGCGAGATCTGCGGGAAGCCGATCCGGGCGGCGAGGGCGCCGATCCGCCGCTCGTGGTCGGGGTACAGGTGGCTGTGCATGCAGACGACGGCGAGGGCCCTGATCCCGTCGTCGTACGCCTGGCGCAGCGACACTTCGAGTGCGTCCGTGTCGAGGGGGGTGAGCACGGTGCCCTGGGCGTCGATGCGCTCGTCGGCCTCGATGACCCGTTCGTGGAGCAGTTCGGGCAGCTCGATGCGGCGGGCGAAGATGCGGGGCCTGTTCTGATAGGCGATGCGCAGGGCGTCACGGAAGCCCCGGGTGACCACCAGGGCGGTGCGTTCGCCCTTGCGTTCCAGGAGGGCGTTGGTGGCGACGGTGGTGCCCATGCGGACGGAGTCGACGTGGGCGTGCCCCGACTCGCCCTCGCTGTCGAGAAGTTCGCGGATCGCCGCGACGGCGGGGTCGCGGTAGCGGGCGGGGTTGTCGGACAGAAGCTTGTGGGTGAGCAGGCGTCCGTCGGGGTGCCGCGCGACGACATCGGTGAACGTGCCGCCTCGGTCGATCCAGAACTGCCAGCCTGTCACGCGCGTCTCCGTTGTTCGCCCCGCTGCTCGCCTGGTCCCCACCCCCGTGTGTGGCCTCGGTGTACGCGTGGGTCAGAGCGCCCTGAGACCGTTGATCACGTCGCGCAGAATACTCTCGTCCGGGAGCTCGGCAGGGGGTACGGGCCGGGTCACATGGACCAGTTCCTCATCGACGAGATCGCCGATGAGGACGCGTACGACGCCGATCGGAAGGTCGAGTTCCGCGGCGAGTTCGGCCACCGACTGGGGGCTGTCGCGGCACAGTCCGACGATGTCCACGTGTTCCGGGGACAGCGTCTGGTCGGCGGCGGGGTCGCCGGTGCGGTGTTCCGCGACGACGACCGCGATCAGGTCGAGGCGATGCTGGGCCGCGCTGGTGGTGCGGCCGCGTGTCATGGCGTACGGGCGAACCACCGGTCCGGCGTCGTCGTCGAACCAGTGGTGCGTCTCCTGCGTCCCCTCCCCGTCAGGGCTCATACCGGCCCACTACCCGCCGGCGGACAGATCGGTGCGCGGAGCGGTCCCCAGATGCACGCCGACCCGCTTGACCAGCAAGGTCATCTCGTACGCGACGAGACCGACGTCGGAGTCCGCGTCCGACAGCACGGCGAGGCAGCTGCCGTCGCCGGCTGCCGTGACGAAGAGGAAGGCGTCGTCCAGCTCCACGACGGTCTGGCGGACGCTGCCCGCCTCGAAGTGCCGGCCGACCCCCTTGGCCAGGCTGTGGAAGCCGGAGGCGACGGCGGCGAGATGCTCGCTGTCCTCCCGGGTGAGGTCCTTCGAGACCCCGGTCGGCAGGCCGTCCCCGGAGAGCACGAGTGCCTTGCGGATACTGGCGACGCGCTCCACCAGGTCGTCCAGGAGCCAGTTCAGCTCCCCGGAACCGCCGTTCGCGGTGGTGTGTGCGGCGGCCTTCGGTGCGGTCATCGACCGTCCCCCTCAGATGTCGTTCCCTGTGCTGTGCCGTCGGAGGCGTCGTCGCCTGCGGCGTTCTCCTCACGGCCACGGCGCCAGCCCCGCTGGAGCGAGGCCATCCGGTTGCGGACCTCGTCGGCGTCGCGCTCGGCGGGGCTGTCCGAGTGGTTGGGCCCCTCCCGGTCCGCGGCGCGGTCGGCGCGCAGATCGGGTCCTTCCTTGAGCTGCGGGGCGAGATTGGCCTGGCGCACACGGCGGGGCAGGCCACTCGGCAAGCTCGGCGCGGGGGCGTCGGTGGCCGGTTCCGGCGCGGGGTCGCGCACCGGCTCCGGGCGACGTGCGGGAGTCGCGTCCTGCGAGGCCTCGGCACGGGCGCGCCTGCGCGGCAGATCCGGCGCGGACGCCGAAGTGAGACGGCGCTCGCGGGGTCCCTCCGGGGCTTCCCCGGGGTACGGGTCCCCCGGGGTGTCCGGGGTCGGGGCCTCGGGATCCCGTGGGACGCCGCCCGGGTTCTCGTACCGGTCGTCGGTGCGTCGGTTCTCCGATTCCGACTCGCCGGGCCTCGTGTGGGTGACGGGCCTGCCGTGCGAGCTGACGAGCTTCGGTGCCTGGCGGCGCGGCAGCGGCACGGGCGCGTCGTCACCCTCGGGGCCGTCGGCCCGGTGGGTGGGCTCCGCCCGCACCTCGAACTCGTCGCGCGTGTGCTGGTGCTGCTCTCCGGGGAGCCCGGCGGGGCGGCGGCGCGGCCGGAAGAGCCCGCCCCGCTCACTGTCCTCGTCATCGAGCGCGCCGGGGAAGGGTGCGAGGTCCGACGCCGCGAGCGGCGCCTCCAGCTCCACGGGCCCGTCCAGCAGAGAGGCCGGAAGGCCCGGGAGCGGGCTGCCCGCCGTGGAGAGCTTCGGGGAGCGCACACCCGGGGCATCGCCGCGCCCGGCGCTGTGAGGACGGTCGAGACGGAAGCCGGCGCCCTCGGTGTCGGGGGCGTCGGTGAGCAGGGTGTCCGGGATGAAGACGATCGCGGTCGTGCCGCCGTACGGGGACGGCTGGAGCGAGACACGGACGTTCTGGCGCTGGGCGAGCCGGCTGACCACGAACAGGCCGAGCCGGTCGGTGTCGGAGAGTTCGAACTCGGGCGTCTCGGCGAGCCGCAGATTGGCGTCGAGGAGCGCGTCGGCCGCCATGCCGAGGCCCCGGTCGTGGATCTCCAGGGTGAAGCCGTTCGCGACACGCTCGCCGATGACGTGCACGGCGGTGTGCGGCGGCGAGAACACCGTGGCGTTCTCGAGGAGTTCGGCCACGAGGTGGGTGAGGTCGGCGACGGCGGGGCCGGTGACCGCGATGCGCGGCAGGCGCCGGACCTCGATGCGCTCGTAGTCCTCCACCTCGGCGACGGAGGCCCGGACGATGTCCATGAGCTGGACGGGCCGGCGCCACTGCCGGGAGGGGGCGGCCCCGGAGAGGATCACCAGGCCCTCCGCGTGGCGCCGCATGCGCGTGGTCAGGTGGTCGAGGCGGAACAGGTCGGCGAGTTCGTCGGTGTCCTCGGTCCTGCGTTCCATCGTGTCGAGCAGGGTGAGCTGCTTGTGGAGGAGCACCTGGCTGCGCCGGGCGAGGTTGACGAAGACCTCGGAGACGCCGTGGCGCAGTTCGGCCTGCTTGACGGCGGCTTCGACGGCGGAGCGCTGAAGGGTGTTGAGCGCCTGGCCGACCTGCCCGATCTCGTTCTTGTCGTACTCCAGGCGGGGGGCCTCGGTCTCCACGTCGACGCGTTCGCCGGCCGCGAGGCGGCGCATCACGCCGGGCAGCCGGACACCTGAGGCCTCGTGGGCCTCCAGGCGCAGCCGCCGCAGGTCGCGGACGAGGCCGCGGCCGATGCGTACGGACAGGAACAGCGAGAGCAGCACCGCGAGCAGGCCGAGCACACCGGCTACTCCGGCCTGCAGGAAGACATCGATCGCGATGGGGCGCGCCCGGTCCTGGTAGCGCTCCGTGGCGGCGGTGTCGCGTTTGACCAGTTCGTCGAGCACGTGGCCCGAAGCGTCGTTCCAGGCGCGTGCGGTGACGCCCCTGGGGGTGCCGGCCGTGGAGTCGGCGAGTGCGTTCTCCGCCGTACGCAGAGCCGCCGTGTCCGCGCTCTTCCAGTAGCGCTCGAACTCCGCGCGGTCGTCGTCGGGGAGCAGCGCGAGACTGGTGTCGTACAGGATGGCGCGCTGGGCGACGAGGTCGGAGACCTGACGCAGTTCCTTGTGCGTGATCCGGCGGGCGACGAGCGCCGAGCCGACCAACGCGTCCTCACGGGACAGCAGTTCACGCGCGCGCAGCACGCCGATGACGGCGCGGCCCTGGCGGTCCATCGTCGAGTTGTCGAAGGAGGTGAGCGTGAGCAGGAAGTCGTACGTCGGGTCGATGAGGCGGTTGTAGAAGTCGAGTGCCTGCTCGCGCGTGACGGTTCCTTCGTCGACGTTGCGGCGCAGGGACTCGATGCCGTCGAATCCCTCGACGACGGTGGAGATGCGGCGCCGGGAGTCGTCGCTCATGTCGTCGCGGATCCCGGAGTTCTCGGCCTTCGCCCTGATCTGGGCCATCGCCTCGTCGGCGGCGCTGCGGCGGCTGCGCAGCTTGGAGAGTGCGTCGGAGGCCCGGGGGTCGGCCAGGTAGACAAGGGTCTGGCGGCGCTCGACCTGAAGGGTCCGCGCGGCGTCGGAGATCGGGTAGCCGATCTCGTCGATGACCTTCCCCGCCGAAACCAGCTGAGTGGCGGCGCGGCCCGTGATCACCGTGGAGAAAGCCCAGATGGCGGTCAGGGACACCAGCGGCACCAGGAGCAACGCCACGATCTTCCGGCGGATGGACTTCCCGCGAAAGCGCATGGCCTCCCCCAGATCGACCCCTGCGGTCAGGGGTACACATGTGCGGCAACAAACGGCGCGAGCCTACTACTGACGCAGGAGCAACTCGAAGGGCTGTCCGGATGCTGTCCGTTGGCGGGTGGAGTGGGACGTCAGCATGTGTCCGGGCATTGCGGGAGATTGCATCCCGCAAAGTGGCGCTCGGATTCCGGCGCCATCCGGCCCGGCTCGGGCGGCAGTTGGCCGGAATCGATCGATCTTCGACGGGGCGGAAGTGACCGCCGCAATCCGGGGGAATCTTTCGACGCCGCCGTACGTCCTTCCTTACGGGTCATACGTGATGAGGCCCGCACGAGGTGAGCGGGCAGCGTAAAGCGGCGCAATCCGGGCAGCCATCGAAGAGTCCCGGTGCGGGAGCACCCAGGGCGGCGGGCTGTGACGGCGGTGGGGAGTGACGAACTGATGGGCACGGCAGAGCGGTGCGGGGAGTTGTGGGTCGAGGAGCCGGCGGGGCGGCGTCGGCTGCCGGATCCGGTGCGGACGGCGGCGGTGCGGGCGGTGCTCATCATCGCGCTGACACTGATGCAGGCGGTGATCGCGTTCCTGTGCACCTTCGCCGACTCATGGCTGGCGTTCCCGATGGTGCTGAGCAGCGTGGGGAGCACGGTCGTGGCGACCTGGGGAGTACTGGACGTCTGGGTGACCCGACAGGTGTGGAACCAGCGCAACGGCGTGGTGTCCGCGCCCAACAGCACGGCACGGCAGCTGCGCAGGGAGCGTCGCCAGGCCCGCCGGCAGGCGCGCGCGCAGGGCCGTCCGGCCCCGGAACGCGTACGGAGGCGTGGCGGGGCCGGACAGTTGACGCATACGTAGGCGCGTGCAGGCGGAGCGTCGGCGGATACGTGCGCGTGCGCGGGCCTGCGTAGGCAGGTGGGGTGGGATCGGTGGCGGTCACGTGGCGCTGGGACAGGTGTCAGCTGTCTGCGCCGCCCGGGCGAGAGCAATCGTCACAGCGCCACCGGCTCCGCGACGCTCTGCACGACCGGTCGTGCCTCGCCGCGTGCCAGCTCCCGGCGCACCCGTGTGAACGGTCGCGGCCGGTCCACCGCGAGCGCGGCCGTGGTCTCGCCGCCGCGCTCGTAGAGTGCGAGGAAGCTCCCGTCCTCCACGGCGCCTTCGACGACGCGGACCAGGTCCCCGTCCCTCCTGCGCCCGGCGAACTGGATGCGCGAGCCGTACTGGTCCGACCAGAAGTACGGCAGCGGCCGAACGGTCTCGACGGTGCGGCCCGCCAGCAGATTGCGTACGGCGACGCGCGGCTGGGCCGTGGCGCTCGTCCAGTGCTCGGCCCGCGCCCCGCCCACGCGTGCCACATCACCCACGGCCACGACCTGAGGAAGCGCCGTGACGCAGCCGTCGTCGCAGAGCACCCCGTCGTGCAGGGCGAGCGTCGAACCGGCGAGCCAGCCCGTGTTGGGGACGGCCCCGATGCCGACGACGACCACGTCGGCGGGCAGCACACGCCCGTCGGCCAGCTCCACGCCGTGGACAGCGGTGTCGCCGTGCAGGGCCGCGACCCCGACGCCCGTCACCAGTTCCACCCCGCCGCGCGCGTGGAGCCCCGCGCACACCGCGGCCATCTCCGGCCCGAGTTGGGGCAGGAGCGGTAGCGGCGCCGCCTCCACGACGGTGACCGCGTGGCCGAGCGCGGCGCACGAGGAGGCCGTCTCGGCGCCGATGAACCCGCCGCCGATCACGACCACGCGCCGCGGCCCGCGCAGCAGTTCGGCACGCAGGGAGCGCGCGTCGTCGAGAGTCCTGAGGGTGTGCACGCCCGCGAGGGCGGGTCCGGGCAGCCGGCGGGCGCTCGCCCCGGTGGCGATGACGACCCCGTCCGTGGACACCGTGCGGCCGCCCTCCAGGAGGACCGTGCGTCCACGCGCGTCGAGCCCGCGGGCCCGTACGCCGAACATCCACTCGGCGCCCAGTTCCAGCGTCTCGTCGACGTCGGAGAGCGCGAGCCGGTCCTCGTCGGCCTTCCCGACGAGGAAGTCCTTGGACAGCGGCGGGCGGTCGTACGGGCGGTGCGGCTCCTCCCCCACGATGACGAGGCGGCCGTCGAAGCCCTGGGAGCGCAGCTCGCGGGCGGCGTACAGCCCCGCGAGCGAGGCACCCACCACGGTCACGGTCCTCATCCCGGAGTCGCTCGTCATTGCGTTGACAGTGCTCATGCGGCGGTACCTTCCTCGGCTGCCGGGTGGACGTGGACCACGCCGTCATCGACGGTCACCCGGTGGGTGCGTACGGGACGGCGGGCGGGCAGGCAGGTCGGCTGCCCCGTACGGAGATCGAATGAAGCCTCGTGAAGCGGGCATTCGACCAGACAGCCCTCCAGCCAACCCTCCGACAGGGAGGCGTCCTGGTGTGTGCAGGTGTCGTCGATGGCGTACAGCTCACCGTCAGCGTGGAAGACGGCGATGGGCGGTGCTGTGTCGATGCGGACGGATCCGCCATCGGGGAGGTCTTCAAGGCGGCAGACGGGAATCACGGGCCCCCCTCTTGGTCCAGGACTGTCTGGCTCAGGACTGTTCGGTAACATGAAGTTTCGTATGGCGCATGAGGGAGCGCTATGCGCAACAGAATCCGGTCGAGGTGCCCGCCGCGTCAAGGGCTTCTCGAAGATGCGACCCGCCAAGGGGTCGCAAGGTGGTGAGAGTTGAGTGATGACCCGCAAGGAATTGCAGGCTGAACCAGGCACGACGGCACCGGAGAAGACCTCGAAGGGCGCAGCCGGCGCCGTCCAGTCCGTGGACCGCGCGGTGAGTGTCCTCGAGATCCTCGCCCGGCACGGTGAGGCGGGGGTCACGGAGATCGCCGACGAGCTGGACGTGCACAAGTCCACCGCGTTCCGACTGCTGGGAGTCCTGGAGAACCGAGGCCTGGTCGGGCAGGCCAAGGACCGCGGCAAGTACTACCTGGGGGCGGGTGTACTGCACCTCGCGGGGGCGGCGGCAGTGCGCCTCGACATCTCCCAGGAGGGGGTGCCCGTCTGCCGTGAACTGGCCGACGAGCTGGGCGAGACGGTCAACATCGCGATCCTCGACGACGACGTCGCCGTCAACATCATGCAGGCGCGCGGCTCGGCCTCCGTGACGGCGCAGAACTGGCTGGGCAGACGCACCCCCCTGCACGCCACGTCGAGCGGCAAGGTGCTGCTCGCCCATCTGCCGTCCGCGCTGCGCGAGGGCCTCCTCGCCCGCCCGCTGGCGCGCTTCACACCGCACACGGGCACCGGGGCTGCATCGCTGCGCGCCGAGCTGGAGGCCGTGCTCGACCAGGGGTTCGCCATCGCCGTGGAGGAGCTGGAGGTCGGCCTCGCAGCGGTCGCGGCCCCCGTGTTCGCCCACGACGGAAAGGTCATCGGCGCGATCAGCGCGTCGGGTCCCGTGTACCGGCTGACCGAGGAACACCTCCCCGAGCTGGCCAAACGCACGGTCGCGGCATCCGCCGAGCTCTCGCGCCGGATGGGGTACGGCTTCTAGCAGGACGTTCCTCAGCACGATTACTGAACGCGGGGTCAGGGAAACCTGGCCCCGCGTTCTGCGTGTGTCGATGAGGTTTCGGGGCGGCCGATCGTTTTGCGAAGCATTAACTCCCACCTCTTGACGGGGCCTTGATGGCATTTCCAAGATGTTCCTCATCGCGCAACTGGGCGTGCATTGCGCAACAGCAGAGGAGTTTGGTCGTGCCACATGAGGTCCGCGCCGTCGTCGCTGTGAAGAAGGGCGCACCCGTCGAGGTACAGACGATCGTCGTGCCCGATCCCGGCCCGGGCGAGGTGCTGGTCAAGGTGCAGGCGTGCGGGGTGTGCCACACGGATCTGCACTACCGGGAGGGCGCCATCAACGACGACTTCCCGTTCCTGCTCGGCCATGAGGCCGCCGGCACCGTCGAGTCCGTCGGAGACGGGGTCACCGACCTCACCCCGGGTGACTACGTGGTGCTCGCCTGGCGCGCCCCCTGCGGCAACTGCCGTTCCTGCCGCCGCGGTCGCCCCTGGTACTGCTTCGACTCGCGCAACGCGGCGCAGCCGATGACCCTTCTCGACGGAACGCCGCTGAGCCCTGCGCTCGGCATCGGCGCGTTCGCCGAGAAGACCCTGGTCGCGGCAGGACAGGCGATCAAGGTCGACCCGGCGGCGCGCCCCGAGGCCGCGGGTCTGATCGGCTGCGGAGTGATGGCCGGCTACGGCGCGGCCGTGAACACCGGCAACGTCCAGCGCGGCGACACCGTCGCCGTCATCGGCTGCGGCGGCGTCGGCAACGCGGCCATCGCGGGCGCCTGCCTCAACGGCGCGCGCCGCGTGATCGCCGTCGACATCGACGACAAGAAGCTCGACCAGGCCGAACGGTTCGGCGCCACGCACACGGTCAACTCCCGTGGCACGGACCCGATCGAGGCGGTGCGCGCGCTCACCGGCGGGTTCGGCGTCGACATCGCCATCGACGCGGTCGGCCGCCCGGAGACGTACAAGCAGGCGTTCTACATGCGCGACCACGCGGGCGTGCTGGTCCAGGTCGGGGTGCCCGAGCCGGACATGACGGTGGACATTCCGCTCATCGACCTGTTCTCGCGCGGCGGATCGCTCAAGTCCTCCTGGTACGGGGACTGCCTGCCGAGCCGTGACTTCCCGGTCCTCATCGACCAGTACCTCTACGGGCTGCTCGATCTGAACGCGTTCGTGACCGAGACGATCGCCCTCGACCAGGTGGAGGCGGCGTTCGCGAAGATGCACCGCGGCGAGGTGCTGCGCTCGGTGGTGGTCCTGTGAGCGCCGCGGCCCGCACCGAACGCCTCATCCCCTCGGGCACGTTCACCTGGACGGCGAGACGTTCGACGTCGCCGACAACGTCCGGCTGATCGGCGACGACGAGGAGGCCCTGATCCTCGACGCCGCGCACGACGCTGCGTCGGTCACGGCCGCCGCCGCGACCGACGCCCCCGTCCGCCGGCACCTCGCGGAGCGCGCCGACACACCTGCCGCACAAGGCCATTCCATCCCCACCAGCATGAGGAGGGGCATGTCCAGCACGCCCGAAAAGCCCGGACCATCCAGCCCTCGCGTCGTCGTCATCGGCGCCGGAATCGTCGGCTGCTCCCTCGCCGACGAACTCACCGCCCGCGGCTGGACCGACGTCACCGTCCTCGAACAGGGCCCGCTGCCGGCCCCCGGCGGTTCCACCTCGCACGCGCCGGGCCTTGTCTTCCAGACGGGCCCGTCCAAGACCCTCACGGAGTTCGCCCGGTACACAGTGGAGAAGTTCAACACCCTTGAGGTGGACGGACTTCCCTGCTTCAACCCGGTGGGCGGCCTGGAGCTGGCGACCACCCCGGAGCGCTGGGCCGACCTGCACCGCAAGGCCGGTTACGCCGCCTCCTGGGGCGTGCGCGGCGAACTCGTCAGTGCCGCGCGCTGCAAGGAACTGTGGCCCCTCATCGACGAATCGGCCGTGCTCGGCGGCTTCCACACCCCCGACGACGGCCTGGCCCGTGCCCTGCTCGCCTCCCGCGCCCAGATGGAACGCGCCCGCGAGCGCGGCGCCACGTTCCTCGACCGGCACACGGTCACCGGCATCGAGCAGGAGGACGGCCGGGTCACCGCGGTGGTCACCGACCGCGGCAGCTTCCCCGCCGACCACGTCGTCTCCGCCGCCGGATTCTGGGGCCCGGTGATCGGCCGCATGGCGGGCGTGGACGTCCCGCTCCTGCCCCTCGCGCACCAGTACGCGAAGACCGAGCCGATGGGGGAGCTCGAAGGAGCCAACAACCCCCGCACGGAAGCCTCGAAGCCGATCCTCCGCTTCCAGGACCGTGATCTGTACTTCCGTGAGCACACCGACCGCATCGGCATCGGCAGCTACGCCCACAAGCCGCTGCCCGTCGACCCGTTCAAGGTCCTCGACCACGACGAGGCGCGGGCGAGCGGGCTGGACATGCCCTCGTCGCTGCCTTTCACCGAGGAGGACTGGGCGCCCAGCTGGGAGGACTGCCGGTGGCTGATCCCCGCGCTGCGTGAGACCGAGATCGAGGAGGGCTTCAACGGCGTCTTCTCCTTCACACCCGACGGGATGCCTGTCCTCGGCGAGACCCGTGCGCTGCGCGGTTTCTGGCTGGCCGAGGCGGTCTGGGTCACGCACTCCGCGGGCGTCGCCAAGGCGGTCGCCGAGTGGATGGTCGACGGACGGCCCTCCGTCGACGTGCACGAGTGCGACCTCACCCGGTTCGAGGACGCCCAGCGCTCCCCCTCCTACGTGCACGACCGCGGGGCGCAGCAGTTCACCGAGGTCTACGACATCCTGCACCCGCTCCAGCCGGCGGAGCAGCCGCGCCCGCTGCGGGTCAGCCCCTTCCACGCCCGCCAGGAGCAGCTCGGCGCGTACTTCCTGGAGGGCGGCGGCTGGGAGCGTCCGCACTGGTACGAGGCGAACGCGGACCTGCCCACCGGTGACCTGCCCGAACGCGACGCCTGGTCGGCCCGCTACTGGTCGCCCGTCGCGGCCGCCGAGGCCAGGGCCACCCGCGAGAAGGTAGCCCTCTACGACATGACGCCCCTGCGCCGACTGGAGGTCACGGGCCCGGGTGCCCTCGCCTTCCTCCAGCGCATGACGTCGAACAATCTCGCGAAGAAGCCGGGCGCGGTCACGTACACGCTGCTCCTGAACGAGGCGGGAGGCATCCGTTCGGACCTGACCGTCGCCCGTCTCGCGCCGGACCGCTTCCAGATCGGGGCGAACTCCCCCGCCGACCTGGACTGGCTCACACGGCACGCGCCCGCTGATGTGCAGATCAGGGACATCACCTCCGGCACCTGCTGCATCGGCGTCTGGGGCCCGCGCGCCCGCGACCTCGTCCAGCCGCTGACCCGCGACGACTTCTCGCACGAGGGCTTCGGCTACTTCCGCGCCAAGCAGACCTACCTCGGCCATGTGCCGGTCACCGCGATGCGCCTGTCGTACGTCGGTGAGCTCGGCTGGGAGCTGTACACCACGGCCGACCTGGGGCTGCGCCTGTGGGACACGCTGTGGGAGGCGGGGCGGGAACACGGCGTGATCGCGGCCGGGCGCTCGGCCTTCAACAGCCTGCGCCTGGAGAAGGGTTACCGCTCCTGGGGCCACGACATGACCGAGGAGCACGACCCGTACGAGGCGGGCGTCGGATTCGCCGTCCGCATGGACCGCGGTGACTTCCTTGGTAGGTCGGCGCTGGAGCGCAAGGGCGAGCGGCCGGCCCGCAGGCTCACGCCGCTCCTCCTGGACGACCCGGCGGCCGTCGTGCTCGGCAAGGAGCCCGTCCACGTCGAAGGGGTCCCGTCCGGCTACGTCACCAGCGCCTCGTACGGCTACACGCTGGGCCGCTGCGTCGCGTACGCGTGGCTGCCGCAGCTCCCTGCCGGTACGGGCGTCCACATCGAGTACTTCGGTGAGAAGGTCCCGGCGACCGTCGCCGACGAGCCCTTGTTCGACCCGAAGATGACCCGCATCCGCCGCTGACCGCGCGGAGGTCCGGACATGTCACGCACCTGTGGCGTGTCCAGCCTCCGCCGGCGGCCACCGAGTTCGTGCCCGCCGTCGGTGAGATCGTCGCCGACCCCGCGCCCACCGGCGCCACCGCGCACCCATCGACCTCTTCGACCCCAGCCGCCCAGGGCCTCTCCGGCGGACCACGTCGGAGTCGCGGGGTCTGGCACGAACCATGTACGGCCACCCAGTTCCGACCCGGTCCGCCGGACAGGCCCTACCGCCGCGCACGCCTGAGGAGTCCGCACGTGACGACGACCCCGATTTCCCCCAGCCTGATGGCCACGCTGCCCGGGCACTACTACACCGATCCGGAGATCTTCCGGCAGGAACAGGAACGCATCTTCGAGTCGATGTGGTTCTGTGCCGTACGCGCCGCGGACCTCGACAGGCCGGGCGCGTTCCGCACGGTCCAGGTCGGCCGCGAGAACGTCCTCATCACCCGCTCCCGCACCGGCGAACTGCGGGCCTTCCTCAATGTCTGCCGCCATCGCGGCGCCCGTCTGTGCACGGAGGTGTCCGGCCAGGTCCGGCGCAACCTCCAGTGCCCGTACCACGCGTGGACGTACGACCTCGACGGCAGGCTCATCGCCGCGCCGAACCTCGTGCAGATGCCGGACGTCGACCGTACCGAGTACGGCCTGGTCAAGGTCGCCCTGCGGGAGTGGCTCGGCTACGCCTGGGTCAGCCTGGCGGACGAGCCGCCCTCCTTCGAGGAGACGGTGATCGGCGCGGCCGTCGAACGGCTCGGCGACACGGCCTCGATCGAGCGGTACCACACCCAGGATCTGGCTCTCGGCAAGCGCATCACGTACGACGTGAAGGCCAACTGGAAGCTGATCGTCGAGAACTTCATGGAGTGCTACCACTGCGCGACGATCCACCCCGAACTGACCGATGTCCTCCCGGAGTTCGCCGACGGCTACGCCGCCCAGTACTACGTGGGCCACGGCGCCGAGTTCGGGGACGGCGTGAAGGGCTTCACCGTCGACGGCAGCGAGGGCTTCGGCCGGCTGCCCGAGGTCGCCGACGACCAGGACCGCCGTTACTACGCCATCACCGTGCGGCCGACGGTCTTCATCAACCTCGTCCCCGACCATGTGATCCTGCACCGTATGTTCCCGCTGGCCGAGGACCGCACGGTCGTCGAGTGCGACTGGCTGTACGCGCCCGAGGTCATCGGGTCCGGGGCCGACGTCTCCAAGTCCGTGGAGCTGTTCCACCGGGTCAACGCCCAGGACTTCGAGGCCTGCGAGCGGACCCAGCCGGCGATGGGCTCGCGTGCCTACCGGCGCGGCGGCGTGCTCGTCCCGACCGAGCACCACATCGGCACCTTCCATGAATGGCTGACCTCGAAGCTGGGCGGTGACCATGCCTGACCTGTTCATCGGCGGAGTGTGGACCACCGCCCGGGACGAGCGGACCCGGGAGATCCGCTGTCCCGCGGACGGCTCGCTCGTCGCCGTGGTCGACGAGGCGGGGGCCAAGGACACCGCCGACGCGATCGCCGCGGCCCGTCACGCCTTCGACGAGGGACCCTGGCCCCGGATGACGGCGGCCGAACACGGCGACCTCCTCCTTCGTGTCGCCGACCTGCTCGTGCGCGACAAGGACGCGCTGGCCCGCGCCGAGTCCCTGGACACCGGGAAACGGCTGGTGGAGAGCGCGTACGACATCGACGACATCGCGAACTGCTTCCGCTACTTCGGACGGCTCGCAGCCGCCGACACCGGTCGCGTCGTCGAGACGGGGACGGAGGGTGCCGAGAGCCGGGTCGTGTACGAGCCCGTCGGCGTGTGCGGTCTGATCACCCCGTGGAACTACCCGCTCCTGCAGACCGCGTGGAAAGTCGCCCCGGCGCTCGCGGCCGGGAACACCTTCGTCCTGAAGCCGAGCGAGCTCACCCCGCACACGGCCCTCCATCTGATGCGCCTGCTCGACGAGGCGGGGCTGCCCGCGGGCGTCGCCAACCTGGTCCTCGGCCCGGGCCCGGAGGCGGGCGCGCCGCTCGGCGACCACCCGGACGTGGACCTGGTGTCGTTCACGGGCGGTCTGCAGACGGGGCGGCTGCTGATGGCCGCCGCGGCGGGCTCCGTCAAGAAGGTCGCCCTCGAACTCGGCGGCAAGAACCCGAACATCGTGTTCGCGGACGCCGACTTCGACGCGGCCGTCGACATGGCGCTCACCGCGGTGTTCCTGCACTCGGGGCAGGTGTGTTCGGCCGGCGCGCGGCTCCTCGTGGAGGACTCGCTGCACGACCGCTTCGTCGACGAGGTCGTGCGGCGCGCCGAACTCATCAGGCTGGGCGGCCCGTTCGACGAGGACGCCCACACGGGTCCGCTGATCTCGGCCGCGCACCGCGTCAAGGTCGAGGCGTATGTCGCACGGGGCATCGAGGAGGGGGCGGTGCTGCGCTGCGGCGGCGAACGGCCGCGTTCGGCCGCGTACGAGCAGGGCTTCTACTATCTGCCGACCGTCCTCGACGAGTGCACGAGCGGCATGTCCGTGGTGCAGGACGAGTCCTTCGGCCCGGTCCTGACCGTCGAGCGGTTCACCGACGAGGCGGGTGCGGTGCGCCTCGCGAACGACTCGATCTACGGGCTCGCGGGCGCCGTCTGGACGAGCGACGAGGCGAAGGCCGCGCGCGTCGCCGGCGCCCTGCGCCTCGGCACGGTCTGGATCAACGACTACCACCCGTACGTCCCGCAGGCGGAGTGGGGCGGATACAAGCAGTCCGGCACCGGGCGCGAGCTCGGCCCCTCGGGGCTCGCCGAGTACCGCGAGACCAAGCACATCTGGCGCAATACCCAGCCGGTGGCGCAGGGCTGGTTCGACGCGCCGCCGGAGTGTTCCGGGGACGGTGAGCCTTCATGAGCCAGGACGAGAGCAAGCAAGGGAGCGGGGACGACGCGGAACTCGCCGAGTTCGGCTACCGGCCCGAACTCAAGCGCACGCTGGGCAACTTCCACACCTTCGCCGCGGGCATCAGCTACATCTCCATCCTCACCGGCACCTTCCAGCTCTTCTACTTCGGGTTCGCGAACGGCGGCCCGGCGTACTGGTGGTCGTGGCCGATGGTGTTCGGCGGCCAGTTCATGGTCGCCCTGTGCTTCGCCGAACTCGCCGCCCGCTATCCCGTCGCGGGTTCCGTCTACAACTGGGCGAAGAAGGTGGGCAATCCGCACATCGGCTGGCTCGCCGGCTGGATGATGCTCCTCGCCTCCGTCGTGTCGATCGCGGCCGTCGCACTGGCCTACCAGCTGACGCTTCCGCAGATCTCGTCGGCCTTCCAGTTCATCGGGGACGGCACCGGCCCGAACGACGTCGCGACCAACGCCGTCGTCCTGGCCTCCGTACTGATCCTCTTCACCACGCTCGTCAACGCCTTCGGTGTGAAGCTGATGGCCACCATCAACACGGCCGGCGTCTTCCTCGAACTGATCGCGACCGTCGTCCTGATCGTGCTGTTCGCGGTGCACATCGTGCGCGGCCCGCAGGTCGTGACGCACACGGCGGGGGCGGGCCACGGCCAGCCCTTCGGCTACCTGAGCGCGTTCCTCGTCGCGTCGCTGGCCTCCGCGTACGTGATGTACGGCTTCGACACGGCGGCCTCGCTCGGCGAGGAGTCCCTCGACCCGACGCGGGGCGCGCCACGCGCCATCATCCGCGCGATCGTCGCCTCGTTCGTCCTCGGCGGGCTGATCCTGCTGCTCGCCCTGATGAGCGTGTCGAGCCTGACGGGCGAGAAGCTGTCGACGGACGGTCTGCAGTACGTCGTCCTCGACGTGCTCGGGCCGACAGCGGGCAAGGCGATGCTGTGGTGCGTCCTGATCGCGGTCACGGTGTGCGCGCTCGCCGTGCACACGGCGGCGATCCGCCTCGCCTTCGCGATGTCGCGGGACAACAACCTGCCGGCGTCGTCGGTCCTCGGCCGGGTCAGCCCGCGCTTCAGGACACCGGTCGTCCCGGCCGTCGTCATCGGCGTCCTGGCGCTCGCGATCCTGGTCGTCAACATCCGCCAGCCGCAGATCTTCACCGTGGTCACCAGCATCGGCATCATCATGATCTACCTCGCCTATCTGCTGGTCACCGGCCCGATGCTGGTGGCGCGGCTGCGCGGGAAGTGGCAGCCGGCGGGCGACGGGAAGTTCTCCCTCGGCCGCTGGGGGCTGCCCGTCAACATCATCGCCGTGCTCTGGGGCGGCGCCATGACGCTCAACCTGATCTGGCCGCGCGCGGCCGTCTACAACGCCGCCGCCCCCTACCACTGGTATCTGCGCTGGGGCGCCGTCCTGTTCATCGCAGTGATCGCGGGCGGCGGCTTCGCCTACTACTGGTTCGTCCAGCGGCACCGCACCGGTGTCCTCGCCGAGCACGCGGCCCAGGCTGCCCCGTCCGATGATTCCGTCGCCCTGGAGGAGGTCACCACCCCGTGAACCAGCCCGTGAACTCTGATGTCTTCGACTATGTCGTCGTCGGCGGAGGCACTGCCGGAAACGTCGTCGCGGCGCGCCTGTCCGAGGACCCGTCCGTCAGCGTGTGCGTCCTGGAGGCGGGACCGAGCGATGTCGGCGACGACAACGTCCTGCAACTGGACCGCTGGATGGCCCTGTTGGATTCCGGATACGACTGGGACTACCCGGTCGAGCCCCAGACCAGCGGCAACAGCTTCATGCGCCACGCGCGCGCCAAGGTCCTCGGCGGCTGCTCGTCCCACAACTCGTGCATCGCCTTCTGGGCGCCGGCCGAGGACCTGGACGACTGGGCCGCGGCGGGCTGCACGGGATGGAGCGCCGAGGATGTGTTCCCGCTCTACAAGCGTCTGGAGAACAACGACGCCCCCGGGGACCACCACGGCCGCTCCGGCCCGGTGAAGCTGCGCTCCCTCAAGGGCGCGGACCCGTGCGGCAGCGCGCTGCTGGCGGCCTGCGCCGAGGCGGGCATCCCGACCACGCCGTTCAACACGGGCCGCACGGTGGTACGCGGCGCCAACTGGTTCCAGATCAACTCCGACGAGAACAACATCCGCCAGTCGTCCTCGGTCGCCTATCTGCACCCCGTCATGGGCAAGCGGCCCAACCTCTGTGTGCGGACGGGGGTGCGGGCCAAGCGGCTCGTCTTCGAGGGACGGCGCTGCGTGGGCGCCGAGTACCTCGACCCCGACCTCATCCACACCAGGACGGTGCGCGCCCGCCGCGAGGTGGTCCTCTCCTGCGGCTCCATCGACTCGCCCAAGCTCCTCATGCTGTCCGGGATAGGCCCGGCCGGTCATCTGCGCGAGAGGGGCGTGGACGTGCTCGTGGACTCCCCCGGGGTCGGCGAGAACCTCCAGGACCACCCCGAGGGCGTGATCATGTGGGAGGCGAAGCAGCCGATGACCACCACGTCCAGCCAGTGGTGGGAGGCCGGCATCTTCTACGACACACAGCCCGGACTCGACCGACCCGACCTGATGTTCCACTACGGCTCCGTGCCCTTCGACATGAACACCGCGCGATACGGCTATCCGACGTCGGAGAACGCCTTCTGCCTCACGCCCAACGTGACGCGCGCGAAGTCACGCGGCACCGTGCGGCTGCGCACCCGCGACTACCGGGACAAGCCGCTCGTCGACCCGCGGTACTTCACGCACGAGCACGACGCGCGCGTGATGACGTACGGGCTGAAGCTGGCGCGGCGCATCGCGCAGCAGCCCGCGCTCGGCGGCTGGGCGGGCGCTGAACTGGCCCCCGGGCCCGATGTCCGCACCGACGACGAGCTGCTCGACTACATCCACAAGACGCACAACACCGTCTACCACCCGGCCTGCACGGTGAAGATGGGCGCGGCCGACGATGCCTCGGCCCCGCTCGACGCGCGGCTGCGCGTGAAGGGGACCGAGGGCCTGCGCGTCGCCGACGGCTCCGTCATGCCGGACCTCGTCACGGTCAATCCGTGCATCACGACGATGATGATCGGCGAGAAGTGCGCCGATCTGCTGCGCGCGGACGCCTGATCCGACTGGCTCTCTAGCCGGGCTGGTTCGCGGGGCGCTTGTACATGCGCGTCGCCGTGATCTCTCCGTGCACGGTCTCCTCGGCCGGGTCCTGCTGCGGCAGGCCCGGCCGCAGGTGTTCCTCGACGCTGATGTACTTCAGCCCGGCCCTGAGGTCCGCGTCATTGCGCAGCCTGATGACCAGCGGGAACTCGGCGAGTGCCGTCGTGTCGAACAGGCCGGTGGTGTACAGGAGCTGCACGCCGAGCGCGTCCGACACGGCCCGCTGGAGTTCGAGCAGGTACGTGGCGTTGGCGCGGCCGATCGGGTTGTCGAGGAACAGCGTGCCCGCGTGCCGGTGCTTGTCGCGGCCCCGGTCGTTCGAGCGCAGGGCGGCCATCGTGCAGTACAGGGCGATGGCCGCGGTGAGCAGCTGGCCTCCGGAGAACACGTCGCCCATCTGTCCGACGGGGACCCGCTCGGCGCGCAGCACTGCGTCCGGCTTGAGGATCTCCACGGCGATGCCCTTGGGCTGGAGTGCCGCGCCGACGCCGCGCAGGAGCAGGGACATGCCGTCGCGTCGCAGGTCGGAGTTCTTCTTGACGGCGGCGCGGGTCGCCTCGTCGACGACCTCGCCGAGCCGCTCCACGAGCGTCGCCTGGTCGGGCTCCTCGAAGCGGATGCGCACGAACTCCTGGCCCGACCACTCGCCGAGCCCCTCCGGGAGGCGGGACAGGCGCTGGGCGGACCGCAGCGTGGCGAGCGCCGACTCGACGAGCCCGCGCAGCCGGTCCACGATCGAGTCGCGGTTGCGCTCCAACTGCTCCAGCTCGTCGGTCAGTACGCGCAGCCGGGGCGCGAACGCGTCCGCCCACTTCTGCGCGTGCTCCGGCAGCGCCGAGGCGGGCAGCTCGCGGATCTGTTGCCGGGCCGGCGTGCGCACCTGCTCGTAGCGGGTGGCGTTCGCGTGCCGTACGAGGATGTCGCTCGCGTCGCGCACGGCGGCCTCGGCGGCGGACAGGTCGGCGGCGCAGCCGCGCAGGGAGCGCCGGGCCTCGGCCGCCGCGTGCCGGGCCTCTTCGAGGGTGCCGGAGTAGGGCTCGGGCTCGTCCTGCTCGCTCTCGTGCCGGTCGGGATGCTCACGCAGCAGGTCCTTGAGGAGCGCCGCGGTCTCCTCGAAGCCTCCGGTCGCGTCCTCGGCGGCGCGGTGGGCGTCGAGGAGTTCGCTGTGGGCGGCACGGGCCACGGTCAACGCCTCGGTGTGCGCGGCGAGTTCGCCCGTGGCGGTGCGCAGGAGCGTCTGGGCGTGCTCGGCGCCTGTGGGGACGAGGTCGTCGGGCAGCTCGGTGTGGGCGTCGTCGCCGTCCTCGGGCGCGTGCCGCTCGGCCTCGCCGCGCAGGCGCCCGAGCTGCTCGCTCGCGGTGGAGACGCGGGCCTCCAGGAGCTGGACGAGCTCGTCGGCGCGGGCCGCGGCGGCCTGCCGTGACGGTCCGTCGGAACCGTCGGGGGACTCCAGGAGCTGGGCCGCGCGGGTGCGGACCTTGTTGCTGAGCCGGTCGAGCTCGGCGAGGGCGGCGCTCTCGTCGCTCTCCGCGCGGGCCTGCTCCGCACGCAGGTCGGCGCCGACGCCGACCTTCTCGTAGACCTGGGACGCCGCGCGGTACGCCTCGCGCAGCGCGGGCAGCGAGGCTTTCGGCGTCTCCGGGGCGGGCTGCTCCGGGTCCGCCGGTACGTCGTCGGGGGCGCCGGCGATCTCCGCGCGTTCGGCGCGCAGGGCGCGGGCGGTTCGGCGGGCGTCGTCGGCGGCGCGCTGGGCCGCCCTGCGGTCCTCGTCGGCGGAGCGGGCGCGCTCCAGGCAGGTCTGGGCGCGCGCCTCCGACTCGACGGCCTCGTCGGCGAGTTCGCGCAGCTTGGCCTGCCAGCCGGCGCGCTCGCGCAGCCGGAACGCGAGGCCCGCGAGGGCGTCGGCGACGCGCCGCGCGCGCTGGGCCGCGTCCTGCCGCTCGTCGCGCACGCGGGTCGCCTCGACCGCGGTCTCCTCGGCCTCGGCGCGGACCGTGCGGGCCTCGGCGAGCTCCGCCTCGGTCTCGTCGGCGAAGGCGCGTGCCTCCTGAGCGGCGGCGGCCAGTTCGGCGAGACGTCCGTCCGGGCAGCCGGTGCGCCAGGAGCCGATACGGGCGGCGAGCTCCCGGTCCTTGGAGAGCCGGGCGGCCAGGGCGCGGATCTCCTCGTCGCGCTCGGCCGCGCGCGTGCGCAGCGCCTGCCGCTCCTCGTCGGCGGCGTGCTCGTCGTGCATCGCCGGGTTCGGCGGCACGAGGAATACACCGAAGACACGGCTGTCTCCCGTCTCCTCGTGGGGTGTCGGGGCGAGCAGGGCCGCCGCCGTGCCGACGGCGACGGTGGAGCGGGGCAGCAGGGCGGCGCCGGCGAGTGCCTCGCGGGCCCGGGCGTGCGTGTCGGGGTCGGTGATGACGACGCCGTCGACGAGCTCGGGGCGTGCGGCGAGCACGCGCGCGTGGTCCGCGGGGTCGACGGCCTGGGCGAGGTAGCGCCAGCCGGGCAGGGCGGGGATGCCGTGCTCGCCGAGGAACTCGACGGTGGCGAGGACGTCGGGTCCCGGCGGCAGGAGCCCGCCGTCACCGAGCGCGCCGAGGATGCGGGCGTCGTCGGCCGCGGCCGTGCGCAGGTCGAAGAGCTGGCGTTCGGCGGAGGCGACGCCGTCGTCGAGGAGCGCCTTGAGGTCGTCGGAGGCGCGGTCCAACTCCTCTGCCGTGAGGGGGGTTTCGCCGAGGTCGCGGGTGACGGTCGCCACGCGCGCGCGCCCGGCCGCGGTCCCGTCGGCCGCCGCGCCCCGGGGTGCGGGCACCCCTGCGGCAAGGATCCCGGCCGCCCCGGACAGTCCGAGCAGCTCCGCGACGCGCTCTTCGCGCGCGAGGGAGCCGGCGGCTCGGTGCTCGGCCCCGTACGCGTTCTCGGCGGCCGTGGCGGCGTCCGCGGCGCGGGCCGCGGTGAGTTCGGCGCGGGCCTCGGCGCCCGCCGTCTCGCGTGCGTGCTCGCTCGCGCGGCGTGCGGCGTCACGCGCCGTGTCCCAGGCGGCGACCGTGGTCTTCTCCGCGTCGCTCGCGGCGAGCGCCGCGCGCGCGGGGTCGGCGTCGGGCGCTGTGTCGTCGAGCCAGCCGGCCCGTACCGCCTCGGCGGTCTCCTGTTCGACCTCGGAGAGCCGCTGCCGCAGGTGCCCGACCTCGCTGCGGGCGCGCTGCGCCTCCGTCGCGGCGACGGTCGCGTCGCGGTGAGCGGTCTCGCCCGCCTCCTGGAGCGCGGCGGAGCGCTCCTCGCCCTCGTTGGCCAGCTCCTCGGCGCTCTCGGCGGCTCCGTGCAGGGCGCGTACGAGGTCGGCGGCGGCCGTGGCGCGGGCGGCGAGCGCCGGGGCCGCGTCCCGCTCGGCCTCGCGGATGGCGACGGCCACGCGCGCGGAGCGGTCGGCGGCGGCGCGGTGGCGCAGGACGGCCTCGGCGGCCTGCCAGGCCGCGTGCAGGGTGCGCGCGTCGGCCAGCTCACGCTTCTGCGCTGCGGCGGCCTTCTCGGCTCCGGCGAGCGCCAACGAGGCGTGCCGGTATGCCAGTTCGGAGGCGATCAGGGTGCTGCGGCCGCGGGCCTGCTCCGCCTCGCCGACGGTGTGCGCGGCGGCGGTGACCTGCTGGGCGAGGTCGGCGGCACGGCCGCGCTCCAGGGCGGCACGGGCGGCGAGCCTGCGGGCCAGGGTGCGGGTGCGGCGCTCGGCTCCGGCGTGCACGTCACGCGCGCGTGCCCGGGTGTCCGCGGCGTCCACGATGCGGCCGAGCAGGTCCACGGAGCCGGCGGTGAACTCGCGTTCGGCGATCAGCTCGGCGCGCCGCCCCAGCTTGTTGCCGAACCCGCTGACCAGGTCGGCCAGCCCGTCGGTGTCCCGGGTGTCGGTGACGGCGCGCAGGAGCAGGTCGGTGAAGTCGGAGTCCTTCTTGACCGCGAAGAGGCCGGCGGCCTCACCCTCGTCCGCGTTCATCTCGCGCTGGTAGCGGAAGAGTTCGGGGTCGAGGCCGAGGTCGCCCAGGTGCTCGTTCCACCGGTCGTGGATCTCTTCCCAGTGCACTTCGAGGTGCGGATACGCCTTGCCCGCGTCGGTCAGTGCGTCCCGGAAGCCCTTCATGGTGCGCCGTCGCCCCTGCGCGCCCGAGACGCCCTCGGCCGAGGACCGCACGGCCGAGGACTCGGCGACGGGCAGCGAGTCCAGGCTCATGCCGGGCCCGGGCCGCAGCGAGTACCAGGCCTCGGCGAACTTGCGCGGGTCGTTCGAGACCTGCCGCCCCCGCCACTCACTGACCTTGCCCACCACGACGCACTCGCCCGTGAGGGTGTGCTGCCACTCCAGGGCCACGTGCCCGCAGTCGTCGGCGAGCAGGAACTTGCGGAGCACGCCCGAGCTGGCGCCGCCGAGGGTGTTGCGGTGGCCCGGCAGCATCACGGAGAAGATCAGCTTGAGGAGGACCGACTTGCCGCCGCCGTTCTCCAGGAAGAGCACGCCCGCGGGCGCGGGGCGCCGCGGCGGCCCGACGGGCTCGTCCTCGAAGAACTCCGCCTGGGTGGGGGCGGGGTCGGGGACAGGCTCGCCGACGCCCCGCAGGTCCAGGACGGTGTCGGCGTAGCGCGCACCGGCGGGCCCGATGGAGTAGAGGCGAATCCGGGACAGCTCGTACATGGCGGCGGACTCTCGTCGTAGTAAGTCGGTGAGGCGGTGCGTCGTGGGGCGGTGGTGCGTGGCCGGTCAGGAGTGGAACGGGAGTCCCGCGTCGGCCACGAGCTCCCCGTCGTCCTCGTCCGCGGGCGGCAGGAGGCTCGCGGAGCCGTCCGTGACGGGCACGATGCCGAGGTCCGCCAGCTCGGAGAGGGCGGCGGTGCCGGCCAGGTCGCGGACCTGGAGCTGGTATCGGGCCGTGGTGCGGTAGGTGCCGCCCGAGTCGTCACCCGTTCTCTGCAGGAACCCGGAGTCGGTGAGGAACGCGACGGCCTTGGCGACGATGCCGGTGGTGGACCCGGCGAGGCGGCGCGCGTCCTTCGTCGCGCCGGTCGAGCTGCGCCTGGCCCAGATGCGCCACGCGGCCTCGAGGCCCGGGGCGTCGGAGGCCGGGTCGGTGTTCTCGCCCCGCTCCTCGGCGCGCTCCTCCAGGCGGCGGCAGGCCTGGCGGACGAAGGCGTCCACGCCGTTGACCGTGACGCGGCCGATGTAGCCGTCGTCGGCGAGGTCCTCGGGGCGCGGGAACGCCATCGCGGCGACGGCGAGGTGCGCGAGCCCGTGCAGGAAGCGGTCACTGCCGTCGGCGGAGGTGCGGCGCGCGTAGTCGCCCATCCGGACGGCGAAGACGGAGTCCTCAGCGGCGGTCACGGCCATCCCCGCGCGCGTGGAGACCTCCAGGACGACGAGGCCGAGCCCCGCGGCGACGGCGTCGGCGAGCCGCGCGAACGGCGGGTCCTCGCGGTAGCGGCGCAGCAGCTCGGCGTACTCCTGGTCGCGGGCGGGCTGCAGCTTGGGCTGGAGGCCGAAGGCCACGAGCCGGGCCGCGTCGGCTGCGTCGGCCGGGGTGACGGGCGCGCCGGCCGCCGGAGCCTCCGAGGGCTCCGCCTCGCCCCACGCGGCGTGCTCTGCGGGGTGATCGGTCACGGCTGGTGCTCCTTGGTCGGATCTGCGGCGAGGCTCGGGTGTACGTCGGTGTCAGCGACGCGCGGCGGGGAGGCCGGGGGTGATGCGGTCGGCACTAGGCGGCCTCCGTCCGGTCGGCCGCCATGCCCGCGGCGTCCAGGAGGGCCGTGCCGACGATGAGGTCGGCGCCGCCGAACTCCGGGTCGTCGAGCTCGGTGCCGTCGTCCACGGCGAACAGCAGCTTCTCCTCGCCCTGCCGATAGGCAGTGCCGACCGGTGGGCTGGCCGCGTGGACGGACAGCAGGGCGACCAGATAAGGCAGTTCGGGGTCGCGGCGGCGCGCCTCGGCGAGCAGACCGGAGAGCCGGCGCGGCGCGTCGGAGGGCAGGTCGAGCAGCTCCATGGCGCTCGCCAGCTGCTCCTCGCTGAACCGGCTGTCGTCGGGCGTCGCGATCAGGTCGGGCTCGGGCATCTCGACGCCGAGGTGCTCACGCTCCTGGGGCGGCGTCAGCAGTATGTCGATCAGGTCCCCGACCCGTACGGACACGGGCGTGCGCATGCCGGTCCCGCGCGCGAAGAACGCGTCGGTGACGCGGCTCGCCTGCTCGACCGGCAGCGGCAGCAGGGGCGCGACGAGCTGCCCGTACAGGTCGAGGCCCGTGCGCGCGGACGGGGCGGCGAAGGCCTGCCGGTCCTGCTCGGCGCGGAACAGGGGGCCCGCTTCGAGGAGGCGGGACTGCAGCTGCGTGTGCCGGCGGATGCAGTCCTTGACGATGTCGACGAGCTCGGCGGCGCGCCGCTTGTGCTCGGGGTCCTCGGACTCGTCGCGGGCCTTGCGGATGTTCGTGAGGATCGCGTTCTCGTGGCGGTACCGGTCGGCGACGTGGTCGAGCGCCTCGGCGATCATGTCCGGGACGGCGTTCAGCCAGTCCACCGCTCGGACGTTCCGCCGGGTCGCGTCCAGGGCCCTTCGGAGGGTCTCGGAGTACTGCACCGTCCGGTACCTGGCCTGCTCGGCGGCGAGCTGGGCGTCGGCGAGACGGCCGCGGTTGATCAGCACTTCCAGCTTCACCTCGGCGGCGATCTGGGCGCTCGTGACGTCGGTGTCGAGGGCTCCCACCAGGACGTTGACCGCTTCGTCGGTGGTGCGGAGGTAGACGCTGCCCCCGTAGCCGGCGACCTCCTCGATCAGCTTGAAGTCGTAGTCCCTGCGGACATAGGAGCCGTCGGGCGCGAACGTGCCGTACACCGCGCGGAAGCCGCGGTCGACGCTGCCGACGTTGATCAGGTTCTCCAGGACCCAGCGGGCCACGCGCTCGTGCTCGGCGGCGGGGCGCTGCGGGGCCTGTGCGCCGACGCGGGGGATGAGCCTGGCCACTATCTGCTCGTGGTCGGCGCCCGTGTCGAAGTCCATGTTGAGTGTGACGAGGTCGATGGCGGAGAGCGCCACCTCGGCCATGCCGTATCCGGAGTACTCGCCCGCAAGATTGGCCTTGCGCACGTCGAGGTCGTGCAGCGGCGCGGTGCAGGCGAGCGCGCGAAGGCGGCGCGCGAGCCCTTCGTCGGCGGCCGGGCCCGGTGCGGGCCGCGGCCCCGCGCTGAGCTGGGGCGGAACGGATTCCGTGGTGGCAGGCGAAGTCACGGTGCACAGACTAGGTCCTAGGTCTGACAACGGTCGAAACGGCGCAGAAGCGACCGCCCGCACCGCACGCCCCGCGAACCCCCGCGCGGTCGGGAACGGTGACTGTCAGGCGTCCGGCCGTTCGCCCTCCGCGACCCGTCGGCCGTACACGTCGACCAGGCCCTCGCGGGAGTCGTCGAGGTACTGGGCGAGCAGTCGCTCGGCGTCGTCGCGGCGCCCCGCTCCCAGTGCCTCGAGGATCTCCTTGTTACGGGCGAGATAGGGCTCGTGCAGGCGGCGGGGGTCGTCCACGACGTGGAACGCGAGGCGCAGTTCGGCGAAGACGCTGCGCATCAGCTCGTCGGTCCGCGCGCTGCCCGCGAGTGCCACGAGCTCCCGGTGAAAGTGGATGTTGGCGGTGGAGACGCCCTTCCACTCCCGCGCCTTCGCGGCGCGGTGCCCATCGGCGACCGCGTCGGCCACGGCGTCGAGGTCGTACGGGGGCCGGCCGAGGCCGCGGACGACGGCGCACTCGACGAGGCGGCGCGTGAGGTAGATGTCCTCGACGTCCTCGACGGTGAGCACGCGCACGAAGACGCCGCGGTTGAGCTGGTGCACGAGGAGCCGCTCGTGCGTGAGCAGCCGGAACGCCTCGCGCAGCGTGTTGCGCGAGACGCCGAGTGCGCCGCCGATGCTGTCCTCCGACAGGCGCGTCCCCGGTGGGAAGTATCCCTCCGCGATGCGGCTCCTGAGGATGTCCGCGACCCGCTCGGCGGTGCTGGTGCGCCCCAGGAGCGCGCGGTCGTCCGCCAGTCCGTTCAGTTCGGCCACGTCCGAATTCAAGCGCAGATACCAGAACGAAACAACATGGGTATTGAGGGATCGTTCAACGATCCTCTACCTTGGCGGGCGGAGGCGGATCCCCCCACGCTCCGCGTCCATCGGTTCAGCCCACTCAGGAAGCCCTCCATCCCCTCCTGCGAGGTGCCCATGAGCACGACCCCACCGCCCGACGCGACAGTGACCGCATCTCCCGCGCACCCCGGTGAACTCCCGCCCCCCGAGGGCCCGTTCGGCTGGCTGCGCGAACTCGGCCCGCGCGGCCGACGCGCCTTCGGGGGCGCCTTCGGCGGCTATGCGCTCGACTCGTTCGACTACTTCACGCTGCCGCTGAGCATGGTCGCGCTGGCCGCGTACTTCGGGCTCGACAGCGGCGAGACCGGCCTGCTGACCACGGTCACGCTCGTCGTCTCCGCGATCGGCGGAGCCGTCGCCGGCGTCGTGGCGGACCGCATCGGCCGCGTGAAGGCCCTGCTGATCACGGTGGTCACGTACGCGGTCTTCACCGTGGCCTGCGGCTTCGCCCCCAACTACGAGACCCTGCTGGTCTTCCGCGCCCTCCAGGGCCTCGGCTTCGGCGGTGAGTGGGCGGTCGGCGCGATCCTCGTCGCCGAGTACGCCACGGCCAGGAACCGAGGACGGACCCTGGGAGCGGTGCAGAGCGCGTGGGCGGCCGGCTGGGCGCTCGCCGTGGTCGTCTACACGCTGGTGTTCCAGTTCCTCGGCGACGACCTCGCGTGGCGCGTGATGTTCTGGACCGGGGCGCTGCCCGCACTCCTCGTCCTGTGGGTACGGCGCCGGGTGCAGGACGCGCCCAAGGCGACCGAACAGCTGGACACGAGCGCGCAGAAGGGCTCGTTCTCGGCCATCTTCGCTCCCGGCCTGCGGCGCGTCACCCTGTTCGCCGTCCTCCTGTCGACGGGTGTCCAGGGCGGCTACTACACGCTCGCCACCTGGGTGCCCACGTACCTCAAGACGGAGCGCGGCCTGACCGTCGTCGGCACCGGCGGCTATCTCACGTTCCTGATCTCCGGCGCCTTCACCGGCTATCTGGCCGGGGGCTACCTCACCGACCTTCTCGGCCGTAAGCGCAACATCGCTCTCTTCGCGCTGCTGTCCGCGGTGAGCATCGCCGCCTACACGAGCATCCCCGACGGGGCCAACAGCCTTCTCCTTGTGCTCGGTTTCCCGCTCGGCTTCTGCATGTCGGCCATTTTCAGCGGCTTCGGCTCGTTCCTCAGCGAGCTCTACCCGACGGCCGTGCGCGGCACGGGACAGGGCTTCACGTACAACACCGGGCGTGCCGTCGGAGCGGTCTTCCCCACGCTCGTCGGGTACCTCGCCGACAGCTGGGGTGTGGGCGGCGCCCTGATCTTCGGTGCGGTGGGGTACGCACTCGCTGTGATCGCCCTCTTCGGGCTGCCCGAGACCAGCGGAAGGGAGCTCCTGTGAACCGCACGCAGGACCGCGCCACGGAGTCCTTCACCACCGACTCGCTCCCGACCGGCACGGAACTCGTCGACAGCCACGCGCACGCGTGGAGCCCGGCCGAGGCCCGCGCCCGCATCCGCGCCGGCGCCTCGGGGCCGACCGCGGGCTGGTCGCGCGGCCACACGCAGGCCAACCTCATCTCGGTCCCCGCCGACTGGGCCTACGAGATGCTGCTGTTCTGCCTGCGCAACCCCAAGCCCTGTCCCGTACTGGACGTCACGGACGCGGGGGCCTGGACCACCCCGCTGGCTCCCGGCGCCGATCTGCGTACCGACCTGCCGCGCTACCGGGTGTGGGAGCACGGCGAGCTGACCGACGAGCCCACGGACGTCGTCGACCACTGGCGCGACGACCTCGTGTCGTTCCTCATCGGGTGCAGCTTCACCTTCGAGTGGGCGCTGTCCGAGGCGGGTGTGCCGATGCGCCACATCGAACAGGGCGTCAACGTCGCGATGTACACCACCAGCCGCCAGTGCCGGCCCGCCGGGCGGCTCCAGGGGCCGATGGTGGTGTCGATGCGCCCGGTACCGCCGGAGCATCTCGCGGCGGCGATCCGGGAGAGCGCGCTGCTGCCCGCCGTCCATGGCAGCCCGGTGCACTGCGGTGAGCCGTCCGGGCTCGGCATCGAGGATCTCGGGCGGCCGGACTTCGGCGATCCGGTGGCCGCGCAGCAGGGCGACATCCCGGTGTTCTGGGCGTGCGGCGTCACTCCCCAGGCCGCGGTGATGGCCTCACGGCCGCCGTTCGCCATCACGCACGCGCCCGGCCGGATGTTCCTGACCGACGCGCGCGACGAGAAGTACCGCGTCGCCTGATCCCGCAACACCCACCGGAAGAAGAGGGTTCCATGACCTCACTGACCACGCAGGCCCCACCAGCGGCCGTGACCATCGACCTGAACGCCGACCTCGGCGAGGGCTTCGGCCGCTGGCGCCTCACCGACGACGAGCAGCTCCTGTCCGTCGTCACGAGCGCCAACGTGGCCTGCGGCTTCCACGCCGGGGACGCGGCCACGATGCGCCGCGTGTGTGCCCTCGCGGCCGAGCGCGGTGTCCGGGTCGGCGCCCAGGTCTCGTACCGGGATCTGGCGGGGTTCGGGCGGCGCGCCATGGACGTGCCACCCGATGAGCTGGCGGCCGAAGTGGCGTACCAGATCGGGGCCCTGGAGGTATTCACGCGCGCGGCGGGCGCGCGCGTGGCCTACGTCAAGCCGCACGGAGCGCTCTACAACCGTGTCGTCCACGACGAGGAACAGGCCCGCGCGGTCGTCGACGGCGTCCGCCTCGCGGATGACACCCTGCCCGTCCTCGGGCTGCCCGGGTCACGTCTCCTGGAGGTGGCCGGCGAGGCCGGACTGCCCGTGGTGACCGAGGCGTTCGCGGACCGGGCCTACACCGCGCGGGGCACGCTCGTGCCGCGCGGCAGCGAGGGCGCCGTGGTGACGGATCCCGAGTCCGTGGTCGAGCGGTCCGTCGGCCTGGCCCGCTTCGGAACAGTCACCTCGCACGACGGCGTGCGGATCTCCGTACGCGCGCGGTCCCTGTGCCTGCATGGGGACACCCCGGGCGCGGTGGACCTCGCCCGCCGGGTGCGGGCACAGCTGGAGTCGTCCGGAGTCCGGGTGGAGGCCTTCGCGTGAGGGCCCTTCCGGTCGGCGACCGGGCGCTGCTCGTCGAGGTCTGCGGAGGCGAGGAGGCCGCGGCGCTCCACGCCGAGCTGCTGCGCCGCCGCGCCGCGGGCGAGCTGCGCGTACGCGAGATCGTGCCCGCGGCCCGCACGGTCCTCCTCGACGGGCTCGACGAACCCGCGGGCCGGCTCGCGGCGCAGCTGCCCCACTGGGAGCTCCCCGCGCTGCCTCCGCGCGGGGACGACGCCGTGCACATCCCCGTCCGCTACGACGGTCCCGACCTGGCGGACGTGGCCGCGCTGTGGGGCGTTGACGTCGAGGAGGTGCCACGCATCCACGCGGAGGCCGAATTCCGGGTGGCCTTCTGCGGGTTCGCGCCCGGCTTCGGCTATCTGACGGGGCTGCCGGCCCGCTACGACGTGCCGCGTCGGACGACGCCGCGCACGTCCGTCCCCGCGGGCTCCGTGGCGCTCGCCGGGCCTTACACGGGTGTGTACCCGCGCTCGTCGCCCGGCGGCTGGCAGCTGATCGGGACGACGGACACCGTGCTGTGGGACCACGCGCGCGTGCCCGCCGCGCTGCTCACCCCGGGCACCCGGGTCCGCTTCGTGCCGGAGGTGGCCCCGTGACGGACCGTGCCATGGCCGTCGTCCGGGCCGGAGCGCTGACCACCGTGCAGGACGAGGGCCGCCCCGGGCACGCGCATCTCGGGGTGCCGCACTCCGGCGCGCTCGACCTCCCGGCGGCCCGCCTCGCCAACCGGCTCGTGGGCAATCCGGACGGGGCCGCCGTCCTGGAGACCACCCTCAACGGATGTGCCGTACGACCGCGCTGTGAGGTGACGGTGGCCGTGGTGGGCGCGCCGTGCGCGGTGACGGTGGACGGGCGTCCGGTCGCCTGGGGCGCGCCGGTACGGGTCCCGGCCGGGGCACTCCTCGACCTCGGACCCGCGCTCCGCGGAGTACGCACTTACGCGGCGTTCGCCGGTGGGGTGGCCGTCGAGCCGGTCCTCGGCAGCCGGTCGACCGATCTGCTCTCCGGGCTCGGCCCCGCCCCCCTCGCGGACGGCGCGGTGCTCCCCCTGGGCACGGTGTCGTCGGCGCACGCGCGCGTGGACGTGGCCCCGCAGCCGGGGCCGCCCCGCGAACTGGTGCTGCGGATCTCGCTCGGGCCGCGCGCGGACTGGTTCACAGCGGATTCCCTGCGCACGCTGACCACGCGCACCTACCGCGTGTCGTCGGCGAGCAACCGCATCGGCCTGCGCACGGAGGGCCCGCCTCTGCTCAGGGCGTCGGAGGGTGAACTGCCCAGTGAGGGAATGGTCCTGGGGGCCGTACAGGTACCGCCGGACGGCAGGCCGGTCGTGTTCCTCGCCGACCATCCAACAACGGGCGGCTATCCCGTGGTCGCCGTCGTACGCCAGGCCGACCTGCCCGCCGCGGCACAGGCGACCCCCGGCACACCGGCCCGTTTCGTCCTGGCGGCGGGCCGCTGACGGGAGACCCCACAGCGACCGCCGGCCACGGGGCTACCGGGCCGCCGTCGTGCGGTGGCCGGACGCGCCCCTCACCACGTCACCTCTACCCGCCGTCCGCCCCTCACGCCGCGTCCGCCTGTTCCACGGCCGCCAGCGCCGCGAGCGCCGAGACCACCGAGCTGGACGCCCGCAGGTCGAGGCGGGCGCTGGTGCCGCGGGCCCGGTGGCGCAGTTCGTCGGCGGCGAGGGTGAGGAGCTGGGGGAGCAGGTCGGTGCACCGCCGTGCGACCCAGCCCGTGCCCGCCGTGGCGAGCCACAACAGGCTGGCCGAGCGCGTGGGCGCGGGCCGTTCGGGCTGCTGCGACGGCGGCGTGCCCTGGGCTCGCCCGTCGGCCGCGAGCAGGGCGTGGAACCGCGCGGCGAGCATCCGGTGCCCCCGTTCGCCGGGGTGCAGCCGGTCCGCGCTCCACATGGCACGGTCGGCGACCCATGCCCCCTCGGCCGCGTGCAGATGGACGGCGCCGTAGCGCTCGGACAGGGCGTGGACGACCGAGTTCACCGCCTGCTGGCGCCTCGCGAGAGGCCGGCCGAGCAGACCGGGCAGCCCCAGCATGGTGCCGGGGTCGGGCAGGCACGCCGTGAGCAGGACCGCGCCCTGCTCCGTGAACGCCGCGTACACATGGTCGAGACGGGCGGCCACGGCATGGATGTCGAACGTGCGGCGCAGGGTGTCGTTCACGCCGACGAGGACGGAGGCGATGTCGGGCCGCAGGGCGAGCGCCTCCGGCATCTGACGTGCCAGGACGTCATGGGTCTGGGCGCCGCTCGCCGCGAAGTTGTGGAACTCCACGGGCGTGCCTTCCGGGGCAAGCCCGGCGGAGAGCAGCGCGGCCCAGCCGCGCCAGCCGTCGCCGACCGGGTCGCCGAGCCCTTCGGTGAGGGAGTCACCGAGGGCGGCGAACCGCAGGACCGCGCTCATACGGCATCCCGCCCCGTCACCCGTACAGGCACGTCGGCCGTCCCGAGGAAAGACACGTCGGCGGTCGTCCGGCGCGGCACGTCGGGCGTCACCCGTACCGCGTCATGCGCCTGCAGGAAGGCGTCCACCGCGGCGCCCCACCCGAAGCACTCGGCACGCGCGCGTGCCGCCTCCCGGCGTTCGTCCCTGGGCCGCGCGACGAGCTCGTCGACCGCGACGGCGAAGGCCTCACCGGTGTCCTGCGCGACTCCCCCGGCGGGGCCCACGACCTCGGGCAGCGCCGACGACGCGCTGGCGACGACGGGAGTGCCACAGGCCATGGCCTCGAGCGCGGCGAGCCCGAACGTCTCCGCGGGACCCGGCGCGAGACACACATCGGCGGCGGCCTGCAACGCCGCCAGACGCCCGCGGTCGGCCACGTGCCCGAGGAACGTCACCGGCAACCTCCGTGCGCGCGCCTGCTGTTCGAGCCGGGCCCGCAACGGCCCGTCCCCGGCGACGACGAGCACCGCCTGCGTCCCTCGGCGACGGAGGGCGGCCAGCGCGTCGAGTGCGGTCCCGGGCCTCTTCTCCACCGACAGACGCGAGCACATGACGAGCAGCACCTCACCCACGCGCGCGTACCGCTCCCGCACCGCGGGGTCCCGCAGGCCCGGGTGACAGCGCTCCAGATCGACGCCGAGCGGGGCGCGTACGACGTTGCGCGCCCCGATGCGGATGAACTCGCGTTCGGCGTACTCGGTCGTGCACACCACGCGCGCGTAGGCGTGCGCGGTGCGCGAGTTGAGCGCGTCGGCGGCGCGCAGGGCGACCTTCCCGGGAAGCCCCCAGGTCCGCAGGACCCCGTCGGCCGTCTCGTGGGACACCATCACGGCGGGCACCCGGGCGCGCCGCGCCCACTCCCCCGTCCACCTCAGCGTCGTGCGGTCGGACACCTCGATCCGGTCGGGGGCGAGGCGTTCGAGCAGTTCGGTCACGCGCCGCCGGTCGGTGAGGACGCGGTAGCCGCCGGTGCCGGGAAGCAGCGTCCCCGGCAGCCTGATGACGCGGCCCTGCGTGCTGTCGTGCTCGCCGGCCCGCTCCCCCGGAACGATCAGGACGGGCTCGTGCCCGGCGGCGCGGTAGCCGGCCCCCAACTCCCGCAGGGCGGTGCGCAGTCCGCCCGAGGAGGGGGCGACGAAGTTGGCGAGACGTACGATCCGCAGCCCGCTCATGCCGCCACCGCCGTCCGCGCGTCGAGGACCTCTTCGTAGTGGCCGACGAGTTGGTCCCCGACGGCCGCCCAGGTCCGCCCTTCGACCGTGCTGCGGCCGGCCGTCCCGTAGGCGAGGCGACGCAGCGGGTCAGCGGCGAGCGACCAGACGGCGTCGCGTACGGCGGCCGGGTCGCCGGGTGCGACGAGGAGCCCGGTCCGGCCGTGTGCGACGAGGTCCAGCGGCCCTCCGGCGGCGGGCGCGATCACCGGCACGCCGCTGGCCATGGCCTCCTGCACGGTCTGGCAGAACGTCTCGTAGGGGCCCGTGTGGGCGAAGATGTCCAACGAGGCGAAGATGCGGGCGAGTTCGGCGCCGGTGCGGCGGCCGAGGAAGACGGCGCCGGGAAGTGCCTCGCGCAGGCCGGGCTCGCTGGGGCCGTCGCCGACGACGACCACGCGCACACCGTCGAGAGCGCACGCGCCGGCCAGCAGGTCGACTTGTTTCTCGGGGGCGAGCCGGCCCACGTAGCCGACGATCAGCTCGCCGTTGGGGGCGAGTTCGCGCCGCAGGGCTTCGTCGCGCAGGTCGGGCCGGAAGCGGACGGTGTCCACCCCTCGAGGCCAGAGCCGCACGCGGGGCACCCCGTGCACCTCCAGGTCGTGCACGGCGGCGCTGGACGGGGCGAGGGTGCGGTCGGCGGCGCCGTGGACGCTGCGGATCCGCCGCCACGCGGTGGTCTCACCCGCCCCCATGTACGTACGCGCGTAACCGGCGAGGTCGGTCTGGTAGACGGCGACGGCGGGGATCCGCAGCCGAGAGGCGGCGGCCATGCCGCGCACGCCGAGGATGAACGGGCTGGCCAGATGGACGAGTTCGGCGCCGTGCGCGGCCACGGCCGCCGCGACCCGGCGGCTCGGCAGCGCCACCCGGACCTGCGGGTAGCCCGGCAGCGGCAGGGAGGGCACCCGTACGACGGGGCAGGGGGCATCGGTGTCGGTGTCAGGGCCCGGCGCGGTGGCCGGGGCGATGACGAGGGGGTCGTGACCGCGCGCGGCGAGGTGCCGGGCGGTCTGCAGGGCGCAGTGAGCCACACCGTTGATGTCGGGGGGAAAGGACTCGGTGACGATGACGACACGCATACCGGTGTTGTCGTCGTGTCGAGCGTGGGCACGTCAACGTGGATCTTTCCTGGCGAGGAACGTCCCATGAGCGTTGGCCCTCGCTCGCCGACGGCCGGGAGGCAGCGTCCATCGAGCGTTGCCTCCCGGAAAGCCGCCGGTCACAAAGCCGTCGCGTCCGGGCCTATTCTGCTGCGCACCGCGGTCTGCACCTCGGCCTCCTCGGCCGGGTCGGCGGCGAGTCTTCTGAGCTGGTCCACGACGCGCGCGTCGCCTGTCTCCGCGTGGCGCGCGGCGACTTCGCGGGTGGATTCCTCGCAGTCCCACAGGCATTCGACGGCGAATCCGGCGGCGAAGGAAGGGTCGGTGGCGGCCAGGGCCTTGGCGGCGTGGCCGCGCAGGTGGGACGAGGCGGTCTCTCTGTAGACGTGGCGCAGAACGGGGGCGGCGCCGGCGATGCCGAGGCGTCCCGCCCCGTCGACCAGGGGCCACAGGGTCGGCGCGTCGGCGCCGTCGCCGCGCACCGCCTCGCGCAGTGCGGCCAGGACCGGTTCGGCATCCTGGGCTCCGCCGCGGCAGGCGAGCACACGTCCCGCGGCGGCACCGAGGGCGTCGGGCCTGGGGGCCCAGCGGCGGGCGCGCTCCAGGGAGGCGACCGTCCGCATGCGTTCGAAGGCGTCGAGGGCGGCGTCCACCACGGCGTGCGAGGGGCTCTCCACGGCGGCCTCGATCAGATCGAGGACGTCGGGATCATGGGCGTCGGCGAGATAGCGCAGGGCCGTGCTGCGGGCGCCGTCGTGCCCGGTGAGAGCGGCCTGGACGATCTCGGCCCTGTCGTCGGGTCCGGCGACGGCGGTCAGGCAGCGCGCGGCGGGCACGTACAGGACGGCTCCGCGTTCGAAACCTTCCTGGGCCCAGTCGAAGACGGCCCGCACGCTCCAGCCGGGGCGTGGCCCGGCGGGGCGCATCTGGCGCTGCCACTGGTCGAAGGAGCCGCGTTCCCGGGCGGCGCGCACGCGGGCGCCGATGGCTTCCCTGGGGTCGTCGGCCCACAGCCGCCAGGGGCGCGGTTCATAGGCGTCGCGCACGGCGGCGGCGAGTTCGGCGTCGCCCTCGGGGTCCTCGGGGAATCGGTCGAGGATGGGGGCGGCGAGCACGCGCAGCCCCGCGTCGTCGTCGCGCAGGGCCAGCTCGTCGAGCGCCCAGGCCCAGCTGGACCCGAAGGCGGCGTAGCGGCGCAGCAGCTCCAGGGCGTCACGCCTGCCGTACGAGGCGAGGTGGCCGAGGACCGCGAGTGCGAGGCCCGTGCGCGACTCGTCCGTATCGAGGACGTCGTCGGGGTCGAAGAGGTGGCGCTCGATCTCCCCCAGCTCTCCGTGGAGGTCGAGGTAGAGACGGGCGTAGTAGAGCGAGCGGTTCTCCACCTGCCAGTCGTGGCGGGGGTCGCTCAGCACACAGTGATTCAGAGCCGCGAGCGCTTCGGCGCGCGGTGCCGTCAACGCGTGCAGGGTGCCGTCGCCGCGGCCCCTCTGCAGCAGGCCGAGCAGCGTACCGCTGGGCGCTATGACCGGATCGAACATGGGAAACAGCCTCACATCAAGCGTCGACGCAACCGGGGGAACCGCACTACCTGGCCGCGCGACAACACTGCGGGGCGCCCGCCGTCTCTTGCTTGCTGTAGACCATCTTCCTCTGCCTCTCGTCCGTGGTCCGAAGCGGACCGTTCACGGCCCACGCGGTGTGGCACCATCTGCCCCGCCGTCGCGTCCGTGAATCACGTCGTCATGATGACCCAGCGGTTCTTCTCGCCGCGACCACATTTCCTGCTCCCCCGTTCTGCCTGGTCAAAGGCGATGTCTCAGGAAGTGCCGAAGAGCTCCACAAGCTCCGCCTTGCCGAACATACGGGCCGTGTCGACCGCCGACGGGGTTCCCGCCGCCGGGTCGGCCCCGCCGTCGAGCAGTGCCCGGATCACGTCGTCCGCGCCCTTGAAGACGGCGCCCGCGAGCGGGGTCTGGCCCCGGTCGTTGGCTCGGTCGGCGTCGGCGCCGCGGGCGAGCAGCGCGCGGACGGCCTCGGCGTGCCCGTGATAGGCGGCCAGCATCACCAGGGAGTCGCCACGGTCGTTCGTGAGGTCCGGGGACACGCCGGCGTCGACATAGGCGGCGAGCTGTTCGCTCTCACCCCGGCGCGCAAGATCAAAGATCTTGGTGGCCAGTTCCACGACCTCGGGGTCGGGGACTTCGCTCATCGGAACAGACCGCCTTTGCGTATACGGAGTGCTACGACCGTGCGGCCGTACGAGTGAATCGACAGAGTACTGCCCGGTTCGGCACATGAGCAGCGGCGAGCGAGGCAAAGATCACGAAGAGCCCTGACGGCCGAACAGCACACGCCCAGGAGGCTCACGGGACGCCTGCCAAACGGGTGAAAACAAGAATATTCCACCCGTTTGCACCTTTTATCGTATAGATACATGCTGTGAGCCTGGAAGGACTCATGGTGACTGTCCCCATCAACCAGGAGAACTCAAATGATCCTGTCCATCTCAGGCGTGGTGCTGCTCGGAATCATCGTCTTCCTCTTCTTCCGCAAAGACGGGCTCAAGCCCTCGCACGGCCTGACCTGCGCCCTCTTCGGGTTCTACCTTGCGGGCACCGCCATCGCCCCGAGCATCAAGGCCGGAGGCGCGAGCCTGGCCAGCCTGCTCGGCGGGATCAAGTTCTGACCCCCCTCCCCCCTCGCACGTGACTTCAGGAGACAGACGTGGCCCGGCGCCCCCTCCCCCGCATTCTGAGCAACGGCAGCGTCCCCATCGCCCGGAGCCGGGAACTGGCACGGACGGCAGCCGACGGGGCCATCGACGTGCTCCATCCCCTGATCACGATCACCAAGGGCCTGGGCCGCCTGGCATCCGCCGGGCGGCACAAGTGGGCCGACACCCCCAAGGACCGGCGCGGACCGCTGCTGTTCCTGGTGGCGGCCGTGGTGCTGGTCGTGGTGCTCATTCCGTACGGGCCGCTGCTGGCGCTCATCACCCTGATGGCAGCGGCCGCGTGGAAGGGCCGGGACCAGACGGCGCCGGCGCCGACCGGTCCGGACGAGCCCCAGGTCAAGCGGCTCACCGCGCTCTACGAGGCGCTCGTCCCGTACTTCTCCGTCCCAGAGGACCCGAGCCCGCTCTTCGCCCACGGCGGCGAGTGGGAGAAGGCCTTCGAGTCGTACGACTTCGACGACGACGGGCGCCTCTCGCGGATCGTGCTGCACTACCCGGCGTACTTCACGGACGGCGAGGCCGACTCCCGCGCCCGTATCGAACAGCTCCTGCACGCCAAGTCGGGCCGGGGCCGCGAGTACCACTTCGAGTGGGACGAGGAGGGCAACCGGCTGACGGTCACCGTCATGCCCCCGCTGCCCACCGACATCGCCGCCCAGCGATTCGTCACGGCACCGGGCGAAATGGTCCTCGGCTTCACCGACGAGAGCGGCACCCAGCGGACCCTGCCGCTCGGTGACGGCGACGAGCGCCGCGACGTACCGCCCGTCGTCTGGCGTACGGGGATGCGCTCCACCGAGCCGCACCTCCTCGCCGTCGGCCACCCCGGCAGCGGGACCACCTCGCTCCTGCGCTCGATCGCGCTCCAGGCCCTCCAGCACGGCGACGTCCTCATCGTGGAGGGCACCGGAACGGGCGACTACGCGTGCCTCACCGGACGCAGCGGTGTCCTGGCCGTCGAGTGCGGGCTCGCCGGCGCGCTGGCCAGCCTGGAATGGGCGGCCCACGAGACGGAGCGGCGCCTGATCGCCGCGAACCGGGCGCGCCAGGCCGGCCACCCCGCGCCGGACGACACCCGGCGCCCCCTGTGGATCCTGCTCGACCGGCCCAGCGTCCTCGCTCATCTGGCCTCGGCCGACGGGCGCGAGGACCCGCAGACTCTGCTCCAGGTCCCCCTGCGGCACGGGCGCGCCGCAGGCGTCACGGTCGTCGTGGCGGACCAGTTCGACAGCCTCGACTCCCTGACCGACACCGTCTGTCAGCACACACGCGCGCGCGTGGTGCTCGGCCCGGCCACGTACGACCAGATCGAGGACGTCCTCGGGGTCGCGCCCCACACGACGCCCGTCCCGGACGTCCCCGCCGGGCGGGGCTACGCGCGCCTCGGCGCGGGGGCCGTCCACCGCCTCCAGGTGCCGGCCACCCCCGACCCGTACGACGACGCGACGAGTGAAGCGCACCGGCAGGCGGTGCTCGGGCTGCTCCCGCAGCGGACGACGCCTGTCGACGACAGCCCTGAGCCCGAGCCGGTCGAAACAGCCGAGCCGGTCCAAGTCGTGGAAGCGATGGGTACGGTGCGGACGGTCGCCGCCGAGGGGTGACGGCCGGGCGCCACCGGCCCTATGCGATGAGCGTCCGCGGCGGCTCCGCCCCGGTCGCTCCGCCTTCCCGCACGAGGCGCGCCGCCGCCGCGAGCCGCACCGCAGCCTCGTCGGCGACCGCCCCGGAGACCGTGAACGGCAGCCGCACGTACCCCTCGAAGGCGCCGTCCACCCCGAAGCGGGGACCCGAGGGGACCCGTACGCCGACGCGTTCGCCGACCTCCGCGAGCCGCGACCCCGACAGACCTCCGGCACGCACCCACAGCGTCAGACCGCCGACCGGCACGTCGAACTCCCAGTCGGGCAGCTCGCGGCGCAGCGCGGCGACCAGCGCAGTGCTGTTGTCCCGGGCCTGGTTGCGGCGCAGTTGAACGGCCTCCTCCCAGCCGCCGGTGCTGAGCAGCCAGTTCACGGCCAGCTGCTCCACGACCGGGGTGCCGAGGTCGGCGTAGGCGCGCGCGGCCACGAGACTGCGGATCACATCGGGCGCCGCCCGGACCCAGCCGATGCGCATGCCCGCCCAGAACGCCTTGCTCGCCGAGCCGACCGTGATGACGGTGGAGCCCGCCGGGTCGAACGCGCAGACGCGGCGGGGCATGTCCAGGTCTTGGTCGAAGTGGAGTTCGGTCATGGTCTCGTCGACGACGAGCACCGTGCCGGCCGAGCGCGCCGCGTCGACGAGCTGCCTGCGCTGGTCCTCGTCGGCGAGCGCCCCCGTGGGGTTGTGGAAGTCGGCGACGACGTAGGCGAGGCGGGGCGCCGCGTCGCGCAGGACCTGCCGCCAGCGGTCGAGATCCCACCCCGCGAGGCCCTCGGCCATGGCGACCGGGACGAGTCGGGCGCCCGCCTCGCGCATGAGCTGGAGGATGTTGGCGTACGAGGGCGACTCGACGGCGATGCGCTCGCCGCGGCCCGCGAACAGGTGGCAGATCGCGTCGATCGCACCCATCGCGCCGGTGGTCACCATGATCTGCTCGGGCATGGTCGGGATACCGCGGGCGGTGTAGCGCTCGGCGAGCATCTCGCGCAGGGCGGGCAGGCCCGCCGGGTAGTCGCCGTGGGTGTGCGCGTAGGGCGGGAGTTCACCGAGCGCGCCCTGGACGGCGCGCGTCAGCCAGGGTTCGGGGGCCGGCAGGGCCGCGGTGCCGAGGTCGATCATGGAACCGAGCGCCTCGGGCGGCAGCGGCTCCAGGCCGCGCGCGGGCAGCGGGTTTCCGGCCGGTACGGCCGTCCAGCTGCCCGCTCCCCTGCGGGATTCGAGGAACCCCTCGCCGCGCAGCGCCTCGTAGGCGGCGGCGACGGTCGTGCGGCTGACAGCCAGGGACACGGCGAGCTCGCGCTCGGCGGGCAGGCGCGCCGCGACGGGCACGCGCCCTTCGAGGACCAGGAGGCGGATGCCGTCGGCGAGGGCGCGGTAGGCGGGCGGGCGGCGGCTGCCGGGGCCCGGGGGGCGCGTCTGCTGGGAGGTGAGCAGCCGGGCGAGCTGGGCCGCGCCGACCGCCGAAGTCCACTGAGCCATGGAGTCCAGTCCACCTTCCCCGAATTGGCCATGGTTGGCCTGTGTTCCCAAGCCACAGAGTGTCATGCGACAGGCCACTACCACCACAGGGGGCACCACTTGTCCGCGTCGTCCACGCCACCCGGCCCCGGTCTCACCCGGCGCCTCTTCCAGCTCTACGTCGGCCTGGCGCTGTACGGCGTGAGTTCCGGTCTCCTCGTGGAGGCGGGTCTCGGCCTGGAGCCGTGGAACGTGCTCCACCAGGGCCTCGCCGAGCTCACAGGGCTCTCCATCGGCGTCGTGTCGATCATCGTGGGCGCCCTGGTGCTGCTCCTGTGGATCCCGATCAAGCAGCGCCCGGGACTCGGCACCGTCTCGAACGTCTTCGTGGTCGGCATCGCGATGGACGTCGCGCTGGCCGTCGTCCCCGACGTACACGCCCTCGGGATCCGGATCCCGCTGATGGTGGCGGCGATCGTCCTGAACGGCGTGGCGACGGGCCTCTACATCGCCGCCTCCTTCGGCCCCGGCCCGCGCGACGGCCTGATGACGGGGCTGCACCGGCGTACCGGGCGCTCGATCCGGCTGGCGCGCACGACCATCGAGATCGCTGTGGTGGCGACGGGCTTCGCCCTCGGCGGCACCATCGGCGTCGGCACGGTCCTGTACGCCGTGGCGATCGGCCCGCTGGCCCAGATGTTCCTGAAGGTCTTCGCCGCCCCCGCGCCGCCCGAGGCACCCACCGTGGTTGCCGGCGCGTCACCCGAAAGGGCGATACTTTCGCCGTGACCACACGCGTCGTACGCCATCCGTATCTCGACTGCCCCGGACCGCTGGCCTTCGCCCATCGCGGCGGGACGGCCGACGGTCTGGAGAACACGATGGCGGCGTTCCGGCGGTCCGTGAACCTCGGCTACCGCTATATCGAGACCGATGTGCACGCCACGTCCGACGGCACGCTCGTGGCCTTCCACGACACGACGCTCGACCGGGTCACGGACGCGACGGGCCGCATAGCGGACCTGCCCTGGAGCGACGTGCGCCACGCGCGCGTGGCGGGCCGCGAACCGGTGCCGCTCTTCGAGGAACTCCTGGAGACCTTCCCCGACGTGCGCTGGAACGTCGACGTCAAGGCCGAGCCCGCACTGCTCCCGCTGCTCGACCTGATCGGCCGCACGGACGCCTGGGACCGCGTCTGCGTCGGCTCGTTCTCGGAGGCCAGGGTCGCCAGGGCACAGTCCCTCGCCGGTCCCCGCCTCGCCACGTCGTACGGCACGCGTGGCGTGCTCGGCCTGCGGCTGCGGTCCCTCGGGCTGCCCGCGGCGCTGCGCCCTTCGGCGGTGTGCGCACAGGTACCCGTGACCCAGTCGGGGATACGCGTCGTCGACCGGCGCTTCCTCCGTGCGGCCCACGCGCGCGGGCTCCAGGTCCACGTGTGGACGGTCAACGACCGCGCACAGATGGGTGAACTCCTCGACCTCGGCGTGGATGGCATCATGACCGATCACATCGAGACGCTGCGTGACGTGCTCGAGGACCGGGGAGCCTGGACCTGACCGCACGCCTGCCGCGTCCGCACACGGGGACAGCGAGGGGGCGCGGGTGGGCGGCGACACCGTGCAGGCGGAGCCGGCGGACGACGAGGCGGCGCAGCGGCGCCGGGAACAACGCGGCTGGTACTTCTACGACTGGGCGTGCTCGGTCTACTCTACGAGCGTCCTCACGGTGTTCCTCGGGCCGTATCTGACAGCGGTCGCCAAGTCGGCGGCGGACGCGGACGGCTTCGTGCACCCACTGGGGATACCGGTCCGGGCCGGCGCGTTCTTCGCGTACGCCGTCTCCGCCTCGGTGATCATCTCGATCCTGGTGATGCCGCTCGCGGGCGCGGCCGCCGACCGTACGGGCCGCAAGAAGCCGCTGCTCGCGTTCTCGGCGTATCTGGGGGCCGCGGCGACCGCCGGGATGTTCTTCCTGGACGGGGACCGCTATCTGCTGGGCGGGTTCCTGCTCGTCGTCGCCAATGCCTCGCTCGCGGTGTCGATGGTCCTCTACAACTCGTATCTGCCTCAGATCGCGCCCCCCGAGGAACGCGACGCGGTCTCCTCGCGCGGCTGGGCGTTCGGCTACGCGTCCGGGGCGCTCGTCCTCGTGGCGAACCTCGTCCTGTACTCCGGCCACGACTCCTTCGGCGTGTCCGAGTCGACGGCGGTACGGATCTGCCTGGCCTCCGCGGGCGTGTGGTGGGGCGCGTTCACGCTCGTACCGCTACGGCGCCTGCGGGACCGGCGTACGGCGCCCGCCGGCGGCGGGGCAGCCGCCGTGCCCGGCTGGCGGCAACTGGCGTCGACCGTGCGCGACATGCGCCGCCGCCCGCTGACGCTCTCGTTCCTGCTCGCCTATCTGGTCTACAACGACGGCATCCAGACGGTGATCTCGCAGGCATCCGTGTACGGCTCGGAGGAGCTCGGACTCGACCAGTCGACGCTGATCGTGGCGGTGCTGCTGGTCCAGGTCCTTGCCGTGGCGGGGGCGCTCGCGATGGGGCGCCTCGCCCGTTCGTACGGCGCGAAGAACACGATCCTCGGCTCGTTGATCGCCTGGACGGTCACGATCGGGGCGGGATACTTCCTGCCGTCGGGGGCGCCGGTGTGGTTCTTCGCGCTGGCGGCCGGGATCGGGCTCGTGCTCGGCGGCACGCAGGCGCTGTCCCGTTCCCTCTTCTCGCATCTGGTGCCGGCCGGCAAGGAGGCCGAGTACTACTCCGCATACGAGATGAGCGACCGGGGAATGAGCTGGCTCGGACCGCTCGTTTTCGGCCTCGCGTACCAGCTGACCGGCAGTTATAGGGACGCCATCGTGTCCCTGGTGGCGTTCTTCATGATCGGCTTTGTGCTGCTTGCCCGGGTTCCGGTGAGGCAGGCGGTGCGCGACGCCGGAAATCCCGTACCCACCCGGATTTAGCACCTGGAGCCAAAGGCCGGTAGTGTACGCGTTTGGCCTGCCAGGCGTACCGTTACTGCACGTCAATATCGCAAAACGCTGGGTGACATCTGCTGGCAGATGTGACAAACCGGGCGCCGGTGGGTACAACAAGGGGCGGCTACGACGGCGACGCATGACCCGGAACCGGGAATCTTTACCGCCGACCGGACGTTGACCGGATGACGACGACAGCGACACCTGTCCTGTGGGCGACAAGCCCGGGAGGCACGATTCATGAGTGAGCGAGCTCTTCGCGGCACACGCCTCGTAGTGACCAGCTACGAGACGGACCGCGGCATCGACTTGGCTCCGCGCCAGGCCGTGGAGTACGCATGCGAGAAGGGACATCGTTTTGAGATGCCCTTCTCGGTGGAGGCCGAGATTCCGTCGGAGTGGGAGTGCAAGGTCTGCGGGGCCCAGGCACTCCTTGTCGACGGTGACGGCCCTGAGGAGAAGAAGGCCAAGCCCGCGCGTACACATTGGGACATGCTGATGGAGCGGCGCACCCGCGAGGAACTCGAAGAGGTCCTCGAGGAGCGGCTCGCCGTTCTCCGATCGGGCGCCATGAACATCGCGGTGCATCCGCGCGACAGCCGCAAGTCCGCCTGATCCCACGGGAGCAGCGGGAGCGCGACTGACAGAAGCCGTGGGCCGGACACACGTCACGTGTGTCCGGCCCACGGCTTTTCGCATGTCCGGCGCCGGGCGGGGCTCAGTGAGCTTCTGAGCCCCGCACACGCTCAGGGAGCGATCGGGGGGCGCGGGCCCGCGTCGGGGCGCTGTGCGGGCCGCTCATCGTCCTTGATCACCTCGCCCTGGATGACCGTGCCGTCCGGCCGGTGCATCCGGGCCTGCTGGAACGCGTCGCCGAAGGTCCCGGGGGTGGCCGACTGCATCTTCCGCTCGATGGTCCGCTCCGTGTAGCGGCCCAGGGCCGTACGGACGGGCGGCACGAGCAGGACGAGACCCAGGGCGTCCGAGATCAGGCCGGGGATCATCAGGAGCAGGCCCGCCAGCATCAGCAGACCGTTGCCGCCGGAGCGCGGCTCGCCTGACGGGCCCGCGCCGCTCTGCTGCTGTTGCAGCGTCTCGCTCAGATTCCTGAAGGCCCGGCGCCCGGCGCGCTTGATGACGACGGCGCCGAACACGATCCCGGCGAGCAGCAGCAGGAAGACAGTGAACCCGCCGGCCGCGCCGGCCACCACGGTCAGCAGCCAGATCTCCAGGACCAGCCACGCGGCGATACCGAGCGGCAGGAACGTACGGACCCGGGAACGCCGGGGCGTGGCGGAGCGCGAAGGGGGCGGTGTGCCAGTGGTCATGCCCCCAGTGTGCCTGGGCCCCGCCCCGAACGGCGTAAGCGGGAGATCAAGATCGACGAAGGCTGCGGATCAGGCCTACTTGCGGCCGATCACACGCCCCAAGCGCTCCCCCACGCCCCAGGCGGTGACCCGCCACAGCGCCTCGACGACGATGTCACGGCTCATCTTGGAGTCGCCGAGCTCGCGCTCGACGAACGTGATGGGCACCTCCACGACGTGATAGCCGGCCTTGACCGCCCTGCGCGCGAGGTCGACCTGGAAGCAGTAGCCCTGCGAGGAGACCTCGCCGAGCCCGAGGCCTTCGAGGGTCTCTCGGCGGAAGGCGCGGAAGCCTCCGGTGACGTCCCGGATCGGCACGTCGAGCAGCAGCCGCGAGTACGTGCTGCCGCCACGGGAGAGGAACTCGCGCGACTTGGGCCAGTTGACGACCCGTCCGCCCGGCACCCAGCGCGAGCCGAGCACGAGGTCGGAGCCCTTCAGCGCGGTCAGCAGCCGGGGCAGCTCCTCGGGCTGGTGAGAGCCGTCGGCGTCCATCTCCACCAGGACGCCGTAGCCGTTCTCGAGGCCCCAGCGGAAGCCCGCGAGATAGGCCGCGCCCAGGCCTTCCTTGCCCTGCCGGTGCAGGACCCGCACCTGCTCGTCGCCCGAGGCGAGCTCGTCGGCGAGCTTTCCCGTGCCGTCGGGGCTGTTGTCGTCGGCGACGAGGACATGCGCCTCGGGCACGGACGCGCGCACCCGGGCGACGATCGACTTGATGTTCTCCGCCTCGTTGTAGGTCGGGATGATCACCAGCGCCGTACCGAGAGGGCCGAACTGCCGCCCACCGCCGTCGTTCACAGCTTCCCCTTAAGACTCCTGTACGAGGGGACCACCATAGCGAGCGTGCCTGTCGGCGCTGGTAAGGCGCCCTGTGCGGGACTGCGGGATCGGGGCCCGGTGCCCTTCGGGCCGGCCTGGGACCCGCTGGCTGCGGGTCTACCGAGAGCCGTTGTCTACTGAGCGTCCGGGCCCCACCCGGGTCGCACCTTCCCCCGTGCTCCCGCGGAGCAGGGAGGGACCCCCATCCGGCCGGAACGTTCCAGCGCCCCATGGCGCGGGTGCTGGGCCTGGCTCCCAGTGGCGGTGTACCGGTGCGGCACACCGCCCCATGACCCAGCGGCGTTCATCGACTGCGCGGAGGTTCCCCGGTCGGACGTCCAGTGGTGGACCCGGCCGAACCTACCCGGCGACCGCGCCCAGCTGTCAACACCCCTTTGGTCTGCGGTGATTGAGGAAACCACCTGGTCAGCGCCGAGGACTCGCAGGTCGCGCCAACGTGCGGCGGACCGCTGCCGGCGGTACTGCGCGCGCCTACATCACTCGTCCGGCCCTACGTACACGGTCCGCCCGCCCACCACCGTGCGCAGACAGAGCGGCAGTTGGGCCCCCGGTGTGAGATCGGGGAGACCGGGCGTCCCGGAGCGCGGGTCGGTCGACCAGCGCGCGACGCGGTCGTCCGGCGCCTGGACGACGAGCTCCTCGGTGCGCCACACGGCGTAGTCCGCCGGGGCGCCCGGGACCAGGATTCCCGCGTCGTCACGGCCGACGGCGCGCCAGCCGCCGCGGGTGTGCGCGGTGAACGCGGCCCGCACGGACACCCGGTGCTCGGGCGTGCGGTGGAAGGCCGCGGCGCGGACCGTGCCCCACGGGTCGAGCGGGGTGACGGGGCTGTCGGAGCCGAACGCCAGCGGGACCCCGGCGCGCAGGAGGGCGGCGAACGGGTTGAGGGCGCGGGCCCGTTCAGCGCCGAGGCGGTCCGCGTACATGCCGTCCTCGCCGCCCCACAGGGCGTCGAACGCGGGCTGCACGGAAGCGGTGAGGCCGAACTCGGCGAAGGAGGCGATGGCTTCCGGCGACAGCATCTCGGCGTGCTCGACGCGGTGCCGCGCGGCCCTGACACGGGCGAGGCCGACCTTCTCGGCGGCGGCGCGCACGCCGTCCACCACGGCGGTCACCGCGGCGTCCCCGATGGCGTGGAAGCCCGCCTGGAGCCCTGCCTCGGTGCAGGCGACGACGTGGGCGGCGACGGCGTGGGCGTCCAGGTAGGAGGTGCCGGTGTGCCCGGCGGCCGCGTCTGCGTACGGCTCGTGCAGGCAGGCCGTGTGCGAGCCGAGGGCACCGTCCACGAACAGGTCACCGGCGGCGCCGACGGCGCCCAGCGCGCGGGCCCGGTCGATGTCCCGGTCGGCCCAGTAGCCGACGACCCGGGGGCCGGACTCCTCGGCGGCCAGCCGCAGCAGGCCGGTGAAGTCGTCCTCGGAGGAGATGTCGGGGCCGCCGCACTCGTGCACGGACCCGATCCCCAGGGAGGCCGCGTGCCGCAGGGCCGCGCGCTGGGCCTCCGTGCGCTGCTGCGGGGTGACGGCGGCGTGGGCGGCGGCGCGGACGGCGTGGTGGGCGTCGCGGGTGAGGGGTCCGTCGGGGGTGAATCCGGGGCGGTCCGCGATGCCGGGGACGAGGTCGAGCAGGGCCGTGGTCACCGCGGCCGAGTGGACGTCGATGCGTGAGAGGTAGAGCGGGCGGCCGCCGGTGGCCTCGTCGAGCTCGGCGCGGGTGAGGGGCGCGCCGTCGGGCCAGCGGGCGGCGTCCCAGCCGTGGCCGAGGAGGATCCGGTCCGTGGGGCGCGCGCCCGCGTGCGCGCGGACGAGGGCGAGCGCCTCGCCCCGGGTGCGGGCCGCGGAGAGGTCGAGGCCGGTCAGGGCGAGCCCCGTCGACGTGGTGTGGACGTGGGCGTCGGTGAACGCGGGAGTGACGAGGGCGCCTTCGAGGTCGACGACCTCGTCGACCCCCTCGGCGAACGCGTCTGCCGCGCCTTCGGAGCCGACCCAGGCGACGTGCCCCCGCTCGACGACCATGGCCGTGGCGAAGGGGTCGGCGGGGCTGTGGACGTCGCCACCGCGCAGAAGGAAGGTGCGGGACTCAGCCGGTGCGGGCGGCGTGGGGGTCGTACTCATGGGGACAGTTTCCCGCGTTTGTGCCCCCGGGCCGCACCCGGGGGGCCGCAGCGGTCAGACGCGGGGCGGCCGTGCCTCGTACGGCGTGGAGAGGACCACGGTCGTGCGGGTGGAGACGCCGGCCAGGGAGCGCACCCGGGCCAGCAGGTTCTCCAGGTCGTGCGGGGTCTCCACACGGACCTTGAGGATGTAGTTCTCGTCTCCGGCGACGCTGTGGCACGCCTCGATCTCCGGAACGCCCGCGAGGCGTTCCGCGATGTCGTCGGGGGCGCTGGGGTCGAACGGTTTCACCGAGATGAAGGCGGTGAGCGACAGGCCGACCGCCTCGGGGTCGACGACCGCGGCATAGCCGCGGATGACGCCGCGCTGTTCGAGTCGGCGCACGCGCTGGTGCACCGCGGACGTGGACAGGCCTGTGGCCTTGCCCAGGTCGGTGTAGCTCATCCGCCCGTCCTTGACGAGCAGCTGCACGATCTGTCGGTCGAGCTCCTCCATGGCGCAGAACCTACAGGGCGCTTGATCCCCGGGGATACCCGAGCGAGCCATGGGGGCGGTTACGCCTACCTGCTGCCGGGCATCCGCAATCAGCATGTGACGAAGACCACACCTGTCGAACCGTGTCCAGGCGCGTGCCACGATTACCCCCACGACGGGACGGGAAGTGCTTGCTGTGGTCGAGGCCGCAGTGCCTTGTCGGCCCACCCGAGGGGGAGAGTCCCATGCAGAATGTGAAGCGTCCCGGTCGTCCTGCCCGCAGTCGGCAGCAGCCGGTGATCGAGCCCGAGCCGGAGGGTGTCGAACCGGCGGACACCGGCATCGACGCGTTCGACGAGTACGACACCTTCGAGATGTACCGGGTGTTCTGCCCGGACTGCGCGCAGCCGATCGCGCTGCTCGCCGACGAGGACGTGCTGCCCGAGCACGCGCTGTGCGCCTCGCCGTGGAACCCGTTCGGCCTCTCGGTCTGCGCCGGTACGGGTCGCCCGGCGGCCGACGCCCGCCCCGCCGACGACTCGACGGAGGCTCAGGAGCAGGACACCGCACGTCTGTTGACGCTCCCTCAGGGCCTCGACTGGCGGATGCAGCCCTTCTCGCACGTGGGCGGCCCGGGTTCGCGCCCGCTGCGCGTCCCCGAGCAGGTGCGGCGCACGGCCGCCTGACGACGCCTCAACTCCAGTAACTGCCCTGCACCATGGCCCGCAGACTGGCGTGGTGCAGGATCAGTGTGTCCGGATCGTCCGGCACGGCCACCTCCCCGAAGTACGCCTGCCGATAGGCGACGCGCAGCATCACGACGGCGTGGCGCAGGGCGGCGTACAGGGTGTGGAAGTCCATGTCACGCGGTGTGTGGCCGGTGAGTTGGGCGTAGCGGCGCTCGATGTCCTCGCGGCGCAGGAAGCCGGGCAGGCCGGCCTGGCCGAAGCTCTCGGTCAGGTCCTGGAAGAAGCGGTGCAGGTACACGGTCCAGCCGAGGTCGACCTCGCGCGGGGCCAGGGCCGCCATCTCCCAGTCGAGCACGGCGGCCGGTTCGAAGCCGTCGTAGATGATGTTCCCGATGCGGGCGTCGCCCCAGTTGAGGACGGGTTCACCCTCGTCGTCGGGCCAGAGATCGGCGAGCCGGTCGAAGGCGCTCTCGATGAGCGGTGACGGCGGCAGTCCGTCCACCACCCAGGCGTAGTAGGCGCGCTGGGCCTCGACGTGACGGCGCAGCGCGCTGCCCTTTCCGGGTGCGGCGAGGAACTCGGCCTCGGACGCCGGGACTCCGTCGTGCAGCCGGGCGATGAGCCGCAGGGTCGCCTCCTGGAGCCGCGCGCGCTCGGCGTCCGTCGCCGCGTGCAGCCAGTTGCCCTCGTACGTGTAGGGCATGACGTCCGGCGGTACGCGGCCCGCGACCCGCTCCATCACGAAGAACGGAGCGCCCAGCGGCCCGGGATCCTCCTCCAGCCACAGCACGCGCGGCACCGGCAGCCCGGTCCGATCGGCGGCCAGCCGCATCGTGCGGTACTGCCGCGGCATGTCGTAGTCCGGGAAGATCGTGTACGCGGACGGGTCGGCGGCGAGTCTCAACGCGCAGGCGCGGACCGGTGGTTCGGGGTGTTCGATGTCGAAGAGCAGGGTCTCGCTGGACATGCCGTTGGACTCGGGGACGGTCACGTTCACCGCTGCGGCGCCCGGCAGCCGGGCGGCCAGCCAGGACGTGAGCCGTCGCGACACCTCCTCCGGGTCGCGGGTGCTGGTGCGCGGTCTGGGTGCTGTCGCCATCACAGGCTCCTTTCAGGGCGCCACGGAGTCGTAGCCGGTGAAGCCGCTCGGGTCGTGCCTGCCGAAGCTGCCGTGCTCGAAGATGCCGTGACCGACCTGTCCGTCCAGGGTGAAGCGCGCCGCGTGGTCGATGACGCCGTACGCGGCCAGCGGGTGGTCGGCGGGGTCGGAGAGGTCGTAGGTGCGGCGGTCGGTCCAGTCGCGGCCGCGCCAGGTGCCGTGCTGCCAGTCGTCCGCGGGCGGGTATCCGGCGCCGACGGCGAGCGGGGACGAGGCGAGGATCTCGACGCCGAGTTCCACGGGTTTGCGGGAGAGCGGATCGGTGAGATGGACGACGGCGCTCTCGGGATGGCGGGTGCCGGTCCGGTAGGTGATGTCGGCCTGGGGCCAGCCGAACTGGAGGTCCGGGTGGCCGTCGCGGACGAGGGTGGCGTCGTTGAGGGTGCGGTAGCCGTCCGCGTCCTCCTGGACGATCACCATCAGGAAGCGGTCGTCGAAGCGGACCGGTGACCAGATCCAGTGGAAGCCCTCGGTCCTGTTCTCCTCGGCGAGCCTGCCGCCCTCCTCGCCGGGCACCGGTCGCACGCCCCAACTGCGGTCGCGGGTGCCGGTCCAGCCGTCGAGGGACACCTCGCGCCCGCCGACGCGGAGCCGTCCGTCACAGCGCCCGGCCTGCACGAAGCGCCTGCCCTCAAGGGTGAGACGGCCGCCGCGGCGCTGGGTGTGGTGAGGCTCCCACAGGGCCGGGAAGGCCGCCGACCAGTTGATCTCGTACGAGAGTCCGTCGGGGTCGGCCGGGTCGGCCGCGCAGGTCAGGACGAAGTCCTTCAAGGGGCGTTCGACGTGGATCCGAAGCGGACCGACGGCGAGTTCCATGCGGGCGTCGTCGCGCAGGGCGTCGGAGGCGCGGACCGCGTGGAGGGTGTCGCCGACGCGCAGGGTCGCGTACGCGTCGATGACGCCGAGGTTCGGGTAGACACCGAGGCCGAGGATAAGCAGGAACTCCCCGGTGGGGTCGACGAGATGGAAGATGCACCGGTCGTAGGCGTTACGGTCACCGGTCGCGACGTGCTTCATGGACAGCGGCACCTGGTGGACCGGGTATTCGTCGAGTGCGACGGGGCGGTCGTCTGCCACGCGTTCCCTCCCTGGGCGTACGGCGGTTGACGTCGCCCGGAGGGGTGCGGCCCCCGGCGGCGGGAGTTGACGGTACGTCAGCTGGGCCGCCGGAGCCAGATGCGTGCGCCGACCCGGGCACGGCGATGGCCGGATCAGGCCGGGCGCGCGGGCAGACCCTGGCCCGGATCCGATCTGATCCGATCCGGCCTGACCCAAACGAAAGGCCCTAGAACTCACGCCCCCATGTCCCGGACGGTGACCTGCCGGGCGCGGGCGCGTTGGCCCGGGCATGCCCCTCAGACAGAGCGCCACCAGCCGTCGCCGTCGCCTCCTGGTCCCCACCACCGCAGAATCGGTTCCGCAGCCGCCGCCCCCGGAGCGCCCCGCACCCCCGGACCCGCCGATCTACCGCGCCCTGGTCAGCCACTGGGCCGACCGCGGCAAGACCCTGCCGGGACGCCATGATCCGGAGTGGGCCCGGCTGGTGGCGTCCCCGGTCAGAACCGGGCAGTTCAGCGGCCTTCAGGACCGGCGAGGTGCCGGGCGATGACCATGCGCTGGATCTGATTGGTGCCCTCCACGATCTGGAGCACCTTGGCCTCGCGCATATAGCGCTCGGCCGGGAAGTCGGCCGTGTAGCCGTACCCCCCGAGCACCTGGACCGCGTCCGTGGTGACCTTCATCGCCGTGTCCGTGCACATCAGCTTGGCCATGGCGGCCTGCTTGGAGAAGGGCCGGCCCGCGTCGCGCAGGCGGGCCGCCGTCAGATAGAGCGCGCGGCCGGCCTCGATCTGCGTCGCCATGTCGGCGAGCATGAAGCGCAGGCCCTGGAAGTCGGCGATGGGCCGCCCGAACTGCTCGCGCCCTGTGGCGTACGCGACGGCCTCGTCGAGGGCCGCCTGGGCCAGGCCGATCGCGCAGGCCGCGATGCCGAGACGCCCGGAATCGAGGGCGGAGAGCGCGATCGCGAAGCCCTGCCCCTCGTCGCCGATCCGGCGCGCGTCGCTCACGCGCACCGCGTCGAAGTGAACCTGCGCCGTGGGCGAGCCCTTCATCCCCATCTTCTTCTCGGGCGCCGCCGCACTCAGCCCCTCCGCGTCGCCGGGGACCAGGAACGCGGTGATGCCACGCGCCCCCTCGCCGCCGGAGCGCGCCAGGACGGTGTAGAAGTCGGCGATGCCGCCGTGCGTGATCCACGCCTTGGTGCCGGTGATCACCCAGTCGTCACCTTCGCGGACGGCCTTGGTCCGCAGGGAGGCCGCGTCCGATCCCGACGACGGCTCGGAGAGACAGTACGCGCCGAGGAGACCGCCGCCGAGCATGCCGGGCAGATGCTCCGCCCGCTGCTCCTTGGTGCCGAAATTGGCCAGTGCGTGACAGGCCAGCGAGTGGACGCTGACGCCGAGGCCGACGGTGAGCCGGGCGGCGGCGAGCTCTTCGAGGACCTGGAGATAGACCTCGTACGGCTGGTCGCCGCCGCCGAAGTCGGAGTCGTAGGGGAGGCCGAGCAGACCCGACTCGGAGAGCAGTGAGAACGTCTCACGCGGAAAGCGTCCGGCGTCCTCCTCCTCGGCCGCGCTCGGGGCGATCTCGCGCTGCACGAGCTCACGTACGAGCGAGAACAGATCCCGGGCCTCGTCCGTGGGCAGTTGACGGTCCACCGGCTGCGGGGCGCGGTCGGGCATATCGACGCTCTCCTCCCTGTCGGGCACTGCGGCGGTCGCGCGGGGTGTGCGGCGGCGCCGTGTTCGAGCCGCCGCCGAGGGCTCCCTTCCGGGTCTCGGACGGGCGCTGACCAGCGGCTGCGGCCCGTTGAGTATGCCCGTTCGACGGCGTCCGGTCACTAGTTAACGACCGCTTACTTCAAAGATACCGAAAAGACGGGGACCAGGCGGCCGGCGCGGGCCCGAGCCCTCACCGGCGGCCCCGGAGTCCACACCGGGAGCCGAGCACATTGGTCCGCACCATTGACCCCACTGGTCTAGTCCTCCTAAGGTTCCCTGCAACGTCTTAACGCGTTCATGCCAAAGACTCATGGCACGGATCGCGTGACGACGCCCCCGAGGTCCACAGCAAATCCCCCCACGCTCCCCTCCCCCACGAGGAGACACGATGCTCAGACCGCACCGTCCCCGCGCCTTGTTCCGGGCGCTCCTGTCCGCCGCGTGTTGCGCCGTCCTCGGCGCCGGACTGCTCGCCTCCGCGGGCACCGCCGCAGCGCAGAACGACGCCGGCCCCCAGCCGGCCGCGGCCGGTTCGAAGGTCGTCGGCTACTTCACCGAATGGGGTGTCTACGACCGGAACTACCACGTCAAGAACATCGAGACATCGGGCTCGGCCGACAAGCTCACGCACATCAACTACGCCTTCGGCAACGTCACCGGCGGCAAGTGCGCGATGGGCGACTCCTACGCCGCGACCGACAAGGCGTACACCGCCGACCAGGCGGTGGACGGCGTCGCCGACACCTGGGACCAGCCGCTGCGCGGCAACTTCAACCAGCTGCTCAAGCTGAAGAAGCTGCACCCGAACCTCAAGATCCTCTGGTCCTTCGGCGGTTGGACCTGGTCGGGCGGGTTCAGCGACGCGGCCAAGGACCCGGCCGGGTTCGCCCAGTCCTGCTACGACCTGGTCGAGAACTCCAAGTGGGCCGATGTCTTCGACGGCATCGACATCGACTGGGAGTACCCGAACGCCTGTGGCCTGTCCTGCGACACGAGCGGGCGCGACGCCTACAAGAACCTGATGAGTGCGCTGCGTTCGAAGTTCGGCTCCAGCGCGCTGATCACGTCCGCGATCCCGGCCGACGCCTCCGACGGCGGCAAGATCGACGCCACCGACTACGCCGGCGCGGCCCAGTACGTCGACTGGTACAACCCGATGACGTACGACTACTTCGGGGCCTGGGACGCCCAGGGGCCGACCGCCCCGCACTCGCCTCTCACCTCGTACAGCGGCATCCCGAAGGCGGGCTACAACACCGACGCGACCATCACCAAGCTCAAGGGTCTGGGCGTCCCGGCGTCGAAGCTGCTGCTCGGCATCGGCTTCTACGGGCGCGGCTGGACCGGCGTCACGCAGGCGGCGCCCGGCGGCACGGCGACGGGCCCGGCGGCCGGCAAGTACGAGCAGGGCATCGACGACTACAAGGAGCTCAAGTCGAAGTGCCCGGCGACGGGAACGGTCGGCGGCACCGCCTACGCGTACTGCGGCACCAACTGGTGGAGCTACGACACCCCGGCCACCATCGCCGGGAAGATGGACTACAAGAACCAGCAGGGCCTCGGGGGCACGTTCCTCTGGGAGCTCAGCGGTGACACGGCGAACGGCGAGTTGATCAAGTCGGTCGACTAGCCTTCCGCGTGCGGCACTCGGGGCGGGGGATGCGCGGCGTCCCCCGCCCCTTCACGCGTCGCGTCAGGGCACCGGGGAGAGCCGGGTCACATCAGTCCGGCCTGCGTGACGAACATGGCAAGGACCACGACGAAGGTCCAGCCGAGGACGTGCTCCAGGATCTTGGGGCCGTTGTCCTTGGGGCCGCCGGTGCGGGTCCGGGCGGCGCGGTTCGTGGCGGTGGTCGCGGTCATGGCATCTCGCTGAGGTCGTCCGGCAGTGGCATCCCCCCACTGACCCGTCCACCATGCCACCGCCTCGGCCGGTTGTGGGCGAGAGCTTGCTCACGCAACTGTCCGGCTCTACGGCAGACCCGGTGCGGCGGCAGAAGTCATCGCGGCATGCCACGGCCCCTCCCTGTCGCGCCGGGAGGGGCCGTGGCAGGTTCCTCAGCGGACGCCGACCGCCTCGAGCGCGCGGCGCTGCTTCGAGGTCGGGTGGGCCGGGAAGTACAAATAGCAGACGCCGCCGGTACCGGACACGACCTTGCCGGTGGCGTTGTACCTCTTGGTACGGAGCCAGATGTTCTCCCACTCAGCCCGCTTGTAGACGCGGCGCACGGCCGTGTCGCTCGGCGAGGCCGGGTCGTTGGCGATCACGTCGCCGTCCGCGGTGAAGCCGATCACGGTCATGAGGTGTCCGGACGTCCCGTAACCCGCCCCCGTCAGCTCCTCCTTGAGGAACGACTGCGACGTTATGGCCGGGATCCCCGCCGCGATCAGGGTCTCCAGATCACTGAGCGAGCCGAGCCGCGTGACGACTCCCTGAAGGTCCTTGTACGTCGCCGCGTAGGCCGCGTTGAAGGGCCAGTTGCCGCAGCCCTCGTACTGGTAGTCGTACGTGAAGCGGGCCGCGTGGCAGACCTCCGGGTCCGCGTAGTCCGGGTTGACCCAGGACAGGTCTTCCGCGGACGGCTTGCGGCCCCAGTACTCGATGATCATCTGCGAGGAGGTGGGGCTGCACCAGGCCTCGCCGCCGTTGTCGTACTCGGGGTACTGGCCGGCGTGGACGCTCTGCGAGAAGCGCGGAACGGCCAGCTCCTTGGCGAGCCCCGGGGTCGAGGCCGGGACCGAGAAGCGGTCCGGGACGTCGGAGCCCATCGCGCCGAGCCGCCACACGAGGGGCGAGGCCTCGGAGCCCGGCGCGCGGTACAGGGTCAGCCGCAGGCGGTACGAGACGAGACGCAGGCCCGAGGCCGCGTCGTCGATGGAGAAGGTGTCCGTCCAGATACTGGACTTGCCGTCCGACTGGTCGTCGACGGAGGTCCGCCGGATGTCCTGGTCGCCCGCGGCCCAGCGGCCCATCACGTACCAGGGCGTCGCCGTGCCGTCGGAGTAGGTGCCCTGGAGCTCGATCTGGATCCAGGTACCGGCCGGCGTCCGCGCGTTCCAGGAGGCGATGACCTCCGTGGCGGGCACCGACAGGCGGTGCGCCGGGGAGGTCCACCGGCCGTACTCCCAGGTGGCGGTCTTGCCCGTGTGCGGATCCGTGTAGTCGGTGCGGCCCTCGGGGGTCGCGAGCGTGAGCCCGGGGCGGGACCCGGCGACCGCGCGGGTGCCGGCCGCCGTTCCGGAGCGCCAGTCCGAGTGCGAGGTCCAGGCGTGGTTGTCCACGAGGCGCGGGGCCGCCTGAGCTCGCGCCGGCGCGCCGGTGCCGGCGACAGCGGTGCCCGCGGTCGCGGCGAAGGCCGCCGCGCCCACGGTGGCCGCGGCGGCGGTGAGCAGAGTTCTGCGGGACAGAGGTTCGGGTCGGGTCATGAGCGGGGCTCCCCCAGTCGACGAGCTATCCAGAAAGGGGCGGGTGAGGTGCACGACATCGCGCCAACTATGGCCGGTACCCGCTGACTTCCACCAGCGTTTCCGGGCCGGTCATCGCTACCAATATTGGCCTGTACCACTGGCATGACCTGCGGCGGCGCGCGGGAAACCGGCCGGGCACCTCCCGTACGCTTGCGGGCGATGACCTTCCAGCACCTCCCGCTCCCCCGGCTCGCCGCGACCCTGCGAGCCCTGCCGCCCTCCTGCGGCCCGGTCCGGCTGGTCGCCGTCGACGGCCACGCGGGCTCCGGCAAGTCGACGTTCGCCGCCCGGCTCGCCGAGGCGCTCGGGCAGGCGCCCGTCCTGCACCTCGACGACCTCGCCAGCCACGACGCCCTCTTCGACTGGACGGCGCGGCTGCGCGAGCAGGTCATCGATCCGCTCTCCCACGGCGAGAGCGCCCGGTACGAGCCGTACGACTGGAACGCCCGGAGCTTCGGCACCCCGCGCGCCCTGGCGCCCGCGCCGGTGGTCCTGATGGAGGGCGTGGGCGCCGGCCGGCGGGCCGTACGGCCGTTCCTGGCGGGGCTGGTGTGGATGGACACGCCCGAGGAGCTGTCGTGGGAGCGGGGCCGGCGGCGGGACGGACCGGCGCAGCGGGAGTTCTGGGACGGCTGGATCCGTGCGGAGCGCGCGCACTTCACCGACGACCCCTCGCGCCCCTTTGCACAGACTTTGGTACGAGAGTGTCCGGAGGGCTACGAGGCACGTCAGATGCCCCCCGGGACCGGACTTTCGACGCCTTCCGTCACTCACCGTGAGGGTCCGTCGGCAGCGTGCTGAACGCTCCTGAGACGCCTTCCGCCAGTTTCCGTGAGTGCCTCAACTCGGCTTGACCGAGGGGCCGTACAGGACTTACGTTCTGAATGTGCGGCCTTACGGGGTCGCCGGCAGACGCGAAGCCCCCGGTTGTTCCCCCGTGATCGGGGGCTTCGTTCTGCCCTGTTCGCCCTTTCAGGGGTGCGGTGAGCCCCGCTTCGTTCACCCTCGGTCACCGTCCGGCCCCGCCCCCACCAGCGCCGTCCGCCTCGGATCCGGCCCTGCGGCGCCCTCGGCCGACGACTCCTGCGCAGGTACGATGCCTTTCGGTGCGGCCTACGGACGGCTCGCGGCCCGTACCGTGACAACTCCCGTCCACAGCACATCGGTTCGGCGCAGGAGCCGGCGGGCACCGGCCCGACGGCGCACCACGGGGGCACGGTTTGTGGGGGACGTGATGGACTTCGGCACACAGGGCTCGCCCGGCCCGGCCGACCTCGCCTGGGTGCGTGGCGTGGACGCCTACACCATGGGCGCCTATCCGCAGGCCGAGGAGGAGTTCCGGGCCGCGGTCCGGATGGATCCCGGCATGGCCGACGGCTGGCTGGGGCTGCACGCGTTACGCATCGACACGACGACGGCGCTGCTGCGCATGTTCCGGCACCGCGACCGGTTCGGCGAGCAGCGCACCCGGCACCGCCGCACCCTCAACTCCTGGTACTGGCTGGGCTGGTGGGTGCAGCCCGTCCTGGAGCGACCGCGCGATCTGCTCCTTGCACACGCGTCGCACTGGCTCGACGGGCGCCATGTCCCGGACCTGGACGGGGCGTTGGCGACGCTGCCGCGCGTGGACGCCGATCCGCAGGTGCGGTTCCTGCACGCCTGCCGCGCCTACCTCGTCAAGGACTGGGAGCAGCTGGTCCGGCACACCGATCCGCTGCTCGACGACGGGCTCCTCGGCATCGAGGCCGGGCTCTTCGGCGGCATGGCCCGGGTGCGCCTGGAGATGTACGGGCAGGCCGAGCCGCTGCTGTCCGCGGCGCTGATGCGCTGCCGGAGCGAGCAGCCCCAGCGCAAGGAGCTGCGCTACTGGCTGGCCCGCGCGCACGAGGGCACCGGCCGCTCCGCCGCCGCGCTGCCCCTGTACCGGGCCGTGCACCGGGTGGACGCCGCCTTCATGGACACCTCGGCCCGCCTCGCGGCCATCGCCGAGGGCGACGGCTACGGCGACTTCGGCGACGGCACCGACCTCAGTCCCCTCACCATGACCGGGCTCGGCCAGGATGTGCTGGACGGCTCCGAGTCGATGGACCCGCTGTACGAGGGCGACGGCCGGAACCTGAAGGTGAGCGAGCCCGATCTGCCGCCGCCCGGCGCGGTGCCCGCCGAGACCGACGCGGTCCGCGAGAAGGCCGTCGTACCGATCACGCCGCAGCTGCCCGCCGGGCCCGCCGACCCCGCGCTCCTCGAGGAAGCACTCGCCGAACTGGAGCGGATGGTCGGCCTGGAACCCGTGAAGCGGCAGGTCAAGGCGTTGTCGGCGCAGCTCAACATGGCGCGTCTGCGGGCCTGTCTCGGCCTGCCCGTGCAGCCGCCGAAACGGCACTTCGTCTTCTCGGGCCCCTCCGGCACCGGCAAGACCACCGTGGCGCGCATCCTGGGCCGCGTCTTCTACGCGCTCGGGCTGCTCGGCGGCGACCATCTCGTGGAGGCCCAGCGCGCCGACCTGGTCGGCGAGTATCTGGGCCAGACGGCCGTGAAGGCGAACGAACTGATCGACTCGGCCATCGGCGGCGTCCTTTTCGTCGACGAGGCGTACGCCCTGTCGAACTCGGGCTACGGCAAGGGAGACGCGTACGGCGACGAGGCGCTCCAGGTGCTCCTGAAGCGCGCCGAGGACAACCGGGACCACCTGGTGGTGATCCTCGCGGGCTACCCGGAGGGCATGGACCGCCTCCTCGCGGCGAACCCCGGACTGTCCTCGCGCTTCACGACGCGGGTCGACTTCCCCTCGTACCGGCCCCTCGAACTCACCGCGATCGGCGAGGTGCTCGCCGCGGAGAACGGTGACGTGTGGGACGAGGAGGCCCTCGACGAGCTGCGCTCCATCAGCGGGCACGTCGTCGACCAGGGCTGGATCGACGAGCTCGGCAACGGCCGCTTCCTGCGGACGCTGTACGAGAAGTCGTGCGCCTACCGGGACCTGCGGCTGACGGGATACACGACGACGCCGACGCGGGACGACCTGTCGACACTGCGGCTGCCCGATCTCATGCAGGCGTACGGCGAGGTCCTCTCGGGGCGCGGGCCCCAGGATCCGTCCGCGATGTGACATGACGAAGGGGCGGGCCCGATACGGGACCCGCCCCTTCGCCGTGTGCGCCTGTCAGCCGGCCAGCGCCTCCTCCGGCGCCTCGGCCCGCGGCTCCGCGACCCTGGCCCCGGGCGCCGGAGCGTCCCGGTGCGCGGGGTCACGGACCTCGCCGACGAGCATCTCCAGGACGTCCTCCAGGGCGACCAGGCCGAGGACCCGGCCCGAGGCGTCGGCGACCTGAGCGAGGTGCGTCGCGGCGCGGCGCATCACCGTCAGGGCGTCGTCGAGCGGGAGTTCGGCGCGCAGCGTCGTCATGGGACGCCAGATCTGCTGCGGCACCGCGCGGTCGTGATCCGCGGAGTCGATCAGGTCGAGGACATCCTTCACATGCAGATAGCCCATGAAGGCGCCCCCCTCCGCGCAGACGGGGAAGCGGGAGTAGCCCGTACGGCCCGTCAGCTCGATGACCTGGCCCGGGGTGACCGAGGGACCGACCGTGACGAGGGACGACCGGTCGAGCAGGACGTCGGTGACCGGGCGCGAGCCCAGCTCCAGGGCGTCCTCCAGGCGTTCCTGCGCCTCGGGTTCGAGCAGCCCCGCCTGTCCGGAGTCCTCGACGAGACGGCCGAGCTGCACGCTGGTGAAGACCGCCTCGACCTCGTCCCGGGGCTCGACCCCGAACAGCTTGAGCACGAGCCGGGCACAGGCGCCGAGGGCGACGGTGACCGGTCGGCACAGCCGGGCGAAGGCGACGAGGCCGGGGCTGAACCACAGCGCGGTCTTCTCCGGCGCCGCCATCGCGAGGTTCTTCGGGACCATCTCGCCGATGACGAGGTGGAGGAAGACGACGCCGGCCAGCGCGATCACGTAGCCGAGGGGGTGGATCACTCCCTCGGGCAGGTGCATCGCCTCGAAGAGCGGCTCCAGCAGATGGGCGACCGTCGGCTCGGCGACCGCGCCGAGCGTCAACGAGCAGACGGTGATGCCGAACTGGGCCGCCGCCATCATCTGTGGCAGGTGCTCCAGGCCGTACAGGACCTGGCGGGCCCGATTGTTGTCGATGGGCTCGATCTGGCTGCGGCGCACGGAGACGAGGGCGAACTCGGCGCCCACGAAGAAACCATTGGCCAGCACGAGGAGCAGGGCGAAGAAGAGCTGGAGGGCGCTCATCGGGCGGCCTCCGCCGGCCGGGCGGCGTCCGCGGTCCGGACGATCCGGACGCGCTCCGCGCGGTAGTGGTCGACCTGACGCACCGCGAGCCGCCAGCCGGGCAGCTCGGCCCGGTCGCCGGGCGCGGGGATCCGGCCGAGCAGATCGGCCACGAGACCGGCGACGGTCTCGTACGGGCCTTCCGGTACGTCGAGTCCTATACGGCGCAGGATGTCGACCCGGCAGCTGCCGTCGGCGTCCCACGCGGGGCGGCCGTCCTCGGACGGGGCGACCGCGAGTTCGGGCAGGTCGAGACGGTCGTGCTCGTCGCGGACCTCGCCGACGAGCTCCTCGACGATGTCCTCCAGGGTGACGACCCCGGCCGTGCCGCCGTACTCGTCGACGACGACGGCTATGGGCTGCTCGCTGCGCAGGCGCTCCAGGAGGGGCTGCACGGGCAGCGTCTCCGGGACGAGCAGCGGGACCTGGGCGATGCGGCTCACGGGGGTGCGCAGCCGGTCGTGCGCGGGCACCGCGAGGGCGTCCTTGAGGTGCACCATGCCGACTATCTCGTCGATCCGCTCGCGGTAGACCGGAAAGCGGGAGAGGCCGGTGGCGCGCGTGAGGTTGACGACGTCCTCGGCGGTCGCCGAGGACTGGAGCGCGCTGACCTTCACGCGCGGCGTCATGACGTGCTGGGCGGTGAGCTCTCCCAGGGACAGGGTGCGGACGAACAGGTCCGCCGTGTCCTGCTCCAGGGTGCCCGCCTGTGCGGAGTGCCGGGCCAGGGAGACGAGCTCGCCGGGGGTGCGGGCCGAGGCCAGCTCGTCGGCGGGCTCGACGCCCAGGGCGCGTACGGCGCGGTTGGCCACGGCGTTGAGCAGGGCGATCACGGGCCGGAAGAGGTGCGAGAACGCGTGCTGGGGGCCCGCGACGAACCGTGCGACCTGGAGCGGCTTGGACACGGCCCAGTTCTTCGGCACCAGCTCGCCGATCACCATCTGCACGGCGGATGCCAGCAGCATGCCGATGACGACGGAGATGCCTTCGACGGCGCCTTCCGGGATGCCGACGGCGGTGAAGGGCCCCGCGAGCAGGGTCGCGAGCGCCGGTTCGGCGAGCATGCCGACGACCAGCGAGGTGATGGTGATGCCGAGCTGGGTGCCGGAGAGCTGGAAGGACAGCTCCTTGAGGGCGTTCACGACGGTACGGGCCCGTCGGTCGCCGTCGGCCGCCGCCTTCTCGGCGTCGGCGCGCTCGACCGTGACGAGGCCGAACTCGGCCGCCACGAAGAAGCCGTTGGCCAGGATCAGCAGAAGTGCCGCTCCGAGGAGCAACAAGGGGATGGTCATGCCGCCGCCTCCGCGCACACAACGCGCAATTCGGTCGCGCTATGTCGGGAGGGGGCGGCGCATGTACTGCAGGACGAACCGTCCATCGCCGGAGGGAGTCACTCCTCGGGTAGCAGGAAACCCCCGGGGCCCTGGCGGGCCCGTCGTCGGGGGCGGGGCGGCGATGTGCGCGCGCCCACCACCAGATTAATCAAGACAGGGGTGGAAGCGTCAGGGCGTGCGGCCCTGAGTCAGCCCTGAAGTTCCCCGGAGGCCGTGGAACGGGCCTCGGTGAGGGCGCGCAGGGCACGCGCGTCGGCGAGGGCACGCTCCTTGGCCATGGCGGGCTGGATGCCCATGGCGGCAAGGCTCGTGCCGTCGCTGAGGTTGAGGAACACCCAGGGGTCGCCGGGCCGCAGCGTGACCTGGACGATCTCCGCCCAGGCCAGGCGGCGGCTGCGGGCGATGTTCACGACGGTGACGCCCTCGTCGTCCGCCACGATCTTGGGCCGGGCGAGCAGGACGAGCCCGCCGGCGAGGAGCGCCCCGGTGAAGACGAAGGTGAGGCGGTCACCCGGGTTGAGGCCGCCCAGCATGAGGGCGATGACCGTGAGAGTGACGAACATCGCTCCGCCGAGGCCGAGCAGGACGGCACGGGTGCGGGCCGGCTGGAAGGTGACGGGCAGCGTGGGGACTTCGGACATGACTGCGGTCCTCAAAGGCGGCAGGCGTGGATGGCCGTGGTCAGGATGGCCCGCGCGCCGAGGTCGTACAGGTCGTCCATGATGCGCTGGGCGTCCTTGGCGGGGACCATCGCACGGACGGCGACCCAGCCCTCGTTGTGCAGGGGCGAGACCGTGGGCGACTCGAGGCCCGGGGTCAGGGCGACGGCCTGCTCCAGGTGCTCGGCGCGGCAGTCGTAGTCCATCATCACGTACGTCCTGGCGACCAGGACGCCCTGGAGGCGGCGCAGGAACTGCTGGACCTTGGGCTCCTCCGAGGCAGCGCCGCAGCGGCGGATCACCACGGCCTCGGACTTCATGATCGGCTCTCCGAAGACCTCCAGGCCCGCGTTGCGCAGGGAGGTGCCGGTCTCGACGACGTCCGCGATGACGTGGGCGACGCCCAGCTCGATGGCCGTCTCGACGGCGCCGTCGAGGTGGACGACGGACGCGTCGACGCCGGACTCGGCGAGGTGCTTGCCGACGATGCCCTCGTAGGAGGTGGCGATCGTCTTGCCCGCGAGGTCCTCGAGACCGGAGACGGTGCCCGGCTTGGCCGCGAAGCGGAACGTGGAGCGGGCGAAGCCGAGCGGCAGGATGACCTCGGCGCTGACGCCGGAGTCGATCAGCAGGTCCTCGCCGGTGATGCCGATGTCGAGCTTGCCCGACGACACGTAGATCGCGATGTCCTTGGGCCGGAGGTAGAAGAACTCCACCTCGTTGGCCGGGTCGACGAGGACGAGCTCCTTGGACTCCTTGCGCTGCTGGTATCCGGCCTCATGGAGCATCGCCGACGCAGGTCCGGACAGTGAACCCTTGTTGGGGACGGCGATGCGCAGCATGAGGTCGGATTCCTTTGCGTGAGAGACGTGAAAGAGGGGCGTGTCGCCTGCGGCGGTGAACCGGGCGCCGACTCTAGAGGTGGGCGTAGACGTCGTCGAGGGAGATTCCCCGGGCGACCATCATCACCTGGACGTGGTACAGCAGCTGCGAGATTTCCTCGGCAGCCGCCTCCTTGCCCTCGTGCTCGGCGGCCATCCAGACTTCGGCGGCCTCCTCGACGACCTTCTTGCCGATGGCATGGACGCCCTTGTCCACCAGTTCGGCGGTGCGGGACGTCGCGGGATCGCCGTTCTTGGCCTTGAGCTGAAGCTCGGCGAAGAGCTCTTCGAAGGTTTTGTTCGCCATGATGGCCCTAAGACTACGGGGTACGCCCGGCCACTCAGCGCCAGGGTTCGCTGACCGAGCGCAGTGTGGCCGCCGTGGCGACCGCCGCGGTCACGGCCTCGTGACCCTTGTCCTCGTTCGAGCCCTCGATCCCGGCGCGGTCGAGGGCCTGCTCCTCGGTGTCACAGGTCAGCACGCCGAAGCCGACGGGAACGCCGGTGTCGATGGTGACCTGGGTGAGCCCCATGGTGACGCCCTGGCACACGTACTCGAAGTGCGGTGTGCCGCCGCGGATGACGACTCCGAGGGCGACGATCGCGTCGTAGCCACGGCCCGCGAGGACCTTGGCGACGACGGGGAGCTCGAAGCTGCCCGGGACCCGCAGGAGGGTCGGCTCGTCGATGCCCAGCTCGTGCAGGGCGCGCAGGGCGCCGTCCACGAGGCCGTCCATCACCTTCTCGTGCCACTGCGCCGCGATGACGGCGACGCGCAGGTCACCGCAGTTGCGTACGGACAGTTCGGGTGCGCCCTTGCCACTCACGTTGCTCCTCAGTGCTTGTGTGGTGCTGTGTTCGGTGTGCGGTATGTCGTCTGAAAGGGGTACGGGCTACTGGTTCGCGCAGGTCGTGGACGCGGGGGCGTCCAGCCAGGGCAGGTCGTGGCCCATCCGGTCCCGCTTGGTGCGCAGGTAACGGAGGTTGTGCTCGCCCGCCTGGACCGGCATGGACTCGCGGACGACGACCTTGAGGCCGTGCCGCACGAGCGCGTCGGTCTTGTCGGGGTTGTTGGTCAGCAGTCGCAGGCCGCGCACGCCGAGGTCCTCGAGGATCTGGGCGCCCGCCGCGTAGTCCCGCGAGTCGGCCGGCAGGCCGAGTTCCAGATTGGCGTCCAGCGTGTCGCGGCCGCGCTCCTGAAGCTCGTAGGCGCGCAGCTTGGAGAGCAGGCCGATGCCGCGCCCCTCGTGACCGCGCAGGTAGACGACGATGCCGCGCCCCTCCTCGGTGATGCGCCGCATCGACTCCTCCAGCTGGGGGCCGCAGTCGCAGCGCAGCGAGTGGAAGACGTCGCCGGTGAGGCACTCGGAGTGGACCCGGACGAGAACGTCCTCGCCGTCGCCGATCTCGCCGTGGACAAGGGCGACGTGCTCGACGCCGTCGACCGTGGAGCGGTAGCCGTACGCGGTGAAGTCGCCGAAGGCGGTGGGGAGATTGACCTCGGCCTCGCGGCGGACCGTCGGCTCGGAGGAGCGGCGGTAGGCGATCAGGTCCTCGATGGAGATGATCGTCAGGCCGTGCTTGCGGGCGAACGGGATCAGTTCGGGCAGGCGCAGCATCGTGCCGTCCTCGCCCGCGATCTCGACGATCGCCCCGGCGGGGCGCAGGCCCGCGAGCCGGGCGAGGTCGACGGCGGCCTCGGTGTGGCCGTTCCTGACCAGGACGCCGCCGGACTTGGCGCGCAGCGGGAAGATGTGGCCCGGCCGCACGAAGTCGCCGGCCTCGGCGGTGCCGCCGGCCAGGAGCTGGAGCGTGGTGGCGCGGTCGGCGGCGGAGATGCCGGTGGTCACGCCGTGCGCGGGGCCCGCGTCGACGGAGACCGTGAAGGCCGTGCGCATCGACTCGGTGTTGTTCTCCACCATCTGCGGCAGCTGGAGGCGCTCCAGCTCGTCACTCTCCATGGGAGCGCAGATCAGGCCGCGGCACTCGCTCATCATGAAGGCGACGATCTCGGGGGTGGCCTTCTCGGCCGCGATGACGAGGTCTCCCTCGTTCTCGCGGTCCTCGTCGTCGACGACCACGACGGGCCGGCCGTTCGCGATGTCGCGGATCGCCTGCTCGACGGGGTCGAGCGACAGGTCCGAGGTGTCCTCGTCGTGCGAGGTGCTGTACCAGACGCTGGTGCCTGAAGGGGCGGCGCGCAGCGCCTCGTCGAGGGCGGTGGTGGGAGACGGGTGGGAGGTCATGCCGGTGCTCCTTCCAGGGCGGGCTGCGAGGCCGAGCGGGACCGCAGCCACCAGTCGCGCATGCCCCACAGGACGAGCGCGCCGTAGATCACGTAGACGAAACCGGAGAAGGCGAATCCGTTGGCGAAGTTCAGCGGTACGCCCACCAGGTCGACGAGCAGCCAGGCGAACCAGAACTCGACCATCCCGCGCGCCTGGGCGTACATGGCGACGATCGTGCCGACGAAGATGTACGCGTCCGGCCAGGGGTCCCACGAAAGCGTGGGGAAAGCGGTGAACAGGCCGCCGACCGCCAGGGTGCCGAGTGCGGCGGCGCCCAGCAGGAAGCCGCGCTCGCGCCAGGTGGCGAAGCGGACGGCGAGGGAGCCGTCCTGGGCCTGCCCCTTGCCCCGGTTCCACTGCCACCAGCCCCACGCGGCGACGACGATGACCACGAGCTGCTTGCCCGCGCTGCCCGAGAGGTGGGCGGTCGCGAAGGCCGTGAGGAGGATCAGGCCGGAGACGAGCTGCGCGGGCCAGGTCCAGATCGAGCGGCGCCAGCCGAGCGCCAGGGCGACCAGACCGACGATGTTGCCGATCATGTCGGACCACATGATGTGCTGGCCGAAGAGCGTGAACGCCTCGGAGTTCAGCCAGTTCAGGCTCACTTGGTCGCCTCCTGGGCACGGTCGCCGAGCAGCCGCTCGACGTACTTGGCGATGACGTCGACCTCGAGGTTGACCGGGTCGCCGGCCTGCTTGAGGCCGAGCGTGGTCAGGGCGAGGGTGGTGGGGATGAGGCTGATGGTGAAGTAGTCGGGGCCCGCGTCGACGACCGTGAGGCTCACTCCGTCGACGGTGATGGAGCCCTTCTCGACGACGTAGCGCGCGAGGTGCGCCGGGAGCGAGACCTTGACGATCTCCCAGTTCTCCGACGGCTTGCGCTCGACGATGCTGCCCGTGCCGTCGACGTGGCCCTGCACGATGTGTCCGCCCAGGCGGGCGCCGACAGCGGTGGGGCGCTCCAGGTTGACCCGGGAGCCGACCGCGAGGGCGCCGAGGCTGGACCGGTCGAGGGTCTCCGCCATGACGTCGGCGGTGAACTCGTCGCCCTCGTGCTCCACGACCGTCAGACAGACGCCGTTGACGGCGATGGAGTCGCCGTGCCGCGCCCCTTCGGTGACGACGGGGCCGCGCAGCCTGAAGCGGGAGGCGTCGCCGAGTTCCTCGACGGCAGTGATCTCGCCCAGCTCTTCGACGATTCCGGTGAACACTTCAGTGCTCCTTCGCTGCAGGGGCCGCGGGGCCGACAAGGGTGGCGGTGAGGCGCAACGCCTCAGGGCCGGCGGGGATTCCTGAAGGAGCGAAGGACGCGTGCGGGCGCACGGCTGCTCGCCGGGCGGGCACTGCGGAAGTGGGGGCCACCGGGTCCTCCTGCCTCTTCGGGCACGGACTCCGGGGCACTGTCGCGATACGGCGACAGAACGTACGGGCGAGGACATCGAGGCCGACGCCGAATGAGACCTGCCCCTGAGGACACGTCGAAACAGACGGCGGCGCGCACGAATGCCCGCCCGCCGCGCACTGCCTCCCATCCGGACTTTAACCGTCGGTCCAGGAATTTCACCTGGTCAACCGGCCGCTGGAAGCGACCGGGTCGCGGACTGTAACCGCCGGTTCGGACTTTCACCGACCCCGGAGTGCGCTGCTTCTGGTACAGGGCCAGTGTGCCACGTCCCCGCGTGGGCCAAACGGGTGATCGGCTGTGGGCTGGCTCACAGGCCGTGTACATGGACTCGCGCAGCGTTCCGGGCGGTCCCCTCTGCCGGGGCAAGAGCGTGACGATCGCAACCGCCGAGGTCGCCGGCGCGTCGGCGCAATCCTGAGGCACCTCACGGGCGATGTCACATTTTCGCGCCGTCACCGGTCTCACCCGGCGAGGGACGTGCCACCGTGGAGCGTCCGGTGTGCGAAGGGGCTGAACTGCGATGACCACGATCCTGGTGACCGGCGGCACGGGAACCCTCGGCAGGCTCGTCGCCGAGCGGCTGCGCGCGGGCGGGCACGAGGTGCGCGTGCTCAGCCGGCACGCTCGGCCGTACGCGGTGGACCTACGCGAGGGTGGGCCCGCACTGGACGAGGCCGTCGCGGGTGTGGACGCGATCGTGCACTGCGCGAGCACGCCGCGCGGCGGTGACGAGAAGGCGGCCGGGCATCTGATCGAGGCCGCGCGGCGGGCCGGGGTGCCGCATCTGCTGTACATCTCGATCGTGGGCGTGGACCGGGTGCCGCTCGGCTACTACAAGGCCAAGCTCGCGGTCGAGAAGCTGATCGAGGGGTCGGGGCTCGGCTGGACGGTGCTGCGCACGACGCAGTTCCACGACCTGGTGTTCCAGGGCCTTCAGGCGCTGGCCAAGCTGCCGGTGATGCTCCTTCCCGCGGGGGTCGCCGACCAGCCGGTCGAGGTCGGCGAAGTGGCCGACCGCCTGACGGAGCTGGCGACGGGCGCACCTGCGGGGCGCGTGGCGGACATGGGCGGTCCCGAGGTGCGCAGGGCCCCGGATCTGGCCCGCGCCTACCTGCGCGCGAGCCGTCGGCGCCGGCCGGTCGTCGAGGTGCGCCTGGCCGGGAAGGCGTACCGGGGCATGCGGGACGGCGGGCATCTGACGCCCGAACGGGCAGTGGGCAAGGGCACGTTCGAGGAGTTCCTCGCGCGGCGGCTGCCCGCGAGCTGACCCGGGTGCGTGCGCGGGGTCAGCGGTCCGTCGGCGCGAAGAGGTCGTCCTGCGCCCCGTCACGCGCCATGAGCAGCGCTCCTCGCAGCACCGCGCCGCCGCCGAGGGCGCCGGCGCGCACCTCCGTGGGCAGGGGGGACATGGCGGCGAGGCGGGTGGCGACCAGGGCCGCGAGGCGGTCGCCGCCCGCGCGGCCGACCTCGCCGCCCAGGACGAGGCAGCCGGGGTCGAGGACGGCGACGACGGAGGCGGCGCCGAGGACGAGCCGGTCGGCGAGTGCGTCGAGGAAGCGCGCGGCGGGCGTCCCGGGCTCCGCGCGCACCGCTTCGCGGACGAGCGCCGCGGCGGCCGGCTCCCCCGGCGCGGGCGCCGGGCCCACCAGGCCGTGCGCACGGGCGAGTTCGGCGATGGCGGCGGATCCGGCCAGCGAGTGGAAGCCTCCGTCGCACCCGGTCGCGGACGGGAGTCCTGATGTCCCCGGCACCGGCAGAAACCCGATCTCACCGGTGCCGCCGGACGCCCCCCGGCGCAGGACGCCGTCGAGGACGACCGCGGCGCCGATGCCGTGGCCGAGCCAGAGCAGGGCGAACGTGTCGCGGTCGCGGGCCGCGCCGTCGCGCTGTTCGGCGAGGGCGGCGAGGTTGGTCTCGTTCTCGACCAGGACGCGGGCGGGCAGGCGTTCGTGGAGGGCGGCGACGAGGCGGCGGTGCCACTCGGGCAGGCCCGACGAGTCACGGAGTTCACCGGTGACGGGGTCGATGAGGCCGGGGGCGCCGATTCCCACGGTGTGCAGGGGCTCGGCGCCCGCCTCCTTCGCGGTGCGCTCGACCAGGGCGACGGCCCGTTCGACGGCCGGGCCGGTGCCTTCCTCGTCGTCGATGGGCGCGGACGCCTCGGCGAGGACCGTGCCCACCAGGTCGGCGACGGTGAGGGTGACACCCTCGGTGCGGACGTCGAGCGCGGCGAGATGGGCGAGCCCGGAGACGATGCCGTGGAGCTTGGCGTTGGGGCCGCGGCGCTGGGCGCCGGCTTCCCCGACGACCTCGATCAGGCCCTGGGCCGTGAGCCGCTCGACGAGGTCGGCGACGGAGGGCCGGGACAGGCCGGTGAGCTCCTTCAACTGCCCGGCGGTCAGAGGCCCTTCGCTCTGGAGGAGGCGCAGCGCGAGCCGGTCGTTGATGGCCCTGGCGGTACTCGGTGATGCGGGCATGGCGCGGATCCTTCCAGATCGCCTTCACTGCCGGAACCGGGGCCGTACGGGGGCGACAGCTGGGAAACCGACTATTTATCAGGCAGGGTTCCTGATAGTTTACGCCAGCAGCCTGGGCACGGTATCGGGAGGGACACGCCGGATGAGCGAAGTCGGTTATGGGGCAAGGGAGTTGAAGCGCGCACGCTATGCGGTCGCGACCGTCTTCTGCGTCCATGGAGCGGTCACCGGGTCCTTCGCGACCCGGGTGCCCTGGATCCAGGACCACGCGGGGGTCAGCGCGGGCCAGCTCGGTGTCGCGCTGGCCTTCCCCGCGCTCGGCGCCTCGGTGGCGATGCCGCTCGCGGGCTGGGTGAGCCATCGGTTCGGCGCGCGCACGGCGCTGCGCGGCCTGCTCGCCCTGTGGACGCTCGCGCTGATCCTGCCCTCGCTCGCACCGAATCTGCTCGTGCTGTGCGCGGCTCTCTTCGTGTACGGCGCGTCGGCGGGCATGGCGGACGTGGCGATGAACGCGCTGGGCGTCGAGGTCGAGAACCGCCTGGACCGGTCGATCATGTCCAGCCTGCACGGCATGTGGAGCGTGGGCGCCCTCATCGGTTCGGCGGCCGGCACGCTGGCCGCGCACCTCGGCTCCGACGCCCGGCTGCACCACCTGCTCGCCGCGGCGACGCTGACGGTCGTGGGCTTCATCGCGTGCGGAGGCGTGCTGGACCTGCGCCCGACGGAGGACGAGGAGCCGCCGCCGCGCTTCGCGCTGCCTCCCAGGTCGGCGTTGCTGATCGGCGCTGTCGGCTTCTGTGCCGTCTTCGCCGAGGGGGCGAGCCTGGACTGGTCGGCGGTCTATCTGCGGGACGTCCTCGACACGTCCGCCGGACTCGCTGCCGCGTGCACCACCGCGTTCACGCTCACGATGGCCGTGGCGCGGCTCGTCGGCGACAGGATCGTGGACCGGTTCGGCGCGGTGCGCACCGTGCGGGTCGGCGGCGTGGGCGCCGCGCTCGGCGGACTGCTCGTCGTCGTGGCGCCGAACCCGGCGGTCGCGATGGCCGGATTCGGCCTGATGGGCCTCGGGATCGCGGTCGTCGTGCCGCTCGCCTTCGCGGCGGCGGGTCGCAGCGGGCCGAATCCGAGCCAGGCCATCGCCGGTGTCGCCACCATCACGTACACCTCGGGCCTCATCGCGCCCTCCGCGATCGGGACGGTCGCCGACGCGACGAGCCTGGTGGTGTCGTTCGGCCTGGTGACGTTCCTGGCGTGCGGGCTCGCGGTGTTCGCGGGGGTGCTGCGCACGGGGGACCGTAGGCGAACGAAGCAGGCCGAGGTCAGTCCTGCGTCCGCAGGAGCTCACGGCCAAGGGTCCTGAACATCTCGCTCCAGGGGACGGGGCGCAGGGTGGCCGGGTCGAGGCGGACGAGTACGCGGGTGCCGTGGGCGTAGGTCGTCCCACCGTCCGCCGAGCAGAAGCGGAAGCCGTACGTCAGGCCGGTGGTGCCGAGCCGGTCGAGCCACAGGTGCACGGCGTACGGGCCTGGGCGGTTGACCGGCGCGTCGTAGGTGATGCGCAGCTCCTTGACCGCGTTGCAGAAGTCGCCGGCCGCCACCCAGTCGCCCTCGAAGGCGAGGCCGCGCTCCGCCCACAGCGCGGACCAGGCCCGTTCGGCCATCACCGGGTAGCGGGCGTTGTGGAGCAGGCCGAGCGCGTCGAGGTCGTCGAAGTGGACGGTGACGGGGACGAGCTGACCGTAGGACTGGGCGGGGCGGGCGAGGGCTTCGGCGGTCACGGGTGGGGCTCCTGTTGCGGTATGTACAAGAGCCCCATCGTACGACCCTGAACTAAGCAAACGCTCAGAAGGGCAGGTCGGGGGCGCGGCGCGACCCGTCTAGCCCGCGATCGAGTCCAGCTGTTCGGCCGCGGGGCGCAGCGCCCACAGGTCCCCGCCGGGCGGCGTCTCCAGGTGCGGGACCGCTCGCTTCGCCGCCGCGCTCCCGGCGTCGGCGGCCGCGTGCACGACGTCGCTCGCCGCGAACCGGTGGAACTCCAGCTCGGGGTGCGGCCATGCCGTCGCCCCGGTGGCCGCGGGCAGCAGATAGTCGACGGCCTTGAACAGGCTCTGCCCGTCCGGGCCCCGGTACGACCACAGGTCCACGCCGACATGCCGCCCGATCGCGGCGAGCCGGGTGTAGGCGACGAGGTCGAAGGTCGAGTAGTGCCAGCTACGGGTCCTGGCGAGCTCCTGCGGCTGGCTGCCGTCGCCCGCGATCTGCGGGGCGATGCGCTTGGTGCGGGCGTCGAGGACCGTGCGGCGGGCGAGGGCGGTGTCGCCCGTGGCGTAGGCGAGGGCCGCGACCTGGAGGTCGTAGAACGTGCCGTGGTTGTTCTCGGCGGCGCCCTCCTCCTTGCCGAAATCGCCGTCCACGAGCCAGCCGAGGAAGTCCTTGTTCCACTCCCCCATCGCCGAGCGGTCACCCTTCGACCAGCCGGGGGCACCCGTACCGAGGAGGGCGACGGCGTCGGTGACGCTGGTGTACGACTGCGAGAAGTCGATGATGCCGATGGCACGGCCGTCGTACTTGCAGGGGATGAACTGGGCGTGGTCCAGGTTCGGGTTCATGCGCGTCGCCGGATCGAGGAACCAGGTGCGCAGGACCGTGGCGGCCTTCTCCGCGTACTCCTTGCGGCCCGTGTAGTACCAGGCGAGGGCGAGGTCGTACGTCGAGTCGAAGACCTTCTCCACGTCCTGGCGGTCGGTCCCGGTGTCGACCTCGGGGTTGCGCTGTCCGTCGCGCTGGACGTACGGGCAGCCCCAGGGGTTGTCGGCCGTGGGCGTCTGCGAGGGCCACCAGTAGGGGGCCTGGCTCAGATAGTCGTGGACGTCACCGCCGGGCGCGGGCTTCGGTTTGTCGACGACGGTCCAGGGACCTTGGTCCAGCCAGGTGTCGGCGCGGGCCGTCAGGTCCCTGACCGCGCGCTTGAGTTGCGGGTCGCCGTGGTCGAGGCGCTGCTTGGTCCGCAGCAGGCGCTCACCGTCGAGGACGGCGGTACGCGGGGCGCTCACGCCGGCCGTCGCGGGCTGGGCCGGCACGGGGACGGCGGCGACGGCGGCGAGGGCCGCCGCCGCGGTGAGCAGAGCACCGAGACGCATACGGAATCTGGGACGCATCACAACTCCCATCACATATCTGAACGACGTTCATGGATTGAGCCGTGCGAGCGTAGGGCGTCGAGGTGGGCGTGGCAATGCCTCCGGCAGGGATTCACGGATGGGATCGGGGCCGCCGGGCATGGCGCGAAAGTGGCCTTACGGCGCATTAACATGGCGGCGATCATTTCGAGCCACAAAAGCACCACAGAAAGCAGAACTCACATGGACCTCGGTGTGCGCTGGAAACTTCACGGCGACGGGCGCACCCCGGCTCCAGGCGCCGTCGTGCGCCCGGACGAGCGGCTGTCCTGGCCGCGCACGTTCGGACTCGGCGCCCAGCACGTCGTCGCGATGTTCGGCGCGTCCTTCGTGGCGCCCGTCCTGATGGGTCTCGACCCGAACCTCGCGATCATGATGTCCGGCGTCTCCACGGTGATCTTCCTGCTCGCCACCCGTGGCCGCGTACCCAGCTATCTCGGCTGCTCGCTCTCCTTCGTCGGCGTCGCCGCGGTGATCCGGGCACAGGGCGGGACCAGCGCCACGGTGACCGGAGCGGTCTTCGTGGTCGGCATCGCGCTGTTCCTGGTGGGGCTCGCGGTGCAGAAGTTCGGCGCGCGGATCATCCACGCCGTCATGCCGCCGGTCGTCACCGGTGCGGTCGTCATGCTGATCGGCTTCAACCTCGCGCCGGTGACGGCGTCGACGTACTGGCCGCAGGACCAGTGGACCGCGCTTCTCGTGATGCTGTTCACCGGTTTGGCCGTGGTGTGCCTGCGCGGTTTCTGGTCCCGCATCGCGATCTTCCTCGGGCTGCTCTTCGGCTACGGCATCTCCTGGGTGTTCGACCGGATCTTCGGCCGGATCCACTCCGTGACCGGCGGCGCCGAGGCCGTCGACCACTGGCGCCTGAACCTGTCCGGCGTCGGCAAGGCCGAATGGATCGGCCTGCCCTCCTTCCACGCCCCGTCGTTCCAGTGGTCGGCGATCCTCGTCGCGCTGCCCGTCGTGATCGCGCTGATCGCCGAGAACGCCGGACACGTCAAGGCCGTCGGCGAGATGACCGGCACCAACCTCGACGACAAGCTCGGCACCGCGATCTCCGCCGACGGCGTCGGCTCCATGCTCTCCACCGCGGTCGGCGGCCCGCCCAACACCACGTACTCCGAGAACATCGGCGTGATGGCCGCGACCCGCGTCTACTCGACCGCCGCGTACTGGGCGGCCGCCGGATTCGCACTGCTCTTCGGCGTGTGCCCGAAGTTCGGCGCGATCGTGGCCGCCGTCCCGGGCGGCGTCCTCGGCGGCATCACCGTGATCCTCTACGGCATGATCGGCCTGCTCGGCGCGCAGATCTGGATGAACGCCAAGGTGGACCTGCGCAATCCGCTGAATCTGGTGCCGGCCGCGGCGGGCATCATCATCGGCATCGGCAACGTCTCCCTGAAGTTCACCGAGAACTTCTCGCTGAGCGGCATCGCCCTCGGCACGCTCGTCGTCATCACCGGCTACCACGCGCTGCGCGCCATGGCTCCCGCGCACCTCAAGACGCAGGAACCCCTGCTCGACGAGGGGACCTCTTCGTACGACGACGCGGCCGGCGATTCCTCCGACGGTCAGTCCGCCAAGTCGTAGGCGTAGTCGGGGGTGAACGACCCCGGCTCGCCCTTGCAGCCGTCCGACTCCCCCGGCAGTTTCACCCACAAGTAGGCGTCGATCCCGCGCTCTCCAGTGTTCAGGGTCGGCGCCTGCCCCAGTTTGCGGCCCGAGGGGTCGCACCAGGCGCCGTCCGCCGGGGCGCCGTTGCCGTTGCGGCTGGTGTCGATCACGGCGCCCAGGGTCGGCGGGCCGCCCATCGCCGCCAGGACCCGGCGGGCGTAGGCCACTTCGGCGGACGTGCGGTTGAAGTTGGAGACGTTCGTGAAAATGCCGTCCGACGAGGCCGGCGACGCGGCGCCCGCCGCCCGCAGCCGGACCGCCTGGGTGCCGGCGGGGTTCCAGTCGGAGTGCCCGGCGTCGTAGTACACCCGCGCCCTGGGGTTCGCCGTCTTGAAGGCGCGGCCCGCGCGGGCCAGCGCCGCGTACCGGTCGGCGAGCTGCCCGCCGGAGAGGCACTCGGTCTGGGAGAGCGCGTCGGGTTCCAGGATCACGACGACCTCGCCGGAGCCGAGGCCCGCCGCGAACTTCTGCGCCCAGCTGTCGTACGCGGCGATGTCCGGCGCCCCGCCCTCCGACGCGCCTCCGCAGTCGCGCTCGGGAATCGCGTACGGCACGAGCACCGGGACCCGGCCCTCGCGCGCCGCCGTGGCCGTCACCGCGCGCACCCGGGACGTGATGGTGCCCGGCGTGAAGTCGGCGAACCAGACCGCGGCGGGCCGGGCGGCGATCCGGGACTCGATGAGGGCGCGCCGCGGGTCCGAGCGGTTGGCCCTCACCCAGTCGAGCACCTGGGAGTCGGTGTGCCGGTACAGACGTGTGGAGGCGGGCGCCGCGGACCGGCCGTCGGACGCCCTGGGGGTGGGCTTCGGCTTCTGCTTCGGTGTCTTCGCATGCGACGGGGAGACCGACGGGCCGGCTGAGGCCGACGCCGGTGTCACGGTCGGTACCGCGGGCAGCGGGAGCAGGTCGGGCGAGCGCGTCACCCGGGGCCGCGCCACATCACCGCCCTCGGACCCGTCGAGCGCCGACACCACCCCGGCGACCGTGCCGACCGCGGCGACCAGCGTCGCCGCCGCCGCCATGGCGCCCCGGCGGGCCGCGCCCCTGCGCCCGGCGCGACGCTCGGCCAGTCGCTGCGCGCGTAAGCCTGACACGCTGTTCTCCCCTTCCCCCACGCACGGTGCCCGGCCCGTTCCCTCGTTCTGGGGAAGCCCCCGGCCAGGCGGCACGCGCGCCAGCCTAGGCTTGAGAACCTGCCCCCATGGCGCAGTTGGAACGGTTCGCGAAGTGCACGCCCGCCGCGCGCGGGGTCGACTCCGTGCTGGCCCGGATGCGTGAGCTGGCCGCGTGCTGGCCCGCCTGCGACGGCGTGGCCGTCTTCAACCGCGTCTATCTGTCCGTCACGGAAGAGATCGACCGGCACATCGACGGCGGCCGGTTCGCCGACGCCGAAGCCGCGACCACGCTGGACGTTCGCTTCGCCGGGCGCTATCTGGCGGCCGTCGGCACCCCCTCCCCCGACCACCGTCCGCCCGCCTGCTGGCGCCCGCTGCTCCAGTACCGGCGTCATCCGGGCGTACGCCCGCTGCAGTTCGCGCTCGCGGGCATCAATGCGCACATCGGCCACGATCTGGCGCTCGCCGTCGTGGACACCTGCCGTACGCTCGGCTGCGAACCGGCCGACGTGGAGGATGAGTTCGACCGCGTGGGCGACCTCCTCGTCTCGCTGGAGGAGCGCATCCGCGAAGATCTGATGCCGGGCCCCGATCTGCTCCAGATCGCCGATCCCCTCACCCATCTGCTCGGCTCCTGGACCCTGGAGCGCGCCCGGGACGGCGCCTGGGCCGCGGCCCGCGCCCTGTGGGTTCTGCGTGAATTCCCGGACGTCACCGAGGAGTTCGTCCGGCGCCTCGACACCTCGGTTGGGCTGGTCGGCCGCATGATGCTCACACCTCTGCCGGACTGATCCGGCCACGCGCCCGCCTTCGCCGCGGAACTCCCTCGTGATCGCTGTACGTTGACGACGAGTTACGCGAGTGATCCCAGATGCGAACGCGAAGGAGCACCGGCATGGCGACCCGACTCGGCCTCAGCCTTCCCCAGATGAAGCAGTACGACATCGGGCGCGACATCCCGGCGGTGGCCCGTGCCGCCGAGGAGATCGGATACGAGAGCCTGTGGGTCTTCGAGCGGATCCTGTTCCCCGAGCCCGCACGCCAGGGCCTGTACGGGATCCCGGGCCTCCCCTGGCCGGACCAGTACCGCTCGGTCGCCGACCCGCTGGTCTCGCTCACCCTGGCCGCCGCCGTCACCGAGCGGGCCAGGCTCGGCACGAGCGTGCTGATCGGCCCTCTGCACGTGCCGTTCCAACTGGCACGCGCACTGGCCTCGTTGGACGCGGCGAGCGGTGGCCGCGTCGTCGCCGGCATCGGCACGGGGTGGTCCCACGACGAGTACGCGGCCGCTTCCGTGGCCCCGTTCGAGAAGCGAGGCCAGGTCCTGGACGAGCTCCTCGACGTGTTCGAGGCCGTGTGGGGCCCCGACCCGGTGAGCTACGAGGGTGAGCTGACGACGATCGCGCCGTCAGAGGTGGGGCCGAAGCCCGCGGGGCCGATCCCGGTGCTGCTGCCGACGAACAGCCCGAAGGCCGCCCGGCGGCTCGTGGACCGCGCGGACGGCTGGATGCCGGCGGCCGCGGGCGCGGAGGAGCTCGCGAAGCAGTGGCGCGGTCTGCAGGAACTGGCCGAGGAGCGCGGCCGCAAGAAGCCGATCCAGAGCGTGCTGCGGGTGAACACGGTCTACACGCGGGACGAGTACAAGGGCGACGACCGCCGTCCGTTCCAGGGCAGCGTCGCGCAGATCGTCGAGGACCTGGTCGCGCACAGCGCGGTGGGCCTCGAGGAGATGCTGATCGACCTCCAGGGCCTCGTCCGTGACGCGGACGAGCTGACGGATGTCGCGGCCGAGGTGTACACGGCGGCGCGCGAGGCCGGGGTCTGAGCGGTGCGGGCCCCGGCGTCCGCCGGGGCCCGCACGCCCGTCAGTCCTCGGGCAGCTCGACCGGAGCGATCTCGTCGTACACGTCGCCGGGGCCGGGGTTGCCGGCGTCCGTCGCGCCGCCGAGCTGGTGCATCACGCCCCAGACGGCGTTGAGCGCGGTCTGCACGGCGCCCTCGGCCCAGCCCGCCGTCCAGGAGATGTCGTCGCCCGCGAGGAAGATGCCCCGCTTGTCCTCGGGGAGGCGGTCCTGCATGAAGTGCGTGAACAGGCGGCGCTGGTAGCGGTAGTGGCCCGGCAGGTTCGCCTTGAACGCACCCATGAAGTAGGGCTCGTTCTCCCAGGACACGGTCACCGGGTTGCCGATGATGTGCTTCCTGATGTCGACGTTGGGATAGATCTCGCCGAGCGACTTGAGCATGACCTCCATGCGCTCGTTCGCCGACAGGGGCAGCCACTTCAGGCTGTCGTCGCACCAGGTGTACGACAGGCAGATGGTGGCCGGCTTGTCCGGGCCGTCGTCGAGCAGGTAGGTGCCGCGCGTCATGCGGTCGGTGAGCGTCATGGACATCGTGTCCCGCCCGGTCGGATTTCCCCTGTCGTCGACGGCCTCGTCCAGCCAGAACGGCCGGTCGACCGGGACGAAGAGCTTCGAGCTCTCCATGTAGTGGGTGCGCTCGATCGCCGTCCAGTGGTCGATCGGGAAGAGCGAGTCGTCGCACGCGACCTTGGACAGCAGCATCCAGGACTGCGCGGTGAAGATCGCCGCCTGGTAGGTGCGGATGTCACCCGACGCGTCGGTGACCGTGATGTGGTTGCCCGCGGTGCGGTGCAGCCGGGTCACGGCGGGGCGCGGCTTCCGGCTGTCGTGCAGCTCGGCGAGCGAGGTGCCGTACGCCCAGTGGACGATCTTCTCCGGCTCGCGCTCCCACAGGCGCAGCGGCAGCTGCTGGGAGCCGCCGACGATGCCGCGGTGGTGGTCGTCGGCCTCGGTGTAGACGACGCGCAGGATCTCCAGGATGGAGTTCGGGAAGTCGGTGTCCCAGCCGCCGGTGCCGAAGCCGACCTGCCCGAAGATCTCGCGGTGCCGGAAGGACTTGAAGGACTCCGACTCGCAGAGGAACCCGTAGAACGTCTGGTTGTCGAGCTTGTCGACGAGCTTCGACCAGATCTCGCGGATGCGGGGCACGTCGCGCTCGCGCATCGCGCGGTTCATGTCGGAGAAGTCGGCGCCCTCTTCGAGGCAGGCGTTCCACGCGTTCATGACGTCGCGGTAGACCTGCGGCAGGTCGTCGACGGTGTTCGCGTAGTGGGACTCGCCCTTGAGGTCGACGACGGTCGACGGGGTCTCGGGGGCGAGCGGGTTGGGAAAGGGCCGCGTCTCGAGGCCCACCAGGTCGATGTAGTGCTGGAGCGCGGTCGACGACGGCGGGAAACGCATCGCGCCCATCTCCGCGGTCAGCCCGGCGGCCTCGGAAGGGGTGCCCTCGAAGCCGACGGTGCGCAGCCGGCCGCCGATCTCGTCCGCCTCGTACACGACGGGCTTGAGGCCCATCTTCATCAGCTCGTACGCGGCGACGATGCCGGAGAGGCCGCCGCCGATGACCGCGACCTCGGTGCCGTGCTCGGTCGCGGGTATCTGGCCGAGGCCCGCGGGGTGCGCGAGGAAGTCGTCGTACGCGTACGGGAAGTCCGGCCCGAACATCGTGATGGGGGGCTGCGCGTCGGTGTGCTGGACGGCGTTGGGCACCGTGGACGTCATGGGGTACGGACTCCTTGCGGGAACTGAGGTACTGAAGGTTCGGGGCGACGGCTCGGGGCTCAGATCAGCGGCGTGTACAGGCCCGGGCGGCGGTCGCTGAGGTACGGGTTGGCGTCGCGGGACGCGGCCAGGAAGGCGGGGTCCACGTCGGCACAGATCAGCTCGTCACCACGGCCGGCGCGCGCCCTGGCGACACCGTCGGGGCCGGCGAGCGTGGAGAGCCCGACGAACTCGAACTCCCCTTCCTGGCCGACCCGGTTGACGTACGCGACGTACATCTGGTTCTCGAAGGCCCGCACGGGCACGAGGGCCTCGGGGACGAACTGGTACGGGTGCATCTGGGCCGTCGGTACGAGGAGCAGGTCGGTGCCGGCGAGGGCGTGCGCGCGCACGTTCTCCGGGAACTCGACGTCGTAACAGATCATGAGGCCGATGCGGACACCGTCGAGGTCGGCCTGGACGACGGCCTGGTCGCCGGGCGTGAACGAGTCGCGTTCGAAGCAGCCGAAGAGGTGGGTCTTGCGGTAGTTCGCGAGGCGGGTGCCGTCGGGGGCGATCAGCTGGGCCGAGTTGAACACCAGCTCCCCGTCGCGCTCGGGGTAGCCGTAGGCAACGGCGACGCCGTGCTGGGCCGCGATCCCGGCGACGGCCTGCGCGGAGGGCCCGTCGGCGGGCTCGGCGAGGCGGGCCACGCCGTCGCCGATCGCGTACCCGGTCAGGAACATCTCGGGGGCCGCCAGGAGCCGGGCTCCGGTCGCGGCGGCGCGGCCCGCGGCCTCGTCGAGCACCTTGAGGTTCTCGGCGACGGACCCGGGGCGGCCGGAGCTCTGGAGCAGGGCGGTGCGCAGCGGCGGCATGGGCGTCCTAGGGAGCGTGCGAAAAGGGGAGGGGAACCGGATAAGACGGTACGTTTGCGCGGACCGGCGGGACAAGACGGGACTGTTGCGTCTTCTCGTACGATCTGTTGCGCCTGGTGGGCTGTCGGCAGCGATTTGTTGCGTGCCCGGGTGAGCCCTCGGCCGCTGTCCGTACGGGGCGGCCTCCGCAGCCGGCGGAGCGGAAGCCGACCGTGGCCCGACGTGCCGGCCGGGGATCATGGTCTGCGCCTGGCGAGCCCCGACACGGAAAAGACGAAGGTGCCGCCGAGCCTGGGCTCGGCGGCACCTTCTGGACGGTCGAGCAGGGCACCGGCGACTTCACGGTGCTGCCGTGGCGCCACGGCGTGTCCCACCCAGCGAGGCGCTACGCGGGCGAGCCCGACGTGTAGCGCCGCATCAGAGGCGACAGGACGAGCACAGACTTGGTCCGCTCCACGAACGGCTCCCCCGCGATGCGTTCCAGGACCCGCTCGAAGTGCCGCATGTCCGAGGCGAAGACCTGGACGATCGCGTCCGCGTCACCGGTGACGGTGGAGGCGGACGCGACCTCGGGGTAGCGCTCCAGGCCGCGCTTGATGGCCTCGGGCGAGGTGTTGCGGCGGCAGTACATCTCGATGAACCCCTCGGTCTCCCAGCCGAGCGCGGCCGGGTCGACCCTCACCGTGAAACCCGTGATGGCTCCGGTGGCCCGCAGCCGGTCCACGCGCCGCTTGACGGCGGGCGCGGACAGGCCGACGAGCTGGCCGATGTCGGCGTAGGAGCGGCGGGCGTCCTCGGCGAGGGCGTGCACGATGCGTTCGTCGAGATCGTTCAGCAAGGCGAGCGGTTCACTTCTCTTGGGCAGGCGCGGAGGCGAGTCGGGAGCGACGGGCCCCGTACAGGAAGTAGAACACGAGGCCGACGGCCATCCACACGCCGAAGACCACCCAGGTGACGGTGGACAGGCTGCCCATCATCCAGACGCAGAACCCGAAGCCGAGCACCGGCAGGACCGGCGAGAGCGGCACGCGGAAGGTGCGCTTCATGTCGGGGCGCGTGCGGCGCAGGACCACGACCGCGATGTTGACCAGCGCGAACGCGAAGAGCGTGCCGATGCTGGTCGCGTCGGCGAGCTGGCCGAGCGGGATCGCGGCGGCGAGGACACCGCAGAACAGCGAGACGATCACCGTGTTGGCGCGCGGTGCGCCGGTCTTCGGGTGGACCTTCGAGAACACCTTGGGCACGAGGCCGTCGCGGGACATCGCGAACAGGATGCGGGTCTGGCCGTAGAGCACGGTCAGCACGACGGACGCGATGGCGATGACGGCGCCGGCGGCGAGCAGCGTCGCCCAGAACGACTGCCCGGTGACGTCCTTCATGATCCCGGCCAGGGCGGCCTCGGAGTCGTTGAACTGCTTCCAGGGGCGCGCGCCGACGGCGACGGCGGCCACGAGGACGTACAGCGCGGTGACGATCACGAGGGAGAGCATGATGGCGCGCGGCAGATCGCGCTGCGGGTTCTTGGCCTCCTCGCCGGCCGTGGAGGCCGCGTCGAAGCCGATGTACGAGAAGAAGAGCGTCGCGCCGGCCGCACTCACTCCGGCCATGCCGAGCGGCATGAAGTGCTCGTAGTTGCCGGACTGGAAGCCCTTGATGCCGATGGCGCAGAACAGCAGCAGTGCCACGATCTTGACGGCGACCATGATCGTGTTGGCGCGGGCGGACTCACGGGCGCCGCCGAGCAGGAACGCCATCGCGAGGAGTACGACGATCAGCGCCGGCAGGTTGAAGATGCCGCCGTCGCCGGGGGGCGCGGACAGGGCGTCGGGGATCGTGACGCCGATCGTGCCGTCCAGGAGCTCGTTCAGGTACTCGCCCCAGCCGACGGCGACGGCCGCGACCGACACGCCGTACTCGAGGACCAGGCACCAGCCGCAGATCCAGGCGATCAGCTCGCCCATCGTTGCGTACGCATACGAGTAGGAGGATCCCGCGACCGGTATGGTCCCGGCCAGTTCCGCGTACGAGAGCGCCGAGAAGAGGGCCGTGAGACCGGCGATCACGAACGACAGGGTGACCGCGGGACCCGCCTTCGGGACGGCCTCGCCGAGCACCACGAAGATGCCGGTGCCGAGCGTGGCGCCGATGCTGATCATGGTCAGCTGCCACATGCCGAGCGAGCGGCGCAGACTGCCGCCTTCACCCTGACCACCCTCCGCGACCAGGGCTTCCACCGGCTTGCGCCGCATCAGCCTGGAGCCGAGGCCCGGGGTGGGGGTCTCGGTTGTTCGGGTGCGCGGTGGTGCGCCGTGGTCGAGCACGGGCTGGCTCCTTCATCGCTGCCGGTCAGGTGGGCGCGTGCCGAGAACAGCAAGCATCGACAGCCCACTCCAGACCGGGGAACCGCCGTGCAGGCCTCCCCGCCACGCCACGTACAGCGGTCGACTCTAAAGGGTTTCTCTTCCCAGCTGTAATGCAGCAACCTTGCGTATACATGCATGAACGTTGCGTGGTGCGTGCGGGTGCGGACGAACGTTGCGCAGTCCGTTTCGTCCGTTGCGTTCCAGCTCCCGGGAAACGTCCGGAAAAGGCGAAGCCCCGCGCCCGAAAGGGGGCGCGGGGCAGTGTCGATGTGCGGCTCCGCCGAGGGGGCGCGACCGGCCACACCTCACCCGCGGGCAGAGAGCGGCCGGACCCTGCGGAGCGGCTAGCTCCAGCTGGCGTGCAGCGGCTTGCCCTCCGCGTAACCGGCGGCGGACTGGATGCCGACGACGGCCTTCTCCTCGAACTCCGCGAGGGAGTTGGCACCCGCATAGGTGCAGGAGGAGCGGACGCCCGCGATGACCGAGTCGATCAGGTCCTCGACGCCCGGACGCTGCGGGTCGAGGAACATGCGCGAGGTGGAGATGCCCTCCTCGAACAGCGCCTTGCGGGCACGGTCGTACGCGGACTCTTCGGAGGTCCGGTTCCTGACGGCGCGAGCCGAGGCCATGCCGAAGGACTCCTTGTACGCGCGCCCCTGGGCGTCGTGCTGGAGGTCGCCCGGGGACTCGTACGTGCCGGCGAACCAGGAGCCGATCATGACGTTCGACGCGCCGGCGGCGAGCGCCATGGCGACGTCGCGCGGGTGACGGACACCGCCGTCGGCCCACACGTGCTTGCCGTACTTCTTCGCCTCGGCGGCGCACTCCAGGACGGCGGAGAACTGCGGCCGGCCGACGCCGGTCATCATGCGCGTGGTGCACATGGCGCCGGGGCCCACGCCGACCTTGATGATGTCGGCGCCGGCCTCGACGAGGTCCTTGACGCCGTCGGCGGCGACGATGTTGCCCGCGACGATGGGCACCTGGGGGTCGAGGCCGCGGACGGCCTTGATCGCGGAGATCATCGACTCCTGGTGGCCGTGCGCGGTGTCGACCACGATGGTGTCCGCGCCGGCGTCGAGGAGCTGCTTGGCCTTGCCCGCGACGTCGCCGTTGATGCCGACGGCGGCGGCGATACGGAGCTTGCCGTTCGCGTCGGTGGCCGGGGTGTAGAGGGTCGCGCGCAGGGCGCCCGTGCGGGTCAGGATGCCCGCGAGGCGGCCGTCCGCGCCCACGGCGGGGGCGTAGCGCCGGTTGGCGTGGTCCAGCTTGTTGAAGGCGTCGCGCGGGTCGATGTCCGCGTCGATCAGGAGCAGGTCCTTGGACATGACCTCGGACAGCTGCGTGAACCGGTCGACACCGGTCAGGTCGGCGTCCGTGACGACGCCGACGGGCCGCTGCTCCTCGTCCACGACGACACCGGCGTTGTGCGCGCGCTTGGGCAGCAGCGCGAGCGCGTCGGCGACGGTCTGGTGCGGGCCGAGGACGATGGGGGTGTCGAGGACCAGGTGGCGGGTCTTCACCCAGGAGATGACCTCGGTGACCACCTCGATCGGGATGTCCTGCGGGATGACGACGAGGCCCCCGCGGCGGGCGACGGTCTCGGCCATGCGGCGCCCGGCGATCGCGGTCATGTTGGCGACGACCAGCGGAATCGTGGTGCCGGTGCCGTCGGGCGACGCGAGGTCGACCGCCTGACGGGAACCCACGGCGCTGCGGCTCGGCACCATGAAGACGTCGTCGTAGGTCAGGTCGTACGCAGGCTGGATGTCGTTGAGGAAACGCACGTGCTGCTCATCCCAGTCGATCAGAGGTGGCCCCCGGGCAGGTCAGCCCGTGGGGGAAAAGCACGTACTTCAGTGTCCCATGCCGCCGCTACCACATGCCCACGGACGATTACACAGGCGCACGGGAGGGGGCGTGGTCGGAACCTCCAAGGGTCAGGGCGATCACGAGCCTCGGACTCCGGCCACGCCTGCGCTCGACCGCGTCCGTGAACACGTCGAGCGCGGTCTCCCAGTCCTCGGGCCGGGCACTGGCGTAGGCCCGCCAGCCCACGACGGACAGGAGCAGCGACTGGTCGCTGCCGTCGGGCCAGAAGGAGACATCGGTCAGGACGTCGAACAGCGCGTCCCAGTTGCGGCCGAACCAGTCCGGCAGTTCCAGGTCGCGCACGCACCGGTCCATGAACCCGGCCTTGTCCTTGACGCCTTCGAGGTCGAGGACACGGATCCTGTCGGGAGGGCCTCCGGTCATCTCAGCACCGCCTTGAACGACTCGTAGTGGTCATCGGTGTAGTACGTCTCGTGGCTCCGCCCCGTGACGATGCGCCGGGCGCCGCGGTCCCGCTCGCCGGGGGTGGGGACGGTGTACTCGTGGTAGTAGCCGCGGCTCTGCCGGGGCAGCTCCCGCTCGAAGTTCCCGAAGACGGCACCGTCCTTGGCGTACGGGAACGGTCCGCCCTTGTCGATGAGGCCGAGGGTCGTACGGGCCTGCGCGGGCAGCCGGGACTCGGGGACCGTGGCCATGCCCCGTGCCCAGGCGGGCGTGGAGCGGCCCGGGGCGGCCCGTGTGTCCTGTTGCGTGTCCTGTGCGGAGCACCCGGTGACCAGCAGGGCGAGGGCGACGAGCAGCGCCCCCGGGAGGAGAGCGGGGAGGCGGGTGAGAAGCCGCGGCAGCATGCCGCCGATGCTGCCACAGCCGCCTCCGGTGAGCGCGGCACACGACGTGAGGACCGCGCGAAGGACCGGGGCTCTAGACGCCGTCCGGGTCGGCCCGGTTCAGCGCCGGCTTGGGCGTGGGGCCCGCCGTGAGGAGGAAGTCCGCGGCGGCCGTGTCCGTGACCAGGCTGGTGACGAGCCCCGACCTCAGCACCGCGTCGATCGCGGAAGCCTTGCGCTGGCCGCCCGCGATGGCGACGACCTCCGGTATGCGCCGCAGGCGGTCCGCCTCGACCGTGATGCACCGCTCGCCCAGGTCACGGCCGACGCGGCGGCCCTCGGCGTCGAAGAGGTGCGCGGACATCTCGGCGGCGACGCCGAGCGAGGCGTAGTGGGCCCGCTCCTCGTCGCTGAGCATGTCGTGGACGGTGGAGATGCCCGGCTCCCAGGAGCCGATGGAGACGCAGGCGACCGTGACCTTGTCGAAGTACTCGAAGGCGCGGGCGATGCCCGTCTGGCCGCGCAGCGCGGCCGCGGTGGCCGGGTCGGGCAGCAGCATCGGGGCGTAGATCGGGTGGGCCTCGCCGCCGGAGACCTGGGCGGCGCGCCGCACGGCCTCGACGGAGCCGCGCTCGGCGGTCCCGGCGTCGTACACGCCCGTGAGCTGCACGACCGTGCAGGGCGGCAGCCGGTCGAGCGCGGCCGCCATGTGGATGGTCGAGCGGCCCCATGCCAGGCCGAGCACGTCGCCCTCGGAGACCAGCTCGCCCAGGAGGTCGGCCGCGACCTCGCCGAGGTTCTCGGGGTCGGGCGACTCCTCGGCCTCGGCCGGGGACTCGACCACCACGGCGTGCCGCAGGCCGTAGCGGGCGCGCAGCGCGTCGGAGCGCTCCGCGTCGAGCTCGGCCGGTACGCGGATCTCGATGCGTACGAGATCACGTTCGAGCGCGGTCTCCAGGACCCTGGCCACCTTGAAGCGGCTCACGCCGAACTCCTCGGCGATCTGGATCTTGGATTTGCCCTCGAGATAGAAGCGGCGGGCCATGGCCGCCGCCTGCACCAGCTCCGCGGGTCCCATCCGCATCGCTGAGCGACCCGGCGACAGTGCCGACACGGCGATCTCCTCACTGCTGTTCACAACCTGGACTCGCCGTTCATCCTTGCAGATGTGGCGGACTTGATCTGCCCTGATGGGCGGCGTTCACGTTCCCGTGGCTCAGTGGCCGCATGCCCAGGCCGCGGCGGCCGACACCGTCTCGGCCTGCGTGCGCAATGCACGTACCGCCTGGGCGGGGTCGGCGGCGCCGTAGACGGCGGAGCCGGCGACGAAGACGTCGGCTCCCGCCTCCGCACAGCGCTCGATGGTGGAGGCCGAGACGCCGCCGTCGACCTGAAGCCAGAGTTCGAGGCCGTGCTTGCTGATCAGCTCCCGGGTACGGCGGATCTTCGGCAGCATGAGGTCCAGGAAGGCCTGCCCGCCGAAACCCGGCTCGACGGTCATGATCAGCAGCATGTCCAGCTCGGGGAGCAGGTCCTCGTACGGTTCGATGGGGGTCGCGGGCTTGAGCGCCATGGAGGCGCGGGCGCCCTTGGCGCGGATCTCGCGGGCCAGCCGGATGGGGGCGGCCGCGGCCTCCGCGTGGAAGGTGACGGAGCCGGCGCCGGCCTCGACGTACTGCGGGGCCCAGCGGTCGGCGTCCTCGATCATCAGATGGCAGTCCAGCGGGATGTCCGTGGCCCGCGCCAGGGACTCCACGACCGGCATCCCGAGGGTCAGGTTCGGGACGAAGTGGTTGTCCATGACGTCGACATGGAGCCAGTCGGCGCCCTCGACGGCCTTTGCCTCCTCGGCAAGGCGGGCGAAGTCCGCGGACAGGATGCTGGGGTTGATCTGCACGGCCATGACCCAAGACTGCCATGCCCGGCGCCGGTTGCTCCCCCCGGTCCAGACCTGTCTCGCTCCCCGGATGCCGCGCAAGGGCCCCGGTGCCACGGTGAGCGACCCGGATCCGCGAGACCGGAAAGGCCGCCGACCCCGGCACCTGAAGGCGCGCGGGACCGGCGGTCAGCCGCGTGTCCGTGTCAGGCGGGTGCCGTCCGGGTCAAGCGGTGCCGCCCGGATCAGGCGGTGCGCCGGATCAGGGCCAGGTACATCGCGTCCGTGCCGTGCAGATGCGGCCAGAGCTGGATGTCGGGGCCGTCCCCGAGCGCCGGTACACCGGGCAGCAGAGGGCGCGCGTCGATGAGTTCCGCGCCGGGGTGGTGCTTCATGACGTCGTCCACGACGGCGCGGGTCTCGGCGAGGTGCGGAGAGCAGGTCGCGTAGCCGACGACGCCGCCCACCCGGACGGAGTCGAGGGCGGTGGTCAGCAGCGAGCGCTGGAGCGGCGCGAAGCCCTCCAGGTCCTCGGGGCGCCGCCGCCAGCGCGCCTCGGGCCGGCGGCGCAGCGCGCCGAGACCCGTGCACGGCACATCCATGAGGACGCGGTCGAAGGTGCCGGACCCCCACGGCGGACGGGTCCCGTCGGCCGCGATGACCTGGTACGGGCCGGGGTTGCCCGCGAGCGCGTTCGCCACGAGGCGGGCGCGGTGGGGCTGCTTCTCGGCAGCGAGCAGGGCGGCGCCCCGCTCGGAGGCGAGGCCCGCGAGCATGGCCGCCTTGCCGCCGGGTCCTGCGCAGCCGTCGAGCCACTTCTCGTCGCGGCCCTCCAGGGGCGCGTTCGCGAGGGCGATCGCCACGAGCTGGCTGCCCTCGTCCTGGACACCGGCCCGGCCGGTGCGCACGGGGTCGAGCGAGCCGGGCTCACCGCCTTCGGTGAGCCGCACGGCGTACGGCGACCAGCGCCCCGGCAGCGCCGACTCCTCGCCGACCTCGTCCAGGACGACGTCCGCCGTCGTCCGGCCCGGCCGCGCCACCAGCGTGACCTCGGGCCGTTCGTTGTCGGCCTCCAGCAGGTCCTCGATGCCCGCGCGGCCCCCGCCGAGCGAGTCCCACAGCGCCGACACGATCCATCGCGGATGCGAATGCACCACGGCGAGATGGTCCTCGGCGTCCTCGTCGTACGGGGGCGCGACCTTCTCCACCCAGCCGTCGAGGTCGTCCTGCGCGACCTTGCGGAGCACGGCGTTCACGAACTTGGCGCGCCCGTCACCGAGCACGACCCGCGCCAGCTCCACGGAGGCCGACACGGCGGCGTGCGTGGGGATCCGGGTGCCGAGCAGCTGGTGGACGCCCATGTTCAGCACGTCGAGAACGGGCGGGTCCACCTCCCGCAGCGGCCGGTCGATACAGGCGGCGACGATCGCGTCGTACGTGCCCTGCCGGCGGAGCGTCCCGTAGACCAGTTCCGTGGCGAGCGCGGCGTCACGGGCGTCGAAGTCGCCCTTCTCGCGGGCCTTGCGCAGCAGCGGCGGGAGCACGAGGTTCGCATACGCATCGCGCTCGTCCACGGCCCGCAGCGCCTCGAAGGCGAGGTAGCGGACCGGGTCCTTCTGAGGGCGGCGGTACGGCTTTCCCTGCTTCCCTGGGGTGCCGGGCTTACCCGACTTCTGGGGTCGCCGGCCGGACTGGTCGTTCAAAGGTGCTCCGCTGCTGGTATCGGCTCGAACCCGTTCAGCCTACGTCGGTCCCGCCCAGGCGCTCGCCCGGGGCGATCCGCACCCCGCGCGCCCAGTCGGCCGCGGCCATCGGCTTCTTTCCCTGAGCCTGCACCCACAGCAGCTCCACCGCGTAAGAGCCGGTCCCGACGTACAGGTTCTTCTTGCCGACGGCGAGCTCGCCGGGCGCGAGCTCGGTGCGGACCGGCACGGGGACGGCCTGGATGAGCTTGAGGCGCTCGTCGCGGAAGACGGTCCAGGCGCCGGGCGCGGGCGTGCAGCCACGGATGACGCGGTCGACCCGCAGGGCGGGCGCCGTCCAGTCCACGTGCGCGTTCTCGACGGTGATCTTCGGGGCGACCGTGATGCCGTCGACGGGCTGCGCCACAGCCTTCAGGGCGCCGTCCTCGATGCCGTCCATGGTCGCGGAGAGCAGTCCGGCGCCGGCGAAGGCCAGCCGGGTGAGCAGGTCGCCGCTGGTGTCGGTGGGCCGCACCATCTCCGTCACCGTCCCGTAGACGGGCCCGGAGTCGAGCCCTTCCTCGATCAGGAACGTGGACGCTCCGGTGATCTCGTCACCGGCCATGATCGCGTGCTGTACGGGGGCGGCGCCGCGCCAGGCGGGCAGCAGCGAGAAGTGCAGGTTGACCCAGCCGCGGGCGGGGACGTCGAGGGCGACCTTCGGCAGCAACGCGCCGTAGGCGACGACGGGGCAGCAGTCGGGCGCGATCTCGCGCAGCCGGGCCAGGAATGCCTCGTCGCGCGGCTTCACCGGCTTGAGGACCTCGATCCCCGCCTCCTCCGCGCGCTCGGCGACCGGACTGGCGACGAGCCTGCGGCCGCGGCCCGCGGGAGCGTCCGGCCGGGTGACGACCGCGGCGACCTCGTGGCGGTCGGAGGCGATCAGGGCGTCCAGAGCGGGAACGGCGACCTCGGGGGTGCCTGCGAAGACGAGCTTCATAGGTGTCTTTCGGCCTCTCGGGGCAGGGACTTGACGGGCAGCACACCAGTCTATGGCCGTTCCACGGGCCCGTTCCTCCCCGTATTCGTGGCCGCCCACCCCTGGGGGCGTACGCATGGACGCGCGCCCTGCGCATATGCGCATACGCCCCTCCAGCGTGACCCCTCACCAACTGGCGCGTTGGTCAAGGAAGAGTTGACCAACCAAGGGCCCCAGATGCGGCCCGATCCGTTTCAACGCCGGTTCGAGAGGCTTGTTCATGGCCGACCACGCAACCCACGACGCCCAGGCACGGGCCAGCCTGCACCTCCTGGTACGGGACATCGAGCGGGTCCGCCGGCAGGTGGACGCACTGCGTACCCTCAGCGCCCAGCTCGGCAACGTCTACCGTCCGCGCCGCTCCGGCCCCTCCGCGGGCTTCGTCGTCTACGGGCGCGCTCCCGCCCCGACCGTCCGTCTGGCCCAGGAACTGCGCGACAGCGTCGAGACCCTGGTGACCGCGGCCGTCGACTTCGACCGCTCACTGGGCTTCTCGTGGGACGCCGTGGGCTCCGCGCTCGGGGTGACTAAGCAGGCCGTGCACCGCCGGTACGGGGCCCGCAGGGCCGCGGCACAGGCGGCGGCCGAGGCCGAGCGCGCCACGGAGACGGCGGGGACGCGGCCCCCCGTCCCCATCGGGACGGCGACGATCCCGTCCGTACCCGCCGCCCGCTCCATGCCCACGCAGCCGACCGCGGGCAGCCCGGTGCTCCGCGAGGACCCGCGCCCGACGGCCTTCCCCGGCCCGCGCAACGGCTGACCTCGCCTGCTGACTGCCTCCCTGCACATCGTCAGGTACGGGGAGGCAGAGGCGTGTTGGGACGCACCGCGTTGTTTCAGGTCGGGGCAGCGCGCGGAGAGACCGAATGCCACGGGACGCTCCGGCTGCGCCTCCGCGCCACGTCCAACGCCTCAGCCGATGTCCGGCGGATCCACCCGCACCCGTACCGGCTCCGTGCCACCCCTGGCCATCCGGGCCGCCTGAGCGTGCTTCAGCGCCGACGCGAGTGCCGCGCCGCTGCCGGGCGGGACCCTGACCAGGACGCGCTCCCAGTGCTCCCCCGGCGGCGGCGCACCGGGACGGCGTGACGGTCCCGGAGCCGCGTCCGGCACCGGGACAGGGCCCAACACCTCGGCGTCATCCGGCAGTTCCACCGCCGCAAGGAACCCGGCGAGCGCCTCGGGCACACCCGACACCGCCGCCATCCGGGACACCGGGGGAAAGCCGAGCTCGGCCCGCTCGGAGAGCTCGCGCACGGCGTGCCCCACCGGGTCCCACCGCACCAGCGCCTGCACGGGACGCAGCGTCGGCTCGGCCACGATCACCACCGTGCCGCCCGCCCCCTGCGGTCTGACCAGCGAGGCCGCCCCGATCCAGCGCCGCAGCGCGTCCTCCCCCGCCCGCAGGTCGGGGCGGCCCAGCATCGCCCAGCCGTCGAGCAACAGCGCGGCCGCGTACCCGCCTTCGGCCACCGGCTCCGCGCCCGGCGTACTCACCACCAGGGCCGGCGCCCCCGGCACCGTATCGAGAACCTGCTCCCGCCCGGACGTGCGCACCGGCACCGCCGGAAACGCCCGCCCCAGCTCCTCCGCCGTCCTGCGCGCCCCCACGACCTGCGCCCGCAGCCGGAGCCCCCCGCACTCCTGACACCGCCAGGCGCTCTCCTCGTGCCCGCACCAGCGGCACTTGAGGGCGGCGGTCCCCTCGCTCGCCTCCAGGGGCCCGGCGCAGTGGCGGCAGCGTGCGGGCTCGCGGCACCGCTCGCACGCGAGCCGCGGCACGTATCCGCGCCGCGGCACCTGCACCAGAACCGGACCGCTCTTCAGCCCTTCCCGCACCATCTGCCACGCGAGCGTCGGCAGTCGCGCGGCCCGCGCCGCCTCGTCGCGCGCGAGGTCCCCGTCCCCCACGGTCCGTACGAGGGGTGCGGCGCCCCGTACTTGCTCCCGACCGGCGATGAGGGGCGCGGCCCAACCGCTCTCGACGAGCTGCGCCGCCTCGACCGTGCAGCTCCAACTCCCCAGCAAGAAGGCGCATTTGTCGTGCGCGGCCCGCAGCAGCAGCACATCGCGGGCGTGCGGCTGCGGAGCATGCGGCTCCGCGTGGCTGGAGTCCCCGTCGTCCCATATGACCACGAGCCCCAGGTCCCGCACGGGGGCGAACATCGCGGCCCGCGTCCCCACGACCGCCTGCACCGACCCGCGCCGCACCCCGAGCCACTCGCGATACCGCTTCTCGGGACCCGCGTCGGCGGTCAGCACGGCATGCCGCCCCTCGCCGAGTACGGTGCTCAGCGCGGCGTCGACCCGCGCGACCGCCCGCCCGTCGGGCACCACGACCAGGGCCCCGCGCCCGGAGGAGAGGGTCGCTGCGACGGCACGCGCCACTTCGTCGGCCCATTCGGGTCCGGGCAGCGCGTTCCACACGGCCCGGGGCGCGCCACCGGACGCGAGAGCGTCCAGGAAGCCCGGCCCGCGCTCGTACCGCCGCCAGCTCCCCGCGTCCGGCGCCGGCGGAGGCGGCAGCGGCTCGGGCGACGGCTTCTTCTCGGCGCGCGCGTTCCGCGGCGGGACGGCCAACTGGAGCACGTCGGCGAGGCTTCCCGCGTACCGGTCGGCGACGGCGCGGGCGAGGCCGAGCAGCTCCTTTCCGAGCACGGGCTCGGGCGACACGACCTGCGCGAGGGCGGCCAGCGGGCCCTGGTACCCGGACTCGGCGACCCGCGCGACGACGAACCCGTCGATCAGCCCGCCCCCCTCGCGGCGCCCGTCCCGCACGGAGTGCTTCCCGGCGCCGAACCGCACCCGCACCCGCACCCCCGGCTGCGCGTCGGCGTCGAGCTCCTCGGGCACCGCGTAGTCGAAGTACCGGTCGAGATGCAGCACGCCCTTGTCGACGAGCACGCGGGCCACGGGCAGCTCCTTGGCGAGCGCGGCCCCCCGCCACGTACGCGGTTTGGCCCGCGGCACCTTGGCCTGCCGCACACTCTCCCGAATCAGCGCAAGCTGCTCGGGCGGCGCACCCTCACCACCGCCGTCGCCCTGCCCGTTCTCGCTGCTCACAGCCAAATTCCTACCAGACCGCACTGACAGCGGCCGCCGCGACGGGGGCGAGGACGCGCCACGGCCCCGGACCGAACCGGTCCGGGGCCGTGCACGTACAGGCGTCGTCCGCCGCAGGGGTCCCGCTCAGAGGCCCGCGGCCGTGCGCAGCGCGTCCACGCGGTCCGTGCGCTCCCACGTGAAGTCGGGAAGCTCGCGGCCGAAGTGGCCGTACGCGGCGGTCTGCGAGTAGATCGGGCGGAGCAGGTCGAGGTCACGGATGATCGCGGCGGGACGGAGGTCGAAGACCTCGCCGATCGCGTGCTCGATCTTGTCCGTGTCCACCGCGGCCGTGCCGAACGTCTCGACGAAGAGGCCCACCGGCTCGGCCTTGCCGATCGCGTACGCGACCTGGACCTCGCAGCGGGTGGCGAGGCCGGCCGCGACGACGTTCTTGGCGACCCAGCGCATCGCGTAGGCGGCCGAGCGGTCGACCTTGGACGGGTCCTTGCCGGAGAAGGCGCCGCCACCGTGGCGGGCCATGCCGCCGTACGTGTCGATGATGATCTTGCGACCGGTGAGGCCGGCGTCGCCCATCGGGCCGCCGATCTCGAAGCGGCCGGTCGGGTTCACCAGAAGGCGGTAGCCCTCGGTGTCCAGCTTGATGCCGTCCTCGATGAGCTGGCCCAGGACGTGCTCCACGACGAACTCGCGGATGTCGGGGGCGAGCAGCGACTCGAGGTCGATGTCCGACGCGTGCTGGGAGGAGACCACGACCGTGTCGAGGCGGACGGCCTTGTCGCCGTCGTACTCGATGGTGACCTGGGTCTTGCCGTCGGGGCGCAGGTACGGGATCGTCCCGTTCTTGCGAACCTCGGACAGGCGCCGCGAGAGGCGGTGCGCCAGGTGGATCGGGAGCGGCATCAGCTCGGGTGTCTCGTCGCACGCGTAGCCGAACATCAGGCCCTGGTCGCCCGCGCCCTGCTTGTCCAGCTCGTCCTCGTCACCCTCGACACGCGACTCGTACGCCGTGTCGACGCCCTGGGCGATGTCGGGGGACTGCGAGCCGATGGACACCGACACGCCGCAGGAGGCGCCGTCGAAGCCCTTCTTCGAGGAGTCGTAGCCGATCTCGAGGATCTTCTCGCGCACGAGCTGCGCGATCGGCGCGTACGCCTTGGTCGTGACTTCACCGGCGACGTGCACGAGGCCCGTGGTGATGAGCGTCTCCACGGCGACCCGGGAGGTCGGGTCCTCTCGCAGAAGCGCGTCAAGAATGGTGTCGCTGATCTGGTCAGCGATCTTGTCGGGGTGACCCTCGGTCACGGACTCCGAGGTGAACAGGCGACGGGACACAACGCTCCCTGTGGTTGCAGCGGCTGCTGGCTGATCATTTGCGGACGGCCGGGGGCTGCGCCCGGCGTCGTCCGTGACCAGTTTATCGGTCACTCTCGGCCGTCGGACCACGCGTCTCGCCACTTGGGAGCGCTGTGACCAGCGGCACTGCATTCTGCGGTACGACGATCGCTCTTAGGAAGAGGCGAACGTGTCCGAATTGTAAGGGCATCATGCGGTTCAGGGCCTCCGCTGGAGCGAAAGCGGCCTTCACTCGCCGTCGTAGATCCGCTCCACGGCCCGCGCGTCGCCGATGGGCAGCAACCGGCCGACCGCGTCCCAGATCGTGTCGGAGAGCACTTCCTTCGGACCGTACGGGACCGGGGCCTCGCTGCCGTCCGCGCCGAGCAGAACGGCCTCGTTCTCCTCGGCGCCGAAGGTCTTGCGCTCCCCCACCTCGTTGACCACGAGCAGGTCACAGCCCTTGCGGGCCAGTTTCTTGCGGCCGTTGGCGAGGACGTCGTCCGTCTCCGCGGCGAAGCCGACGACGATCTGTCCGGGACGCGGCCGGTCCGCCGAGAGCTCGGCGAGGATGTCCGGGTTACGGACCAGGGCGATGGGCTCCGGCTCCTGCCCGTCCTTCTTCTTGATCTTCCCTGTGGCGTACGTCTCGGGGCGGAAGTCGGCCACGGCTGCCGCCATGACCACCACGTCCGCCTCCGGCGCCGCCTCGAGGACGGCCTCGCGCAGCTCTACCGCCGTCCCTACGTGGACGACCTCGACGCCGGCCGGGTCGGGCAGCGTCGCGTTCGCCGCGAGGAGGGTGACGCGGGCGCCGCGGGCGACCGCCGTGCGGGCGAGGGCGTACCCCTGCTTGCCCGAGGAGCGGTTGCCGAGGAAGCGGACCGGGTCGAGGGGCTCCCGGGTGCCGCCCGCACTGATGACGACGTGCCGTCCGGCGAGGTCCTGGGTGGTCGCCAGATCTCCCCGCGCGAGCACGCGACGGGCGAATTCGAAGATCTCCACCGGGTCGGGGAAGCGGCCCTTGCCCGTGTCGACGCCGGTGAGGCGGCCGACGGCGGGCTCGATGACGAGGGCGCCGCGGCGGCGGAGCGTGGCCACGTTCTCCCTCGTCGCCGGGTGCTCCCACATCTCCGTGTGCATGGCGGGGGCGAAGACGACCGGACAGCGGGCGGTCAGAAGCGTGTTCGTGAGGAGGTCGTCGGCGAGGCCGTGCGCGGCCTTGGCGAGCATGTCGGCCGTCGCGGGCGCGACGATGACCAGGTCGGCGTGCTGGCCGATGCGCACGTGCGGGACCTCGTGGACGGACTCCCAGACCTCGGTCGAGACGGGGTTGCCGGACAGCGCCGACCAGGTCGCCTCCCCCACGAAGTGCAGGGCGGAGTCCGTCGGCACGACGCGTACGTCGTGTCCCGACTCGGTCAGCCGGCGCAGGAGCTCGCACGCCTTGTAGGCGGCGATCCCGCCACTGACCCCCAGAACGACCTTGGGCTTGTCCACGGTCCGTGCCTCCCCGCACTCGGATTCCCGCACTCGGGAACGTACGACTCCCCTCGGAGACGCACGACTCCATGACACACCACAGGCCCGACAGTCGCGCTGCCGGGCCTGTGGCCAAGAAAAACTGATTGCTTACTGAGCCGGGCCCTCGATGGCCTCGGACGTCAGCAGGCCCGCGTTGATCTCGCGGAGCGCGATCGAGAGCGGCTTCTCGTGGACGTGGGTGTCCACCAGCGGGCCGACGTACTCGAGCAGGCCCTCACCGAGCTGCGAGTAGTACGCGTTGATCTGACGCGCGCGCTTGGCGGCGTAGATCACGAGGCTGTACTTCGAGTCGGTCGCCTCGAGCAGCTCATCAATCGGCGGGTTGATGATGCCCTCGGGCGCGGTAATGGAAGAGGACACTCTCTGCCTTCCGATGGGATTGAAGATCACATGTGATCAAGGAAACGCGGGATTGCCCCGGCGGAATTCGAGATCACAAATAGATCGAAGATCAAACAACTCTCATCAAGGCTAGCAGCTCACGGGCCACGTCTTCGACGGAGGTGTTGACCAGGGTCGTATCGAACTCCGCTTCGGCTGCGAGCTCGACCTTGGCGGCGGCGAGTCTGCGCTCGATCACCTCGGGAGCCTCGGTCCCCCGGCCGGTGAGCCGGCGGACCAGCTCCTCCCAGCTCGGCGGGGCGAGGAAGACCAGCTGGGCCTCCGGCATCGACTCGCGGACGAGTCTGGCGCCCTGGAGATCGATCTCGAGGAGGACGGGTTCGCCCGACTCGAGACGGTCCAGGACGGCCCGGCGCGGGGTCCCGTACCGGTTGCCCGCGAACTCGGCCCACTCCAGCAGCTCGCCATTGGCGATCAGCTTGTCCATTTCCTCGTCGGTGACGAAGAAGTAGTGGACACCGTGCTTCTCGCCGGGGCGCGGCTTTCGGGTGGTGGCCGAAACCGACAGCCAGACCTCGGGGTGTTCCTTGCGCATATGAGCGACGACCGTGCTCTTGCCGACCCCGGAGGGGCCGGAGAGCACGGTCAGCCGCGGACGTTCACTCATGCAGCGATTATTCCAGCTATCCCCGCATGCCCGGACCAGTCGGTCCGGGCACGGAGGACTAGGCGCCGGTGCTGCCGAACTCGCGCTCCAGGGACGCGATCTGGTTGGAACCGAGTCCGCGCACGCGGCGGCTCTCGGAAATTCCGAGCCGCTCCATGATCTGCTTGGCGCGGACCTTGCCCACGCCCGGGAGGGACTCAAGGAGGGCGGAGACCTTCATCTTGCCGATGACGTCGTTCTCCTGACCCTGCTTGATGACCTCGTGCAACGAGGCGCCGGAGTGCTTGAGTCGATTCTTGACCTCGGCCCGCTCCCGGCGAGCCGCGGCGGCCTTTTCGAGCGCGGCTGCGCGCTGTTCAGGGGTAAGGGGCGGAAGAGCCACGCCTACGTCACCTCGGATGTCGAACTGTCGGATACGGACCGGTGAGGAACCTAGTCGCCCCTCACCTGGGGAGCAACGAGCAAAACGCTCGCCCGTTTCTCCCCCACTGCCTTGAGAGCGAGGGAGGTGCCCCCACTCGACGGAGACTAGCGGCCAGGACCGCCTGAGTCAGCGAGAACAGACGAAAAGTCCTGGTCAGCCTCCGTCGAGCCAGACATTACAGACATATGACCCCGGATTTCTGCCCGGATCCGGATACGAACCCCTCCCCGAGGCCTCGCTGAAACATCACGGAATGGTCAAGGAGGCTCCCGAAGGCCCCCGCGAAGACCGTTTTCGCACCTCGGCAGCGCCTCCCGGCCCCCCTCGGTGACAAGAACAGCTGCGAATCCGTGACGTGGTGCCCGCATTCCGGATGTCTCACGGGCACGCAGAAGGCCCCCGCACACGCGTGCGGGGGCCTTCGGGCGTTCGGACCGGGTCAGGCGGCGACGACCGCCGCACGGACCTCGTCGGCGAAGCGGACCGACGCGTCGCGCAGGGCGGCGACCGAGGGGCCCGCCTTCAGGACGGCGCGGCTGACGTTCGGGACGACGTTGCGCGCGGCCGCGCCGAAGACGACCGGCAGGTCCGCCGCGGTCGCGCCCTGAGCCCCGATGCCCGGGGCGAGGAGCGGACCATTGATGTCCAGGTCGTACGAGGACAGGTCCCCGAGCGTCGCGCCGACGACCGCTCCGAAGGAGCCCATGGGCGTCTCGCCCGCGTTCTCCTCGGAGAGGTGGGCGAGCATCGTCGCGCCCACGTTGCGCCCGTCGGCGCGTACGGCGTGCTGGACCTCGCCGCCCTCCGGGTTGGAGGTCAGGGCGAGGACGAAGAGCCCGGCGCCGGACTCGCGGGCCAGGTCGACGGCCGGCTTCAGGGACCCGTAGCCGAGGTACGGCGAGACGGTGAGGGCGTCCGAGAAGAGCGGGGAGTCCTTGTGCAGGAAGGTCTCCGCGTACGCGGCCATGGTGGAGCCGATGTCGCCGCGCTTGGCGTCCATGACGACCAGCGTGCCGGCGGCGCGCAGGTCCGCGACGGCGCGCTCCAGGACGGCGACGCCGCGCGAGCCGAAGCGCTCGAAGAACGCCGACTGCGGCTTGACGACGGCGACGGTGTCGGCGAGCGCCTCGACCGAGATCCGCGTGAAGCGCTCCAGGCCGTCGATGTCGTCGTTCAGGCCCCAGGCCGACAGGAGTGCCGCGTGCGGGTCGATGCCCACGCACAGGGGGCCGCGCTCGTCCATGGCGCGGCGCAGGCGGGCGCCGAAGGGTTCGAGAACCGTCATGCGTGGGCCTTCTTCACGTCGGCGCCGACGGCGTCGGCGAGGGTGGCGTACGGCGAGGCGTTCAGGCGGGCGGCGAGGCCCTTGTGGATGGCGCGAGCATAAAACGGACCCTCGTAGATGAAGGCGCTGTAGCCCTGGACGAGGGTGGCACCGGCGAGAATGCGCTGCCAGGCGTCCTCGGCGTTCTCGATGCCGCCGACGCCCACCAGGGTGATCCGGTCCCCCACGCGCGCGTAGAGGCGCCTGAGGACCTCCAGGGAGCGTGCCTTGAGGGGCGCGCCGGACAGGCCGCCGGTCTCCTTCACGAGGGACGGGTCGGAGGTCAGACCGAGGCCGTCGCGCGCGATGGTGGTGTTCGTGGCGATGATCCCGTCGAGACCGAGCTCCACCGCCAGGTCGGCGACGGCGTCGACGTCCTCGTCGGCGAGGTCGGGAGCGATCTTCACCAGGAGGGGAACACGGCGCGAGGTGACGGTGCGGTCGGCGGCCTCGCGCACGGCGGTCAGGAGCGGGCGCAGCGCCTCGGTGGCCTGGAGGTTGCGCAGGCCGGGCGTGTTCGGCGAGGAGACGTTCACAACCAGGTAGTCGGCGTGGGCGGCGAGCCGCTCGGTCGACTTCACGTAGTCGCCGGCCGCCTCCTCCTCGGGCACGACCTTGGTCTTGCCGATGTTCACGCCGACCGTGGCCCTGAAGGCGGGCCTGCGGGCCGCCAGGCGCTCCGCCACGGCCGCGGAGCCCTCGTTGTTGAAGCCCATGCGGTTGATCAGCGCGCGGTCCGGCACCAGGCGGAACAGGCGCTTCTTGGGGTTGCCGGGCTGCGGCTCGCCCGTGACGGTGCCGATCTCGATGTGGTCGAAGCCGAGCATCGTCATGCCGTCGATCGCGACGGCGTTCTTGTCGAAGCCCGCGGCGAGCCCGAAGGGGCCGTGCATCCGCAGGCCGAGGGCCTCCGTGCGCAGCTCTTCGTGGCGGGGCGCGAGGACGGCGGCGACGAACGTGCGGAGCACCGGGACGCGGGCGGCGAGGCGGATCCAGCGGAAGGCCAGGTAGTGGGCCTGCTCCGGGTCCATGCGCTTGAAGACGAGGTTGAAGAAGAGTTTGTACATCGTGGGTGTCCTCACACGGAGGGGGACACCGTTTCCGATGTCCCCCTCTGTGGGCTGCTAGTCGCGGGCCGCGGTCAGGTGTTCCGCGTGTTCCTGGAGTGAGCGGACGCCCACGTCACCGTGGTTGAGGGCGTCGATGCCCTGTACGGCGGCCGCGAGGGCCTGCACCGTGGTCAGGCACGGGACGCTGCGCGCCACCGCCGCCGTACGGATCTCGTAGCCGTCGAGGCGGCCGCCCGTGCCGTACGGGGTGTTGACGATGAGGTCGACCTGGCCGTCGTGGATGAGCTGGACGATGGTCTTCTCGCCGTTCGGGCCCTCGCCCTCGCTGAGCTTGCGCACGACCGTGGCGTTGATGCCGTTGCGGCGCAGCACCTCGGCGGTGCCGGACGTGGCGAGCAGTTCGAAGCCGTGGGCGACGAGCTCGCGCGCCGGGAAGATCATCGTGCGCTTGTCCCGGTTGGCGACCGAGATGAACGCGCGGCCCTTCGTCGGCAGCGGGCCGTACGCACCGGCCTGCGACTTGGCGTACGCCGTGCCGAAGACCGAGTCGATGCCCATGACCTCGCCGGTGGAGCGCATCTCCGGGCCGAGGACGGTGTCCACACCGCGGCCCTGGATGTCGCGGAAGCGGCTCCACGGCATCACGGCCTCCTTGACGGAGATCGGCGCGTCCAGCGGCAGCGTGCCGCCGTCGCCGGTCTTCGGGAGCAGGCCCTCCGCGCGCAGCTCGGCCACGGTCGCGCCGAGCGAGATGCGCGCGGCGGCCTTGGCGAGCGGCACCGCGGTCGCCTTCGAGGTGAAGGGGACGGTGCGCGAGGCACGGGGGTTGGCCTCGAGGACGTACAGGATGTCGCCGGCCATGGCGAACTGGATGTTGATCAGGCCGCGGACGCCGACGCCCTTGGCGATGGCCTCGGTCGAGGCACGCAGGCGCTTGATGTCGAAGCCGCCCAGGGTGATCGGGGGCAGGGCGCACGCCGAGTCGCCGGAGTGGATGCCGGCCTCCTCGATGTGCTCCATGACGCCGCCGAGGTAGAGCTCGTGACCGTCGTAGAGCGCGTCCACGTCGATCTCGATCGCGTCGTCGAGGAAGCGGTCGACGAGCACGGGGCGGGACGGGGAGATCTCCGTGGACTCCTCGATGTACGAGGCGAGGCGGGCCTCGTCGTACACGATCTCCATGCCGCGGCCGCCGAGGACGTACGACGGGCGGACGAGGACCGGGTAGCCGATCTCGTCGGCGATGGCCTTGGCCTCGGAGAAGGTGGTCGCCGTGCCGTGCTTGGGCGCGGGCAGTCCGGCCTCGGCGAGGACGCGGCCGAAGGCGCCGCGGTCCTCGGCGGCGTGGATGGCCTCGGGCGAAGTGCCCACGACCGGTACGCCGTTGTCCTTGAGCGCCTGCGACAGGCCCAGCGGGGTCTGGCCGCCGAGCTGGACGACGACGCCCGCGATCGGGCCCGCGAGGGACTCCGCGTGGACGATCTCCAGGACGTCCTCGAGCGTCAGCGGCTCGAAGTACAGGCGGTCGGAGGTGTCGTAGTCCGTGGACACGGTCTCCGGGTTGCAGTTGACCATCACGGTCTCGTAGCCGGCCTCGCTCAGAGCGAAGGAGGCGTGGACGCAGGAGTAGTCGAACTCGATGCCCTGGCCGATGCGGTTCGGGCCGGAGCCCAGGATGATCACTGCGGGCTTGGTGCGCGGCGCGACCTCGCTCTCCTCGTCGTACGACGAGTAGAAGTACGGGGTCTTCGCGGCGAACTCGGCGGCGCAGGTGTCGACCGTCTTGTAGACCGGGCGGACCCCGAGCGCGTGGCGCACCTCGCGGACGACGTCCTCGCGCAGGCCGCGGATCTCGGCGATCTGGGCGTCGGAGAAGCCGTGCCGCTTGGCCTCGGCGATCAGGTCGACGTCGAGGCGCTCGGCGGCGGCCACCTCGTCGGCGAGCTCCTTGATGAGGAAGAGCTGGTCGACGAACCAGGGGTCGATCTTCGTGTACTCGAAGACCTCTTCCTGGGTGGCGCCGGCGCGGATGGCCTGCATGACGGTGTTGATGCGGCCGTCGGTCGGGCGGACGGCCTCTTCGAGGAGCGCGGTCTTGTCACCGGGCTCGCCGACGAAGGTGAACTGGCTGCCCTTCTTCTCCAGGGAGCGCAGCGCCTTCTGGAGCGCCTCGGTGAAGTTGCGGCCGATCGCCATGGCCTCGCCCACCGACTTCATGGTGGTGGTGAGGGTGGAGTCGGCGGACGGGAACTTCTCGAAGGCGAACCGCGGGGCCTTGACGACCACGTAGTCGAGCGTCGGCTCGAAGGAGGCCGGCGTCTTCTCGGTGATGTCGTTCGGGATCTCGTCGAGCGTGTAGCCGACGGCCAGCTTGGCGGCGATCTTCGCGATCGGGAAGCCCGTGGCCTTCGACGCGAGCGCCGAGGAGCGGGAGACGCGCGGGTTCATCTCGATGACGATGATCCGGCCGTCGACCGGGTCGATCGCGAACTGGATGTTGCAGCCGCCGGTGTCGACGCCGACCTCGCGGATGATCGCGATGCCGATGTCGCGCAGCCGCTGGTACTCGCGGTCGGTGAGCGTCATCGCCGGGGCGACGGTGATCGAGTCACCCGTGTGGACGCCCATCGGGTCGAAGTTCTCGATGGAGCAGACGACCACGACGTTGTCGTTCTTGTCGCGCATCAGCTCGAGCTCGTACTCCTTCCAGCCGAGGATGGACTCCTCCAGGAGCACCTCGGTGGTGGGAGACAGGGTCAGGCCCTGGCCGGCGATGCGGCGCAGCTCCTCCTCGTCGTGCGCGAAGCCGGAGCCCGCGCCGCCCATCGTGAACGAGGGGCGGACGACGACGGGGTAGCCGCCGAGCGTGTCGACGCCCTTGATGACGTCGTCCATGGTGTGGCAGATGACCGAGCGGGCGGACTCGCCGTGGCCGATCTTGGCGTTGACGGCCTCGACGACGCCCTTGAAGAGGTCGCGGTCCTCGCCCTTGTTGATGGCCTCGACGTTGGCGCCGATGAGCTCGACGCCGTACTTCTCGAGGACGCCGTTCTCGTGCATGGAGATCGCGGTGTTGAGCGCGGTCTGGCCACCGAGGGTGGGCAGGAGCGCGTCGGGGCGCTCCTTGGCGATGATCTTCTCGACGAACTCGGGGGTGATCGGCTCGACGTACGTGGCGTCGGCGATCTCCGGGTCGGTCATGATCGTGGCCGGGTTGGAGTTCACGAGGATGACCCGCAGGCCCTCGGCGCGCAGGATGCGGCAGGCCTGGGTGCCCGAGTAGTCGAACTCGGCGGCCTGGCCGATGACGATCGGTCCGGAACCGATGACCAGGACGGACTGGATATCGGTGCGCTTAGGCACGCTGGGCTCCCTTTTCTGACATGAGCTCTACGAAGCGGTCGAACAGGTAGGCCGCGTCGTGCGGGCCCGCCGCTGCCTCGGGGTGGTACTGGACGCTGAACGCCGGCTGGTCGAGGAGGTGCAGACCCTCGACGACCTGGTCGTTCAGGCAGACGTGGGAGACCTCGGCGCGGCCGAAGGGGGTGTCGGAGACCTTGTCGAGCGGGGCGTCGACGGCGAATCCGTGGTTGTGCGCGGTGACCTCGACCTTGCCGGTCGTACGGTCCTGCACCGGCTGGTTGATGCCTCGGTGGCCGTACTTCAGCTTGTAGGTGCCGAAGCCGAGGGCGCGGCCGAGGATCTGGTTGCCGAAGCAGATGCCGAACAGCGGGGTCTTGCGGGAGAGGACCTCCCGCATGACCGCGACGGGGCCGTCGGCGGTGGCCGGGTCGCCCGGGCCGTTGGAGAAGAAAACGCCGTCGGGCCGGACCGCGTAGATGTCCTCGGCCGTGGCCGTCGCGGGCAGCACGTGCACCTCGATGCCGCGCTCGGCCATCCGGTGCGGGGTCATGCCCTTGATGCCGAGGTCGACGGCGGCGACGGTGAACTTCTTCTCACCGATCGCGGGGACGACGTACGCCTCCTTGGTGGCGACCTCGGCGGCGAGGTTCGCGCCCTTCATCTCGGGCGCCTGGCGCACCTCGGCGAGCATCGTGCCGTCGTCGGGCAGCGCGTTGCCGGAGAAGATGCCGACGCGCATGGCGCCGCGCTCGCGCAGGTGGCGGGTGAGGGCGCGGGTGTCGATGCCGCTGATGCCGACGACGCCCTGCTTGCGCAGCTCCTCGTCGAGCGAGCGCCGGGAGCGCCAGTTGGAGGGCACGCGCGCGGGGTCCCGCACGACGTAGCCCGCGACCCAGATCTGCTGCGACTCGGGGTCCTCGTCGTTCACGCCGGTGTTGCCGACGTGCGGGGCCGTCATCACGACGACCTGCCGGTGGTACGACGGGTCGGTCAGCGTCTCCTGGTAACCGGTCATGCCGGTGTTGAACACCGCCTCACCGAAGGTCTCCCCCACGGCCCCGTAGGCGCGGCCGCGGAAGATGCGGCCGTCCTCCAGGACGAGTACGGCGGGAGCGTTGGCGGCTCCCCGGGTGGAGGTCGTCATCGTGCGGTGCCTTCCGTCGTGATGGTCGTGCTGTTCGTGCTGCTTGAGCTGCTCATACTGCTTGTGCTGTTCGTGTCGATCATGTTGTTGAGGGTCTCGACCCACTCGGCCTGCTCCGCGGCGTGGTCGGAGCGGAAGCCGGAGTCGATCAGCTTGTCCCCGTGCCCCCAGGTGACGATCAGGAGACCGCCCTCCGTGAGGACCTTGCCGGCGATGCCCTTGTCGAGCCGGGCCTCGCGCAGCTGTGCGACGGGGATGAAGAAGTCCGTGGCCCCGGGGCGTACGACGTCCAGACCCGCGTCCGTGAGCGTGAGCTCGACGCGGCTGCGGGTGCCGAGGCCGTGCGCCACGATGCGGTCGAGCCACTGCCCCGCGGTCGTGGAGCCGTGGTACCGGCCGCTCAGCTCAAGTCTGGCCGGACCGGGCGCGGACGGCATGCCGGGCAGTGGCGGCTTGCCGCCTCCGCTGAGGGTGGCGGTGGGAGACGGGCGGGCGGGGAGCGGCGGCAGGTCGCCCTGGAGGGTGCCGCGCCACTTCCAGCCCTGGCGCATCAGCCAGTAGACGAGCGCGATGAAGAGGAGCAGTCCGACGATCCAGCCGATCCGGTCGGGCCAGTCCGTCACGTCCGCCGACTTCCGTTCGGCGGCGAGCACTGCCAGTGGTTGCGTCAGTCGTGTCACGCGAGCTTCCCGTCGACGAGCGTGGCCTTGCCCCGCAGCCACGTGTGCGTGACGCGCCCGGGCAGCTCACGCCCCTCGTAGGGCGTGTTGCGGCTGCGCGAGGCGAAGCCGGCGGGGTCCACGGCTCCACGGTAATCGGCGTCGACCAGGACGAGGTTCGCGGGCTCACCTGCCGAGACGGGCCGTCCGTGGCCCTTGGCGCCGCCGATCTGCGCGGGCTTGACGGACATGCGGTCGGCGACGCCGGCCCAGTCGAGCAGCCCGGTCTCGACCATCGTCTGCTGCACGACGGACAAGGCGGTCTCGAGCCCGACCATGCCCATGGCGGCCGCCGCCCACTCGCAGTCCTTGTCCTCGTGCGGGTGCGGGGCGTGGTCGGTGGCGACGATGTCGATCGTGCCGTCGGCGAGCGCCTCGCGCAGGGCCATCACGTCGCGCTCGGTGCGCAGCGGCGGGTTGACCTTGTACACGGGGTTGTACGAGCGGACCAGCTCGTCGGTGAGGAGCAGGTGGTGCGGGGTGACCTCGGCGGTGACGTCGATGCCGCGGGACTTGGCCCAGCGCACGATCTCGACGCTGCCGGCCGTGGACAGGTGGCAGATGTGGACGCGGGAGCCGACGTGCTCGGCGAGCAGTACGTCGCGGGCGATGATCGACTCCTCGGCGACGGCGGGCCAGCCGCCGAGCCCGAGCTCCGCCGACACGACGCCCTCGTTCATCTGGGCGCCCTCGGTGAGGCGGGGCTCCTGGGCGTGCTGGGCGACCACGCCGCCGAAGGCCTTCACGTACTCCAGGGCGCGGCGCATGATCACCGCGTCGTCGACGCACTTGCCGTCGTCGGAGAAGACGGTGACGCCGGCGGCGGACTCGTGCATGGCGCCGAGTTCGGCGAGCTTCTTGCCCTCCAGGCCGACGGTGACGGCGCCGATGGGCTGCACGTCGCAGTAGCCGTGCTCCTGGCCGAGCCGGTAGACCTGCTCGACGACGCCGGCGGTGTCGGCGACCGGGAAGGTGTTGGCCATGGCGAACACGGCGGTGTAGCCACCGGAGGCGGCCGCCTGGGTACCGGTGAGGACGGTCTCGGAGTCCTCACGGCCGGGCTCGCGCAGGTGGGTGTGCAGGTCGACGAGACCAGGCAGGAGCACCTTGCCGCCGGCCTCGACGACCTGGGCGCCCTCGGCGGACAGGCCGGTGCCGACCGCCTCGATGACGGAGCCGTCGATCAGGACGTCCTGCTGCTCGCCGCCGAGCACCTTCGCACCTCGGATAAGGATCTTGCTCATGGTTCTTACTTCTCCTCGGTACGGGTGTGGGTGACGGCGGGCTCGTTGCCGCCCAGAAGCAGGTACAGGACGGCCATGCGGATGGAGACGCCGTTGGCGACCTGCTCGATGACCGTGCAGCGGTCGGAGTCGGCGACCTCGGCGGTGATCTCCATGCCGCGGACCATCGGGCCCGGGTGCATCACGATGGCGTGCTCGGGCATCTTCGCCATGCGGTCGCCGTCCAGGCCGTAGCGACGCGAGTACTCGCGCTCGGTCGGGAAGAAGGCGGCGTTCATCCGCTCGCGCTGGACGCGCAGCATCATGACGGCGTCGGACTTCGGCAGGGTGCTGTCGAGGTCGTAGGAGACCTCGCAGGGCCAGGTCTCGACGCCGACCGGGACGAGGGTCGGCGGGGCGACGAGGGTGACCTCGGCGCCGAGGGTGTGCAGCAGGTCGACGTTCGAGCGGGCGACGCGGCTGTGCAGGACGTCCCCGACGAGCGTGATGCGCTTGCCCTCGAGGTCCTTGCCGAGTCCGGCGTCGCGCCCGACCAGGCGGCGGCGCATCGTGAACGCGTCGAGGAGCGCCTGCGTGGGGTGCTGGTGGGTGCCGTCGCCCGCGTTGATGACCGGGGCGTCGATCCAGCCCGAGGTGGCGAGGCGGTAGGGCGCGCCGGAGGCGCCGTGCCGGATGACGACGGCGTCGACGCCCATCGCCTCCAGGGTCTGCGCGGTGTCCTTGAGGGACTCGCCCTTGGAGACGCTGGATCCCTTGGCGGCGAAGTTGATGACATCCGCGGAGAGGCGCTTCTCGGCGGCCTCGAAGGAGATCCGGGTGCGGGTCGAGTCCTCGAAGAAGAGGTTGCAGATCGTGCGGCCGCGCAGGGCGGGCAGCTTCTTGATCGGCCGGTCGGCGACCCGGGCCATCTCCTCGGCGGTGTCGAGGATGAGGACGGCGTCGTCGCGGGTGAGGTCGGCGGCCGAGATGAGGTGTCGCATCATCGGGGAGGCTCCGTAGGAAAGTTCAGGAGTATTCGGGCATACGGGCGCGCGGCAGCACCCTCAGGGTCGGGCTGAGGGTGGCTACTGCTCGCCGGCCGGAGCGGTCCGCTTGGCGCCGAGCAGCACGGAGTCGCGTCCGTCCTCCTCGGCGAGCTGGACCTTGACCGTCTCCCGCAGCGACGTGGGGAGGTTCTTGCCGACGTAGTCGGCGCGAATGGGGAGTTCGCGGTGGCCGCGGTCGACGAGGACCGCGAGCTGCACGGCGCGGGGGCGCCCGATGTCGTTCAGGGCGTCGAGTGCGGCGCGGATGGTGCGGCCGGAGAAGAGCACGTCGTCGACGAGGACGACGAGGCGGCTGTCGATGCCGTCGGCGGGGATCTCCGTGCGGGCCAGCGCCCGCGGCGGGTGCATGCGCAGGTCGTCGCGGTACATGGTGATGTCGAGGGAGCCGACCGGGATCTTGCGTCCGGTGATCTCTTCGAGCTTGTCCGCGAGCCGGCGGGCCAGGAAGACGCCGCGGGTGGGAATGCCCAGGAGCACGACGTCTTCGGCGCCCTTGGCGCGCTCGACGATCTCGTGAGCGATGCGGGTCAGTACCCGCGCGATGTCGGGGCCCTCGAGTACGGGGCGTGCCTCATCGGAACTGCTGATGTCCATAAAAAACGGACCCCCTTCTCCGCCTCACGGGACGGACCTTAAAGGACGTCGGATTTGCGCCATCAACGGTACCAGGCCCGCAACGCCCCTGATCACCCCCCTGGAGGTGCGAGAGACGCCGTTCCGGGGGATGGTCGGTAGCGGACCACTCGGCTTGACGCAGCCAAGTAACGCTGCGTAACCTCACAGTGAGTTACCAGCCACGCGGCGGAGCCGCACGTTGATACAGCGTCCGGGAGCTATATGTCCAGCGAATACGCCAAACAGCTCGGGGCCAAGCTCCGCGCCATCCGCACCCAGCAGGGCCTTTCCCTCCACGGTGTCGAGGAGAAGTCCCAGGGACGCTGGAAGGCGGTCGTGGTCGGTTCGTACGAGCGCGGCGACCGTGCCGTGACCGTGCAGCGCCTCGCGGAGCTGGCGGACTTCTACGGCGTGCCGGTGCAGGAACTCCTGCCGGGCACCACGCCGGGCGGTGCGGCCGAGCCCCCGCCCAAGCTCGTCCTCGACCTGGAGCGCCTGGCCCACGTCCCGCCGGAGAAGGCGGGCCCCCTGCAGCGCTACGCGGCGACGATCCAGTCCCAGCGCGGCGACTACAACGGCAAGGTGCTGTCGATCCGCCAGGACGACCTGCGCACCCTCGCCGTCATCTACGACCAGTCGCCCTCGGTCCTCACCGAGCAGCTCATCAGCTGGGGCGTCCTGGACGCCGACGCGCGTCGCGCCGTCGCACACGACGACCTCTGACGGACAGAAGTCGGCAGAAACGTCACGCCGGAGGGGCGGGCCCGCGTTTTCGCGGCCTGCCCCTTCGGCGTTTCCGTACCCTGCCGTCGTCCAGGAACGCAGCAGGCCCGGAGCGGAACACTGATTCAGTGTTCCGCTCCGGGCCTGCCGGCTGTCGCTGCCGGCCTGCTACGCCTCGTCGCGGCGCAGCGTCGGCTTCAGGTCCTTGAAGCGGCCCAGAAGCCCATTGACGAAGGCCGGGGAGTCGTCCGTGGAGAACTCCTTGGCGAGCTGCACGGCCTCGTCGAGCACCACGGCGTCCGGGGTGTCGTCGACCCAGACGAGCTCGTAGGCGCCCAGGCGCAGGATGTTGCGGTCGACGACCGGCATCCTGTCCAGGGTCCACCCGACGGCGTACTGCGAGATGAGCTCGTCGATACGCGCGGTCTTGCGCGCGTATCCCTCGACCAGCTCCATCGTGTACTCGCTGACCGGCGGCTGCCGGGTGTCGGACCGGGAGTGCCGGATCCAGTCCGCGAGGACCGTCTGGACGTCGACTCCGCGCTGGTCTGCCTCGAAAAGGATCTGGAAGGCGCGCTTGCGGGCCGTGTTGCGAGCAGCCACGGTTAGCTGTTCACCCGGCCGAGGTAGTCGCTCGTGCGGGTGTCGACCTTGATCTTCTCGCCGGTCGTGATGAAGAGCGGCACCTGGATCTGGTGGCCGGTCTCCAGCGTGGCGGGCTTGGTGCCACCGGTGGAGCGGTCGCCCTGGACGCCGGGCTCGGTCTCCTGGACGACGAGCTCGACGGCGGCCGGCAGCTCGACGAAGAGCACCTCGCCCTCGTGCTGCGCGACGGAGGCGGTGAAGCCCTCGATCAGGAAGTTGGCGGCGTCGCCGACGGCCTTGCGGTCGACCATGAGCTGGTCGTAGGTCTCCATGTCCATGAAGACGAAGTACTCGCCGTCCATGTACGAGAACTGCATGTCGCGCTTGTCGATCGTGGCCGTCTCGACCTTGACGCCGGCGTTGAAGGTCTTGTCGACGACCTTCCCGGAGAGCACGTTCTTGAGCTTGGTGCGCACAAAGGCAGGGCCCTTGCCGGGCTTGACGTGCTGGAACTCGACGACGGACCAGAGCTGGCCCCCGTCGAGCTTGAGCACCAGGCCGTTCTTGAGGTCGTTCGTGGAAGCCACGGTTGCGGAATCTCCTGGACTGACGATGGACGACCCCGGGCGCGCGCGCCTTACAGCGCGAGCAGCTCCTTGGTCGTAATGGTGAGTAGCTCGGGTCCGCCGTCCGCCTCGGGGCGCACGACGAGCGTGTCATCGATCCGGACACCGCCCCGGCCCGGAAGGTGGACCCCCGGTTCGACGGTGACCGGCACACAAAGGTCCAGTTTACCCATGGCCGCGGGGGCCAACTGCGGCTCCTCGTCGATTTCGAGTCCGACACCGTGTCCGGTGAGCTGTGAGAGGCCGTCCGCGTACCCCGCGGAGTCCAGTACGTGGCGTGCCGCGCGGTCCACCTCACGGCACTCGGCGCCGGGTGCGAGGCTCTCCCGGGCGGCCCTCTGGGCTGCGAAGACCAGGTCGTACAGGTCGATCTGCCAGTCCGCGGGCGAGGTGCCGATGACGAACGTACGGCCGATCTCGCAGCGGTAGCCGCGATAGGCGGCGCCGAGGCAGACCGAGAGGAAGTCGCCCTCCTCCACGCGGCGATCGGTGGGGCGGTGGGCGCCGCGGCCCGAGTTCGGCCCGGTGCCGACGGAGGTGGGGAAGGCGGGGCCGTCGGCGCCGTGGTCGACGAGGCGGCGCTCCAGCTCCAGGGCGAGGTGGCGTTCGGTGCGGCCGACAAGGATCGATTCGAGCAGTTCACCGAGGGCCTGGTCGGCGATCTCGGCGGCGATGCGCAGACAGGAGATCTCCTCCTCGTCCTTGACGAGCCGCAGCTGCTCCACGGCGCCGCCCAGGTCGCCGAGGCGCAGCCGGGGCGCCACGGAGCCGAGCGCCCGGTGCCTGGCCACGGTCAGATGGTGCTCCTCGACGGCGAGCGAATCCGCCCCGAGGGTCAGCGCGACGTCGGCGGCGGCGACGGCGGGGTCCCCGCCGGGCGCATCGAGCACCTGGATCCGCAGCGACTCGTCGGGCCGCCCCTCGGCGGGCTGTTCACTGGGCGGCACCCGGCACATCAGGACGTCGCCTTCGGCGCCGGGGCCCTTGCCCAGCAGGAGTACGGCGCCGTGGGGCGCCGCGCCCGCGAGATAGCGAACGTTGGCGGGGCGCGAGACGAGGACGGCGGTACTGCCGCCCGCCGCAGCGCGCTCCCTCAGCCGGTCCCTACGGGCCGCGTACACCTCTGACATGAATCGAGCGTACGAGTGACAGAGGTGCGTGGCCTGGTCAGTGCGTCCGGACGGGCGGCGAGGTGGCCTCTCCGGAGCGCTCCGCGCAGCCTGCTACCACTGGGGCGGACTCGCGATCGAGCGGGCGAGGACGTCGTCGAGGACGCGGGCGGTGGTGGGCACGTCCATCTGGGAGTTGTCGATGATGGGCAGACCCGAGCCGTACCAGCCGGCCATGCGGCCGTGGATGCGGGCGACTTCCTCGTCGGTGAGGCGGCGGTTCCCGCTGCGCTCCGCGTTGCGCTCGAGGACGATCTCCAGGCCGGGGAGCAGCACCACGGGCAGCAGGCCGGGGCCCACGTGCCGCTTCCAGCCGCCGAGGCCCACGACCGGACGGTCCGGGAAGACGGCGTCGTCGAGGACGCAGGAGATGCCGTTGGCCAGGAAGTTGCGCGCGGCGAAGCCGCAGGTGCGGCGGGCGAGGCGGTACTGGGCCTCGGAGTGGTCGTTCCACCCCGACTGCGGGTCGGCGAATCCGGAGCGCACCCACTCGCGTACGTCGTCGAGGCTGATGTGGGCGGTGGGGACGCGGCGCTGGTCCGCCCAGTACTTGGCGACGCTCGTCTTGCCCGCGCCGGCGGGGCCGATGAGCAGGACGGCGAGCGTCGTGGCGGTGGCGTCGGCGGTGCCCGCGGCCGGCGGGGGGCTCGGCATGGCGACGGGGCCGCCGGGCGGGAGCGGCACATGGCCCGTGGTGTCCCGTGAGGGGGGCTGCGGGGCCTGCTGGGGGGCGCCCGGGTACGGGGGCCGGCCCTGCGGCGGCTGGGCGGGCGGGGCCTGGGGGTGCGGGGCGGGTTGGTGCGGGGCGGGCACCGGGGCGTGCGGCGCGGGTGCGTGCGGTGCCGGGCCCGAGGGGCCGGGTGGGCCGGCGAAGCCTGGGGCAGGCGGTGGTGGACCCGCCGGTCCGGGGCCCGGCTGGGCGCCCGGGTGATGCCCGGCCTGGGACCAGCCGGCGGCCGGTCCGTGCCCCGGCTGAGGGGGCGGCGGCAGCGGCGAACCCACTCCGTGCTGCATCCGGTGCGACTCCGTCTCGTACAGGCAACTGGCGCCGGCGAACAAGGCGCTACCGAACGGTACCTTCCCCGGCCGCCGTTGTGTGAACGGCCGGGGAGGTCGCGAAGTGCCCGAAGACGGGAGCTATTCGGCCACTTCGCCGTACGCCGCGAGGAGCACGGCCGGGTCGGGTCCTTCGAGGACCGTCGGCTTGGCGAGGCCGTCGAGGACGATGAACCGCAGCAGGTTGCCGCGGGACTTCTTGTCGACCTTCATGTTCTCCAGGAGCTTGGGCCACTGGTCGTAGCGGTAGCTCAGGGGCAGCCCGACGGACTCGAGGACGGTGCGGTGCCGGTCGGCGGTCGCGTCGTCCAGGCGTCCGGCGAGGCGGCCGAGTTCGGCGGCGAAGTGCATGCCGACGGAAACGGCGGCGCCGTGCCGCCACTTGTACCGCTCGTTCTTCTCGATGGCGTGCGCGAGGGTGTGCCCGTAGTTGAGGATCTCGCGCAGGCCCGACTCCTTGAGGTCGCCGGAGACGACCTCGGCCTTGACCTTGATGGAACGCTCGATGAGCTCGGCGGTGTGCGGGCCCTTCGGGGAGCGTGCCGCCTCGGGGTCGGACTCGATCAGGTCGAGGATCGCCGGGTCGGCGATGAAGCCGGCCTTGATGATCTCCGCGAGCCCGGACACGAAGTCGTTGACCGGCAGCGAGTCGAGGGCCGCGAGGTCGCAGAGCACGCCGGCCGGCGGGTGGAAGGACCCCACGAGGTTCTTGCCCTCGGCGGTGTTGATCCCGGTCTTGCCGCCGACGGCCGCGTCCACCATGCCGAGCACGGTGGTCGGCACGGCGATCCAGCGCACCCCGCGCAGCCACGTCGCGGCCACGAACCCGGCGAGGTCCGTGGTGGCGCCGCCGCCCACGCCGACGATGACGTCGGTACGGGTGAAGCCGGACTGGCCCAGCGCCTTCCAGCAGTAGGCGGCGACCTCTGCGGTCTTGGCCTCCTCGGCGTTGGGCACCTGGATGGCGACGACCTCGAAGCCCTGGTCGGCGAGGTCGCCGCGCAGCGCTTCACCGGTCTCGGCGAGCGCCTCCGGGTGGATGATCGCGACGCGCTGGGCGGAGTCGCCGATCAGGCCGCCGAGTTCGCCCAGGAGCTGACGTCCGACGAGGACCTCGTACGGGTCGGTACCGGCTGTGCCGCCGACCTGGATCCGGGTCACCTGCTGCTCGGTCATGCCTTCTTCAACTCCAGGGCGTCGAGGACCGCGCGGGCGACCTCTTCGGGGGTGCGGTCGTCAGTGGGTACGACGACGCGGGCGACTTCGGTGTACAGGTGGCGGCGGGCTTCCATCAGCTCGCGCCACTGACGGCGCGGGTTGACGGCGAGCAGCGGACGGGCGGTGTTGAGGCCGGTCCGCTTGACCGCCTCCTCGACGTCCATCGACAGATAGACGACGGGGAGCGGGGCCAGCAGCGCGCGCGTCGACTCGTCGAGGATCGCTCCGCCGCCGAGCGCGAGCACACCGGTGTGCCCGGCGACGGCTTCGCGCACGGCCTGCCGTTCGAGCGCGCGGAAGTGGGGCTCGCCCTCGTCCACGAAGATGTCCGCGATGGGGCGGCCCTGGGCGGCCACGATGTCCGCGTCGGTGTCCCGGTAGGGGCAGCCGAGCCACTCGGCGAGCAGCTCCCCCACCGTGGACTTGCCGACGCCCATCGGGCCGACGAGTACGACCAGCGGGCCGGTCACCGGATCTGGAGGTGGTCGAGGTACGACTGCACGTTGCGCCGGGTCTCGGGGACGCTGTCGCCGCCGAACTTCTCCGCGACGGCGTCGGCGAGCACGAGCGCGACCATGGCCTCGGCGACGATGCCGGCGGCCGGGACCGCGCACACGTCGGAGCGCTGGTGGTGGGCCTTCGCGGCCTCGCCGGTCGCCACGTCGATGGTGGCGAGCGCGCGCGGGACCGTCGCGATCGGCTTCATCGCGGCGCGCACGCGCAGCAGTTCACCGGTGGTGAGGCCGCCCTCGGTGCCGCCGGAGCGGCCCGACGTGCGCTTGATGCCGTCGGCGGTCGTCACGATCTCGTCGTGCGCCTTCGAGCCGGGCACGCGGGCGAGCTCGAAGCCGTCGCCGACCTCGACGCCCTTGATGGCCTGGATGCCCATGAGGGCTCCCGCGAGGCGGGCGTCAAGACGCCGGTCCCAGTGCACGTGCGAGCCGAGGCCCACCGGCACTCCGTAGGCGAGGACCTCGACGACGCCGCCGAGGGTGTCGCCGTCCTTGTGGGCCTGGTCGATCTCCGCGACCATCGCCTTCGACGCGTCCGCGTCCAGGCAGCGCACCGGGTCGGCGTCGAGCTTGTCGACGTCGGCCGGGGTCGGGTAGACGCCGTAGGGCGCCTTGGCGCTCGCCAGCTCGGTGACGTGGCTGACGATCTCGATGCCGGCCGTCTCCTTGAGGTAGGAGCGGGCGATGGCGCCGAGCGCGACACGGGCCGCCGTCTCACGGGCGGAGGCCCGCTCCAGGATCGGCCGGGCCTCGTCGAAGCCGTACTTCTGCATGCCGGCGAGGTCGGCGTGACCCGGGCGGGGCCGGGTCAGCGGCGCGTTGCGCGCCAGATCGGCGAGGATCTCGGGGTCGACCGGGTCGGCCGACATGACCTGCTCCCACTTGGGCCACTCGGTGTTGCCCACCATGACCGCGACCGGCGAGCCCATGGTCAGGCCGTGACGCACGCCGCCGAGGAAGGTCACCTCGTCGCGCTCGAACTTCATCCGCGCGCCGCGTCCATAGCCGAGCCGCCGCCGGGCCAGGTGGTCCGCCACCATCTCCGTGGTGATCGGCACGCCGGCGGGAAGTCCCTCCAGCGTCGCGACAAGTGCGGGTCCGTGGGACTCCCCAGCGGTCAGCCAGCGCAACCTGCTCAACGGTGCTCCTCTTGCTCGCGCCTCGAACTGCGATGGCGCGGCCGGGTGCGCGGCCCTGGCCCGCCACCCCCGATCCTCCCACGTCCGCGCACCCGACCCGGCCCCCGGTCCATCAGACGGACGCCGGGACGGGCACGGTCCGGGTCAGCCGGCGAGCGCCCGCTCCCCCGCCCGGCGCATCGCACCGAGCGGCGCCGGGGCGCGTCCCGTCATCTGCTCGACCTGGAGGACGGCCTGGTGCACCAGCAGGTCGAGCCCGCTGACGACCGCTCCGCCGTACCCGGACCAGCGGGCCGCGAGCTGCGTCGGCCAGGGCTCGTAGAGGACGTCGAAGAGGGTGCCGGGCCGTTCGGGGATGCCGGCGGCGAGGGCGTCCGTGGTCCCGGCCGGCGTCGTGGCGACGACCAGCGGCGAGGTCAGGGCACGCGCCGCGTCCGACCACTTCCCGATCTTGACGTCCACGTCGAGCCGCTCGCCCCATTCCCGCATCTCGGCGGCGCGGGCATCACTGCGTACGTACGCGACGATCTCGCCGGTGCAGATCCGCGACAGGGCGGCGAGCGCGGAGGATGCGGTGGCGCCCGCGCCCAGGATCGCGGCGGACTCGACCTTGTCGATGCCGCGCTCGGCGAGGGCGGCGACCATCCCCGGGATGTCGGTGTTGTCGCCGACCTTGTGCCCGTCCTCGGTGAGGACGACGGTGTTGACGGCCTCGACGGAGGCGGCCGTGTCACTGATCGTGTCGAGCAGCGGGATCACGGCACGCTTCAGCGGCATGGTCAGCGAGAGGCCCGCCCACTCGGGCCCGAGCCCGGCCAGGAAGTCGGGCAGGGCGACCTCGTCGACCTCGAAGCGGTCGTAGGACCAGTCCGTCAGACCCAGTTCCTCGTAGGCGGCGCGGTGCAGCACCGGAGAAAGGGAGTGGGCGATGGGCGACCCGAGTACGGCCGCCCTCCTGATTGCCGGCATCAGTTCTTCCTCGACGCGTTCCACTTGTCGACCAGCTTCTGGTGTTCCTCGTTCGTCTTGGTGAACTCGCTGGTCTTGCCGTCCATCGAGATGAAGTAGTACCAGCCGTCGCTGGTCGGGTCGATTGCGCCCTTCAGAGCTTCCTCACCCGGGTTTCCGATCGGCCCGGGCGGCAGGCCCTTGTAGTAGTACGTGTTGTAGCGGTTGTCGTACTTGCGCAGCGCGGTGAGGCTCAGGTCGATCTTGCTCTGGTTCTTGACGTAGTTGTATGTGGAGTCGAACTCCAGCATTCCGTTCGTCTGCTCGTTGCCGGGCTTGAGACGGTTGTAGACGACCTCGGCCATCTTGCGGAAGTCGTCGTGGCTCGTGCCCTCGGCCTGCGCGAGGCTCGCCACCGTGATCAGCTGCCACGGGCTGTCGAGGCCAAGGCTCTTGGCCTTCTTCTCGACGCCGTAGGCCTCGTACTTCTCGGTCGCCCGCGACACCATCTGCTTGAGGACCGCCTCGGGGTTCCCGCCCTTGGCGACGCCGTAGCTGGACGGGTAGAGGAACCCTTCCAGGGGGTCCTTCACATTCGGCTCGTTCATGGCCCAGGAGGGCAGACCGAGCTTCTTGTAGTCCTTCTTCGCGACCTTTTGCGTCGTGCCCTTCGCGATGCCGAGCCGCTTGTCGACCTGCTCGTAGACCCACACGTTGCGGCGGCCCTCGGCAATGATCAAGTTGTTCCGGCTGCTCGGGCTGAGCATCAACTCGACCGCGCTTTCGGCCGACATTTCCTTCTCGAGCGTGTATCCGCCGTCCTGAATGGACTTGCCCCGAGGATTCTGCTCCTGCGCCGAGACGAAGGCGTCCACGCTCTTGATGACGCCCGCGTCCTTCAGACGCTGGCCGATGACATAGCCGCCCGCGCCCTTGGGAATGTCCACGGAAACGGATTCGCCATTTCCGGACCCCGCATAATCCGGCGCCGATCCGAAACGGTCCTGATAGAACTGATAGCCGAAATAGCCGACACCGCCGACGCCGCCCGCGAAGATCACGGTGAGGACCAGGCAGGCGCATCCGCTGCGCCGCCTCTTCGGCTTCTTGCCGCCGCGGCGGCCGCCCCGGTCGCGCGGGTCGTCGTAGTCGTCGCCCTCGTCATCGCCGCCACCGGCGAAGAACGCGTGCTCGCCCTGGTCGGGGCCCGGGTCCCAGGTCGTCTCCGGCTCCGCGGCGGCCCCGCGCCGACCGGGCGGCTCCGGCGGCGGGTACGCGTCCGGGGTGCCGTAGAGATCCGGCTGCTCACCGCCGTACGCGACAGGCTGCTGCTGACCGCCGTACGGGTCCGCCGGGTCGGCGTTGTACGGGACGTGGCCGTGCTGACCGGTGTCCCAGCCGCCACCCTGCGGCTGGCCGCCGTACTGCTGGCCGCCACCCTGCGGCTGGCCGCCGTACTGCTGGCCGCCTCCGTACTGCTGCTGGCCGTACTGAGCGTGCTGACCGGTGCCCCACTCGCCGCCGTACTGCTGCGGCTGCTGCTGGGCCTGAGGGTGCTGTTGCGGCTGCTGAGGGTGGTACTGCCCCTGGCCGCCGTAGGCAGGCTGGCCGTCGGCGGCCTGCTGCCCCCACCCCTGGTCCCCGTACAACGGGTCCTCGGGATGCCACGGTTCGGAGCCCGGGCCCCGGCCATACTCAGTCATCGATCCCCTACAAGCCGCGAGGCGGCGGCCGCGTCTGGGTGGCAGGGCAACCGTTCCGCCTCTTGATGCTGTGCGGCAGCTGTTCGAACGCCGCCGATCGCGCGGAACGTTACCGTATCGCGATCAGATGACCACTTCGACGCCCTCGCCCGGAGCTTTACCTGACGCCCGTTCGGACTCCAGTGCCTGCTGGAGGATGATGACGGCGGCCGCCTGGTCGATGACAGACCGGCCCTTTTTGGACTTCACGCCCGAGGCCCGCAGCCCCTGACTGGCCGTCACTGTGGTCATCCTCTCGTCCACGAGCCGCACGCCGACGGGTGCGATCCCGGCGGCCAGCTCCTGGGCGAACGCGCGGACCTTGGCCGCGGCCGGCCCCTCGCCCCCCTTGAGGGAGCGAGGCAGTCCGACGACGACCTCGATCGGTTCGTACTCCTCCACGAGTTGCCTGAGCCGCCGGTGGGCGGCCGGGACATCGCGTCCCGGCACGGTCTCCACCGGTGTGGCGAGGATCCCGTCGGGGTCGCACGAGGCGACCCCGATCCGGGCGTCCCCGACGTCGATCGCGAGCCGGCGGCCGCGTCTCATCAGGCGGTTTCCGCGACGAGTCGCTCGACCGAGGCCACAGCGTCAGCGATGGCGGCCGGGTTCTGGCCGCCGCCCTGGGCGACGTCCGGCTTGCCGCCACCGCCGCCGCCGAGGGTCTTGGCGGCCGTGCGGACCAGGTCGCCGGCCTTCAGACCGCGCTCGCGGGCGGCCTCGTTCGTGGCGATGACCGTCAGCGGCTTGCCGTTGACCGTCGTGAACAGGGCCACCACGACCGGGCGTCCGCCCTGGATGCGGCCACGCACGTCGAGAACCAGCTTGCGCAGGTCGTCGGCGCCGGTGCCGTCCGGGACCTGGCCGGTGACGAGCGCGATCCCGCGTACGTCGGTGGCGCCGGCGGCGAGACCGGCGGCGGCCTGGAGGACCTTCTCCGCGCGGAACTTCTCGATCTCCTTCTCGGCGTCCTTGAGCTTGCCGAGCATCGTGGAGACCTTCTCCGGCAGCTCCTCCGAGCGGCCCTTGAGCAGCTCGGTCAGCTGGTTGACGACCGTGTGCTCGCGGGCGAGGAAGTTGTACGCGTCGACACCCACGAGGGCTTCGATGCGGCGGACGCCCGAGCCGATGGACGACTCGCCGAGCAGCTTCACCAGGCCGAGCTGGGCGGTGTTGTGCACGTGCGTGCCGCCGCACAGCTCCTTGGAGAAGTCGCCGATGGTGACGACGCGGACGCGCTCGCCGTACTTCTCGCCGAACTCGGCGATGGCGCCCTGCTTCTTGGCGTCGTCGATGCTCATGACCTCGGCCATGACGTCCAGCTCGCGGGAGAGCACCTCGTTGATCTTCTGCTCGACGTCCGTCATCACGGCCGTGGGCACGGCGGACGGGGAGCCGAAGTCGAAGCGGAAGCGGCCCGGCTGGTTCTCGGAACCGGCCTGGGCGGCCGTCGGGCCGAGGGCGTCGCGCAGCGCCTGGTGCGTGAGGTGCGTGGCGGAGTGGGCGCGGGCGATGGAGCGGCGGCGCGTGATGTCGATGAGGGCCTGGGCCGGGGCGCCGACGGTGACCTCGCCGACCTGGACGACGCCCTTGTGGACGTAGACGCCCGGGACGGGCTTCTGGCAGTCGCGGATCTCGATCACCGCGCCGTTGTCCAGCTTGATGCGGCCGGTGTCGCCGATCTGGCCGCCGCCCTCGGCGTAGAACGGGGTGCGGTCGAGGACGACCTCGACCTCGTCGCCCTCGGAGGCGGCCGGGGAGGAGACGCCGTTGACCAGCAGGCCGACGATCGTGGACTCGCCCTCGGTCGACGTGTAGCCGATGAAGTCGGTGGCGCCGGCGGCGTCCGCGATCTCGCGGTAGACGCCGACGTTGGCGTGGCCGGTCTTCTTGGCCTGGGCGTCGGCCTTGGCGCGCTCCCGCTGCTCCTTCATCAGGCGCCGGAAGCCGTCCTCGTCCACGGACAGGCCCTGTTCGGCGGCCATCTCCAGGGTGAGGTCGATCGGGAAGCCCCAGGTGTCGTGGAGCAGGAACGCCTTGTCGCCGGCGAGGACCGTGCCGCCCGCGGCCTTGGTGTCGATGACGGCGGTGTCGAGGATGTTCGTGCCGCCCTTGAGGGCCTTGAGGAAGGCGGCCTCTTCGGCGAGGGCGACGGTCTCGATGCGCTTGCGGTCGGTGATGAGCTCCGGGTACTGCTGGCCCATCGTGTCGATCACGACGTCGGCGAGGTCCTTGACGACCGGACCGGTGGCGCCCATGAGGCGCATGTTGCGGATGGCGCGGCGCATGATGCGGCGCAGGACGTAGCCACGGCCCTCGTTGCCGGGGGTGACGCCGTCGCCGATGAGCATCACGGAGGTGCGCATGTGGTCGGCGACCACACGCATCGACACGTCGGTGTCCTGCTTCTCGCCGTACCGGACACCGGTGAGTTCGGTGGCCTTGTCCATGACGACGCGCAGGGTGTCCGTCTCGTACATGTTCTGTACGCCCTGCAGGATCATGGCGAGACGTTCGAGACCGAGACCGGTGTCGATGTTCTGCGACGGCAGGTCGCCGAGGATCTCGAAGTCCTCCTTGCCGATGCCGGCGCCACGCTCGTACTGCATGAAGACCAGGTTCCAGATCTCCACGTACCGCTCGTCGTTGACGGCCGGGCCGCCCTCGACGCCGAACTCGGGGCCGCGGTCGTAGTTGATCTCGGAACACGGGCCGCAGGGGCCGGGGACGCCCATGGACCAGAAGTTGTCCTTCTTGCCCAGGCGCTGGATGCGCTCCTTGGGCACGCCGACGACCTCGTGCCAGATGCGCTCGGCCTCGTCGTCGTCGAGGTAGACCGTGATCCAGAGCTTCTCGGGCTCAAGGCCGTAGCCACCGTCCGCCACGGAGCTGGTGAGCAGCTCCCAGGCGTACTTGATGGCGCCTTCCTTGAAGTAGTCGCCGAAGGAGAAGTTGCCGCACATCTGGAAGAACGTGCCGTGGCGGGTCGTCTTGCCGACCTCTTCGATGTCCGGCGTGCGCACGCACTTCTGCACGGAGGTGGCGCGCGGGGCGGGCGGCTTGACCTCGCCGAGGAAGTACGGCTTGAACGGGACCATGCCTGCGGGGACGAGCAGCAGAGTCGGGTCGTCCGCGATGAGCGACGCCGAGGGCACGACCTTGTGGCCACGCTCCTCGAAGAAGCTCAGCCAGCGGCGGCGGATTTCAGCCGACTCCATCAGTGGTCCTCATTCCGGTTGTACGAGTACGTCGTGTTCTCGAGGTACTTGGGGTTGTTCTTCACGTGGTTGTTCTTCACGTGGTTCTCGATGACAGCGAAGCGGCGCTGCGCGGGGAGTTCGGCGTCCACCGGGGCGTTGAGGCCCAGAGCGTCGTCGAGTTCGGCCTCGCGCTCGGCCATGCCGTCGCGGACGTCGAGCGCGAAGTCCTTGAGGCGGTGGCCCGCCTCGATCGCCTTGTTCGCGGCCTGCGCGGCGAGGCTCTCCGGCGTGAGCTTCTTCAGCTTGCGGTTGACCTTGGTGGTGGCCCATACGCCGGCGGCTGCGCCCGCGGTGAACCAGAACGTACGGCGGAACATCGCTGCTCAGTCCCTCTTATTCGGGTTGTCCCGCGTGGCCCGCTTGCTGCGCCGCGCCGACGGGACGGCGCGGCCCACGATCACGGTACGGCGGGACGGCTTGGCGGGCGTTTCGGCTGCGGAGGCACCCGTGGACTTGCGACCGATCGCCCGGCGCACGCCGTAGCCGAAGGCGGCCACCTTGACGAGCGGGCCACCGAAGGTGGAGGCGACGGTGGAGGACAGCGCCGACGCGTTCGACGTGACCTCCTGGACGTCCGAAGCGATGGCGTCGACCCGGTCGATCTGCGTCTGTGCGGAACGCACGGCCGCGGAGGCGTCGGCAAGCAGCGGGACCGCCTGCTCGGTCACATCCGCCACGAGCTTGGTGGTCGCCCTGAGCGTCTGGGCCAGCCTCGCCAGAGCCACCGCGAGGAAGGAGACCAGGATCGCCCAGAAGACGGCCACCAGGATCCCGGCCACCTCTCCACCGGACACTTAGCACCGCTTCCTGAACATCGAAAAGTCGTCCCCCGAGCCTATCGCGCCGGGGTCCGCGCTCCGTACCGGATTACCGCTCGCCGCGGGCGGAGTTACGCGTACCGATTGTACGGAATGCTTACGCATGAGTACGCTCCGTACTTCATGCGACGCGAACTGCGCCCAGCCGACAGGCCCAAGGGTTCCACCCCGCCCGGCAACCTCCCCCTCCAGCTCAACCGCTTCGTCGGTCGGGCCGATGAACTCGCGGAGCTCACGCGGGCTCTTGAGGCGGCTCGCCTGGTCACCGTGACCGGCGCCGGCGGCGTCGGCAAGTCCCGCTTCGCCGAGAGAGCGGCGGCCACGGCCGTTGAACACCTGGGCTGCGACGCGGTCCGGCGGGTGGACCTCGCCACGGTGCGCGAGCCGAACCTGGTCGAGTACGCGCTGGCCGCGGCCCTCGAACTGACCGACCACACGAGCCGCCCGCAGCGCGAGGTCCTTCTGGACCACCTCGGACAGCGTCAACTCCTGCTTGTCGTCGACGGGTTCGAGCATCTCGTCGACGCGTGCGCCTCGCTCGTGACCGAACTGCTCGGCGCGGCGCCCGGGCTGCGGATCCTCGCGGTGGGGCGCAGGCCGCTGTCCGTCGCGGGGGAACGTGTCTTCCCGCTGGCGCCGCTCGGTACGGCGGACGCGGCGGAGCTCTTCGCCGACCGGGCCGCCGCGCTGCTGCCCGGCTTCGCCCTGGACGACGGGAACCGGACGGACGTCGTCGAGGTGTGCCGGCGGCTCGACTGTCTGCCGCTCGCGGTGGAACTGGCGGCGGGGCGGCTGCGGGCGCTGTCGCCCGCGGACCTGCTCGGCCGGCTCGACGACCGGTTCGGACTGCTGACGGGCGGCACGCGCGGGGCGCTGCCGCGGCATCAGACGCTGCGGACGGCGATCGGCTGGAGCCATGAGCTGTGCACGGCGCAGGAGCGACTGCTGTGGGCGCGGCTCTCGGTGTTCTCCGGGCAGTTCGACCTGGACGCGGCGGAGTACATCTGCAGTGGGGACGGGCTGCACGCCGAAGCGGTCCTCGATGTGCTCTCCGAGCTGATCGCGCAGTCCGTGGTGATCCGCGAGGAGGCGGACTCCGCGGTGCGCTACCGGCTGCTCGACACGGTCAGGGCGTACGGCGCGGACTGGCTGGAGGTGTCGGGCGACACCGCGCGGATGCGACGCCGTCACCGCGACTGGTACATGGGCCTCGCCACGTGGTGCGAGCTGGACTGGTTCTCGCCGCGGCAGGCGCAGGTGGCGGCACAGATCGGCGCGGAACTGCCGAATCTGCGCGCCGCGCTGGAGTTCTGTCTGACGGAGCCGGGCGAGACGCATCTGGGGCAGTACCTCGCGGGCACGCTGTGGTTCTTCTGGGCGGGCTGCGGCCGCCTGTCGGAGGGGCGGCACTGGCTGGAGCGCAGTGTGGAGCTCGACGCAGAGGGCGAGGACGGCGGCTACGCCCGATCCCGGCTGAAGGCGCTGTGGGTGCTCGGCTATGTGGCGATCCTCCAGGGCGACACGGTGCCCGCGCTCGCCGCGCTCCAGGAGTGCCGCGACGAGGCGGGACGTGTCGGCGACGCCACGGCGGTCGCGTACGCGGAGCACCGCAGGGGCTGCCTGGCGCTGGTCACGGACGATCTGCCGCGCGCCGAGGAGCTGCTGCGGACGGCCCTCGCCAGCTACCGGGAGATCGGTGAGCTGAACAGCAGCGTGCTGATGGGCCAGGTCGAGCTGGCGATGGCCGTGGCGTTCCGGGGAGACCTCGCCGCGGCGGTCGAGCTGTGCGAGGACGTGCGGCTGATCTGCGAGGACCACGGCGAGCGGTGGACGCTGGCGTACGCGCTGTATGTCCTGGCGTATGCGGAGTGGACCAAGGGCGATCTGGTGCGGGCGCGGCAGCTGCTGCGCGAGTGCCTTGTCATCGGGGACACGTTCGACGATCTGCTGGGCACGGTCCTGACGATCGAGCTGCTGGCGCTCGTCACGGTGACGGAGGGGGACGCGGGCGAGGCGGCGCTGCTGCAGGGCGCGGCGGGCCGGATCTGGCCGTCGGTGGGGCTGCCGCTGTTCGGCTCGGCGCACTACAACGCGCCGCACGAGCGGTGCGCGTCGGACGCCCGGGCGATCCTCGGCGACACGCGGTTCGAGTCGTTCGTCGCGGCCGGGGCCCGCCTTGAGCCCGGAGAGGCGGTTCAGCGGGCGCTCAGGCGGGACACCGCAGCGCGGCCGGTGGTGCCGGGGCCGCGCGCCGCGCATCCGGCCCCGGAAACGCGCGAACCCGTCGTCTCCCCGACCGTGCAGGGCGGGGAGACGACGGGCTGAAACGCAGGAAGTGCTACGTCCGCCGGATGATCAGCGGGCGTAGTACTCGACGACGAGCTGCTCGTCGCAGATCACGGGGATTTCCTTGCGGTTCGGGTCACGGTCCAGACGGAAGGCCAGGGCCTTCAGGTTGACCTGGAGGTAACGCGGGATCTCGCCGTCGGGGGCGAAGCCACCCTCACGCGCGACCTGGAACAGCGGCTTCTCGCGGCTGCGCTCGCGGACCATCACGACGTCGTCGGGACGGACACGGTACGACGGCTTGTCGACCTTGCCACCGTTGACCTCGATGTGGCCGTGAACGACCATCTGGCGGGCCTGGTAGATCGTGCGGGCGATGCCCGAACGCAGAACCAGGGCGTCGAGACGACGCTCCAGCTCGATGACCAGGGCCTCACCGGTCTTGAGCTGCGTCTTGGCGGCACGCTCGTAGGCGCGGACGAGCTGGCGCTCGGACACGTCGTACTGCGCGCGCAGACGCTGCTTCTCCAGCAGACGGACCTTGTAGTCCGAGTTCTGCTTGCGGCCGCGGCCGTGCTCGCCCGGCGGGTAGGGGCGGGCCTCGAAGTACTTGACGGCCTTCGGGGTCAGCGCGATACCGAGGGCACGCGACTTCTTGACCTTGGGGCGGGACTGGTTCGTCATGAACCAAACACCTCATTGTTCTGTGTGGATACGGCTTCACCAGGGTTAAGGGAGGTCGCATCCGCAGCCGGGGAAACCCGCCTTGTCCTTGCGGACGGGGCAGGCAGCCGCTCCCTGGTCTGGGCACATACGTGCAGCACGCGAGTGGCCCACCGACCGCTTCCCGGAAGCCCGGGATGGTGGTGGGCTGCCCGCGACACCTATCGACGGTGCGCGACGCTCCTGGATCCCCATGCCTTGCGGCGTCGGGGTTCCGGCTGCATGTCCCGCTCTGGTGGTGCCGGCCGGAGCCGGACGCGAGACGCAGCGCTTCCGAGAGTTTACAGGGTGGCGAGCAGTGCCGCGGACCGTGGTCACGCGGGGCACGTGGCCGGCGGATCCCGGAGGGCCTGCTTTCCACTTGTCGGGGGTCTTGCTGCTCTTGTCGTAGTCGGGTCGGTCTGCTTGTCGGTGGCCGGCACACGGCGGACAGGAGGAGCGCTGCGGTGGCGCTCCAGGCTGCTGTGCCACGGCGCGGGGCGCAGGCCCGGACACAGACGGCGTCAGCTGTCCGCCGCGCCCGGCTGCTCGCCGGTGAGGCGCTCGCGGACGCGCTCGGCCACGTCCGCGTACCGGGCCTCCGCCCCGTACCGGGTGGGCTGGTAGTAGCGCTTTCCCTTGACCGCGTCCGGCGCGTACTGCTGGGCGGCGATGCCTCCGGGGACGTCGTGCGGATAGACGTACCCCTGGGCGTGGCCGAGCTTGGCCGCGCCCTTGTAGTGGCCGTCGCGCAGATGGGGCGGGACGGGGCCGGCGAGGCCCTTGCGGACGTCTTCCATGGCGGCGCCGATCGCCGTCGTCGCCGAGTTCGACTTCGGGGCCAGGGCCAGGGCTATCGTCGCGTGGCTCAGAGTCAGCGCCGCCTCGGGGAAGCCGATCATCGCGACGGCCTGGGCTGCCGCGACGGCCGTGGGCAGCGCCGTCGGGTCCGCGAGGCCGATGTCCTCGCTCGCGGAGATCATCAGGCGGCGGGCGATGAAACGGGGGTCCTCGCCCGCCTCGATCATGCGGGCCAGATAGTGCAGGGCAGCGTCCACGTCAGAGCCGCGGATGGACTTGATCAGGGCGCTCGCGACGTCGTAGTGCTGGTCGCCGTCCCGGTCGTACTTGACCGCGGCGCGGTCGACGGACTCCTCCAGGGTCTGGAGGGTGATCTCCTTCTCCTGCTTGGCGAGGGCCGAACCCGCGCCCGCCTCGAGGGCGGTGAGAGCCCGGCGCGCGTCGCCGCCCGCGATGCGCAGCAGGTGGCCCTCGGCCTCATCGGGGAGCGTGACCGCGCCGCCGAGACCGCGCTCCTCGGTGAGCGCCCGCCTCAGCAGTGCGCGCAGGTCGTCGTCCGTGAGGGATTCGAGGGTCAGGAGCAGGGAGCGGGACAGGAGCGGCGAGATGATCGAGAAGTACGGGTTCTCGGTCGTGGCCGCGATGAGCGTGACCCAGCGGTTCTCGACGGCCGGCAGGAGGGAGTCCTGCTGGGCCTTGCTGAAGCGGTGGATCTCGTCGAGGAAGAGGACGGTCTCCTTGCCGTGGCCGCCGAGCGCCCGGCGGGCGCCGTCGATGACGGCCCGCACTTCCTTGACGCCCGCGGTGATCGCGGAGAGCTCCACGAAGCGCTTGTTCGTCGCCTTGGAGACGACGTACGCGAGCGTCGTCTTGCCGATGCCGGGCGGGCCCCAGAGGATCACCGACGAAGGCCCGGCGGGGCTGTACCCGCCGTGGGCTCGATCGCCCTCCCCCACGAGGCGGCGCAGGGGTGAGCCCGGCTTCAGCAGATGTTGCTGGCCGACGACTTCATCGAGGGTGCGCGGGCGCATCCGGACGGCCAGAGGACTGCTGGACGGGTCCTTTTCCTGGCGGTCTTCGGCTGCGGCGGTGAACAGGTCGGGCTCCACGTCGAAAACCCTATGTCACCCCACTGACAATCCCGTCCGGCCCCAAGAAGCGGGAACCCCGGCCGGCGGCTCAGCTGGTCCAGAAGTCCCACCAGCGGGTCAGGATCAGTATCCCGATGATCCCGACGTGCAGCACGGGAAGGACCCACGTGAACTCGCCGAAGAACGACCGCAGCCACGACGGCGCGGGCAGGAACCCGTGGCGCACGTTGAACGACGTCACGTACCAGAACATGACGATCGTGGCGACCCACGCCAACGAGCACCACAGGCACAGCGAGTTGATCCGGTACAGCGACTGGAACTGCAGCCACGTGCAGAACCCGACCCCGAACAGCGTGCCCGCGTTGAACGTCAGCCAGTACCAGCGCGGGAACCGCGCCCGCCCCAGCAGGCTCATCCCCACACAGATCACGACCGCGTAGGCCGCGAGCCCCAGCATCGGATTCGGGAACCCGAACGCCGACGCCTGCTCGCTCTTCATGATGTTCCCGCACGACACGACCGGGTTCAGACTGCAGCCCGGCGTGAAGTTCGGGTCCTCGAGCAGCTTGAACTTGTCGATCGTGATGACCCACGCCGCGAGCAGCCCCGCCGCACCGGTGATCACCAGAAGCAGCGCGAAACCCAGGGATCCCCCGACGCTGCGGGGGGCGCCCGCTCCGTCGCCGGTGGAAGAGGCGCTGTCGCTTGCCGTGGTCGTCTTGCTCATCACGCCGTTCCGTCGCTTGAGGTGGTGGCCTGCTGGCCCCTCATTCTGCCGCACGCTCCTGAGTGTCCACCGTTCGATGGACATAAGCATGTACGGCCGACGGCCCCCAAGCGTTCGCTGCGACGGGGCTCTGCCTGACAGGACGACACACACGGCACGAACAGAGAAGGAGCGGGTCACTCGCGTGACCCGCTCCTTCGTCCGTCCCCGAGGCCCGGCTACGCCAGCTTGCCCTTCAGGACGGTCACGATCTCGTCGACCGCCACCGCCTCCTGTTCGCCCGACTCCATGTCCTTGAGCTGGACGACGCCGTCGGCGAGGTCGCGTTCGCCGGCGACGACGGTGAAGCGGGCGCCGCTGCGGTTCGCGTTCTTCATCGCGCCCTTGACGCCCTTCCCGCCGTACGAGAAGTCGGCGGAGACGCCGGCCCGGCGCAGCTCCGTGACCTTCGAGAAGAGGACGCGGCGCGCCTCGTCGCCGAGCGGGACCGCGAACACGCTCGTGGTGGCGGGGAGTTCGAGCTCCACGCCCTCCGCCTGCAGCGCCAGGACCGTACGGTCGACGCCGAGCGCCCAGCCGACGGACGGCAGCGACGGGCCGCCGATCATCTCGGAAAGGCCGTCGTAGCGGCCGCCGCCGCCCACCGCGGACTGCGAGCCGAGACCGTCGTGGACGAACTCGAAGGTGGTGCGCGTGTAGTAGTCGAGCCCGCGGACCAGCTTCTCGTCGTCCTCGTAGGCGACGCCCTCGGCGGTCAGGAGTTCACGGACCTGCTCGTGGTATGCCTTGCAGCCGTCGCACAGGTAGTCCCGCAGCGAGGGCGCGCCGACGAGCTGCTTCTGGACCTCGGGGCGCTTGTCGTCGAGGACGCGCAGCGGGTTGATCTCGGAGCGGCGCAGGGTGTCCTCGTCGAGGTCGAGACCGCGCAGGAAGTCCTGGAGCGCGGCGCGGTAGACCGGCCGGCACTCCTTGTCGCCGAGCGAGTTCAGCAGGATGCGGAAGTCGCGCAGCCCGAGCGAGCGGTACGCCTGGTCGGCCAGGATGATCAGCTCGGCGTCGAGTGCCGGGTCCTCCGCGCCGATCGCCTCGGCGCCGACCTGCGAGAAGTGCCTGTAGCGGCCCTTCTGGGGGCGCTCGTAGCGGTAGTACGAGCCCGAGTACCAGAGCTTCACCGGGAGGTTGCCGGCCTTGTGGAGGTTGGCCTCCAGGGCGGCCCGCAGCACGGACGCGGTGCCTTCGGGCCGCAGGGCGAGCTTGTCGCCGCCCTTGGTCTCGAAGGCGTACATCTCCTTGGTGACGATGTCGGTGGACTCACCGACACCGCGCGCGAACAGCTCGACGTTTTCAAAGCCGGGCGTCTCGACGTAGCCGTAGCCGGAGTTCCTCAGCGGGGTGGCGATGGCGTCGCGCACCGCGAGGTACGTCGCGGAGTCGGGGGGAAGCAGGTCGTACGTGCCCTTGGGGGCCTGAAAGGTGCTCACGGAAGTCTCTCGTCACATTCCTCGTCGGGGAGCCTCGAAGGAGGTTCCCTGGCCGGCGGCCACCTGCCGCAGATACGGGTTGGTGGCGCGCTCCTGGCCGATGGTCGTCTGGGAGCCGTGCCCGGAGAGCACCACGGTCCGGTCGTCGAGCGGCAGGCACACGCGTGCCAGCGATTCGAGCATGTCGTCCATGGAGCCACCGGGCAGATCGGTGCGTCCGATGGAGCCGGCGAAGAGCAGATCCCCGGAGAAGAACACGGACGGGACGTCCGCGCTCTCGGGCATCGTGAAGGTCACCGACCCCTTGGTATGACCCGGCGCGTGCGCCACGGTCAGGTCGAGACCCGCCAGCTTCAGTTCGGCGCCGTCGCTCAGCTCCCGCACGTCGTCGGGCTCCCCCACGGTCAGCTCACCCATCAGCGGCATGCCGATGGAACGGCCGAGCGCCTTCTCCGGATCGCTCATCATGTAGCGGTCGGAGGGGTGGATCCACGCCGGAACGTCATGGGCCCCGCACACGGGGACGACGGAGGCGACGTGGTCGATGTGGCCATGCGTGAGGATGACGGCGACCGGCTTGAGCCGATGCTTCTTGAGCGCGTCCTCGACCCCCTGGGAGGCCTGGTGGCCGGGGTCGATGATCACGCACTCCTCACCCGCGGCGGGGGCAACCAGGTAACAGTTGGTGCCCCAGGCCCCGGCGGGGAACCCGGCAATCAGCACGATCGTCCTTCGTATGTCGTCCGGCGGAAGTGTGTCCGCAGAAGAATGCGGCAGATCAGAGCCTACCGGCGCTGCCGATTCCACAGCTAACCCATATACGGTACGGGGCACACAGCAGGCGGTCGTAACAGGTCCAGTTCAGACCTGGTTCGTCCCGTTCGGATCACTTCGGATCGGTTCGGAATCAGGTCTCGCGACGTACGAGGAGTAGACCCGGTGGTCAGCAACGATCAGCGGCGGCGGCAGCTCGCCCGGGAGAAGTTCTTGCGGCAGCAGCAGCGGCGGGAGTCGGCGCGGCGCAGGGCGCGCACACGCAACACTGTGATCGCGTCGGCGTTGGCCGTGGTCGTGGTGGCGGGCGCCGGCGCGTTCGCCGCCGGGGCCTTCGACGGCAAGGACAAGAAGGACTCCGCGGCCTCCGAGCCGAGCGCGAGCCCCTCCAAGGCCGCCGACCCGTGCGAGAAGCCCGCCGCGGGCAAGGTGGAGCCGCTCAGCTGGAAGAAGGAGCCGGCTCTCACCATCGACAAGTCGGCCGACTACACGATGAACCTCGCGACGACGTGCGGCGACATCGGCATCGACCTCAAGGCGAAGGAAGCGCCGCACACGGTCAACTCCTTCGACTTCCTCGCCGGCAAGGGCTTCTTCGACCACACGAAGTGCCACCGGCTCACCACCAGCAACATCTACGTCCTGCAGTGCGGCGACCCGAAGGGCACCGGCGCGGGCGGTCCGGGCTACACGATCCCGGACGAGAACCTGAAGGACAAAAGCCTGAAGGGGAACGTGTATCCGGCGGGCACGATCGCGATGGCGAACACGGGTCAGAAGCACACCGGTGGCAGCCAGTTCTTCCTCGTGTACCAGGACAGTCAGTTGCCGCCGAGCTACACACCGTTCGGGACCATTTCCGATTCCGGCATGAAGGTGCTCAAGAAGATCGCCGCCGCAGGTGAGAGCACCGGGCAGGGTGACGGCGCCCCGAACGCCACCGTCGTGATCGACAAGGCGACCGTGAAGAAATCCTGACCGCCGGCGGTGAAATTTCGGTCGCGCGGGATGCGGACAGCCGCCCCGCCGGTCGCCTATGTTGGCCGTGACGAAACTGTGGACGATGCCCGGGGCCCCAAGGCGCCCCGCAGGCATCATGTGGAGGAGGCGCTGTGAGCAGCGACCCGTGGGGCCGCGTCGATGAGACGGGGACCGTGTACGTGCGTTCGGCCGACGGCAGCGAGCGTGAAGTCGGTTCGTGGCAGGCAGGCTCTCCTGATGAGGCCCTCGCCTACTTCAAGCGCAAGTACGACGGCCTGGTCGTCGAGATCGGGCTCCTCGAGCGCCGGGTGCAGACGACCGACCTGTCGGCGAAGGACGCCACGACCGCCATCGAGCACCTGCGCGAGCAGGTGACGGATGCGCACGCCGTCGGCGATCTGGAGGCTCTGGGCAAGCGCCTGGACAAGCTCGTCGAGACCGTCGACGCGCGCCGCGAGGAGCGCAAGGTCCAGAAGGCGAAGCAGTCCGACGAGGCGCGGCACGCCAAGGAGGCCCTGGTCACCGAGGCCGAGGAGTTGGCCCAGAGCGAGCAGTGGCGCGCGGCCGGCGAGCGGCTGCGGGCGCTGGTGGACACCTGGAAGGGTCTGCCGCGTCTGGACCGCAAGTCGGACGACGAGCTGTGGCACCGCTTCTCGCATGCGCGCTCGGCGTTCTCGAAGCGACGCAAGGCGCACTTCGCCTCGCTGGACGCGCAGCGCGAGGACGCCCGCCAGGCCAAGGAGAAGCTGGTCGCCGAGGCCGAGTCGCTGTCCGGCTCGACCGACTGGGGAACCACGGCCGCCCGGTACCGCGAGCTGATGACGGACTGGAAGGCCGCGGGCCGCGCCCAGCGCGAGCACGAGGACGACCTGTGGAACCGCTTCCGCGGCGCCCAGGACGTGTTCTTCGCGGCGCGCAGCTCGGTCTTCGCCGAGCGGGACGCCGAGCAGGGCGAGAACCTCAAGCTCAAGGAGGAGCTCGCCGACGAGGCCGAGAAGCTCCTGCCGATCGGGGACCTGAAGACGGCCCGCGCCGCCTTCCGCTCGATCAACGAGCGCTGGGAGGCCATCGGCCACGTGCCGCGCGACGCGCGTCCGAAGGTCGAGGGCCGGATGCACGCCGTGGAGCGGGCCCTTCAGGAGTCCGAGGAGACCGAGTGGCGCCGGACGAACCCGGAGGCACGTGCGCGTGCCGAGGGGCTCACCGGTCAGCTGCAGGCCGCGGTCGACAAGCTGCGGGGCCAGATCGACACGGCCCGCGCGCAGGGCAACAACGCGAAGGCCGACAAGCTGCAGCGCGAGCTCGACGGCCGTCAGGCGCTGCTCGACCAGGCGCTCAAGGGCCTGCACGAGTTCGGCGGCTGAGCAGTCATCGCATGAGAGGAAGGGCCCCCGGCGCCGAGCGCCGGGGGCCCTTCCTCTGTCTGTCGGCTACGGTCTGCGCGCCGACGTCACGCGGTAGACGTCGTAGACGCCCTCCACTCCCCTGACCGCCTTCAGGACGTGACCCAGGTGCTTGGGGTCGCCCATCTCGAAGGTGAAGCGGGAGGTGGCCACCCGGTCGCGGGACGTCTGCACGGCCGCGGACAGGATGTTGACGTGCTGGTCGGACAGGACCCTGGTGACGTCCGAGAGCAGCCGCGAGCGGTCGAGTGCCTCGACCTGTATGGCGACGAGGAAGACCGAGGACTGCGTGGGCGCCCACTCGACCTCGAGGATCCGCTCGGGCTCACGGGACAGCGACTCGACGTTCACACAGTCGCTGCGGTGCACCGATACGCCGCTGCCGCGCGTGACGAACCCGATGATGGGGTCGCCGGGGACGGGCGTACAACAGCGTGCCAGCTTGACCCAGACGTCCTCGACGCCCTTGACGACCACGCCGGGGTCGGCGTTCGCACGGCGCTTGGAGCGGCCGCGCGACGGGGGTGCGCTTTCGGCGATGTCCTCGTTGGCGGCCTCCTCGCCGCCGAGGGCCTGGACGAGCTTCTGGACGACGCTCTGCGCGGTGACATGGCCTTCGCCGATCGCCGCGTACAGGGACGAGATGTCGGGGTAGCGCATCTCGTGCGCGAGGGTGACCAGCGAGTCGCCGGTGAGGATCCGCTGGATCGGCAGGTTCTGCTTGCGCATGGCGCGGACGATGGCGTCCTTGCCCTGCTCGATCGCCTCGTCGCGGCGCTCCTTGGAGAACCAGGCACGGATCTTGTTGCGCGCCCGGGGCGACTTGACGAAGCCGAGCCAGTCGCGGGACGGGCCCGCGCCCTCGGCCTTGGAGGTGAAGACCTCCACCAAGTCGCCGTTGTCCAGAGTCGATTCGAGCGGTACGAGCCGCCCGTTGACCCGGGCTCCTATGGTCCGGTGACCGACCTCGGTGTGGACCGCGTACGAGAAGTCCACCGGGGTCGCGCCGGCCGGGAGCGCTATGACGTCGCCCTTCGGCGTGAAGACGAAGACCTCGTTGCGCGAGAGGTCGAAGCGCAGGGACTCCAGGAACTCGCCCGGGTCCTCCGTCTCCTTCTGCCAGTCGAGCAGCTGGCGCAGCCACGCCATGTCGTTGAGGTGGTCGTCCTTGCCCGTGCTCTTCGGGGCGTCGGAGCGCACCTTGGAGGCACCGGCGACGGCCTCCTGCTTGTACTTCCAGTGCGCCGCGATGCCGTACTCGGCGCGGCGGTGCATGTCGAACGTACGGATCTGCAGCTCAACGGGCTTGCCGTTGGGGCCGATCACGGTCGTGTGCAGCGACTGGTACATGTTGAACTTGGGCATCGCGATGTAGTCCTTGAACCGGCCGGGGACCGGGTTCCATCGCGCGTGCACCGTGCCGAGGGCGGCGTAACAGTCCCTCACCGTGTCGACAAGGACACGAATGCCCACCAGGTCGTAGATCTCCGCGAAGTCACGGCCGCGGACGATCATCTTCTGGTAGACGCTGTAGTAGTGCTTCGGGCGGCCGGTGACGGTCGCCTTGATGCGGGCGGCGCGCAGGTCGCTCTGCACCTCGTCGGTCACTATGGCGAGGTACTCGTCGCGCTTGGGCGCGCGCTCGGCCACCAGACGCACGATCTCGTCGTACATCTTGGGGTAGAGGATCGCGAAGGCGAGGTCCTCCAGCTCCCACTTGATGGTGTTCATGCCCAGGCGGTGCGCCAGCGGAGCGTAGATCTCCAGCGTCTCGCGGGCCTTCTTCTCCTGCTTCTCGCGCTTGAGGTACCGCATCGTGCGCATGTTGTGCAGGCGGTCGGCGAGCTTGATGACCAGGACGCGCGGGTCCTTGGCCATCGCGACGACCATCTTGCGCACGGTCTCGGCCTGCGCGGCCTCGCCGAACTTGACCTTGTCCAGCTTGGTGACGCCGTCGACGAGCAGGGCGACCTGGTCGCCGAAGTCGCGGCGCAGGGTGTCCAGGCCGTACTCGGTGTCCTCGACAGTGTCGTGGAGCAGGCCGGCCATGAGCGTCGCGGGATCCATGCCGAGCTCGGCAAGGATCGTCGTCACCGCGAGCGGGTGCGTGATGTACGGGTCGCCGCTCTTGCGCTTCTGCCCGCGGTGCCAGCGCTCCGCGACCTGGTAGGCGCGCTCGACCTGGCGCAGCGTGGACGTCTCGATCTTCGGGTCGTTGCTGCGCACTATCCGCAGGAGCGGCTCGAGAACGGGGTTGTACGGGTTCGAGCGCTGCACGCCGAGACGGGCGAGGCGGGCGCGGACGCGGTTCGAGGAGCCGGAGCGGGCGGGCTGGCCCGCCGCGGGGCGCACCACGGGCGGCATGGGCGGTGCGGCAGGGGCCGGGGCGGCGGCCTTGGGGCCGGGGGCCGGGCGCTTGTCGGCGGGAGGCTTGGGGCGCGGCTGCTGCTCGGCAGCCTTGCCGCCCGTCGTGCCGGTTGCGCTCTGCCCGGTCTTCCCGGGCTTCGCGGGCGCGCCTGCGGCAGCCGCGGCCTGGTCGGCCTTCTGGTCGGGCTTGGCGGCTGTGGGTACCCCCACGCGCTCGGCGCTGGGGGAGAGTGGCTTGGCCTCGTCTGGCAACGGCGCTCCTCGTGCGCGACGGGTCCCCCGTTCAGGTCCCGGAGAGCCCATGGTATCGACACTGGGCCGCTCGCTCGCCTTCGGCCGGTGGGACGGCTTGCAAGGGGGCAAACGCAAAAGGCGGGCACCGGATTCCTCCGGGCCCGCCTTTACGCCTGTGACCAGGTGTTCAGACCATGAGCAGTGAGTCCAGCGGGGCGCCGTCGAGGGCCGGGAGCAGCCGCTCGCGGCCGCTCAGGAAGCCCAGCTCCATCAGGACGGCAATGCCGGCGACGTCGGCGCCCGCGCGCCGTATGAGCCGCACCGACGCCTCGGCCGTACCACCGGTGGCAAGGACGTCGTCGATCACCATGACGCGGTCACCCGCGACCAGGTCCTCGGCGTGCACCTCGATCTCGGCCGACCCGTACTCCAGGTCGTACGACTGGCTGAGCGTCGCCCCGGGGAGCTTGCCGGCCTTGCGTACGGGGATGAAGCCGAGCCCGGCGCGTACGGCCACGGGGGCGCCCAGGATGAACCCGCGCGCCTCCAGACCGACGACCTTGGTGGCGCCGTTCGCCACGCAGAGCTCCGCGAGGGTGTCGGTGAGCGCCGTGAAGGCCGCCGGGTCCGCCAGGAGCGGGGTGATGTCCTTGAACATCACGCCCGGCTCCGGGTAGTCCGGCACATCGCGGATACGGCTGAGCAGCAGCTCCTTGATGTCGGTCATCGGCGCTTCCCCGAGGGACGGCCACGGCCGCGGTTGCGCGACGCGGGCTGGTGGCGGGGACCGACGACCGCGGTCGCGGCCTCGCCGTCCGACTCATCGTCGTCGTAGTCGTCGTCCTGCGGCGCCGGGGCCTCGACCGACTCGCCCTTGGCGGCAGCCGACGCGCGCTTGGCGAGCACGCGCTTCCTGAGGGCCTTGATCTGCGGGTCGCGTTCCTTGAGGTCGGCGACGAGCGGAGTGGCGATGAAGATCGACGAGTACGCACCGGCCGCGAGGCCGACGAACAGCGACAGCGAGATGTCGTTGAGCATGCCCGCGCCGAGGAAGCCGCCGCCGATGAACAGCAGGCCCGCGACCGGCAGCAGCGCGACGACCGTGGTGTTGATCGAACGCACCAGCGTGCCGTTGATGGAGCGGTTGGCGATCTCGCTGTACGTGTAGCGGGTCTGCTTGGTGATGTCCTTCGTGCCCTCCTTCAAGGAGTCGAAGACGACCACCGTGTCGTAGAGCGAATAACCGAGGATGGTCAGCAGACCGATCACCGTACCCGTGGTGACCTCGAAGCCGACCAGGGCGTAGATCCCGACCGTGATCGTGATGTCGTGGATCAGTGCGACCAGGGCCGCGATGGCCATGCGCCATTCGAAGGCGATGGCCAGATAGATCACCACGAGGATCATGAACACGATCAGGCCGGTCCATGCCTTGTTGGCGATCGTCTCGCCCCAGCTGGGTCCGACGAGGTCTGCGTTGATCTTCGCCTCGGGGACGTTCAGGTCCTTGGCGAGTTCGGTCTTGATCTGGTCGGACTTCGCGGTGTCCACGCCGGAGACCTGGATGCGCAGACCGCCGGTGCCGAGCTCCTGGACGATCGCGTCGTGTCCCGAGGCCTCTTCGGCGGAACGCTCCGCCGTGCCCGCGGAGACGCTGGTCTTCGGGGTGGTGAAGACCGCGCCGCCCTCGAACTCGATGCCCATGTTCAGACCACGCACCGCCAGGCCGACGATGGCCGTGATGGTGATCAGGATCGAGATGCCGTACCAGATCTTGCGCTTGCCGATGAAGTCGTAGCCGACTTCACCGCGGATGAGCCGGGCGCCGAGATGGCCGAGCTTCGACATCTCACGCCTCCTTCGTGTTGACAGGGCCTACGGAAGAGCCGGGGGCACGGCGCGTGCGGCGCAGTGGCGGCTTGGCGCCGAGGCGCTTCGGGTCGAGCCCGGACCACGGGTGTCCGCTCGCGAAGAATTTCCTGCGGGCCAGGATCGTCATCAGCGGCTTGGTGAACAGGAAGACGACGACCACGTCGAGCACGGTGGTCAGGCCGAGCGTGAACGCGAAGCCCTGGACCTTGCCGACGGTGACGACGAACAGCACCGCGGCGGCGAGGAACGACACGAAGTCGGAGACCAGGATCGTGCGCCGGGCCCGCGGCCAGGCGCGCTCGACGGAGGGACGCAGCGACCGGCCCTCACGGATCTCGTCCCTGATGCGTTCGAAGAACACGATGAACGAGTCCGCGGTGATACCGATCGCCACGATCGCACCACAGACCGCCGGCAGGTTCAGCGCGAAGCCGATGGCCGGGCCGAGGAGCGTCATGATCACGTAGGTGAGGACCGCGGACACGAGGAGCGAGGCGAGCGCGATGAGCGACAGGCCGCGGTAGTAGACCACCAGGTAGATGACGACCAGCAGGAGGCCGATGGCACCGGCGATCAGGCCGGCGTGCAGCTGCTCGCCGCCGAGGGCCGCGGTGACCGTCGTGACGCTCTGCTCCTGGAAGGAGAGCGGGAGGGCACCGTAGGACAGCACGTTGGCGAGGTCCTGGGCGGACTGCTGGTCGAAGCTGCCGGAGATCTCCGCGCTGCCGCTCAGGGTCGAGCTGACGCTGGGTGCCGAGACCACGTCACCGTCGAGCACGATGGCGAACTGGTTCATCGGCGGCTGCTGCTGCGAGAGCTTGCTGGTGGTCTTCGCGAACTTCTTCGAGCCCTCGCTCGTGAAGTCCATGTTGACGACCCAGGCGCCGGTCTGCTGGTTGATCGTGGCCTGCGCCTTGTCGACGTCCTTGCCGTTCACCTCGGCGGGGCCGAGGATGTACTTCTCCCACTGGCCGGACGAGTTCTTGCCGCACGCCACGGCGGTGTCCTCGGGCCTGACGCCCGAGGTGACCTGGGTGCGGGCTGCCTTGTCGGTGCAGTCGAGGTCCGTGAACTTCTTCTGCAGTGCGGCGGTGGCCGCGTCCGGGGTGGGGCTGGCCGAGGGGGTGGGCTTGCCGCTCGCGCTGGCGCTCGGCGACGGGGAGGAGTCGGCCTTCAGACCGTCGGTGACGGCGCGGCCCTGCGAGGTCGCGGACGCGGTCGGCGTGGGGGTCGGCGTGCTGGACGCCTTGTCCTTGCTGCCGTCCGTCGCCTTGTCGGTCGCCTTGTTCTTGCCCGAGCCGGAAGGGCTGGTGGAGGGCTCGGGCGTGGGCGCACCGGCGGCCACGGTGAGCACAGGGCGGAAGTAGAGCTGGGCGGTCGTGCCGACCTGCTCGCGCGCCTGCGCCTCGTTCGTCCCCTTGGGGATGTTGACGATGATGTTGTCGGAGCCCTGGGTCTGGACCTCGGACTCCGTGACACCCAGACCGTTGACGCGGCGCTCGATGATGCTCACGGCCGTGTTCATGTTGGTCTGGTTGACCGCGTTCTTCTGACCCGGCTCGCTCTTCGCCTTGAGCGTGATGCTCGTACCACCGGCGAGGTCGATGCCCAGGCGCGGCGTGGTGTGGCCGGACAGGAACATCCCGCCGGTCAGCGCCACCATCGCGATCAGAAAGAAGGCCAGTGTGCGGCCCGGCCTGCTCTGGGCGCCGTGACTTCGGCCCTTCTTGGGTGCTGCCACCTTCTCGTTCTCCCTCTCCATCCGTCCCGCAGCGGGGTACGTGCCCGGACGGCCATGAAATGGTGTCGAGAATCCGTGCGGAAGTCACACGTCCGGGACCGCGGAGCGCGAGCGGGCGCGCGCGGTCCTGGGGGCGTGACTACTTCGCGTCGGACTCGCCGTCGGTCTTCTTCGGCTCAGCGCCGTCGGCCTCGGAGGCTACGTCAGTGGCAGCAGCCTCGTCCTTCTTGTCGAGGTCGATGCGCGAGTCGTCCGAGGCGTCGGCGGGCTCGTCGGTCTCGGTGAGAGAGGAAGCGTCGTCCGGAACGATCGCACCATCGGCGCCGAGGGCGTCGTTGTCATCGTTGTCGTCACTCTCGGTGCCGTGGACGATGCGGTTGTACTCGTCGTCGGCCAGGACGGCGCCGATCGCGTTCTTCGCGTAGACGGCGTGGACGCCGGGGGCCACCTCCAGAAGGACCATCTCGTCGTGGACCTCCTTGACGGTGGCGTACATGCCCCCGATCGTGCGGACGCCGGAACCGGGCTGCATCTGGTCCCGCATCTGGCCTGCCGCCTGCTGCTTCTTCTTGGCGGAGCGGGTCATCAGGAACATGGCCCCGATGAGCACGATGAACGGGAGGAGGGTCACGATATTCACGGGACGGAAATTCCTTCGCACGACCGCGCACGTAGGCGGCCTGTTGGATGGGGGTGGGCACGCCGTCCACATGGGCGGCATCGGCGGAGTCTAAGCGAGTCCGCACTCAAGGAACAACGCTCAGCATGGCACCGGGGTTCCTGACCTGGCGACTACCCTGCGCGATCACGTCCCGAACAGGTCCCGTTGTCCGCTTGTTCCCCTTGTCTGCTGGGGCGGCGTGAGGCCGAGGTGGGTCCAGGCCGCGGGCGTGGCGACCCGGCCTCGCGGCGTACGGGCGAGCAGACCTTCTCGTACGAGGAAGGGTTCGGCGACCTCCTCGACCGTCTCGCGCTCCTCCCCCACGGCGACCGCGAGGGTGGAGAGGCCGACGGGGCCGCCGCCGAAGAGCTTGATCAGCGCTTCGAGGACGGCGCGGTCGAGCCGGTCGAGGCCACGGCCGTCCACCTCGTAGACGCCGAGGGCCACCCCGGCGATGTCACGGGTGATGTGGCCGTCGGCCTTGACCTGCGCGTAGTCGCGGACCCGGCGCAGCAGGCGGTTGGCGATACGGGGGGTGCCGCGGGAGCGGCCGGCGATCTCGGCGGCGCCCTGGGGGTCGATCTCCACGTCGAGGAGGTTCGCGGAGCGGTGGATGACGCGCTCCAGCTCGGCCGGCTCGTAGAACTCCATATGGGCCGTGAAGCCGAAGCGGTCGCGCAGCGGCGGGGGCAGGAGGCCCGCGCGCGTGGTGGCGCCGACGAGGGTGAACGGGGGCAGTTCCAGCGGGATGGCCGTGGCGCCGGGGCCCTTGCCGACGATGACGTCGACCCGGTAGTCCTCCATCGCCATGTAGAGCATCTCTTCGGCGGGGCGGGACATGCGGTGGATCTCGTCGAGGAAGAGGACCTCGCCCTCCTGCAGGGAGGAGAGGATCGCGGCCAGGTCGCCGGCGTGCTGGATGGCCGGGCCGCTGGTGATCCGGATGGGGGCGCCCATCTCGGCCGCGATGATCATGGAGAGCGTGGTCTTGCCGAGGCCGGGCGCGCCGGAGAGCAGGACGTGGTCGGCGGTGGCACCACGCGCGCGTGCCGCTCTGAGGACCAGGTCGAGCTGTTCACGGACCTTCTCCTGGCCGATGAACTCGCCCAGGTCCTTGGGGCGCAGGGCGGCCTCGACCGCCTGGTCCTCGCCGTCGGCGACAGAGCCCACGAGCCGCTCGGTGTCGGGCGTCGCGTCGGTCGTGTCGTCCCAGTTCATGAGGTGTGCCTCGCGGTGGTGGTGGTTCGGGCGGGGAGCGGGCGGGGCCCGGTCAGCGGGTGCGGTTCAGCGTCTGGAGCGCGGCCTTGAGGAGCTTGCCGACCTGCGGCGTGCCGCCTTCCTCCTCGGCCTGCGGGGCGACGGCCTCGATGGCCTCGTCGGCCTCGCGCGTGGCGTAGCCGAGCCCGATGAGCGCGGCGTGCAGCTGGTCGCGCCAGCCTGACGTCACGGGGGCGCCCACGCCCGTACCGGTGCCGAGGGGGGCACCGAGCCGGTCCTTGAGTTCGATGAGCAGCTTCTGGGCGCCCTTCTTGCCGATGCCGGGCACTGCGGTGAGCGACTTCTCGTCACCGGAGGCGACAGCGCCGCGCAGCGCGTCGGGGCTGTGCACGGCGAGCATCGCCTGCGCGAGGCGCGGGCCGACGCCGCTGGCGGTCTGGAGCAGCTCGAAGGTCTGCCGCTCGTCGTCGTCGGCGAAGCCGTAGAGCGTGAGCGAGTCCTCGCGTACGACGAGGGAGGTGGCGAGCTTGGCCTGCTGGCCGACGCGGAGGCCGGAGAGCGTGTTCGGAGTGCACTGGACGGCCATGCCGATGCCGCCGACCTCGACCACCGCGGTGTCAGGGGCGAGTGCGGCCACCTGGCCGCTGACGAAGGCGATCATGCGAAACGGCCTTTCGGTGCTGTGGCTGATTTCGATGCGTGCAGGGCGACGGCCTGCTGGAGTCTGTTCTGCGCGGGAGCGCGCCAGATGTGGCAGATGGCGAGGGCCAGAGCGTCGGCCGCGTCGGCGGGCTTGGGGGGCGCGTCCAGTCTCAGCAGCCGCGTCACCATGGCGCCCACCTGAGCCTTGTCGGCCCGTCCGCTGCCCGTCACGGCGGCCTTGACCTCGCTGGGCGTGTGGAGGGCCACGGGGATGCCGCGGCGGCTGGCGCAGAGCATCGCGATCGCGCTCGCCTGGGCCGTCCCCATGACCGTCCGCACGTTGTGCTGGCTGAACACCCGCTCCACGGCGACGAATTCGGGCCGGTGCTCGTCCAGCCACTGCTCGATGCCCTGCTCGATGGCGACGAGGCGGTGGCCCAACTCCGCGTCGGCCGGGGTCCGTACGACGCCGACACCGCGCATCGTCAGAGGCCTCCCCGCGACCCCCTCGACCACGCCGACACCGCACCGGGTCAGCCCCGGGTCCACGCCGAGTACGCGCACCCCGCCCCTCCTTCGATAGCCAGTTTGTGCAGGCTATCGGGTACCGCTGACAATGCGACGGGCCGACGGGTGTGTGTGTCCCGTCGGCCCGTGCGCTGCCTGCGTGTCAGGCGTCGACCTTCTCCATGACCTCGTCGCTCACGTCGAAGTTGGCGAAGACGTTCTGCACGTCGTCGCTGTCCTCGAGCGCGTCGATGAGCTTGAAGATCTTGCGGGCGCCCTCCTCGTCGAGCTCGACCTGCATGGTCGGGACGAAGTTGGCGTCGGCCGAGTCGTAGTCGATCCCGGCCTCCTGGAGCGCGGTGCGCACCGCGACCAGGTCGGTGGCCTCGCTGAGCACCTCGAAGGACTCACCGAGGTCGTTGACCTCTTCGGCACCCGCGTCGAGCACGGCACCGAGGACGTCGTCCTCGGACAGCTCACCCTTGGGGACGATCACGACACCCTTGCGGTTGAACAGGTACGAGACGGAGCCGGGGTCGGCCATGTTGCCGCCGTTGCGGGTCATGGCGACACGCACGTCGGACGCGGCACGGTTGCGGTTGTCGGTGAGGCACTCGATGAGCACCGCGACACCGTTGGGACCGTAGCCCTCGTACATGATCGTCTCGTAGTCGGCGCCGCCGGCCTCGAGGCCGGCGCCGCGCTTGACCGCGGAGTCGATGTTCTTGTTCGGGACCGAGCTCTTCTTGGCCTTCTGGATGGCGTCGAAGAGCGTCGGGTTGCCGGACACGTCGGAGCCGCCCGTGCGGGCAGCGACCTCGATGTTCTTGATCATCTTCGCGAAGAGCTTGCCGCGCTTGGCGTCGATCACGGCCTTCTTGTGCTTCGTCGTAGCCCATTTAGAGTGGCCGGACATCTGCCTGTCTCCTTCGCGTAACCAACCCAGTACGAACTCCCCCTGGCCTCAAGGGCCGGGGGACCCCCCGAGATCCTACAAGGACCCGGCCACCAGCTTCGCCCGCACCATGTCGACGAACAGCGCGTGCATCCTGTGGTCGCCGGTCAGCTCGGGGTGGAAGGACGTGGCGAGGGCGTTTTCCTGCCGTACAGCAACTATGTGCCCGTCGTACTCCGCGAGTACCTCGGCACTGGCGCCCACCGACTCGACCCAGGGGGCGCGGATGAAGACGCCCTCCACGGGGTCGCCCTCCACACCGCGTACGTCGACCGCCGCCTCGAAGGACTCGTTCTGACGTCCGAAGGCATTGCGGCGGACGATCATGTCGATCCCGCCGACCGTCTCCTGGCCCGAACGCGGGTCGAGGATCTTGTCGGCGAGCAGGATCATCCCCGCGCAGGTGCCGTACACCGGCATGCCTTCACGCACGCGCGCGCGAAGGGGCTCCATGAGCCCGAACAGGACGGCCAGCTTGGAGATGGTGGTCGACTCCCCGCCGGGCAGGACGATGCCGTCCACCTCGGCCAGTTCCTCGGGCCGCCGCACGGGCCTGGCCACGGCGTCCGCCGTGGCCAGGGCGACGAGGTGCTCCCGTACGTCGCCCTGGAGCGCGAGGACGCCCACTACGGGAGAGGTCATTACCAGCCCCGGTTCGCGTAGCGCTCGGTCTCGGGGAGGGTGTCGCAGTTGATGCCGACCATGGCCTCGCCCAGGTTGCGCGAGGCGTCGGCGATGATCTTGGGGTCGTCGTAGAAGGTGGTGGCCTTCACGATGGCGGCGGCGCGCTTGGCCGGGTCGCCGGACTTGAAGATGCCGGAGCCGACGAAGACACCCTCGGCGCCGAGCTGGCGCATCAGGGCGGCGTCGGCGGGCGTGGCGACACCACCGGCGGAGAACAGCACCACCGGCAGCTTGCCGAGCTCGGAGACCTCCTTGACGAGCTCGTAGGGGGCACGCAGCTCCTTGGCGGCGGCGTACAGCTCGTTGTTGTCGAAGCCGCGCAGCTTGGCGATCTCGTTCTTGATCTGGCGCAGGTGGCGGACGGCCTCGACGACGTTGCCCGTGCCGGCCTCGCCCTTCGAGCGGATCATGGCCGCGCCCTCGGCGATGCGGCGCAGGGCCTCGCCCAGGTTGGTGGCGCCGCACACGAAGGGGGTCGTGAACGCGAACTTGTCGCTGTGGTTGACCTCGTCGGCCGGGGTGAGGACCTCGGACTCGTCGATGTAGTCGACGCCGAGCGACTGCAGGACCTGGGCCTCCACGAAGTGGCCGATCCGGGACTTGGCCATGACCGGGATGGAGACGGCCTCGATGATCTCCTCGATCATGTTCGGGTCGGACATCCGGGCCACTCCGCCGTCCTTGCGGATGTCGGCCGGCACCCGCTCGAGCGCCATGACGGCCACCGCGCCGGCGTCCTCGGCGATCTTCGCCTGCTCGGCGTTGACGACGTCCATGATCACGCCGCCCTTGAGCTGCTCGGCCATGCCGCGCTTCACGCGCGCGGTGCCGGTGGTTTCGACGAACTGGGGGGTGCTGGACACGGGTGACCTCGCTCGATGGAAAGGGGGGTTGCTACTCCCCAGAGGAAACGCCCCGCGACCAGTCCACATCAAGGGCCAATATCCGACCGGTGGCTCATTCTTCGCGAATGCGCCTACTCCCCCTGTCATGCGGTGCCCCGGTCGATACGCAGTGGCCGGTCGTTACGCGGAGGCCCGGTCGGCCTATGTGGTGAGCCTGTCGGCGAGCGCGACGGGCGGCTCGTCGTCCATCTCGAAGGCCAGTGGGAAGGGCGCATGGCCCGCGAGCCGGAACCAGCGCACCTTGCGATGCCTGCGCAGGGCGCGTGCGGCCCGTACGGCGTCGTTGTGGAAGCGCCGGGCCATGGGCACCCTGCGGACGGCCTGAGCGAGCTCCTCGGCCGCGTCGGGGCCGCCCGGGGCGGCGCGCACCGCCTCCATCTGCCCCGCCTCGCCGAACACGGCCCGCAGCGCCTGGCTCAGCTCGCTCTCGGCGACCTCACGGTGGTCCTCCTCGGCCTGCCGCGCCGCGTGCGCGGCCTCGTACAGGACGATCGAGGCGGCGGGGTCGAGCACTCCCGAGGTGGCCAGCTCCTGCGCCACCGAGGCGCGGCGCAGCAGTTGGGCGTCGAGTGCGGCGCGGGCCGCGTCGATCCGGGCGTGCAGCCGGTCGAGGCGGCCGGCGGTCCAGCTCAGGTAGAGGCCGACCGCGATGAGGAAGACCGCGATCCAGATCAAAGTGGAGGTCACGGGCGCAAAGGCTACAGCCGTGCCCCGCAGCGGCGATCAGCCGCGTGCGGGACGGGAGGGACGTACCGGTTTGTGCCCGTGGCGCGCCGGTACGTCCCGTCAGTCGCGGGCGAGCCCGAACCGGGGCCGCCGTCCGCTGCGTTCGTCGGTGGCGACGGCCGCCGCGCCGGTGGTCACCGTCTCGTACACGGACAGGATGTCCGCCCCCACGGTCGACCAGTCGAAGCGCCGCACGTGTTTGCTGCCGCGCTCCCGCAGCTCCTCGCGCCGGTCGGCGTCGCCCAGGAGCCGGACGGCCGAGTCCGCGAGGGCGTCCGCGTCCTCGTTGGCGAACAGCTCGCCCGCGCCGCCCTGGTCGAGGACCTGCGCGAACGCGTCGAGGTCCGAGGCCAGGACCGGAGCGCCCGCGGACATCGCCTCGACGAGGATGATGCCGAAGCTCTCGCCGCCCGTGTTGGGGGCCACGTACACGTCGACGCTGCGCAGCAGTCTGGCCTTGTCCTCGTCGCTGACCATGCCGAGGAACTCGACACGTTCGCGCATCTCGGCGGGCAGGCTCGCGACGGCCTCCTCCTCGTCGCCGCGTCCGGCCACGAGCAGCCGGGTCCCGGGCCGCTCCGCCAGGATCCTCGGCAGGGCCTTCATCAGTACGGGAAGGCCCTTGCGGGGCTCGTCGATGCGCCCGATGAAGCCGATGGTGCCTCCCTGCCACTCGGCCTTGGGCTCGGCGCGGGCGAAGAAGTCGACGTCGACACCGTTCGGGATGACGACGGCGTCCCCGCCTAGGTGCTCCACGAGCGTGCGCCGCGCGTACTCGCTCACCGCGATGCGCGCGCTGATCTTCTCCAGGGCGGGCTGGAGGATCGGATACGCGGCGATCATGGCGCGGGACCGCGGGTTCGACGTGTGGAACGTGGCGACGATCGGGCCCTGCGCCGCCCAGCAGGAGAGCAGCCCCAGCGAGGGCGAGGCCGGCTCATGGATGTGGATCACGTCGAACGTGCCGTCGTGCAGCCAGCGCCGCACCCGCGCGGCGCTCAGGAAGCCGAAGTTGAGCCGGGCGACCGAGCCGTTGTACGGCACGGGGACCGCGCGGCCCGCCGAGACGACGTACGGCGGCAGCGGGGTCTCGTCGTCGGCCGGGGCGAGGACGGACACCTCGTGCCCCAGGGCGATGAGGTGCTCCGCGAGGTCGCGGATGTGGAACTGGACGCCGCCCGGCACGTCCCAGGAGTACGGGCAGACGATGCCGATCTTCACGGTCGGCGCTCCTCGAGGTCGGCGAGCCACAGGCGCTGCAGCATGTGCCAGTCCTCCGGGTGGTCGGCGATGCCGGTGGCGAAGGCATCGGCCAGCGCCTGTGTCATGACAGACGTCTTTTCGGCGCGGGTACCTGTCTCGGGCACCTCGATGGGCGCGTGGATGCGTCCGCGCATGACGGGCGATTCGTCGTACCAGAGGGTGACCGGGAGGAGCAGGGCGCCGGTCTGCTGGGCGAGTATCGCGGGGCCCGCGGGCATGCGCGCGGTGTCGCCGAAGAACTTCACCTCGACACCGGACTCGGACAGATCGCGGTCGGCGACGAGGCAGACCAGGCCGCCGGCGCGCAGCCGGCGGGCGAGCGTACCGAAGGCGGATCCGCCTTCGTGCGGCAGGACCTCCATGCCGAGGCTCTCGCGGTACGCCACGAAGCGGTCGTACAGGGTCTCGGGCTTGAGCCGCTCGGCGACCGTCGTGAACGGGGTCTCCAGCTTCGCGGTGACCCAGGCGCCCGCGAGGTCCCAGTTGCCCAGGTGGGGCAGGGCGATGATGACGCCCTTGTCGGAGGCGAGGCCGTCGGTGAGGTGGTGGGCGTCGTCGACGTCGAACCCGTTCCGTACCCGGTCCGCGCTCCAGGACGGCAGCCGGAACGACTCCATCCAGTACCGCAGGTACGAACGCATGCCCGCCCGGGAGAGCTGCTTGAGGCGCTCCGGTGAGGCGTCGGGCACCACGCGCGCGAGGTTGGACTCCAGGCGCAGGACGCTCTTGCCGCGCCGCCTCCACGCGACGTCGGCGATGGTGCGGCCCAGGCGGATCGCGACGGGCTCCGGGAGCTTCTTGACCGTGCTCCAGCCCGCTCCGTAAAGGGCGTCGACAAGTCGTTCGCGCGCGTTGCTCACGATGCGGTCCCGCTCTCCTGGGAGGCCGCGGCCGCGGCCTCCGCGTCGGCCTCGGCCGACTCCCTGCGGACGGTCACCATCCGCTGGATCAGCGTAACCAGGCTGCCCGCCGCGACGGCCCACAGGGCGATCGGCAGCACGATCTGGATGCCGGGGACGCCGAACTTGTGCAGCCCCGCGAGGCCCGCGGCGACGAGGGTGATCACGAGCCGCTCGGCGCGCTCCACCAGGCCGTTCACCGCGACGGGCAGGCCGATGGCCTCACCGCGGGCCTTGGTGTACGACACGACCTGGCCGCTGGCGAGGCAGAAGATGGAGACGGCGCACAGCATGTTGTTGTCGCCGGATCCCGCGTACCAGAGGGCGAGGCCACCGAAGATCGCGCCGTCGGCGACGCGGTCGAGCGTGGAGTCGAGGAACGCGCCCCAGCGGCTGGTGCGGCCGAGCTGGCGCGCCATGTTGCCGTCCACGAGGTCCGAGAAGACGAACAGCGTGATGACGATCGTGCCCCAGAAGAACTCCCCGCGGGGGAAGAAGACCAGTGCGCCCGCCACGACCCCGGCCGTGCCGAGGAGCGTGACCGCGTCGGGGCTGACCCCGCGACGGATGAGAAACGCGGCGAACGGTGTGAGGACACGCGTGAAAAATGCACGCGCGTACTTGTTCAGCATGGCCTTCCCGAGGGTCGGATGGCCGCGCGGCCCTTCTGGCCACCGGCTGGCCCATCGTAGTCACGCGCGCGCGTGGACGGCCGACGGGCACCCGCGCGCCCCCGGGAACCGCGTACGACGTATGGACGCACCATGACCGGAGTGCAAAGCTCGAAGACACCGCGGGCGTCGTCGGAGCCGCCGTCGCGGGTCCCTCGTGTCCGCGCCCAATGGGACCCCCTCTTCAGCAGGGGTGCCACCTCACCGTGCAAGTAACCGGGAGGCAAGGCATGGGCGACAAGGCGAATACACACCCCGGAGCCGCCGGCAGGGCTACGGCGGCCGACCACCCCTCGTCCGTGAGGAATGTGGTGCTGGTCGGCCACAGCGGATCGGGCAAGACGACATTGGTGGAGGCTCTCGCGCTGACCGCGGGGGCGGTGAACAGGGCGGGCCGGGTGGAGGACGGCACCGCCATTTCCGACTACGACGACATCGAGCACCGGCAGCAGCGGTCGGTGCAGCTCTCACTGGTGCCCCTCGAATGGGACGGGTACAAGATCAATCTTCTGGACACCCCCGGATACGCGGATTTCGTGGGGGAGCTCAGGGCCGGTCTGCGGGCTGCGGACGCGGCCCTCTTCGTCGTCTCGGCGTCCGACGGACCCGAGACCATGGCGGGCGCGACGCGCATGGTGTGGGAGGAGTGTGCGGCGGTCGGCATGCCACGCGCCATCGTGGTCACGCATCTGGAGGCGGCGCGCTCCGACTTCGAACAGATGACGCGGACCTGCGAGACGTTCTTCGGCGGCGACGACCCGGACGCCGTCATCCCGCTCTACCTGCCGCTGCACGGCGAGCCGGGGCCGGACGGGCACGCGCCCGTGACCGGTCTCGTAGGACTCCTGTCGCAGCGTGTGTTCGACTACGCGTCGGGCGAGCGCAAGGAGTCCGAGCCCGACCCCGATCAGCTGCCGCTCATCGAGGAGGCACGCAGCCGTCTGATCGAGGGGATCATCGCCGAGAGCGAGGACGAAACCCTCATGGACCGCTATCTGAGCGGCGAGGAGATCGACTACAAGACGCTGGTCGGGGACCTGGAACGGGCCGTGGCACGCGGTGTCTTCCACCCCGTGCTGGCCGCGGCGCCCGCGGCGCAGGGCGCGCGGCAGGGCATCGGCACGGTCGAGCTGCTCGAACTCATCACGGGCGGCTTCCCCACTCCCCTGGAGCGCGCGGCCCCGGTGGTCACCACCCCGTCGGGCGACGCGCGCACGGTGAACGTCTGCGATCCGGACGGTCCCCTGGTCGCCGAGGTCGTGAAGACGGCATCCGATCCGTACGTGGGCCGGATCTCGCTGGTACGGGTCTTCTCCGGAACCCTGCGCCCCGACGACACGGTGCATGTCTCGGGACACGGCCTCGCCGACCGAGGCCACGAGGACCACGACGTCGACGAACGCATCGGCGCCCTGACGTCGCCGTTCGGGAAGCAGCAGCGCGTGCTCTCCCACTGCATCGCCGGCGACCTGGCGTGCGTCGCCAAGCTCGGCCGGGCGGAGACCGGCGACACCCTCTCCGCCAAGGACGACCCGCTCCTCATGGAGCCGTGGGACATGCCGGACCCGCTGCTCCCGCTGGCGATCCAGGCCCACAGCAAGCCGGACGAGGACAAGCTCTCGCAGGGCCTGTCCCGGCTGGTCGCCGAGGACCCCACGATGCGGCTCGAACAGAACCAGGACACCCACCAGGTCGTCCTGTGGTGCCTCGGTGAGGCGCATGCCGACGTCGCCCTGGAGCGGCTGCGCAACCGGTACGGCGTCCAGGTCGACGTCGTCCCGCACAAGGTCTCGCTCAGGGAGACGTTCGCCGACAGGTCGGCGGGCCGCGGGCGCCACGTGAAGCAGTCCGGCGGGCACGGACAGTTCGCTATCTGCGAGATCGAGGTGGAGCCGCTGCCGAACGGCTCCGGCATCGAGTTCGTGGACAAGGTCGTCGGCGGCTCGGTGCCGCGGCAGTTCATCCCGTCCGTGGAGAAGGGCGTACGGGCCCAGGCCGCGAAGGGCGTGGCCGCGGGCCATCCCCTCATCGATGTGCGGATCACGCTGCTCGACGGGAAGGCGCACTCGGTGGACTCCTCCGACGCGGCGTTCCAGACGGCGGGCGCGCTGGCACTGCGGGAGGCGGCCTCGGAGGCGAGGATCCATCTCCTGGAGCCGGTCGCCGAGGTGCAGGTGCTCGTCGCCGACGACTACGTGGGCGCGGTGATGAGCGATCTGTCGGGGCGGCGCGGCCGCGTGGTCGGCACGGAACAGGCACCGGGGTCTCGCACGCTCGTACGGGCCGAGATCCCGGAGATCGAGATCGGCCGGTACGCGGTGGACCTGCGGTCGCTGTCGCACGGCACGGGACGGTTCAGCCGGGCGTACGCGCGGCACGAGCCGATGCCCCCGCAGCTGGGCGACAGGATGCGTGAACAGGCCCAGGACGCCTCGTAGTTGGCCCTCCCGCGGCCGTCCGGCAGCCAGGCCGCCCGCCCGGTCCCCCTCCGGGCGGGCGGCTTCGGCCGTCCCCTGACGGATGTCGGTGCGCCCCGATACGCTGAAGACCTGATCAAGCCGATGACCTGATCAACAGGTGTGCGGAGCAAGGAAGTCGGGAAAGCCGCAGGAGCGAAGGCGCGCGGCGATGGGGGCGGCAGTGGCGGACGACGTATTCGACTTCAGACCCGGGGCGCAGGTGCCGTTGCACGGCTCCGCGGGCCAGACCGCGGCCACATACGCACTCGCCTCGGCGGCGTACCGGGACGCGAAGGTGGACGATCTGCTCGCCGCCAACAGCGAGTGGCACAAGTCCGAGGTGAAGAAGGGCATTTGGTCGCTGACGGCACCGAATCTGGGCGAGGCGTTCTCGCGGGCCGTCCAGGGCCGGCTGCTCGGCGGTGCCCGCAAGCCGCTCATCCAGTCCTTCGGCACCGAGCCGCAGGTCGTCGTGGAGCACTGTCTCGCGGCGAACCGGATCCGTAAGCAGCGCGACAGCTGGCTCACGGCCGTGATGGCGCTGTGCGGCCTGCTCTTCCTGCCCGGCCTGATCGTCTGGCTGCTCGTCTTCCAGGTCCGCCGCATGATCGGCAGCCAGGAGAACAAGCGCATGGCCGCGCTGTTCACGGCGCTGATGGTGGCGGTCGCCGCCGTCGCCGTGATCTTCATGGTCAAGCTGCCGTTCACGGGCTTCTGGGCCTGGTATCTGCGGGGGGCGATCGTGGCGCCCGTGGTCGGCTGGCTGTGGGCCCGGCAGATCTGCGAGCGCACGGCGAAGGACATGCGGGAGCGCTGGGACAGCCTGCTCGCCGGCGGCGGCATCGGCGCCAAGATCCCGGAGGCGGTGCCCGGCAGCCCGGGCGAGACGGCCGCCGAGCGGATGCGCCAGAGCCTCGCCAAGCTGACCGCGGAGCAGCAGTCGAACTCCGTGTTCTACGCGGGGCCCAAGGGCATCCTCGGCATGGGCACCCGCTGGGGCAGCTGGCAGCTCGCCGAGGAGCTGATCCCCCGGGACGAGGGGGCGGAGATCCACCCGTTCCGCAGCTGGGACGTCATCCGGGCGGTCCACGACAAGCTGCGGCTCCTGGAGCGTGGCCCGCTGCACACGGGCGGGTTCCCGACGCCGTCGATCAAGCACTGGATCGTCTCGCCGATCGGGGAGAACGCGAAGAAGGTGGCGCGCCCCAGCGGCACCGATGTCGAGGCCTTCCAGATCAAGAACCACGAGATACAGCGGATCTGCAACGAGCAGCAGTTCGGCAGCGGCGACCGCCACTATCTGGGCGTGCAGTTCACGCTCTGGGACGGCCAGTTGGTGATCACGATGCTGATCACGGTGACGGTGCTGCACGAGACGCTGCGTATCGAGGTCACGGGCCATGCGCTGGGCCCGGTGCACTCCCTGTTCACGACGAAGCCCGAGCCGAAGACGAAGGAAGTCGCGAAGGCCGTCAAGTTCTGGGAGACGGTGGAGAAGAAGCTCCCCCTCATCGAGCCCGACGAGGTGGTCCGTCTCGCGGTGCGCGCGCCGTTCACCTGGTACCCGCCGCTCCTGGACTTCGTAGGCGGCAAGCTGATCCTGCCCGAGCCCTTCGGCCTGCGGCACGCGTGGGCGGACAAGCCGTGGCGCCACCGCTTCATGGCGGACGACGCGCTGCGCACGGCCACCCCGGTCCTGCGCGTGGTGCACGCGGCGGCGATCAAGGTGCTTGAGGAGAACGGCGTGGAGACGGAGAAGTTCGGTACGCGCTCGTCGTTCCTCAGCAACCTGGTCCAGTCCCCGACGCCCCTGAACGCCGACGTGTACGACGCGTAGCCGGGCCCGGCCGGCCCGGGACGCAAGCGCCCGGCCGGCCGGTCACGACCGGCTCAGTCGGCGTCCGGCCAGGCCTTGGCGAGCGCGGTCCTGGTGTCGCCGAGCAGCTGCGGCAGCACCTTGGTGTGTCCCACGACGGGCATGAAGTTGGTGTCCCCGCCCCAGCGCGGGACGATGTGCTGGTGCAGATGCGCGGCGATGCCGGCCCCCGCGACCGCGCCCTGGTTCATGCCGATGTTGAAGCCGTGCGCCCCGGACGCGGTGCGCAGCGCGGCCATCGCGCGCTTGGTGAAGAGGGCCAGCTCGGCGGTCTCGCCGTCGTCCAGATCCGTGTAGTCGGCGACGTGCCGGTACGGCAGCACCATCAAGTGACCGCCGTTGTACGGATAGAGATTGAGGATCGCGTAGACGCTCGCGCCGCGCGCCACGATCAGCGCTTCCTCGTCGGTCATGCCGGGTGCGGCGCAGAAGGGACAGCCGTCGTCGGCTCCCGGTCCGGTCGGCTTGTTCTCCCCCTGGATGTACGCCATCCGGTGCGGCGTCCAAAGGCGCCCGAACCCGTCCGGCTCACCCACCGGCCCCGTGTGCTGCTCCGGCTCACTCGTCATGAGGTGCAGCATATGGCTTCGCCCGTTCGGAGCGTGTCGGCGGGGCGGCTCCCGGTCCCCGCCCGCGATCCTTGACCGATGGGCGAGAGACGGCGCACGCCGTGGGAACACCGGATGGAGACCCCGCTGACCGTGGCGTCCCTGCTGTTCCTCGCGTCGTACGCGGTCAGAGTCCTCGGGCACGGGCTTCCGGACGTGGTGCGCGACGCGTGTCTCGCGGTGACCTCCGCCGCCTGGGCCGTCTTCGCGCTGGACTTCGCCGTCCGATGGCGCCACAGCGGCAAGGGCTTCTCGTTCGTGCGCCGCCACTGGCTGGACGCGGTGGTCATGGTGCTGCCGCTGCTGCGCCCGCTGCAGGTCGTGCGGACCTACGACGCCGTGCGGCGGCGGCGCGAGAAGCCGCGGCTCAGCCTGCACGCGCGCGTGGCGACCTACGCCGGGATGTCCGCCACGCTGCTCGGATTCGCGGCGTCGCTGGCCGTGTACCAGGTCGAGCGCGGGCAGCCGCACGCCACGATCCGGACCTTCGGGGACTCCGTGTGGTGGGCCTGCTCGACGCTGGCGACCGTCGGATACGGGGACGTGGTGCCGGTGACCCTGCTCGGGCGTCTGGTGGCGGTGGCTCTGATGGGGTGCGGTGTGGCGCTGCTCGGAGCGATCACGGGCGCGTTCTCGTCCTGGATGTTCCAGGTGTTCAGGCGCGACGACGACGAGAGGCCCCCGGGCAACTTCCCGGGGGCCTCCTGATGTCGTACGTCGCTGCCGTCAGCGGCGGGGGCGTCAGACCTGCACGCGCTCCTCGACGACCTTGACGATCTTCTCGATCGCCTCGTCGACGGGGATGCCGTTCTCCTGCGAGCCGTCGCGGTAGCGGAAGGAGACGGCGCCGGCCGCCATGTCCTCGTCACCCGCGATGATCATGAACGGCACCTTCTGCTTCTGCGCGTTCCTGATCTTCTTCTGCATGCGGTCCGAAGAGGAGTCCACGTCGACGCGCAGGCCCTTCTTCTTCGCCTTGGCCGCGAACTCCTCCAGGTACGGGATGTGCGCGTCGCCGATCGGGATGCCGACCGCCTGAACCGGCGCGAGCCAGGCCGGGAAGGCGCCCGCGTAGTGCTCGAGGAGCACCGCGAAGAACCGTTCGATGGAGCCGAACAGCGCGCGGTGGATCATGACCGGGCGCTGCTTGGTGCCGTCGGGGCCGGTGTACTCCAGGTTGAAGCGCTCCGGCAGGTTGAAGTCGAGCTGCACGGTCGACATCTGCCAGGTGCGGCCGATGGCGTCCTTCGCCTGGACGGAGATCTTCGGGCCGTAGAAGGCGGCGCCGCCCGGGTCCGGGACCAGCGGGAGGCCCTGCTTCTCGGCGACCTGGCGCAGCGTCTCGGTGGCCTCTTCCCAGATCTCGTCGGAGCCGACGAACTTCTCCGGGTCCTTGGTCGAGAGCTCCAGGTAGAAGTCGGTCAGGCCGTAGTCGCGCAGCAGCCCGAGGACGAAAGTGAGCGTCTTGTCGAGCTCCTCCGCCATCTGCTCCTTGGTGCAGTAGATGTGCGCGTCGTCCTGAGTGAATCCGCGGGCGCGGGTCAGGCCGTGCACGACGCCCGACTTCTCGTACCGGTACACGGTGCCGAACTCGAAGAGGCGCAGCGGCAGTTCACGGTAGGAACGCCCGCGCGCATCGAAGATCAGGTTGTGCATCGGGCAGTTCATGGGCTTGAGGTAGTAGTCCACGCCCTCGTCGAGCTGCATGGGCGGGTACATGCCGTCGGCGTACCAGTCCAGGTGGCCCGAGGTCTCGAAGAGCTTCCCCTTCGTGGCGTGGGGGGTGTAGACGAACTCGTAGCCCTCCTCCTCGTGCCGGCGGCGCGAGTAGTCCTCCATGACCCGGCGGATGATGCCGCCCTTGGGGTGGAAGACGGCCAGACCGGAACCGATCTGGTCGGGGATGGAGAACAGGTCCAGCTCGTTGCCCAGCTTGCGGTGGTCGCGCTTCTCGGCCTCGGCGAGGAACTCCAGGTGCGCCTTCAGCTCGTCCTTCGACGGCCAGGCGGTGCCGTAGATGCGCTGGAGCATCGGGTTCTTCTCGCTGCCGCGCCAGTACGCCGCCGCGTTCCGCATCAGCTTGAACGCCGGGATGTTACGGGTGGTGGGCAGGTGGGGACCGCGGCAGAGGTCCTTCCAGCACAGGTCACCGGTCTTGGCGTCGAGGTTGTCGTAGATGGTCAGCTCGCCGCCGCCCACCTCGACATTCGCGCCGTCGTCGGTGGACGCGGAGCCCTTGATGCCGATGAGCTCCAGCTTGTACGGCTCGTCGGCCAGCTCCTCGCGGGCGGCCTCGTCGGTGACGACGCGGCGCGAGAAGCGCTGCCCGCGCTTCTGGATCTCCTGCATCTTCTTCTCGATGGCCTTGAGATCCTCGGGCGTGAAGGGCTTCTCCACGTCGAAGTCGTAGTAGAAGCCGTCCTTGACCGGCGGGCCGATGCCCAGCTTGGCGTCGGGGAACAGCTCCTGCACGGCCTGCGCCATCACGTGCGCGGTGGAGTGGCGCAGGATGCCCAGACCGTCCTCGGAGGAGATCTCGACGGGCTCGACCTCCTCGCCGTCCTGCACGGCGTACGCGAGGTCCTTCAGCTCGCCGGCCACACGGGCGGCGACGATGGTGCGCTCGCCGGCGAAGAGCTCGGCGGCCGTAGTGCCCGTCGTCACCACGCGCTCTTCCCGCTCGGAATCGCGTTGGATGATCACACGGACGTCTGACACCGGACTCTCCTGCCTGAAGGGGGCGCGCGATGCTCTGGCCACGCGCGCAATACACAGGGGATCGTACCGAGCCCGGGGCCCGACTTGCGAAACGGTATCGACACCGCCCGCGCCACGTTCCCCGCGCACACACCGGGAACCCCCTGCTCACGAGCCCGTGAACTCAGTCGTCCCCGCTGCACGCCTCCTCGAAGAAGTCCAGATTCTCCTGGAGCGACTTCATCAGCCGGTCCCGCTCGGCCTCCTCCACCTGTACGGGCACCACGCCGCTCGCCCCGGTCAGCCGCCGGAAGCCGCCCCGGCTCTCCAGCCGCCCGTGCACCCTGATCGGCAGCCCCACCAGATGCGCGTGCCCCGCCGTCCGGTACGCCTCCTCGTCCAGCGTCATCCGTACGTGCGGCACATCGGCGCCCCCTATGACGTGCAGCCGCACCGTGCCCTCGCCGCGCGGCCGCGATCTGCGCATGCGTACGACGGTGCCGGTGATGCGGACGGCGACGGACGGCTCGGACTGCAGATAGCGGGCGCTCGCCTCCCGCAGCACTGCCAGGTCTCCGGGCGAGAACTCGACGGGCTCGTCCCCGGCCGTGCACTCGTCGGGCACTCCGGCCGCCGGTGACCATTCGACGCCGACCCGGGCTCCCTCCGTGCCGCGGACGAGGGCGACGAGCGCTTCGACGAGCTCGTGACTCACCCCCGCCTCGACCGCGCCGTCGAAGGCGTCCATGCCGCCGGTGGCCCGCCGGTAGTCGATGGCCTCGCGGGCCGCGTAGAGCGCCTGGTGGAGACGGACGGCGAGCGCGCGGCCCACGGCGACGGGCACGAACGCGGTGAGCCTGCGGCCGCCGGGGGCGTCCCCGACGAGGACGGTCTCCAGCGACGCGGCGGCGGGCCTGCGGTGGCGCGCCCCGTAGTACCCGGCCCTGCCCCGGGCCGCGAGCGCGGCGGCCAGCAGCATCCGCCGGGCCGCGGCGCGCAGCTGCTCCTCCACCGGCCATGCGGCGCTTCCTGCGGGCCCGGCCGGCACATCACGCCACCAGCGGATCTCGTCGCTCGGCACGGCGAGCGAGACGAGGACCTCCCGCGCGGAGTGCGACCCGCTGCGCTCCAGCGCCTCGAGCGCCTCGCCGAGCAGGTCGTCGCTGTCGGGGAAGGCGCGGCTCTCCGGTACGAGCAGGCTGGTGCGCCCGGAGGCGCCGGGCAGCGTCCAGCGCACATAGCGCCCGGTGGCGCCGCCGCGGCGCTCCCAGCCGTGCCGGTCGAGCAGTGCGTTGAGCACGACCGGGTCGACCTGCTCCGGGCCGGGGCCTTCGAGGTCGGCGGGGTGAGATCGGGCCGTGTTCAGGGCGCGCAGGCGCTCGTCGGTCGGGCGGTGCTGCATCAGGGTCTCCCTCCCTGTCCGTCAGGGCCTCCCGCGCGTGCCTTCAGGCGTCCCGCGCCTTCAGGGCGTCACGCGTTTCAGGGCCTTCCGCCCGTACCGATCCGCGTCATGATCTCGCAGAGCGCACGGTCGTCGAATATCCGCGAGGTCGGGATGCGCACGGTGGTGCGGCGCCGGCCTGTCACGGGATGGCCGGCCAGGTTGATCCAGTAGCAGCAGTGCCGCAGGTCGAGCCGGTCGTGGCCGGCCCGCAGCCAGTCGTCCTGCGAGCGCGGCACGATCATCACGACCAGGATCTTGTGCACCGACACCGGTGTACGGGCGAGCTTCTCCAGATGCGGGTTGTCGAGCGTGAAGGAGAAGGACGGCCCCGGCGGCTTCGGCGGGATCTGGTACGTGCACTTGAGCTGCACCTTGATGGTGACCTCGTCGTCGACCGTGTGCCCGGGGGCGCTGTGACTGACGTGCCAGTCGATTCCGTTGTCGGGGAACGGCTGAGAGAGCGAACAGCCCGCGGCTGCCGCTACGGCATGCAGATAGCCCACCTGGAGTGTCTCCATGCAGGCGGTGGTGGCGAGTGTGCCGCGCGGCGGTGCGATCCGCTCGGGCAGCAGCCCACCCTGTTCGGGCTGCGCGAGCGCCATGTCCAACTGGCCTTCCGAAAAAGGTGAATCCCCTGGGCGGGTCTCTGAACTGCCGTGACCCGTATCTGTGTTGTCTCCGGTCGGCGTACGACGCAAACAGCCCGGGTATCACCGAATCGGGCAGCCGCGAGGGGTCATCTGCCAGGTGTGAACGAGGAGTTGCATTGACATGACGTGCTGGTACGAGGGTCCTCTGGCCGCCTTCGACACCGAGACCACCGGCGTGGACGTGGAGAGCGACCGCATCGTGTCGGCCGCGATAGTGGTGCAGGACGCCGCGGGCAGCCGGCCGCGCGTCTCACGCTGGCTCGTGAATCCGGGGGTGCCGGTGCCGGCCGGGGCGACGGAGGTGCACGGCCTGACGGACGAGCACCTTCAGCGCAACGGCCGCTGGCCGGCCCCCGTCATGGAGGAGATAGCCAGGCTGCTGGGCGAACAGGCCGCGGCGGGCCGCCCGCTCGTGGTGATGAACGCGCCGTTCGATCTGACGCTCCTGGACCGGGAATTGCGGCGCCATCGCGCGTCCGCGCTCGGCCGCTACATGGAGAGCTCATCGCTGTGCGTCCTGGATCCACGCGTCCTCGACAAACACCTGGACCGCTACCGCAAGGGCCGCCGCACCCTGACGGACCTGTGCGCGCAGTACGAGGTCGAGCTGGAGGGCGCACACGACGCGGCCGCCGACGCGCAGGCCTCCCTGGATGTCGTACGGGCTGTGGGGCGCCGTTTCGCGTCCCGCCTGGAGCGGCTGTCCCCTGCCGAACTGCACACCCTTCAGGCCGTCTGGCACGCCGCGCAGGCGCGCGGGCTGCAGGCGTGGTTCGCACGCAGCGGCAATCCCGAGACGGTGGATCCGGCGTGGCCGATGCGCACGGAACTGCGGGAGGCCGCCTGAGAGTTGCCCGACCGGGCTCGGGCCCGGGACACAGAAAAGCCGGTCCGTCTGCTGACGGACCGGCTTTCTTCCGGGTGGGCGATACTGGGTTCGAACCAGTGACCTCTTCGGTGTGAACGAAGCGCTCTCCCACTGAGCTAATCGCCCGGGAACGGGTTGAACCATACAGGCCCCGGCGGGTTTCCATCAAACCGGTTCCGTCAGCGCCGCCGCAGATACGCGACCAGCCCGCGCCGCCCGGCCCGCATCATCAGCGCGTGGTTGACGAGAAACACCGGTCTGCCGACGAGGGCGAAGCGCCGCAACAGGGGTTTGCACACCTCCACCTCCTGCTCGTACAGCGCACGCGTCCCGCCCTCGTGCGCGCGCACGGTCCACCGCGCCCAGCCCTCCAGGTCGCCGGACATGGCGATCTCCAGGACCCCGGCCCCTGGGTCGCCGCGCAGGGCGGTGGCCGTCACGAACAGGTCGTAGGGCAGGAGCGAGCGGAAGCGGGCGGTGCCGCGCCGCTCGTCGAGCGGGGTCGCCTCGCGCACTTGGGGCCACCACAGGGGGTAGTCCTCGCCGCGCTCGAGGACCGCGAACACGTCGGCGGGCTGCGCGGGCAGGTCCCAGACGCTGCGGAAGCGGTAGTGGCTCCAGTCCATGGTGCGAGTCTCCCCCGATGCGCGACGGCTCACGTGAACGTGAATTGACGTGATGGCGCCGGTCATTGATTCGCCGTCAGGACTTCCGGATTCCGCGCGAAGTTCCCGAAACTCTGAAAGGAGGTCAGGTTCGTCCGGTCTGCGAATTGCCCGTGGGGCCTCGCCCGGTTATCCCATGTATCCGAGTGGATTATGGGATTCCTGTTCCGGTTGCCGTACGCCAGGGGCGTCCCGCCACCTGAAAGCGCTTGCCGATCATCATGAGCACACACGGAAACACCGAGGGCCCCGGAGGCTTGAAGCCTCCGGGGCCCTCGGTCCGGGGTGGGCGATACTGGGTTCGAACCAGTGACCTCTTCGGTGTGAACGAAGCGCTCTCCCACTGAGCTAATCGCCCGGGCGCAGAGAGAACATTACCGCATGTCAGCGGGTGCTCCGACCAGCCCTGACACCCCCGGCGCGACCCTCGCGGGCCACCCCGCTCACTCCTTGATCTTCCACGGCATCTCGAAGCCGAACTTCCACACGTAGATCCCCACGAGCACCGCGATGATCACCACGCCGATCGACGTCAGGATGATGTTCCGCCGGCGCACCGCCGGGTCGAGCGCGCGCTGCGTGGCCTCGGTGACCTTGCGCTTCGTCCAGCGGAGCACGAGCTGCGCCCAGACGAACTCGGTCGCCCAGATCGCCATGCCGCCGAAGATCACCAGCCAGCCCGGGCCCGGCAGCGGCAGCATGATCACGCCCGCCACGACCACCGCGAGCCCGACCACGAAGACGCCGACCTGCCAGCTCAGATGCAGGGCCCTGCGGGCCTTGATGAACTCCGGCGCCCGCGAACCGAGCTCCGGTTCTGCCTTCGCCCCGTCCCCCGTCGTCGCGGCCGCGGATTCAGACTCGGCCGCCTCGTCACTCCCCGTATTCATACAACCAAACCTACCCGACGGAATCGCGTCACCGGAATGGACGCTCCGGAACAAGAAACACTCCGCCGTCCGAGCTACCTAAAGGCACTCAAAACACTCAGAGGGGTTTACAACGGCACCGTAGGTGGCATGTCGATTTCGCCGACGTGCGAATCCCCGAGCGCACACTGAGCGAAAGGCCCTGGCGCTTATGAACACCACGGTCAGCTGCGAGCTGCACCTGCGCCTCGTTGTGTCGAGCGAGTCCTCACTGCCTGTACCCGCAGGACTGCGGTATGACACGGCCGATCCCTACGCCGTGCACGCCACCTTCCACACCGGAGCAGAAGAGACGGTCGAGTGGGTATTCGCCCGCGATCTGCTCGCCGAGGGCCTGCACCGGCCCACCGGCACCGGCGACGTCCGAGTCTGGCCATCCCGTAGTCACGGCCAAGGCGTCGTCTGCATCGCTCTGAGCTCCCCTGAGGGTGAGGCTCTGCTCGAAGCCCCTGCGAGGGCGCTGGAGTCGTTCCTGAAGAGGACCGACGCGGCCGTGCCACCCGGCACGGAACACCGCCACTTCGATCTCGACACGGAGCTCTCACACATCCTGGCCGAAAGCTAAGGCCTGGAGCCGACGCCGGCACACCGCCGGAGTCACGCACCGCGAGAGCCGCTCGTTGCCGTCCACTCGGGGAGACGGACCGAGCCACAACAACTGCATACGGCATACACCGGCGCCGCCGCCGTGGGATCTTCCACGGGGGCGGCGTCGGCGCGTCCACGGACAGGCGCCACACGGCCGAGCGGACCTATAACATCGGCCAGCATCGGCGGGCACAGGCCCGACCCCCAGGCCAGGGAGCAAATCGTGCTGATCACCCACGACACCCGGTGCGCCCTCGACACCGTGGTCGATCTGGTGAACACCGCACCGGACGACGAACAGGCCGCCGACGGGCTGGCCGATCTGGCAGCCCTGGGCGAATTCGTACGAAAGAACGACGTCAGCGACGTCGGGCTGCTCACAGAGCGTGACCTCGACGCCGTACAGAGCGTGAGGGGACGGTTCGCCGCCGTGTTCGCGGCGCCCGATCCGCACGCCGCGGCCTCGCTCATCAACGAGCTGGTCGCCGCCGCGGGCACCACGCCGCGTCTGACCGACCACGACGGCTACGACTGGCACGTGCACTACTTCGCGCCTGGCGCGTCCGTCGCCGACCACCTCGCGGCCGACTGCGGGATGGCGCTCGCCTTCTTCGTGGTCGCCGGGGAACAGGAGCGGCTGCGGCGCTGCGAGGCCCCGGACTGCCGGCGGGCCTTCGTGGACCTCTCGCGTAACCGGTCCCGCAGGTACTGCGACAGCCGCACCTGTGGAAACCGCTTGCACGTGGCGGCGTACCGGGCGCGCCGTAAGGAGGCGGCGGGCTGACCCGCCCACACCCTCACAGCACGAACAGATCGTGCAGCGAAGCCAGGAGCAGCAAGCAGCCGATCACCGCCAGAAAGATCATCAAGGGCGGCTGCGACAGTGCGAAGAGGCAGCCTCGGCGTTCGTCGGCCGTGAAGGCGTCGTGTCGCTCGTCGGCCTGCGGGGCGGATCCGCCCTGTGTTGTGTCCAGCATCTCGCGGCGATGATGACGCAGTCGGCGCACCGCAGTCGATCAACACGCCCAAAAGAAGCGGGGGTTCGCCGGATTCCGTGACGAGGGTGGTACGAGGTCGACCGGAAGGAGTCCAGCAGCTTCCGTTTCAGGCCGAGGTCGACCGACCGCGGCCGAGGGTCCTCGGGTCAGATCCCGTGCTTCTTCAAAATCGCCTCGATGTCGCTGAAGTCCTCGGAGGCGGGCTTCGCGGCGGGGCGGGCCGCCTCTGGCCGGGTGGTCCGGCCCAACGAGGGGGCCGAGGCAGCGGGCGCGACGGCCTGGGCCTCGGCGGCCGCCCTGGCCGCCTTCCGCTCCTTACGGGTGCCACCACTGCGGCGCTCGAGCGCGCGGGTCACCATGAACAGGACCCAGGCGCCGCCGAGCACGACAAAGCCGGCCCACGCCGTCGGGCTGAACGCGGTGTCCGCCAGCCAGGCGACCGCACCGGTCATCACCAGACCGATCGGCACCAGCGAATAGGCGGCTATGCGCGCGGCCGCGAGGAAACGCCTCCGGTACGCCGTGACCGCGGCGATGCCCAGCCCGGCCACGGAAACGGCGGAACAGACGGTCTCGGCAATCATCCGGTCCTCCTGGCACAGGCAGCGGGCGACGGAGCATTCCGTCCCCTCCATCGTGCACCGCCCCGGGGCCCGGAGGCCACGATCCGGGCGGACCTCAGGGACATTTCCGGGTACAGCCTCCTCCGCAGGTCCCGGTCCGGGGCCTGTCAGGGGTCCTGTCCGGTGTCCTGCCGGGATCTGATCAGGGGCGTGTTCAGCAGGTGCCGGTTGGGGTCCCCGGCGCCTGACTGGAAGACTGGTCGCATGAACGACGCCTCTGCCGCCTCCGCCCCTCAGGGCCGCCCCGTCCTCGACGTCTGGTGCGAGCTCCAGTGCCCCGACTGCCGCACCGCTCTCGACGACGTGCGGGCGCTGCGGGCCCGCTACGGCGACCGCATCGACCTGCGTCTGCGGCACTTCCCGCTGGAGAAGCACAAGCACGCCTTCGCCGGCGCGCAGGCCGCGGAGGAGGCCTTCGAGCAGGGGCAGGGGTGGCCGTACGTGGAAGCGGTGCTCGGCCGCGTCGAGGAGCTGGGCCGCAAGGGAGAGCCGTTCCTCGTCGAGGTCGCGGGTGAACTCGGTCTGGACGCCGAGGAGTTCGACACGGCGCTCGTCGACGGCCGGCACATCCTGATCGTCGACGCGGACCAGGCCGAGGGCAAGGCGATCGGCGTGACGGGCACACCCACGTACGTCATCGACGGCCAGCGGCTCGACGGCGGGAAGAGCCAGGACGGCCTGCGCGAGCGCGTCGAGGAGATCGCCGACCGGCTGCTCGGCTCGTAGCTCCAGCCCCTGCCCCTGCCCCTGCCCGCAAGCCGCTCAGAGCAGCGGCTTGTACAGGTGGAACTCGGTCGCCCGGTATCCGAGCGACTCGTACAGGCGGACGGCCGGGATGTTGCCCGCGAAGACGTTGAGCCCCAGGCGGGCGGCGCCCGCGGCGTGCGACTCGGCCTCCGCGAGGAGCATCAGCGAGCGTCCGTGACCGTTCCCTCGGTGCTCGGCCGCGACCTCGACGTCGTAGACGTAGGCGCTCTCACCGCGCAGCGCGACCCACAGCGTGCCCACGACCGCGCCGTCCGTCTCCAGCACGCTCAGGACGGTGTCCCGCGTGGCGAGCCCTTCCCCGAGCGCCGCAGCGTGATCGTCCTCGGCCTTGGCGCGCGCCTGGGCTTCGGGGACGCCGCGCTCGACCAGGCTGCGCACGTACCCGACGCGCGTATGCGCCTCCCACGCCGTGAACTCGGGGCCGGTCATACGCCGCCCCGCGCTGCCCGCAGGAAGCGCGGCGGGCTCGGCAGGGAGGTCCTTCTCCATGTTCCGGTTGCGCTCGACGTAGCCGAGGGCGGTGGCCAGGGCGAGGGCACGCGCGGCCGGTGCGGGGATCGAGACCTCGATCCGGCCGCAGTCCCAGCCGCGCGCCACCTCCTCGGCGGCGAGAGCGGCGACGGTGCCGCGGCCCCGCCCGCGGTCCGGCTCGTCGATGCGAAGATCACGGATCCGGGCCACCCGCTCTCCGTAGACGGGATGGGTGCTCAGGCGCAGCTCGCCGACGGGGCGGCTGTTCACACACACCTGGTAGTGGCGTGACCTTGTCCCGTCGGCGTCGCGCTGAAGCGGCTCGGTCGGCCGCAGAGTGGTGGTCATCAGGGGTGTTCTACCCGCCCCGTGACCACCCCGTCACCCGGATTACGGGCCGACCGGTCTACGGGTCGAGGTCGTCCGCCGCGCGCTCGTCGAAGACGCGCATCGCCTTGGCGGTGACGGGCCCGGGCGCGCCCGGCAGCTCGCGTCCGTCGACCCGGTGCACGCCCTGCACATCGCGCAGCGTGGACGTCAGGAAGATCTCGTCGGCGCGCTCCAGTACGTCCAGCGGCAGATCGGTCTCCTTGGCGCCGGTCCACTCGACGGCCAGCGCGCGCGTGATGCCCGCCAGACAGCCGGAGGCGACCGGCGGGGTGTGGATCTCACCGTCGAGGACGACGAAGACGTTCGACCCCGTGCCCTCGCAGAGCTGACCCACCGTGTTGGCGAACAGCGCCTCGGAGGCGCCCTGTTCGCGCGCGCGGGCGAGCGCGACGACGTTCTCCGCGTACGAGGTGGTCTTCAGGCCGGTGAGCGCACCGCGTTCGTTGCGCGTCCACGGGACCGTGACCGTGGCGGTGGAGTCGGGGCGCCGGTCGGCCTCGCCGAGCGCGACCACCAGCGTCGTCCCGTGCTCACCGCGGTCGGACCCCAGCGGGGAGAGCCCTCCGGTGTACGTGATCCGCAGCCGGCCGAGCGGCATCGGGTTGGCCTCGATGACGGCGTCGCAGGCCCTGCGCACCTCGTCGAGGTCGGGTTCGGCCAGACCGAGACCACGCGCGGAGCGGGCGAGCCGGTCGAGGTGGCGGGTCAGCGCGAACGGCTTCCCGTCGACCGACTTCACGGTCTCGAAAATGCCGTCGCCCACGGTCAGGCCGTGATCGAACACCGAGACACGGGCGGCCTCGAGTTCCTGCAGTGCGCCGTCGAGCCAGATCTTCACGTAGCGATCCCTTCACTTTCCTCGTACGTACCCGACGCTACCGCCAGCAGCCGGGAAGCCTTCAGCTCGGTCTCCCGCCACTCACCTTCGGGGTCGGAGCCCCAGGTGATGCCGGCGCCGGTGCCGAACCGCAGGACGCCCTCGGCCCGGTCGGCCCAGAACGTGCGGATGCCGACGGCCAGCTCGCCGGTGCCCCGGTCGGCGTCGACCCAGCCGATGCCGCCGCAGTACGGGCCGCGGGGCGCCGTCTCCAGGGCGTCGATGATGCGCAGGGCGCTGGACTTGGGCGCTCCGGTGACGGAGCCGGGCGGGAACGCGGCGTCGAGCAGGTCGCGCCAGCCTGCGCCTTCGCGCAGTTCCCCGCGGACGGCGGAGACGAGGTGGACGAGGCCCGGGTGCTTCTCGACCACGCACAGCTCCGGGACGGACACGGAACCGGTCACGCAGACGCGTCCGAGATCGTTGCGGACCAGGTCCACGATCATCACGTTCTCCGCGTAGTCCTTCTCCAGGAGGTCCGCCTCGGTGCGGCCCGTGCCCTTGATCGGCCCGGACTCGACGGTCCGCCCGGTGCGGCTCAGGAAGAGCTCGGGGGACGCGGTGGCTATCTCCACGCCGTGCGCGGGCAGGCGGATCGTCCCCGCGTAAGGGGCCGGGTTGCCGCGCGCGAGGAGCGCCGTGAGGGCGTCCACGTCCGCGCCCGGGGGAAGGGGCGCGGACAGGACGCGGCAGAGGTTGGCCTGGTAGACCTCGCCGGCCGCGATGTGGGCGCGGATCCTGCGCACGCCCTCGGTGTACGCAGCCCGGTCGAGGGACGACGTCCAGTCACCGGCCGCGGGCCCCTGCCAGGCGCCGGGGACCGGAGCGGGCACGGGCTCCTCCCGCACGGAGTCGAAGCGGGCACACACGAGACGGCCCTCGAAGTCGGCGGACACGGCCCAGAAGCCGGCCGAGTCCAGGGCCTCGGGATCGCTGGTCACGTCGCGCAAGTCGGTCGCTACGAGACCGCCGAAGCGGGCCAGAGGGGGCAGGTCGTGAGGGAGGTCGCGCACGTCTTCGAGTCTATGGCGGGTGTCCCCCGCGTGACCTGGGGCGGTCGCACCGCAGCACGCTGCGCAAACGCGTTTTTGTACTGGCCCGGGAATCCGCTAGAGTTCAACACGTCGCCGGGACGCGCAAGCGAAACGGAAACGACAAGCGGACGTAGCTCAGTTGGTAGAGCGCAACCTTGCCAAGGTTGAGGTCGCCAGTTCGAACCTGGTCGTCCGCTCAGGAAGTGGGGGATCTTCCCGAACCCCCACACTCCTGGTGGAGTGGCCGAGAGGCGAGGCAACGGCCTGCAAAGCCGTCTACACGGGTTCAAATCCCGTCTCCACCTCCAAGGACGATTAGCTCAGCGGGAGAGCGCTTCCCTGACACGGAAGAGGTCACTGGTTCAATCCCAGTATCGTCCACTGGATCATCACGAAGATCATCTTCCTGACGGTCCGAAACCCCGCGCGATTAGCTCAGCGGGAGAGCGCTTCCCTGACACGGAAGAGGTCACTGGTTCAATCCCAGTATCGCGCACGCAGTACGACTCACGGGTCCTGATACAGTCTGGTCCGTCCCGCGCGATTAGCTCAGCGGGAGAGCGCTTCCCTGACACGGAAGAGGTCACTGGTTCAATCCCAGTATCGCGCACAGTCAAGAAGCCCCCAGCCCTTCGGCCGGGGGCTTCTTCATGTGCCGGGCGGCTCAGGAGGAGAAGAGCATCCGGCCGAAGCCGCCCTTGTGGTGGCCGTGGTGGCCGTGGTGACCGCCGTGGTGCGGGGCGCCCCAGGCCGGGGCGGGAGCCGACGGGTACGCCTGCGGGGCCGGAGGCGGCGGCGCCTGCTGCTGCCACTGGGACTCGAGCCGGGTCAGGGACTCCAGCTCGCCGTAGTCGAGGAATATCCCCCGGCAGCCGCTGCACTGCTCGATCTGGACGCCATTGCGGTTGTACGTGTGCATCGGTGCATGACACTTGGGGCACTGCATGGTCGGCTCAACTCCTCGCCGTTCGGCACTTCTTCGCCGGAACACTTCCCGGCATCGGTCCGTTGCACCCTACTTCGCGGCGCCGTGTGCCAACTCGGCCGGTACCGCTGCCATTCGGTCACACGCGTCGACCAACGCCTCCTCCGCCTCGTCCAGCGCACGGCCGGCCTCGGTGGCCTTGGCCACGGCGAGGGCCGCGGTCTGGACGGTGAGGGCGCGGGCCGGGGCGTCCAGGGCGGGCCAGGGGTCGCCCTGGAGCGACGGAGCGCCGCCCGCCTCCTGGTACGCGGTGAGGAACCTCGTCCACTCCTGTGCCGGAAGCAGGCCGCACGCGAACCACGCGGCGGGGCGCGCGAGGTCCCAGGCCGGGTCTCCGGTGCCGAGGTCGTCGACGTCGATCAGGAGCCAGGGGCCGGTGGCGGCGGGACGGCGGACGAGCTGGCCGAGGTGCAGGTCTCCGTGGCACAGGGTGGACGCGTGCCCGCCGGGGGCCTCGGCGCGGGCCCAGGGCGGCAGGCCCGACCAGGCGCGCAGGATCGGCGCGGACGCCGGATGGGGTCCGGCAGCCAGGAGCCGCGCGACGGCGAGGGCCGCCTTGACCGGGCCGCGCATCGGCGGGAGCGGGCCCGGGAGTTCCGCCACGGACACCGCGTGGAGGCGGGCCAGGAGCGCGGCCGCGTCCTCCCACGGCGCGTGCTCGGGGGCGTCGGGGTCCACGGGGCTGCCGTGCGGCCAGAACGTGACGAGCCGGTCGTGCAGATCGGCCGCGACCGGCGTGAGCGGCGGCAGCAGGACGCCGGGGAGCGCGGCGGCAGCGGCGAGGCGGGCGTTGAGCCCGACGGGGTCCGTGCCCGGGGCGTGGGCCTTCGCGACGATGTCTCCGTGGCGGACGACGGTCCCGTCCGCGCGGTCGGCGAGCACGGCGCCCGGTGCCGGGCAGGCGCAGGGTCCCTGGGTGCGGTGCGCCGCGCCGCGTGCCGCGGCGGTGAGCGCGGGCAGCAGGACGGGTTCGGTCATCGGTGGTTCCCCCCGGGTGGTGTCACCGCGAGCGTACGCAGCATCCGGCGGGTGGGACTCACCGGTACGCGGGCAGAACAATGGCCGCGCAGCTCCCCAGCTGCGCGGCCATCATGTGCCGTCCGCCGCACCCCCGTCCCCACGGGGTTTCATGGCCGGATGTCCCCGCCCGGACCGCTCTTCCGGGCCTGGGGCGCCGCTCAGCGCCCCAGCATCACGCCCACGGACGACGCTTGTGTGACCACTGCTTCCCAGCCGCCGAAAACGACTACGAGCAGGGCCGCCAGGGGAAGAACCATGGCCGCTGCCACCAAGGGGTGACGGCGCTCGGAACGACGGCCGCCGAACGCGGCGAATGCCCTGCGTCCCTGCGTGCGGACCATCGTCCGCGGTGCCGTGTCCGCCATGGTTCCTCTCCCGGTCAAGATCTTCGGTTTGGCAGCGGCGGGTACCTGACCTCGGGGGACGAGTGCTTGCACCCGCCGCTTGACCTCAAATCTAGGCGCGTCAGGAGCCACGGGCGTCATGCCCTCGTACCGATTGCCGGGCCTCCCGGAGGATGACCGCCGCCGTCTCACCTACTCCCCTGGGTGGAGAAGAGGACCTAGGTCCTGGGCCGGGTCTCGGGGTCTTCCCGGAGGGGACGTGCGGCGCGGGCCGCCGCCTCCGAGGGCTCCTCCCTGGGTACCGGCTGCTCGACCAGGGCGAGCACCCGGGTCGCCATGAAACGTGCCGTACGCACGACAGAGCCGGAGCGGGTGACTTCGCTCACTTCCACCACGCCCCTGCGGACCGCCGTCTCGACCCGGCGGCCCGCCCGGCTCGCCACCACCTCGTACGTGCGCGTCGTGTCCCCCGCGTCCACGACTATCTCCACTCGGTCACCCTTCACAGGCCCAATCCCCCCTCTACGACGGATGGTTGGCGATCAGGGCAGCTGTGAGCCGCAGCGCTCCCGTTTTCCCTGACCACCTCTCAAGTTTCCCACCGGGCACTGACAATCGATCGGATCGCGAGGGCGCGGCCTATGCGCGCACCCGGCCGTGGAAACGTAAGCTGTCGCTCGTCAAACGGACCGGGCAGCGGGGATGGACATGGCGATGATGCGCCTGAGGCGCGAGGACCCGCGTGTCGTCGGCTCGTTCAGGATTCACCGGCGGCTGGGCGCGGGCGGGATGGGCGTCGTCTATCTGGGCTCCGACCGCCGTGGCCAGCGAGTCGCCCTGAAGGTGATCCGGCCCGATCTGGCGGAGGACCAGGAGTTCAGGTCGCGCTTCGCGCGTGAGGTCTCCGCGGCCCGCAGGATCAGGGGTGGCTGCACGGCCCGGCTGGTCGCGGCCGATCTCGACACCGACAAGCCGTGGTTCGCCACCCAGTACGTTCCCGGTCCCTCGCTGCACGACAAGGTCGCGGAGGAGGGGCCGCTGGCCGCCTCCGACGTGGCCTCGGTCGGTGCGGCGCTCTCCGAGGGGCTCGTCGCCGTGCACGAGGCGGGGGTCGTGCACCGCGACCTCAAGCCGTCGAACATCCTGCTGTCGCCCAAGGGCCCGCGCATCATCGACTTCGGCATCGCCTGGGCGACCGGCGCCTCCACGCTCACCCATGTCGGGACGGCGGTCGGCTCCCCCGGGTTCCTCGCTCCCGAGCAGGTGCGGGGCGCGGCCGTCACGCCCGCCACGGACGTCTTCGCGCTCGGCGCCACCCTCGCGTACGCCGCGATGGCCGATTCACCCTTCGGGCACGGCAGTTCCGAAGTGATGCTGTACCGGGTCGTGCACGAGGAGGCCCAGCTGCACGGCGTACCGGACGCGTTGTCCCCGCTGATCCGGGCCTGCCTCGCCAAGGACCCCGGGGAGCGGCCCAGCACGCTTCAACTGTCGCTGCGGCTCAAGGAGATCGCGGCGCGCGAGGCGCATGGTCTCGGCGACGCCAGGCCGCCCGCGCCGCGCGCCGACGTCGACCGGCCCACCGGCCGGCTCACCGAGCAGTACACGGAGCAGCGCACGCAGCGTCGGGCACCGCAGGGCACTCCCCCGCCGCGGCCCAGCAACGGTTCCTCACGGACCGGCGGCAGCACGCGCCCGGGTACGCCCCGCAACACGACGCGTTCGGGCTCGCGACCCGCGCCCCGCAGCAACGGCGGGCGGCAGGGGCCGCGTACGACGGGGACCGGGAAGCGCCGGCCCGCCAATCCGCGGCTGCTGCGCCAGCGGCTTTTCGTGTTCGTGGTGGTGACGCTGCTCGTGGCGCTGGGGATCGCGGCGGCGCAGGGCTGCCAGGGGCCGTCGCGCGGGCTCGGTGAGCCGCGCGACGGCGTGCACGCGCAGGAGACCCTGCCGCGCCCCTACCTCTGAGGTTTCGAGGTCAGGACTGAGGGCGGCCGGTGGCCACCGCGTAGAACGCGACGGCGGCCGCCGCTCCCACGTTGAGCGAGTCGACGCCGTGGGCCATCGGGATGCGGACCCATTCGTCGGCGGCGACCAGGGCCTGGGTGGAGAGGCCGTCGCCCTCGGCGCCGAGCATCAGGGCCACGCGGTCCATCTTGTGCGGGGCGACCTCGTCGAGGCTCTTCGCCTTCTCGTCGGGGGTGAGCGCGAGCAGGCTGAAGCCCGCCTCGCGCACCGACTCCAGGGACTTTGGCCAGGATTCGAGGCGCGCGTACGGGACGGAGAAGACCGCGCCCATGGAGACCTTCACCGAGCGGCGGTAGAGCGGGTCGGCGCAGTCCGGGGAGAGCAGGACCGCGTCCATGCCGAGCGCTGCCGCGCTGCGGAAGATGGCGCCGATGTTCGTGTGGTCGTTGACCGCTTCCATGACGACGACGCGGCGCTGCGTGGCGAGGAGTTCGTCGGCGGTCGGGAGCGGCTTGCGCTGCATCGAGGCGAGGGCGCCGCGGTGCACGTGGTAGCCGGTGACGCGTTCGGCGAGGTCCGGGCTCACGGCGTAGACCGGGGCCGGGACCTCGTCGATGACGTCGCGCATGACGTCGACCCACTTGGCGGAGAGCAACATGGAGCGCATCTCGTACCCGGCCTGCTTGGCCCGTCTGATCACCTTCTCGCCCTCGGCGATGAACAGGCCCTCGGCGGGCTCGCGCCTGCGGCGGAGCTCGACGTCGGTCAGGCCCGTGTAGTCGCGCAGGCGCGGGTCGTCGGGATCTTCGATGGTGATGAGACCTTGAGCTTCAGCCACAGGTTGATACTGCCTTGTCCTGGGTGCGGTGCCAACGGCTCGGAGCGAGTTCTGTTACCGCTGGTTACGTGTGGGGGTTCGTGACGGGTCACGCGGTGTGCTGCGGGCCCACCGCGACGACGTCGCCGATGACGATGACGGCCGGGGGCCGCACCTCGTGGGTGCGGACGGCGTCCTCGACGGTCTCCAGGGTCGCGTCCACGCGGCGCTGCGCGGCCGTGGTGCCCTCCTGGACCAGGGCGACCGGCGTCCGCGCGGACTTGCCGTGCGCGATGAGGGTCTCGGCGATCCTGCCGATCTTGTCGACGCCCATCAGGACGACGAGGGTGCCGCGCAGCTTGGCGAGGGCGGGCCAGTCGACGAGCGAGCGCTCGTCGTCGGGCGCGACATGGCCGCTGACCACGGTGAACTCATGGGCGACGCCGCGGTGCGTGACCGGGATGCCGGCCGCGCCGGGGACGGAGATCGAGCTGGAGATGCCGGGCACGACCGTGTACGGGATGCCCTCGGCCTCCAGCGCGATGGCCTCTTCCATGCCGCGGCCGAAGACGTACGGGTCGCCTCCCTTGAGGCGTACGACGGCCTTGCCCTGCTTGGCGTGCTCGATGAGTGCGTTGTTGATGGCCTCCTGGGCCATGTAGCGGCCGTACGGGATCTTCGCCGCGTCGATCACCTCGACGTGCGGCGGGAGTTCGTCGAGCAGGTCGCGGGGGCCGAGCCGGTCCGCGATGACGACGTCCGCCTCGGCGAGGAGGCGACGGCCGCGGACCGTGATCAGGTCGGGGTCGCCGGGTCCGCCGCCGACCAGACAGACGCCGGCGGTGCGGGTGCGGTGGTGCGGAGCGACGAGCGTGCCGTCGCGCAGGCCCTCGACGATCGCGTCGCGCACGGCCGCCGTGTGGCGGGGGTCGCGGCCGGCGGCGTCGGTGGTCAGGACGGCGACCGTGACGCCTTCGGAGCGGCCGGTGGCCGGCGTCCAGGCGGTGGCCGCGTCGGCGTCGTCGGAGCGGACGCACCAGACGCGGTGGCGCTCGGCCTCGGCGGAGGCCGCCTCGTTCGCGGTGCGGTCGCCGGTGGCGATGAGGGCGTACCAGGCGTCGGCGAGGTCTCCGTCCGCGTACGGGCGCCGCGACCAGGTGAGTTCGCCGCCGTCCGCCATGGCCTCCACCGAGGGTGTCGCGCTGGGCGAGACCAGGTGGATGTCGGCGCCCGCCGCGATGAGAGCCGGGAGGCGGCGCTGGGCGACCTGGCCGCCGCCGAGTACGACTACGCGGCGGCCGGTGAGACGGAGGCCTACGGGGTACGCGGGGTGTTCTGCGGCCATGGGCGTGCGGCTCCTCGTGCGGGTGGTGCGTGTGACGGGTGATGCCTGTACGGGTCCCGCTTCGGCGCTGGAGCGGGCCTTTGACGTGCGGGTTCAGCGTACGGGGCGGGCGGGACCCCTGTCCCGGCCCGCCCCTGTGCCGATGAGGGCTGCCGCCCTCGGCCCTGCTACTTCTCCGTGACGCCCGCCGAGTCGAACGTCGCCACCTCGTGCATCGCACGGGCCGCGCTCTGCACGATCGGCAGGGCGAGGAGTGCTCCCGTGCCCTCGCCGAGGCGGAGGTCCAGGTCGATCAGGGGGCGCAGGCCCAGCTTGTTCAGAGCCGCCACATGGCCGGGCTCCGCGCTGCGGTGGCCGGCGATGCAGGCCGCGAGGACCTCCGGGGCGACGGCACGGGCGACCAGGGCGGCCGCTCCGGCGCTGACGCCGTCCAGGATCACCGGGGTCCGCAGCGACGCGCCGCCCAGGAGGAGGCCGACCATTGCCGCGTGCTCCAGGCCGCCGACCGCGGCGAGGACGCCGATCGGGTCGGCGGGGTCCGGCTGGTGCAGGTCGAGCGCGCGGCGGACGACCTCGACCTTGCGGGCGTGGGTCTCGTCGTTGATGCCCGTGCCGCGGCCGGTCACCTCGGACGGGTCGACGCCCGTGTAGACCGAGATCAGGGCGGCCGACGCCGTGGTGTTGGCGATGCCCATCTCGCCGGTGAGGAGCGCCTTGTTGCCGGCCGCGACGAGGTCGCGGGCCGTCTCGATGCCGACCTCGATGGCCGCCTTGACGTCCTCACGGCTCAGGGCGGGCCCGGTCGTCATGTCGGCCGTGCCGGCCCGGACCTTGCGGGGCAGCAGGCCCGGGGTCGCCGGGAGTTCGCTCGCCACGCCCACGTCGATGACGCAGACCTCGGCGCCGACCTGGTTCGCGAACGCGTTGCAGACCGCGCCGCCGCCCAGGAAGTTGGCGACCATCTGGGCCGTGACCTCCTGCGGCCACGGGGTGACGCCCTGGGCGTGCACGCCGTGGTCGCCCGCGAAGATCGCGACGGCCGCGGGCTCGGGGATCGGCGGCGGGCACATGCGGGACAGGCCGGAGAGCTGGGCCGAGATGATCTCCAGCATGCCGAGCGCGCCGGCCGGCTTCGTCATCCGCTTCTGCCGCTCCCACGCCTCGCCGAGCGCCTTGGCGTCCAGCGGGCGGATGTTGGAGACGGTCTCGGCGAGCAGGTCGTGCGGGTCCTCGCCGGGCAGGGCGCGGCGGCCGTACGTCTCCTCGTGGACGACCCACGACAGCGGGCGGCGCTTGGACCAGCCGGCCTGCATCAGCTCGGGCTCGTCCGGGAACTCGTCGACGTAGCCCACGCAGAGGTAGGCGACGACCTCGAGGTGGTCGGGCAGACCGAGGGTGCGGACCATCTCCCGCTCGTCGAAGAAGCTGACCCAGCCGACACCGAGGCCCTCGGCGCGGGCCGCGAGCCACAGGTTCTCGACCGCGAGCGCGGAGGAGTACGGGGCCATCTGCGGCTGCGTGTGGCGGCCGAGGGTGTGGCGGCCGCCGCGCGTCGGGTCGGCGGTGACGACGATGTTCACCGGGGTGTCGAGGATGGCCTCGATCTTCAGTTCCTTGAACTGCTTCGCGCGGCCCTTGGGCAGGGACTTGGCGTACGCGTCCTTCTGGCGCATGGCCAGTTCGTGCATCGTGCGCCGGGTCTCCGCCGAGCGGATGACGACGAAGTCCCAGGGCTGGGAGTGGCCGACGGACGGCGCCGTGTGCGCGGCCTCCAGGACGCGGAGCAGCACGTCGTGCGGGATCGGGTCGCTGCGGAAGCCGTTACGGATGTCGCGGCGCTCACGCATGACGCGCAGGACGGCCTCGCGCTCGGCCTCGTCGTAGCCGGGAGCGGCCGCGCCCACGAGGTCGTCGGCCGGGGCCGACGGCGTCCCGGGGGCCGCGTCCGCCATGTCCTGGACGGCGGGCTCGGACCCGCGGGGGGCGGGGACGCGGGTTTCCGGCTCGGCCTCCACGAGCGCCTGCTCCGCCTCGGCGGTGACGGGCTCGGCGGCTTCGGGAGCGGTCTGCGGCTCCGTCGCGTCCGCATCGGCGGGGGTCTCGGCGACGGCCTCGGGGAGCACGGGCGAGGGCTCGGCGGGCGCCTCGAACGCCTCGGGCGCTTCAGCGGTCCCGGACACCTCGGTGACCTCGGGAGTCTCGGGGACCTCGGGGGTCGCAGCGGGCTCGTGCGTCAACTGCGGCTCGTTCATGGCGTGCGCTTCGTTCATCGCGTGCGCCCCGTCGTTCATCGCGTGCGCTTCGTGTGTCTCGGGTACCACGTGGACTTCGTGTGCTTCTTGCGCTTGGGGGACCTGGTCCGCGGCGGGTGTTTCGGGGGTCTCGTCGATGAGGACGGGGGCCGGGGCGGCGGGCGCCGCCGGTTCGGGCACCTCGGCCGCGGGCTCGGGCAGCGGCGGCACGACCATGTGCTGCGGCGGCGTCGGCGCCAGGTGCGGCGTGGTGGGGATGTTCCCCTCGACGGGCACGAACTGGCCGAGCGGCTGCGGCGCCTGGTCCTGCTGACCCTCGGCGGGCGCCTGCGGGAAGTGCCGGCCCTGAACCGCCTCCGGCGCCATCGCGAACTGGCCGGAGCGCGGGTCGACGGGCAGCTCACCGGGGTGCGCGGCCATCTGCTGATGCCCTGCATAGGCAGCCACCGGCTCGGGCTGCACCGCGAACTGCGCGTCCTCGGGGCCCTGCGCGACCGGCGCGAACTGCACACCGTTCGGAGCGGAGGAGTAGTCGACGGCGTACTCGGCCGGCGCGGCCTGCTCCTCGGCGAACAGGCCGCCGTCGGGAGCCGCGGCGTACACCGGCACCTCCTCGGGAACGGCGAACTCCGGGGCCACCGAGGCCTCCGGCGTCAGCTCGGCCGCCTCGGCCTGCGCGGCCTGCACGTCCTGCGGATGCTGCGGCGCCTGGGCGAACACGGGGGCGTCGCCGACGGTCTGCTGCGTCGGGGCGGCCGGTGCGACAGGAATGGCGTCCGGGACGACCGTTTCTGCTGCGACGTCCGGGGCCGCCTGCGCGGCGGCCTCCGCTGCCGCGGCCGGCGCCTCGAAGCCCTGCTGCGGCTGTGCGCCCCAGGCGGCGGCGCCCCCCGGCGGGATCTCACCGAGCTGCGGCGCCGGGGCACCCGTCTCGTCGCGCGGGATGTCGAGGTACTCGGGTTCCGTGGTGGGCGGGCCCGCCTGACGTACCGGCACGGGGTTCGGCGGTGTGTGCGCGGGGCCGCGGTCGGCGAGCGAGCGGACGGGGCTGCCCGTGCCGTCCGGCACCGGCGGGCCCATGTGCAGCGGGCGACGCGCGGGCCCGGAGTGCGGGGCGGGCGAGGGCCCCGGCACTCGGACGCCGTTCAGGTCGACCTGGCCGCTGTCTCGGCCCGCCGTCTCGTGCGGGCCCGGCTCGTGCGGGGCGGGCATCGGGGCGGCCTGCGGCTCGCCCCAGGCGCCCTGCGAACCCGGCATCAGCAGCAGATCGTCGTCTTCGGTGGGGGTTTCGGAGGGGTCGAGGAAGGTGTACGCACCCGGGGCGGGGACGCCCGGCTGTTCCACCGTGCCTGCGTTCTCCGGCAGCCCCTCGCCCGGAACCTGGCCGGTGTCGGTCATGCGTACCCCTCGCCCATCGGTTAGTGCTTCTTCGGCAGCCCCCGGCCGTCGGCCGGGGATGCGACCCCAGTGACCGGAGCGGCGCACCGACCGCCCGTCATGAAGAACGAGCGTGAGTGCCGTGCGGCACGAGCCGGCTGAGGACAACAGGTATTGTCCCGGTCGGCCGGCTGCCACCGCACCTGGATCGGGCACGGCCCGCTGTGGACTGCGCCACGTTGCGCATCCTCCGGTCCTGCCGTACCACACGTGCCCCAAAAGTGGCGCGTTTTCCGGACATTGGCCGACGGAAAGCCGGACGTCCGGGTGCGGTACAACGATCGGCCAGCCTACCGCGCGCCCCGGAGCGACGGGGTCACGGGTTGCGGTCGGGCAACTCCCCGGAGAGCAGGAATCCCACGGTCCGCTCCTTCTCGGTCCAGGCACGAGTGTCCAGCTCGACGGACTGCAGGAGCGAGCACTCGACCCGGTAGCCGTGCTCCGTCAGGTCCCTGCCGATGAGTTCGGCGGCATCGCGTGTCGCGGCGTGCGTCACGATGCGCTCGGGACGCCGGTCGGCGACGGCGGAGACGACGGCCGCTCCCCCGCCCCCGATGCGTACGACATCGGGTTCGGGCAGGTCTTCGAGGATGTGCGCCGTGCCGTGCACGATCTGCGGCTGCACGCCGAAGCGGCGGGCGGTGGCGAGGGTACGGGCGCAGGCGTCGGGGTCGCGGTCGACGGCGATGACGGCGGCGCCGAAGCGGGCGGCCTCCGCCGTGAAGGCTCCGCCGCCGCAGCCGATGTCCCAGACGAGGTCGCCCACGCGCGGTCCGGTGCGGGCGAGTTGGGCCGCGCGCAGGGGCTCGGTCTCGCCCTCGCCGAGGCCGCCGCCGTACTCGGCGGCGGGAAGGGCCCAGCCGCGCACGCCGGCCGGCGGGGCGCCTCCGGCGAGCCAGGCGCTTTCGTCGGCGGGGGCGGTGGGGCCGCCGATGACGATGACGACGTTCGGGTCGCGCCAGGTGTGATCGGCTGCCTTGTCGCTGGTCACGACGGTGACCCGCTCGCGGTCGGTGCCGAGTTCCTCGCAGATGACGAAGGTGCGGTGGACGCCTTCGAGGAGCAGTCCGAGCTCGGCGGGGCCGGCTCCGGGAGAGGTGAGGACGGCGACCTTCGGGTGGGCGCGGCAGACGTTGACGGCGCGGCGCAGGGTGCGGCGGTGGGCGACGACGACCTGGGCGTCGTCCCAGGGCATGCCGGCGCGGGCGAACGCCTGGGCCACGGAGGAGACGGCGGGGACCACTTCGACCTCTAGGCCGAACTCGGGCGCGCGCAGCGTGCGTACCACGCCGAAGAAACCGGGGTCTCCGTCGGCGAGGACGACGGCGGTGCCGCGATGGGCGGCGATGCGGCGGGCGGCGAGCGCCACGCTGCCGAGCCTGATCCGCTCGGCGCGGCCCGGCACCTCGGGAAGCGCTAGGTGGTGACCCGCGCCCGCCACGAGGGTGGCGGCGCCCAGAGCCGAGCGTGCCGCCGCGGTCAGGGGCGAGCCGTCCCAGCCGATCACCGTGACCCGGTCGGCCATCGTGTCAGTCTCCTGGGGGTCTTGCGGGTCGAACGGGCTCGGTGAGCGTACCTGGTCTGCCTGGGTGCGGCCTTGGGGGTCAGTTCCAGTCCGAGAAGGACGTGTATCCACTGGTTTCGGCGAACTCGTCGGAGACGCCGTCGAGATCCTCGGGCAGCAGGCTCCACACGATGAAGTCGGTCCGCAGGTCCTCCCAGCCGCCGTCCTCGGTACGGGTACGCGCTATGCACGCGTTGCGCAGGACTCCCTCGCTGATGCAGCCGATCTTCTGGGCGACCTGCTGGGAGGCAGTGTTGTCGGCCGCGGTGCGCAGCTCCAGGCGCTCGAGGCCCTGCTCGCGGAAGAGCCAGCGGGCGGTGGCGAGCGCCGCCTCGGACGCGTAGCCCTCGCCGCGGGCCCAGGGCGCGATGATGTACGACAGCTCGGAGGAGCCCACGTGCCAGTTCGTCTTGCCGAGCTGGACGATGCCGACCAGGCGCTGGGTGAGGAACTCGGTGACGGCCAGGTCGAGGCCGCGGCCGGCGATGCGCTCGGTGGGGGCGTACTGGGCGATCCAGGTGCGGGCCTGGTCCTCGGTGAAGGGCTGGGGCACGGAGGTCCAGGCGGCGACCATCTCGTCGTTCATCATCTCGGCGAGGGCGGGGGCGTCGTCCTCCTCGAGGGCGCGCAGGACCAGCCGATCCGTGCTGATGGAGATGTCCGGGAAGCCCCGAGTACCAGTAGTCATGGCGCCGCTCCGTAACCTTCATGGCCTGGTGAAGTGCCCAGCATGCAGCATGAAGGCACGTAACTGCACCACGGGGTCCTCTCCCGGTGCGGAAGAGGACCCCATGTATGCAGGTGCGGTGGCTGCGGGTGGTGTCAGCCGGTGGTGACCGGAAGCACCGAGCCCTGGTACTTGTCCTCGATGAACTTCTTCACCTCGGGTGAAGTCAGCAGCGCGGCAAGCTTCTTGACCCGGGGGTCGTCCTCGTTGCCCTTCTTGACGGCGAGGACGTTGTTGTACGGGTTGCCCTTCACGGACTCCACGAGGATGGCGTCCTTCTTGGGGCTCAACTTCGCGTCGAGCGCGTAGTTGTTGTTGATGACGGCCGCGTCGACGTCGGCCAACGAGCGCGGCAGCTGGGCCGGTTCGAGCTCCTTGAAGACGAGCTTCTTCGGGTTGGACGCGACGTCCCGCGGGCTCGCGTTCGCGCCTGCGCCCTTCTTGAGCCCGATGACGCCCTTGGAGGCGAGGAGTTCGAGGGCCCTGCCCTCGTTGGTGGTGTCGTTCGGCAGGGCCACGGTCGCTCCGTCGCGGAGCTTCGTGACGTCGTCGACCTTCTGGGAGTAGACACCCATGGGCGGCAGGTACACCTCGGTGACCGCGCTCAAGGTGGTGCCCTTGGACTTGTTGAAGTCGTCCAGGTAGGGCTTGTGCTGATACAGGTTGGCGTCGAGGGAGCCGTCCTGGAGAGAGGTGTCCGGCAGGACGTAGTCCGTGAACTCCTTGATCTCCAGGTCGAGTCCGGCCTTCTTCGCCAGGTGATGCTGTACGTACGCGAGGACTTCGCCGGCCGGGGTCGGGGTGGCGCCGACGACGAGCTTGCCGCTCGTGTCGCCGGAGCCGGACCCCGAGCCGCCGGACCCGCAGGCCGTCAGGCCGAGCGCGAGCGCTCCGGCGATGACGGCGGCGGGAAGCGTGACGGTGCGCATCAGTAGGTGCTCGTGTCCCGGATCAGAAGGAGGGGAGCACGGAGCCCTTGTACTTGTCCTCGATGAACTTCTTCACCTCGGGCGACGTCAGCAGCTTCGCGAGCTTCTTCACGCGCGGGTCGTTCTCGTTGCCCTTCTTCACGGCGAGGACGTTGTTGTACGCGTTGTTCTTCGTGGACTCCAGGGCGAGGGCGTCCTTGGCCGGCTTGAGGCCGGCACCGATGGCGTAGTTGCCGTTGATCACCGCGGCGTCGACGTCCTGCAGGGAGCGCGGGGTCTGGGCCGCCTCGACCTCCTTGAACTGGAGGTCCTTCGGGTTCTTCGCGATGTCCTGCGGGGTCGCGGTGGCCTCGGAGCCGCTCTTGAGCGTGATGAGCTTGTTGGCGGCGAGGAAGCGCAGGGCGCGGCTCTCGTTGTCGGCGTCGTTCGGGAGGGCGACGGTGCCGCCCTTCTTCAGGTCGTCGAGCTTCTTGGCCTTCTGGGAGTAGAGGCCGAGCGGCTCGAGGTGGACCGTGGCGACCGACTCGAGGTGCGTGGCGTTCTTCTTGTTGAAGTCTTCCAGGTACGGCTGGGTCTGGAAGTAGTTGGCGTCCACGGACCCGTCCTCGGTCGCCGTGTTCGGCGTGACGTAGTCGGTGAACTCCTTGACCTCGAGGTTGAGGCCGGCCTTCTTCGCCAGGTTGTCCTTCACGTACTCGAGGATCTCGGCGTGCGGGACGGGCGTCGCGGCCACGACCAGCGGGTCGGACGCCTTGGCCTTCGTGTCGCCCTTTTCGGAGCCGCAGGCGGTCAGGCCGAGGGTGAGGGCGCCGGTGGCGAGGACAACTGCGGTGATCTTGGTGGTGTTACGCACGAAAAGTGCCTTTCTCCATGGGTGGTGCAACCCGCCGGGTGGGACGGGGAGACAGGGATCGCGGTCAGCGGGTCAGCGGGTCTTGGCCGGGGCGGCGTCCGCGGTGACGGGACCGCCGGACAGCAGGCCCGTGAAGGCGCGGAAGCGGAGCGGCTCGCCGCCCTTGCCCGCCCGGCGGTGCAGGACGCGGGCTCCGCTGTCGCCCGCGAACTGGATGACGGCGATGGTGACGGCGAGGATCGCCACGATGATCCACATCAGCTCGGCTTCGAAGCGCTGGTAGCCGTAGCGGATCGCGAGGTCGCCGAGGCCGCCCGCGCCGACCGTGCCGGCCATCGCGGAGTAGCCGATGATCGCGATGATCGTCGTGGTGGTGGCCGAGATCAGCGACGGCAGCGACTCGGGCACGAGGACCTTGCGGACCACGGTCCAGGTGTTGCCGCCCATCGACTGCACGGCCTCGATCAGACCGCCGTCCACCTCCCGTACGGAGGTCTCGACGAGCCGTGCGAAGAACGGGATGGCGCCGATCGCCAGCGGCACGATGGCGGCCTCGCGGCCGATGGTGGTGCCGACGATCCAGCGGGTGAAGCCCATCAGGGCGACCATCAGGATGAGGAAGGGCATCGAGCGGACGATGTTCACGATCTGCCCGATGACCTTGTTCACCACGGCGTTCTGCAGCAGGCCGCCACGGTCCGTGAGGACCAGCAGGACGCCGAGGGGCAGGCCCGCGACGACGGCGATCAGCGTGGACCAGCCGACCATGTAGAGGGTGTCCCAACATGCCTGGGACAGCAGCGGCTGCATCTCCGACCAGGTCACTTGGTGACACCTTCCTTCAGCAGTACGGGCTCGTGGCCCTGGATCTCGACCTGGAGGCCCTGCTCGCGCAGGAAGCCGATCGGCACGACGTTCTCGTCGAAGCGGCCGGGCAGCTCGATACGCATGCGGCCCACCTGCTTGCCGGCGACGGTGTCCATCGCGGCGCCGAGGATCGAGATGTCGATGTTGTACGTGCGCGACATCTGGGAGATGACCGGCTGGGTCGTCGACTCGCCGTGGAAGGTGACGTCGACGACCGTGCGGTCCGCGCCGCTCGCGTCGCCGCTGACGGGGAACAGCGCGGCGGCGAGTTCGGATCCCGGGGTGGCGAGGAGCTCACTGACCGTGCCGGACTCGACGACCTGTCCGCGCTCCATGAGAGCGGCGGAGTCGCAGACCGTCTTGACCACGTCCATCTCGTGCGTGATGAGCAGGACGGTCAGGCCCAGCTGCTGGTTGAGGTCGCGCAGGAGCTGGAGGATGGAGCGGGTGGTCTCGGGGTCGAGGGCGCTGGTGGCCTCGTCGGAGAGCAGCACCTTCGGGTCGCCGGCCAGGGCGCGGGCGATGCCGACGCGCTGCTTCTGGCCGCCGGAGAGCTGGGCCGGGTAGGACTTGGCCTTGTCGGCGAGGCCGACCAGGTCGAGGAGCTCCAGCGCCTTGCGGGACCGCTCCTTCCCCGACTTGCCGAGGATTTCGAGCGGCAGCTCGATGTTGTCCTGGACGGTGCGCGAGGACAGCAGGTTGAAGTGCTGGAAGACCATGCCGATACGGCTGCGTGCCTCGCGCAGCTCCTTGCCGGCGCGGGGCCCGCGGCCGACGAGGGCGGTGAGGTCCTGTCCGGCGACCGTCACGGTGCCGGAGGTGGGACGCTCCAGGAGGTTGACGCAGCGGATGAGCGAGGACTTGCCGGCGCCTGACTGGCCGATGACGCCGTACACCTCGCCCTCGCGGACGTGCAGATCGACGCCGTCGAGGGCGGTGACCTCTCGACCGCGCGAGCGGTAGACCTTGGTGAGGCCCTGGGTGGTGATCACGTGGGATTCCGTCACTGTCGATTGCGCGGCGCGGGTGAGCGCCTGCGGCGGGCATTCATGGTCGGGATCGGCCTGGACGCAGCACGGTTCTCGCTGTGGCGGTGGAACCGGGGGAGACTGTGCGCGGGGCGGCCCGGTCACGTACGGCGTAAGTACGTACTGGGCACGGCGTTTCGCTTCGGGGCGCGAGAAACAGGCGGTGCGGGGGCCCTCAGAAGGCGCACATTCGACACATACAACGAGCACCGGGCGTCATCGTCGCCTCGGTCGCAAGGGTGCGGCTGCTCGTCGTGGTCATGCGAAAAGTAAAGCAGAAGTGGGCCGGGATCCCCGAACCGCTGTCCGAATAGCGGACGGCTCTGGACGGTGCCCGCCCCGGCCCGAGCCGCACCTGGCGCCCCGTCCGGCCAGTGCGGACAGGGGCAGGAGGCGGTTCCCGCCCGCGTACGAACCAGGCCCGGCTCCCGGCATGCTGTGGCCAACGCCACGGTGACGGGGCCGCGCGCACCGGGCCTTTTCGGCCGTAATAGGGTCTCGGCATGCTTGATGCCCTGACGGTCGCGACCGCTGTTGCCGCGCTCGTGCTCGCCGCCTGGTGCGGCTTCGCCGCCTACCGCGACCAGCCGACCAAGGACTGGCACTTCATCGGCATGGCGGTGGTGTCGCTGCTCGCCACGGTCCAGCTGATCGTCGGCATCGTGCAGCTGGCGCGCGGCGAGAAGCCCGAACAGGGCACGACGATCTTCGTGGCCTATCTGATCGGCGCGTTCGCGTGCATCCCGGCGGCCGGCTTCATGTCGCTCGCCGAGCGCACCCGCTGGGGTTCGGTGACGGTGGCGGCCGGCGGCATCGTGCTGGCCGTCCTGCAAGTGCGGCTCTATGACATCTGGGGAGGCTGAGGTGTCCGTGACCTCACAGAGCGAGAGCGGCGGCAAGCCGCAGAAACTGACCAGCGGCCCCGGCACCCTGCTGGTGTGGCTGTACGGCGTGATGGTGGTCGGCGCGGTCTCGCGCTCGGCCGTCCAGATCTCCACGGAGTTCGACCACGCGCCGCTCGCCTACTCGCTGTCGGCGCTCGCGGGCATCGTGTACGGCTTCATCACGTACTCGCTCGTGCGCGGCGGGGAGACGGCCCGCAAGGCGGCGCTGGTGTGCTGCGCCGCCGAGCTCGTGGGCGTACTGACCGTGGGGACCTGGACGCTGGCGGACCCGTCGGCGTTCCCGGACGCCACGGTCTGGTCGGATTACGGCATGGGCTATCTGTTCATTCCGGTACTGCTCCCGGTGACCGCGATGTTCTGGCTCAACAAGGCGCGCCGGGCCACGCGCTAGCGTCTGCCGGCAGGAACCGGGCGACAGCGACTAGGCGACGAAGGCGTCTGCTTCCGCCTCCTTGGCGAGCGTCACCACGGTGAGCCGCTCGTCGACGCGCTTCGTGGACACGGCCGCGTAGCCGTGCTTCCGGTAGAGCCGCAGGTTGTGCTCGCTGCGGTGGCCGGTGAACAGCTGGAAGCGCTTGGCGGCGCCGTCGACGCCGAGCTTCGCCTCGACGGCGTCGAGGAGCCGCCCGCCCAGGCCGTGGCGCTGCATGCGCGGGTGCACGACGAGCTTGCCTATCCGGGCCGTGCCGTCCGCGTCCACGGCGCCCCGCACCGCGGCCACGACCTCCTCCCCGAGCCGGGCCACCAGGACGGTGCCGCCCTCGAGTTCGGCCCTGACCGAGGCGAGCGGTTCCGTCAGCGGTTCGATGGAGTAGTCGCCGTAGAGCTCGGCCTCGCTCTGGTAGCACAGGTACTGAAGTTTGAGGATCTTCTCGGCGTCCTGCTCGGTCGCCGCAGAGATGATCACGCTCATGCCCATGTGTGCATGCCTCCCGCTCACCTGCTCCGCCGGTTGTCTATCGCTCCTTTCCCCAGGGTTCAGGAGCCGCAACCTCTGCTGCCAGCATTCTGCGCAGGCATCCCAGACATCTGGAACGTTCCGGACCGAGGCTGCCCTGTGAGATACCCAACTCCCCTGCGATCTCGCGGTAGGTGAGGTCCTGTGGTGACAGGAGAGCGGCCACGACACGGGGGCAGCGCCCGGGCAGTCTGGCCACGGCGGCGTGCAGCGCGCGGTGACGGTCGCCGGCCAGCGCCCGCTGTTCCGGGCCGTGTTCGAAGTCGTCGTCGTCGGCGGGCTCCGTGACGTACGGGATCTCGCGCAGGGCGGCGTGGCGGGTGCGGCGCGCCTCGGATCTGACGGCGGCGGTGAGCCAGGCCGCCGGATCGGCGGGCGGGCCGTCGGTGTCGATGCGCTCCAGCAGGCGCAGCCAGACGGCCTGTTCGAGGTCGCCGGGTTCGCCCGCGCCGTCGCCGGTCTCCGCCGAGACCTCGGCGGCGATGAGCGGGCGCAGGGCGTCGATGACCAGGTCGTACGTCATGCCGGGCGGGACGCGGCCGCCCGGGCGTGCGGTTGCCTGGGCGGCCGCGCGTCACCCCGACCGGGGCCGGGGTGCGCGGTGTTGACGGCGCGCTGAGGGAGGTCAGGCCTTCAGGAAGTCCTCGCGGGCGAGGAGCGCCGTGTCGCAGTTGTCCGAGAAGATGCCGTCGATGCCGGTGGCCAGATATGCCTTGAAGGCGCCGAACGCGTCGCCGTAGGCGTTCGGGTCGGTGCCCTTCTTGAAGTCGGCGGGCAGGAAGGTGTTCTCGTTGCGCATCGTGTACGGGTGCAGGATCAGGCCCGCGGCGTGCGCGTCGTTGACGAGCGTGGTGGGCGCGAGGAGCTTGCCGTCCTTGTCCTTGGGGATGACGAGGTCGAGCGTGGGGCCGATGCCCTGGGCGTACGAGGCGATCTCATCGAGGCCCTCGGGGGTGATGAGGTCGGCGACGGTGCGCGGGTCACCGGCGTCGACGAAGTCCCAGGGGCGGGAGTTCGCGGTCGACAGGAGCACGACGAGCGGGTTGTCGACCAGCTTGTTCAGCCGCTGGATGCTGGTCGGCTCGAACGACTGGAGGAAGACGGGCGAATTCTTCCTGTTCACGCCGTACTTGCGCAGGAGCGTGGCGACGCGCTCCTCAAGGCCGAGGCCGAGCTTGCGGAAGTAGGTGGGGTGCTTGGTCTCGACGTGGATCCACACCTCCTTGCCGCGCTCGCGGCTCTGCCGCTCCCGCCACTTGAGGACCTCTTCGAAGGTGGGGATGTCCCAGCGGCCGTCGTAGAGGGTGTTGCGCTGGCGGTTGGCCGGGATGCGCTCCTTGGCGCGCAGGGTCTTCAGCTCGGCGAGCGTGAAGTCCTCGGTGAACCAGCCGGTGGTGGCGACCCCGTCCAGGCTCTTGGTGGTCTTGCGGCCGGCGAACTCGGGGTGCGCGGAGACGTCGGTCGTACCGCCGATTTCCGGCTCGTGACGGCATACGAGGTGACCGTCCTTGGTGGGCACGAGGTCCCCCGCCTCGATGACGTGCGCGCCCATGTCCAGGGCCAGCTGGTACGAGCCGAAGGTGTGCTCCGGGCGGTAGCCGCTCGTACCGCGGTGGGCGATGACGGTGGGCACAGGCAGGCTCTTGTAGCCATCACCGCCGTGATGTCCGCCACTGCCGCGCTCGTCGGCGCTCGCCACGCCGGGCGCGCCCAGGACGGCTCCGCCCGCGCCGAGCACCGCCGCACCCAGTACCGAACGGCGGCCGAGCTGCGACCCCCGGGACTCCTGTGACTTCCGCATCCCCATTGAGCACTCCTCCCACATCGCTGCCTTGCACCTGTCAAAGCGCACCGATCGTAGGTGTGCGGGAGTGTCCGGTGGGAGACCTCGGGCCGAACGGAAGGGTGATGCGGGGTGACTCCTGCGTGCCGCGTGAGGGCCAACGGAGCGTAAATAATGGTCAACACTGCGTATCGAGCGCGTGAACCCGATGTGCAACGGGCCGGGGGCCGCGAGTATCGTCCTCACCTGCACAGACTTCAGCTCGTCCAGCCACGGCTTAGGCCGCCACCCCTTGACACCGGAGGGCCCGTTGTCCCGTTTCGCGTTCATCAAGGCAGTGCTCTCACCGATCATGCGCCTGATGTTCCGCCCCCGGGTGGAGGGCGCCGAGAACATCCCGGGCACCGGTCCTGTCATCCTCGCGGGCAACCACCTGACCTTCATCGACTCGATCGTGCTGCCGATCGTGTGTGACCGTCAGGTCCTGTTCATCGGCAAGGACGAGTACGTCACCGGCAAGGGCCTCAAGGGCCGTGTCATGGCGTGGTTCTTCACCGGCGTCGGCATGATCCCGGTCGACCGCGACGGCGCCAACGGCGGTGTCGCGGCGCTCATGACCGGCCGCCGCGTCCTGGAGGAGGGCCAGGTCTTCGGCATCTACCCCGAGGGCACCCGCTCCCCCGACGGCCGGCTCTACCGCGGCCGCACCGGCATCGCCCGGCTGACCTTGATGACGGGCGCCCCCGTCGTCCCGTTCGCGATGATCGGCACGGACAAGCTGCAGCCGGGCGGCAGCGGCCTCCCCCGGCCCGGCCGCGTCACGGTCCGCTTCGGCGAACCGATGGAGTTCTCGCGCTACGACGGCATGGGCCGCGACCGCTACGTGCTGCGCGCCGTGACGGACTCGGTGATGGCGGAGGTCATGCGCCTGTCCGGCCAGGAGTACGTGGACATGTACGCGACCAAGGCGAAGGCCGCCTGAGCCGGTAGCACTTGAGCGTCACGAAGGGCCGCACCCGGTGGGTGCGGCCCTTCGTCATGCGTATGGCCCTGGGGACGCCCGCTGAAAGTGCGTCATCCGTACGGCCGCGTCGTCATCCGTGCGGACGCGTCCGTCACGGGTGTTCGACGCCGTCCTCCAGCTTCTGGCCGCGCAGCAGGAACCACGCCGCCACCGCCGTCGCGAGGAGCACCGCCGCGCCGACGCCCGCGGCGGCCCGCAGCCCGTCGACGAAGGCGCCCTGCGCCGCCGTGAGCAGTTCGCTCGCGGTGTGCGCGGGCAGCGCCGAGACGGACTCGACCGCGCCGCCCAGGGATTCGTGGGCGGCCGACGCCACCTCGGGCGGGGTGCCGGCCGGGGCCGTGAAGTCCCGGTAGACGCCCGTGACGATGGAGCCGAGCAGGGCGATGCCCAGGGCCGCGCCCAGTTCGTACGCCGTCTCGGAGACCGCCGAGGCCGCGCCCGCCTGCTCCTTCGGCACGTTGGAGAGGATCACGTCGGCCGTGACGGTGAACGAGAACCCCGCGCCGACGCCGACGATCAGGAGCACCGATCCGAGCAGCGGATAGCCGGTCGACTGGCTGAGCCCAGTCAGCCCGGCCAGGGCGAGGCCCACCGCGGCGAGGCCGCCCGCGACGACGGAGCGCACGGAGAACCGGCGCGCGACCCTGCCGGCGACCAGTCCGGCCGCCACCGCCCCGACGGCGGCGGGCAGTTCGGCGAGACCGGCCTCGAACGGGCCGCGCCCCTGGACCAGTTGCAGGAACTGGGAGAGGAAGAACACCAGGCCCGAAAGCCCGAGGATGGTGAGCAGATCGGCGAGGACGGCGGCCGAGAATCCGCGGTGGCGGAACAGGCGCATGTCGAGGAGCGGTGCGGGCAGCGTGAGCTGGCGGCGGACGAACCATGTCAGAGCGGCCAGTCCGAGCACGCCGGACGCCGGCACCTCCCAGCCGAGGCCGTGCGAGGCGGCCTGCTTGACCGCGTAGACGACACCGATCATGCCGACGAGGGACAGGACGACGCTGATCAGGTCCCACGGCCCGCCGGCCGGGTTCTTCGACTCGGGCAGCAGCTTGATGCCGACGAGGACGAGAACCGCCATCACGGGCAGGTTGATCAGGAAGACCGAGCCCCACCAGAAGTGCTCGAGCAGGAAACCGCCGACGACGGGGCCCACGGCCGCGCCCGCCGAGGCCGCCGCGCCCCAGATGCCGACGGCGAGGGAACGCTCGCGCGGGTCGGTGAAGATGTTGCGGATCAGGGCGAGGGTCGAGGGCATCAGGGTGGCGCCCGCGACGCCGAGCAGGGCCCGGGCCAGGATCATCATCTCGGGGGTCGTCGCGTACGCGTTGAGCACCGAGACGGCACCGAACGCGACAGCGCCCGTGAGCAGCAGCTTCTTACGGCCGATGCGGTCACCGAGGCTGCCCATGGAGACCAGGAGTCCCGCGATCACGAACGAGTAGACGTCGCCGATCCACAGGAGCTGCGTGCCGGTCGGCTCCAGGTCCTCGCTGATGTACGGCGTCGCGAGACCGAGCACCGTCGCGTCGACCGCGACCAGGAGCACCGCGAGCACGAGGACGGAGAGCGCGAGCCATCGTCCTCGCCCGGGCCTCGGCTCCACCTCCGCCGCGGATGTGCGCTGGTGTGTGCTGGTCATGGTTCCACTCTCCGTCTGGCGCCGCCGAGCAGAAGCTCGACGATCATGTGTTGGAAGTCCTTGGCGGCCACCCGGCCGTCCTGTACGGCCCATGCGCCCCCGCCGATCAGGCTGTAGAGCGCCTCCGTGAGCCACGCGGGTGTCAGGTCGATACGGAACTCGCCGCGCTCCTGGCCGCGCGTGAACAGTGCGGCGATGCGGGCGTCGAGCCGGGCCCAGCCCTCGTTCTGCGACTCACCCTCGAAGAGCTGGTTCTCCGTGACGAGGAAGGCGAGGAGTCCGGCGCACGGCTGGATCTCCGTCACCAGCCGGCGTACGGCGTCGTCGGCGCTGCCCTCGTCGAGCCGGGCCGCGTCGAGGGCGGCCTCGCACTCCTGGATCCCCAGTTCTTCCAGAGCCCTGACGAGTGCGTCCCGGCCCGCGAAGTGCCGGTGCAGCGTGGCGCGGCTGAGACCGGCCGCCCTGGCCACCTCGTCCATCGTGGCCGTGGCCTTGCGGGTGAGCAGGGCGGCTGCGGTGCGCAGCACCTGGTCTCGGTCGACTGACATGAGACGAGGGTAGTCCATGTGAGACATGTTTGTCTCATCAGGGGCGCGATCGTCTCATGGGTCGGTGGATATATGTCGGTGGATATATAGGGACAAGGCGCGATTTGCTCGGCGACGGAGTGGGGGTGGGGGTGGGGTGCGCGCGGGGGATGCGGGTCAGGTCTGCCAGGCGCCGCGGCACAGGGCGGCGGACGCCTCGTCGAGGTAGCGGGCCGTGGCGAGCCAGGCGCGGGCGAACGCGTCGGTGTCCGCCGAGCCGAGGCGGCCGAATCCGTCACGGCCCCGCTCGGCCGCGGATCTGCGCAGCGCGTCGAGCAGCTCGGCGGCGGTGGACAGGCCCGCGCGACGCAGGAGCGTGGTGTCGGGTGCGGTGGCGTGCGGCCCTCCGGTGGGTGCTGTGTGCGTCAGGGCGCGGCGGCCCGCGATGACCACCTGTTCCGTGCGGCGGCGCAGGATGTGGAGGGGGGCGGAGGGGGTGGGTGCGGGCGCCGACCTGGGTGATCCGGGCGGCGTCGTCGGGGTCACGTCCTGGCGCTGGAGGCGGTCCAGGCCGAGGTCGTGCCGGCCCGTGGGGAGACGGACGGCGAGGAGGGCGGCCCGGGGGTTCCCGGCGGGGACGAGACGCGCTATGGCACGGACCCTGGTCCCGGGGGCCGTGGCGAGGAGGGCGAGGTTCTCGCGGTGGGCCAGTTCGGGGTGGTCGTCGGCGGAGGTCAGCCGCACGGTGAGCCCGTCGCACTCGGCCAGGAGGCAGTCGCCGCCCGCCTCTCGGGCCACGCCGGTCAGCGTGGCGTCGAGGTACAGCAGGTCCTGTCCGGTGGCGAGGGCCCGTGCCGCCTGTTCCGCCACGGGGACGGACCACAGGGCCGCGAGCGGCTCCTCGGCCCAGTCGGCTCCCGCGGCGGCCACGGCCCGGACGCCCCGGCCCGCGCCGAGCCGCCCGTCGGCGGAGACGGTCGCGCCGGAGACCACGAGCCCGGCGCGGGCCAGGTCGCGGTGCGTGAATGCGGTGTCGCCCATTCTGACGGCTCGGTCACCGGCGGTTCTGGCCCTGCCCGGTCCTCCGGGGGCCACGTCGGGGACGGTGTAGAGGCGGCCGGCGGCGTCGGCGGTCCAGGTGACCACGCCCGCGTGGCCGGTCGCCGTGAGGACGGGCTCGGTGAACAGTCCGTAGAGCCTGAGCGAACCGCCCGGAGCGTAGGCGCGGCGCGCCGTTCCCCGGAGTGCGGCGTGCGCGTCCGGGGTGCCGGGGCGGCGCAGCCCGTGCGCGGTGGCGAGCAACTCCTCGAGGGCGGCGGCCAGTTCGGAGGTGCGGTGGTCGGGCTCGGCGGCGCGGGCCGCGCGCAGGCCGTTCACCGTGCGGATCGCGGCGGCCGCGGGGCGGGGCAGCGCCGCGAGGCGTGCCGAGTGGGCGGCCCTGAGCAGAGCGGCCTGAAGCACGGCACCGGCGCCGTCGACCCCGGCGTCCAGGACGAGAACGGCTGCCTGCCACAGGGCTTCGGCGGCGGCTGCTTGAGCGGGGGTCGTGGGCGTGGATGTGGACGTGGGGGCTTCGGTGGGCGGCTCGGTGGTAGGTGCGGGCGCCCCCACCTCGTCCGGGGCGGGCGGAGTTGGCCGGTCCGGCGCGTCGTCGGGGGCCTGCGTGGGTGCGTCGTCCGCGATCGGCGCGAGGGTCGCCGCCGCGGCCCGGTGGACGCAGGCCGGGGCGAGCAGGCAGCCGCAGCGGATCGCGCCCTCAGCCGCGACCGTGCCGCCGGGAGCGTGCAGTTCCACGAACGTCTCGTCGTCGACCGCGATACGGCAGATGCCGTCGTCGGACGTCATCGGTCGCGCGGCGAGCTTCTCCACGGCGGCGTCCAGGCGCTTGCGCAGGCGTGGCGAGAGCGCGGCCACGACGGCGGCGGTGACCTCGGGCGGTACCGGAGGAAGCTGCGGCGTCGGGTGAGACCGCGGCTGAGAGTGTGTCGACGTCAACGGATCTTCTCCCCTACCCAGCGGGCGAGTTCGAGCGGGCTGAGTGCGGCGACCGGCATGCCGGCGGCGACGAGCTGTCCCGCGATGCCGGTGGAGTAGCGGGGGCGCCCGGCGTCGTCGAGGCTCGCGCAGCCCAGTACATGGCAGCCCGCGCCGACGAGTTCGCGTACCTCGGCGAGCATTCCGCCGACGGGGTAGCCCTCCTCGAAGTCGCTGACCACGACGACGAGGGTGCGCGAGGGCGCGGTGACTAGCGTGCGGGCGTGGCGCAGCCCGGCGGCGATGTGGGTGCCGCCGCCGACACGTGCCTCCAGGAGGAGGGCCAGCGGGTCGTGGACGTGTTCGGTCAGGTCGAGGACCGTCGTCGAGAACGCCAGGAAGTGCGTGGACAACGCGGGCACGCCGGCCAGGACCGACGCAGTGAGCGCCGACCAGATGGTGGACGCCTCCATCGAGCCGGACACGTCCGTGAGGATGATCAGCCGCCAGTCCGCCGAGCGCTGGGCTCTGCCGTGGAACACGGGGCGCTCCGGGATGACGTGGATACGTCCGTCGTCGGTGCGCCGGGCCGTGGCGAGGTTGGCGCGCAGGGTGCGGGCAAGGTCGAGTCGGCCGCCGGGGCGCCGGGTCGGGCGGGCGGTCGCCGCGCCGGTCAGCGCGGGCCGCATGCGCGTGGCGAGGGCGCCGGTGAGCTCGTCGACGAGGCGCCGCACGAGGGGGCGCAGGGCGGCGAGCTTGGCCTCGGGCAGCCCGCCCGCATGCTGGAGCACGGTGCGGAGCAACTCCACGGAAGGGCGTACGGCTTCGGGGTCGAGGGCGGACACGACGTCCGTACGGCCCCGGGTGGCCGCGGCGGCGAGGACCTCCTCGCGGACGCCGGGGCCGAAGAGCGCCGTGAGTTCCTCGGCCCATTCGCGCACGCCGGGGTACGGAGCCTCTCGCCCGCCACGCCTGCCTGCGCCGCCCGGCAGATCGCCGCGCGCGCCTTCGCCACGGCCCCTCCCGTACAGCTCGTCCAGGGCGGTCGCCAACGGGGCGATGCCCTGCGGGAGTTGATTCCCTTGCCGCCCGAGCACGAGGCGCCAGCGTTCGGCGGGGGCGATGCGGGGGGCGCCGAGTGGGGAGACGGGGGCGGGAGTGGGGACAGGAGCGTTGGCGGCAGCGGACGGGGGTGCGGCGTGAGGCCGGTCGGACCCTTCCGGAGTCGTGGGCAGGAATGTGCTCGGCGTCGGGGGCAGGAGGTCGAGCGCGGCCAGTGCCTCGCGGGCGGCGAGGTCCGCCGTGGTCCACGCGGCCAGCGTCCGCGCGTCCGTGTCCGGGGGGAGGTCGGCGTCGAGGGTGCCGTCGATGCGTTCCTCGATGACGGTGAGCAGCCGGTCGCGGGCGGCCGGGCTGAGCGTGTCGAAGCCGCCGCGCAAAGCCGGGAGCCGTTCGAGAAAAGGGCTGTCGGGCAGTTCGCCGACGCGGTCGAGCAGCGGGGCGAGCGCCTCGGGAGCCGTTTCGAGGAGGGAGCCCGCGGCGGTGAGCAGGCCGGTCAGCCGGGCGGTGAGCTCCGCGCGCGTGCCGGGGTCGCCGGCCGTGTCGACCCAGGACGCCACGCGTACGCCGAGGGCGGTGGCCGGGGTGTGCCCGAGCAGGACCCGTACCGCGGCTGCGGCGCCGCGCATGAGCGGCGTCCCGCCGTCGGCCAGCCGAGCGAGCGAGTCGGCGAGCCGCATCCCGCCGAACACGTCGGCGCGCCGCGCGAGTTCGACCAGCGCTCGGGCGTCCTCCGGGTCCTCGGAGCCGGTGAGCCCATCGAGACTGCGGACGGCGGCGACGGTCAGGAGGTCGGCGCCGTCGGTCAGCGCCCGGTGCCAGGGGGTGGCGGCGGGGTTCGCGGCGGGGCCAGTTGCGGGATCCGTCGTGGCCAGACCCGCGACGTGGCCCGCGCCGAGGCGGTCCGTGAGGGCGAGGCCCGTCAGGAGTTCGGGGAGCGTGCCGATGGCGGGGAGCACGGTCGTGACCTCTGCCAGGGCCTCGGCCGCGAGCGTCGGCAGCGCGCACTCGGCCGCCTCACCGAGCGTGGCCAGCGCCTGCGCCGCGGTCGGGCCGCCCTCCGCGTGGGCGGCGCGGACGCGCGCGCGAAGCACGCCCTCCGCCACCTGCGCCGGCGTGACGCCCCGAGTGGTCGCCGTCGTGAGGACCGCCGCGGTGGCGGGTGTCCATCGCACGGTCCAGCGGGTGGTGAGCGCGTCGGCCCCGCCCGCCCCGCCGACGGATGTCTCCTGCGCGTACGGGATGCCGCACAGCACGAGGCGGCGCAGCAGCACCTCACGTCTGCGGTCCAGGTCGGAACGCAGGGGGTCGAGCCGAAGCTCCTTCTCCTGCCCACCGCTTGTCGGGCCCGGCAGTCCGAGCGAGGCCAGCTCCGTCTCGACGGCGGGCGCGAGTCCGCCGCGGGGTGCGCCGGGGGCAGCGCGGCCCGTGCGCTCTCCGACGAGGACCCGCTCCAGCGCGCGGGCGACGGCGCGCCCGCGGCCCAGTGGCTCACCCTGGGCCAGCACGCTCTGCACGGCCTCGACGAACTCGCTCCGGCCCGGCGCGGGCAGCCCGCGCAGGCCGGCGAGGTCGCCCGCGGCGCGACGGATCTCGCGGGCGTCCGCCGGTCCCGACGGGTGGCCCTCGGCGCGCAGTTCACCGGTGACGCGGACGGCACAGCGCAGGGCCGTCTCGCCGACCGCGGCCGGGTCGCCCGCCGACTCCAGGACCTGGTGCTGCCACTCGGGGTCACGGATCCCGGCCGGATATCCGGAACGGGCGTCCAACAGCGCGTACGTGTACGGGATCAGGGAGACGGTGCGGGTGGGCGCCGCCGGGGCTTCCGTGTGCGGCTTGGCGGTCACCCCGGTCTGCGACGCGGCGGGCGCCTTGTCCGACAGCCCCACGATCGGTTCTTCCTGCGCCTCGTCCCGCAGCGCCGCCGCGCTCAACGCCGGTGTGTGGAACGCTCCGATCAGCGCCGCCACCCTGCGTCCGTCGCGCGCCGCCTCGCGCAGGCGTGCCCGCATCCAGCGCTCCCTGGCGAGGTCGAGCGGGTCGACTCCCGGGCCGTCCGCCGCGTCGCGGCGCAGGGCCCAGCCGGTGAGAAGCGCCGCGCGGCGCAGGGCTTGCGGGGTGGCGCCCGGGGCGGGGGCCTCCACCAGGCGGTCCCAGAGGTCGTCGCCGTCGCGGCCGGTCAGCTGTCCCCGTACGGCGTCGTCCAGACGCGGCCTGTCTCCACCGCCCGGGCTGTGGGGGTGTCGGGCTTGTTCGGCGGGGCGGGGTACGCGTGGTTCCCTCCAGGCCCGGTCCGCGAGCGGCAGATCACAGGCCACCACCGGGACGCCGTTCCGAGCGGCCCAGCGCAGCGCCGCGAGCTCCGGTGAGAAGTCCGCGAACGGGTAGAACGCCGGCCCCGGCTCCCCCTGCCCGTCGAGCACCGCCGCGAGCGCGACCGGCGCCACCGTCTCCTCGTGCGCCAGCCACGGCAGCAACTCCTGCGTCTCGGCCGGAAGTTCGACCAGCAGGACGTCCGGGGCCGCCTCGTCGAGGAGCCGGGGGACGACGGCGGCCAGCGACGGCGCGTGGTGGCGTACGCCGATGAGGTAGGGCCCGTCGGGATCGGTGAGCGCGTCGACGGCCACGCCCGCGTCGGTGGTCATGACGGTCAGCCCTCCAGGACGGAGCGCAGGTCCCACAGGGTGCGCCAGGTCGCGGAACCCTCCTCGGCCCGGCGCCGCACCGCGCCGTCCCAGTAACCGAGCAGCCGCGCCGCGTCCGCCGGGTCGTCCTTGCGGACCACGCCGGTGAGGTGGCCCGGCAGGAGCGCGAGGGCGTCTCGGTCGCCGGGGAAGTAGGCGGCGGCGACGCCGAGCGCCGTGGCGACGGAGACGGCCTCGGCCGTGCTCATCACCGTGGACGGTCGCTCCACCTCCCAGCCCTCGGCCGAACGGCCCGAGCGCAGCTCGCGGAACGCGGTGACCAGGACGTCGAGGACCATGTCGTCGAGCCGGTAGGCGGCGCCCGCCCGCTCGACGGCGGCCTTCGACTGGCTGCGTACGAGGTCGAGTTCGGCGTCGAAGTCGCCGATGGGGCCGACCGTCTCGAAGTTGAAGCGGCGCTTGAGCGCGGCGGACATCTCGGAGACGCCCTTGTCGCGGAGGTTGGCGGTGGCGATGACGTTGAACCCGGGGGCCGCGTAGGCCTGGGCAGCGTCCGTACCGGCCAGCTCCGGGACGGCGATGCGCCGTTCGGAGAGGAGGGAGATCAGGGCGTCCTGCACCTCGGGGAGGCAACGGGTGACCTCCTCCACGCGTGCGACGGCGCCCTGGGTCATGGCGGCGAGGACGGGTGAGGGGACGAGTGCCTTGGGACTCGGGCCCTGGGCGAGCAGCAGAGCGTAGTTCCAGCCGTACTTGAGCTGGTCCTCGGTGGTGCCCGCGGTGCCCTGGACGGTGAGCGCGCTGGTGCCGCTGACGGCGGCGGCCAGCAGTTCGGACAGCATCGACTTGGCGGTGCCCGGCTCCCCGACCAGGAGCAGTCCGCGCTCGCCGGCGAGCGTGACGACGCAGCGCTCCACGAGGGCGCGCTCGCCGACGAACTTGCGCCGGACGGCGAGGCGGCGCGGCACGCCCTCGCCGGCGTCGGCACCCTCGGGCAGGCGCAGCGGTTCGCCGGAGCCCATCACGAAGGTGACGACGGCACGCGGGGTGAGCCGCCAGCCGGGCGGACGCGGCCCGGTGTCGTACGCGGCGAGGAACGCGAGCTCGTCGGAGTACAACTCCTCGGGCGGCACGATCTGCCGCGGCGCTGCAGGCGTCGTGCCCTGAACGGTGTCGGTCGTGGTACTCATCGGCGATGCTCCCGCGGCTGCGTGGTCCGGCACGGCGCGGCCGGGACGATGTCGGTCGTAGTGGTAGCGGTCATCGGGCGGCACTCCGGCAGCCACCTGCCCCGGCACCACGCACTGGGCGCGGGCGGGACGGAAACGGGCGGGACGGATCGGTGATGGTCATCGGCGGCTGCGCGACCCGACTGAGCAGGCCACGCACGACCGGGCTGATGACTCGCCCCCTCGTCGTCATCGGCGCCGCCCCTTCCGGGTCGCGCGGGTCGTGAGTTCCTCGAAGGCAGGGACGTCGCCGGCGCGCACCCGTTCCCACGCGCGGGTGAACAGTTCCGCGACGGGGAGCAACGGGACCGTCGCCGTGCTGCCCGGGATGTCGTACAACGCCTGCTTCCAGGACTCGACAGGCAGTGCGGGCGCCTTGAGTGCCAGCCAGGCGCCGGGCAGGAACAGGCCGCGGCCCGCGCGGGCGCGCTTCGCCTGCACCACCAGTGCGGTCGCGGCGAGTTCGGCGCGGGCCCGCTTCATCCGGGCGGGCTTCCAGCCGGTCCAGCGCGTGCTGTTGCGGTCCGTCGGGTCGGGCAGGGCGAGCAGTTGCAGGTAGAGGGCGGCGGCGTCCTCGCCGATGGCGTGCGCTTCGACGACCTCGGCGACCAGGCCGGGGACACTGCGCAAGGGGTCCTGCGCGTATCCCTCAAGGTCCGGCTCCGGTCCGTCCGCCCGTCCGTCCACACCCGGTACGCCCGCCGACACCGCGCGGCGCAGCCCTTCTCCCAATACCGCCCTGACCGCCCGCAATGAGGCGGCCGTGCGATGCCCGGTCAGGCCTTCGATCAGGCCGAGCGCCGGGTCGTCGGGGCCGGTGAGGGCGGCCGGGCGCAGGAGGACGGTCTCCTGCTGGTGCCAGGGGTGGAGCACGAACGCCTCGCCCACCCGCGTCAGTCCGTCCGCTCCTGCGCCGCCCGTCTCGGGCAGGCCGTGCGCCTTGCGCAGTTCGGGTGCGGTGGGGGCGCCCTTCTCGGTCCGGTCGAGGCCGAGCTGGAGCAGCAGCTCCGGGTCGGCGAGCCGGGTGCGCAGGGCGTCGAGTGCGGCGGGCAGGGCGGCGCGCAGCGGATGCCCGTACGGCAGGCCGTACGCGAGCGCGCCGAGCGCCGACACGGCGGACACCAGGTCCCGGAAGTGCGGCACCGCCGCGGCGTCATCGCCCGTCAACCGGCCGTCCGCACCGAGTCGTTGGACCGTGGTGCGGCTGAGCCACGGGGTGTGCCGGGGGTTGAGTACGCCCTCGGCGTTGGCGATGGTGGAGACCCCGTTCAGCGAGACCTCCATGTCCTCGGGGAGGCGCACCAGCGCGCCGAACCGCTTCGTCCACACCTCCCGGGCGGCCTCGACGGCCGGCCCGGTCTCCCAGAGGTCGGCGGCGGTCTCGGGGAGCAGCGCCGCGACGACATCGACACGGCCCTGCCACATGAGCGCGGCCAGGCGGTCGTGGCCCGCCTCCACCTGCGTGCGGCTGAGCCCGGAGCGGGCCCGGCACTCGGCGGTTGCGACGTCGTCGGCGAGGACGCCGGAGGGTCGGCCGGCGAGGAGAAGCTCCGCCTGGACGGGGCCGCAGCCGGGCGCCGCCGCCAGTGCGGTCGCGCCCTCCGCATGCCAGGGCGTGGCGCCGCGCTCGCGCACGAGGGCGGCGAGTGACGCGATCCGGTCGCCGCTGAGCCTGCCGGGGATCCGCTGTGCCTCACGGGTCGTGAAGTGGGCGACGGGCCCGAACTCGCCCGACGGGTCGTGGTCCAGGGCCAGCCAGTCCACGCCGTCGTCGTGGCCGCGCCTGCGGGCCGCCGCGAGGATCGCGACGGTGCGGTCGCCCAGGCGGAGGACCTGGCCGGGGCGCGGCCGGTAGGCGCCCTTCTCGCTGAGTTCGACGCTGCGCAGTTGACGGTCCGGGTCCGTGAGGGCGCCTTCGGCGACGGCGTCCAGGATGTGCAGGAGCGCGGACCTGTCGGTTTCGTCCAGGCCGGGGACGGTCGCGCGGTACGCCAGTGCGGGCAGGTGCTGGAGGACGTGCAGCCAGGTGGACGTGCAGCTCGGGATGGTGAGTTCGTCCGTGGTCCAGCCGCCGGTGAGCGTCGCGACGTCGTGTCCGCTGGGCAGCGGGGTGCCTTCGGCGGCCTTGCCCGCGATGACGTGGCCGACGGACTTGATCTGGCGGAGTGTGCTCCAGGTGTCGGCGCTCCAGTAGCCGAAGACGGTGTGGCCGAGGACGCCGCGGATCGCGCTCAGCAGGGTCCGGTCGTCGCCGTCGCCGGGCGAGAAGTCCTGGAACATCTCCTGCCTGCGCGCCGCGACGGGTCGTGCCGCCACCGTCCGGGGATCGGTGAACTCGGCCACGGACTCGCGGAGTTGGACCATGGCGAGCGTGATGGCGCCGACGCCCGTGCGCAGCGACGGGTGCCCGATCGCGGGCAGGGCCCGTTCGGTCGCCGCGAGCAGGTCGCGGTCGAACCGGTCGGACGCGGCCTTCCTCTGCTCGTCCGTGAGGGCCGTCCTGCCCTCGCCCGTGGTCTCCCTCCGATGCCGCGCCAGCGCGGCCGCCGCCTCGTCCGCCAGTGCGGCGGCGTGCTCGTCCGCGAACGCGCGCAGCGCCTTGGAGCCGGCCTCGTCGCGGGCCCGCATGGCGTGCCAGAACGATGTCGGCGGGACCAGCGGCGTGCCGGCCGCGTACTGCGCGCCCGCCCGGGACATCACGGTGTCGCCGAACGATCCGTCGGCAGGCCCGGCACCGTCCCCGTAGAGACCCAACTCGTTGCCGTCGAGGGCGAGTACGGGCGCCGCTCCACCCGGCAGGCGCAGCGCGCCGAGCGGCACGGGGGTGCGGCCGCCGGTGAAGCGGGCGGGCAGGGCGACCTCGCGGCCGTCGGGCGTGCCCGCCGTCAGCCGCTCTTCCGCGCCGTCCCGGGCGCCGTCGCCGCGGACCCAGCGGCCGAGGACCGTGCCGTCGGTGCCCAGAGGGCTGTCCTCCAGGCCCGCCTGGAGGGGCAGTACCTGGCAGTCGGCGTGCCGCAGCCGTCCTTCGTCGCGCACGGCGCCCGCGAGGAGCGGCGGCAGGGAGGCGCGGCCGGTGGCGCCGGTGGCCGGGTCGTACTCGATCCAGGTGCTTGTCGTGCTCGTGGTGCGCAGCCGCCAGTGGTTCACGCCGTCGCCGCCGACCCGGTGCTCCTTGGGCAGGGCGGTGTCGCCCGCGTGCAGGGGGCGCGCGCCGGTGCTGCGGCCACCGTCCGGCAGGGGCAGGGAGGCGTCCAGGGCGTGTGCGCGCCACTGGACGGCGGACTCGCCGCCGAGGTGGAAGACGTCGGCGGGGCGCGAGGACCAGTACGCGCGCTGCTTGCCCTCGTGCCACCAGGTGACGAGCAGTTCACCGCCGGCGAAGCGGAAGGCGGGCTGCCGCCAGCGGTCGGATTTGTCGGGGATGCGCAGGTCGTGTTCCAGGAGGATGCCGTCGGGTCCCGCGACGACGGCCTTGTCCCGGTGGGCGACGATCAGCGCCGGCCAGGCCTCCTGGACGGTGAGCCCGTCGCCGTGGCGCTGCTCGGGTACGGGCCCGAGCAGTTTCATGGCCTCTTCCAGCGCGGGCCAGCCCAGTTCGTCGACGATGCCCGCGCGCAGGGTGCGGCCCAGGTTGCCGCTGAGATCGTGGGCGCGGACGCGGGCGACGGCGTCGGGCGCGACGTCCGCCGCGACCGACCGGAAGCGCCTGAGGCGCTGGAGCGCGGCGCGGGCGCCGGGCAGGCCCGCCGCCGCGGTGAACGCCTCGGCCTGTTCGGTGAGCCACTCGGCCAGGAGCGGGCGGAGCACCGGGTGTTCCGCGACGGCGAAGGTCTTGCGACTGCCCACGCTGCGGTGGGAGTTGCCGCCGATCGCTTCCTTGAGCAGCGGCCTGAACCGCGCGTCGGCGGCCACCGCGGCGAGGTCGCGGCGGCCCGCGTCGGGCCCGCCGAACCAGTCGTCGAGGCCGATCCCGTCACCGTCCGTCCGGGACGTCGGATCCACCACGACGACGCCCGACGCGAGGCACACGTCGATGAGGTCCAGGTCGGCCCAACTGCGCCAGCCGCGCCCGCGGAACAGGTCGACCGGCCGCCCTTCGGCGCGCAGGCGGCCCGCCATGCGCTCCACCAGCTCGTACGTCATCGGGGAGCGGCGCGTCCCGCGCCAGCCGCCCTTGAGATGAGCGGACCAGCGCGACAGCCAGTCCCCCGCGTCGACGGCCGCGTCCGGGGCCGGGGCCGGGTCTGTGAGGAGCAGCTCGGCGCCGGTCTCGGCGAGCAGCTCCAGCCAGTCGCCCTCGGAGCCGTTGTCGTGACCGAACCCCGTCGGCATGAGCTCCAGGAGCCGCTTACGGACGGCAGGTTCCTGTGCCGCGAGGACCAGGAGGGTGGGCCGGTACGCCGTCCAGAACGTGCCGGGTGCGCGTACCACCGCCGGGGAGGCCAGGAGGTCGGTGAGCAGCCGGCACTCCTCCTCGACCCGGTCGAGGCCCGCGGCCTTGATGAGCTTGCGGGCGTCCTGCGGCAGGGCGGCGTACGGCGGCATCCCGGCGCCGCACCTTTCGACGACGAGCCTGCGGTACTGCTCCCAGGCCGCCTGCGGCGCCAGACGCTGTGTCAGATCCCGTACATGGTCCTTGAGCGCCTTGACGGTGAGCGCCCCGGCGAAGGCGAATTCGAGGAACACCGCGCGCTGGCGCTGCTCGTCCACGTCGAGGCTGTGGACGCGCTCGGCCTCGCGTGCCTTGCCGAAGAGGGCGGCCCCGTAAGTGGTGTTCTCGTGCCGGAGGAAGGCGCGGCCCGCCTCTTCGTAGTACGTGGGCAGGAAGTGCGGGACGGAGCGGCCGAGGCGCTCGCCGAGCTCCTCGAACCCGTCCTTGGCGGCGCCCGCGCGGGTCTTGGCCATGCGGGCGAGGCGCTCGACGTCCTTGACGAGGGCGAGGGCGTGGTGCCCGTTGTCCGGGTCGTTCACCAGGGCCCAGGCGGGGAAGCCGAGAGTTTCGCGGCGTACCTGGCCGAGCCCGTCCCGCACGCTCTCGCGCCGCAGGCCGAGGAAGTCCAGGGCGAGGTCCTCGGCGTCGCCGAGCGTGCCGGGCACGAGGCGGACGACCGTGCGTCCTTCAAGAACGGGGTGGGTGTACGCGCGGACCGTCAGGTCGTCGGCGTCCTCGCCCCGATGTGCGCCCGGGAGCAGGACGGCGCCCGCCTCCAGGAGCGCTCCCGTGTCCACCGTGCCGTCACCCGTGCTCATCGCGCCCCGCTCCCCTGCCGCCTCGCCCACCGAACCCGCTGTGCTGGTCGTGCCTGCCGTGCCCGAACCCGCGCCGCTCACCGCCGTGCTCACGCCGCCTGCTCCCCGTCCTCGAGCTCGCGGCCCGCGTAGAGGGCGGCGGCCATGCGCATGCCCTCCGACCAGGCCACCGGCCCGACTTCACCGAGGGCGACGGCCTGTCCGGCCTCGGTGGTCCAGGTGAGCGGCCCGGTCTCGGTCTCGGTGTAGCCCTCGTAGTCACCGATCCAGACCCGGGCCTCCACCGTGCGACCGGCCTCGAGCACGGGCTGGACGGCGTGGCCGCCGCGCACGCGGTAGCCGAGCGACGTGGCGCGGCCGGCGAGGAAGCGGAGCTCCTTGAAGGCGCCGCCCTCGTAGTCGTCGACGGCGTGCGCGGCCGGGTCGCGGTCGGCGCCGCGGGTCCAGATCTCGCGGAACAGCTGCTGGACGCCCTGATCGACCCCCAACTCGACGGCGAACTCGCGCAGTTCGCCGAGGTCGTCCAGGAGGACCGGGTGCGGAATGCTGATCTGCCGCGGGCGGATGCGCACGGTGTCCCCGTCGAGGTCGACGAGGCCGATGCCGCGCTCGGGGTCGGCGTCGCGCAGGAACCCGGCGACCTCGCCGTCGTCGCCGGTGACGACCAGGTCCTTCAGGGCCGCTCGCCAGGCCGGGTCGGGCCAGACCTCGGCGAGCACCGCGGCCGGTACGGGCAGGGAGCGGGTCATCCAGCGCTCGGCCCGCTCCCGGCAGTCGCGCTCGTGGCGCTCCAGCCACTCGGTGAGCTGCCGGAGCCCGATGACGGCCTGCTCGTCGGCGATCTTCGGCGGCACCGACTTCAGGAGCCGCCCCTTGCCGTTGCGGCAGACGACCTTGCCGCCGTCGTCCAGGGCGACTTCATAGTCACCCGCGCGGATCCACCCCACCACTGCCTCCCCGACAGCCGTATTTCCGTTCCCAGATGTCGACCACCGGTCGTGGGGCGCGCCGAAGGCACGCGTCACGAGCACCGGTTGTGAGCCGGTGTTGATCAACTGCCGGAAACTTTAGAGGGAGCCACTGACAACGCGGCGCGGCCCGGCCCCTGAAGGGCCGGGCCGCGCAAAAGGCAGGTCAGGACTTGGCTTCGGCCCACGCGCGCTGCACGGAGAGGTCGCCCTTCACCTCGGCGAGCTGCACCGCGACGGCCGAAGGAGCGGTGCCGCCCCGGCCGTTGCGCGAGGCGAGCGCGCCCGGCACGTCGAGGACGGTGCGCACCTCGGGCGTGAGGTGCTCGGAGATCTTGGCGAACTGCTCGTCCGTCAGCTGGTCGAGCTCGATGCCGTGCTGCTCGCACTCCTTGACGCACTCGCCGGCGACCTCGTGCGCGACGCGGAACGGTACGCCCTGCTTGACGAGCCATTCGGCGATGTCGGTGGCGAGCGAGAAGCCGGCCGGGGCGAGCTCCTCCATCCGCTCCCGGTTGACCGTGAGCGTGGCCATCATGCCGGTGAACGCGGGCAGCAGGACCTCGAGCTGGTCGCAGGAGTCGAAGACCGGCTCCTTGTCCTCCTGGAGGTCGCGGTTGTACGCGAGCGGGAGAGCCTTGAGCGTGGCCATCAGACCGGTCAGATTGCCGATCAGGCGGCCGGACTTGCCGCGGGCGAGCTCGGCGATGTCCGGGTTCTTCTTCTGCGGCATGATCGAGGAGCCGGTGGAGAAGGCGTCGTGGAGAGTGACGAAGGAGAACTCCTTCGTGTTCCAGATGATGATCTCCTCGGCGATGCGCGAGAGGTTCACGCCGATCATCGCGGTGATGAAGGCGAACTCCGCGACGAAGTCCCGCGACGCGGTGCCGTCGATGGAGTTGGCGGCCGAGCCGTGCTCGAAGCCGAGGTCCTTCGCGACGGCCTCCGGGTCGAGGCCGAGCGACGAACCGGCCAGGGCGCCGGAGCCGTACGGCGAGACCGCCGTGCGCTCGTCCCACTGCCGCAGCCGCTCGGCGTCCCGGGACAGGGACTGGACGTGCGCGAGCACGTGGTGCGCGAACAGGACCGGCTGGGCGTGCTGGAGGTGCGTACGGCCGGGCATGGCGACGTCGGCGTGCGCCTCGGCGAGGCCGACGAGCGCGTCCTGGAGGTCGGTGAGGAGGCCGCCGATGACGCGCGCGTGGTCACGCAGGTACATCCGGAAGAGCGTGGCGACCTGGTCGTTGCGGGACCGGCCGGCGCGCAGCTTGCCGCCGAGGTCGACGCCGAGGCGCTCCAGCAGGCCGCGCTCCAGCGCCGTGTGGACGTCCTCGTCGGCGATCGTCCCGACGAACGAGCCGTCCGCCACGTCCGCTTCGAGCCGGTCGAGGCCGGCGAGCATGCGGGTCAGCTCGTCCTCGGTGAGCAGGCCCGCCTTGTGCAGCACGCGCGCGTGGGCGCGGGAGCCGGCGATGTCGTACGGCGCCAGGCGCCAGTCGAAGTGGACCGAGGCGGAGAGTTTCGCCAGGGCCTCGGCGGGGCCGTCGGCGAACCGGCCGCCCCAGAGGCGGACATCGCCGGTGTTGCTGCTCACGGTTGCTCCTAGATGTGCGGTGACGCGGGGCGGGTTTTCTCTTCCCCGTCCCGCCCCTTCCCGTAACGGGTATCAGGCGAGGTCGCGCTTCGCCGCGCTCTTCGAGGACAGGGCGAAGACGTCGATGACGTCATGCATGAGTATGCATTGGACTGCATGATTCGTCAATCGGACCGCCGATCGATCCCTTCACGGACCGAGACGCGCGAAATCCTTACACAGGCGAACGATCTCGGGTCGATAATCCAGAACCATGGGAAAGACCTACGAACGCATAGACGGCAGACTGCGCACCTTCATCGAGGCGCAGCCCATGTTCTTCACCGCGACGGCCCCCCTCCGCGAGGACGGCACGGTGAACCTCTCCCCCAAGGGGCTGACCGGTTCCTTCGCCGTGCTCGACGAGCGGACCGTCGCCTATCTCGACTTCGCCGGAAGCACCGCGGAGACCATCGCGCACCTGCGCGAGAACGGCCGCATCACCCTCATGTGGTGCGCCTTCCAGGGCCCTCCGAACATCGTCCGGGTGCACGGCCACGGAGAACCCGTCTTCCGCGACGACGCGAGGTTCAAGGAGCTGCTCGAACGCTTCCCCCATATCGACCCGACCCGGCACGGCCTGCGCGCGATCATCGTCGTCACAGCCGAGCTCATCCGCGACAGCTGCGGATACGCGGTCCCCTTCATGTCGTACGACGCGGACCGCGATCTGCACGGGAAGCGCTTCGCGCGCGAGGACGACGCCTCCCTGAGCGAGTACTTCAAGAAGAAGGAACACATCGAGCACAGCATCGACGGACTTCCGGGGCTGCCGCTTCCGCTGCCCCCGACTACCGTCTGACACATGCGTTCACGATCCGTCACCAGCGCGTCCCTGGCCGCGACGGCCGCCCTGCTGATCCTGGGCGCGGCACCGCCCGGCGGGCCGGCGCCGCTGCCCGCGCGGATGGCCGACACGGGCGGCGGCTCCCAGCTCATCACCGCACAGGCCGCACGCACGGGCTCCACCACCGGCACCGTCACCTGGTGGGACCGGCGCGACGGGCGATGGGTCGCGGCGGGTTCGGCGGCGGCGCGGTTCGGCGCGAAGGGCCTCGCCGACGGCGGCTCACGCAAGCAGGGCACGTACACGACACCCACCGGCCTGTACGGGCTGCCCTACGCCTTCGGGACCGAGCCCTCGCCCACCGGCACGGCCACCGCCTACCGGCGCGTGCACCAGGACTCCTGGTGGTGCCAGGACAACGACTCGCGGTCCTACAACCGCTGGACCGAGCCACGCCCGGCCGACTGCCGCGCCGCCGAGTCCGAGCACCTCGTGTCGTACGCGACCCAGTACGCCCACGCCTTCGTCATCGCCTACAACTACGACCGGCCCGTACGTGGGCGGGGGGCGGGGATCTTCCTGCACGTGAACGGGCCCGGGGCGACCGCCGGGTGCGTGTCGGTCCCGGCGGACGCGATGCGGCGCATCCTGCGCTGGGCCGAGCCCGGCCGGCGGCCGCACATCGCGATCGGGACGGCGAGCGGCGCGACGGCGATCACGCGCTACTGAGGCGGCGCCTTCGGGAGGCGGACGGTGAACACGGTCTCGCCCGGCTCGCTGCGCAGCGTCGCGGTGCCGCCGTGTGCCTCGGCGACCGCCGTGACGATCGCGAGGCCGAGTCCGGTACCGCCGCCCGCCCCGGACGGTCTGGGCCGGTCTCCGTGGGTGAAGCGTTCGAAGATCCCGTCGCGGATCTCCTCCGGGACGCCGGGGCCGTCGTCCCGTACCGACAGCGACACCCCGAGCTCGTCGGCCTCGATGCGGGCGGTGACCCGGGTGCCGGGCGGGGTGTGCAGACGGGCGTTGGCCAGGAGATTGGCGACGGCCTGGTGGAGGCGGTGCGCGTCGCCCGTGACGGTGACCGGTTCCTCCGGAAGCTCCATGGTCCAGCGGTGCTCCGGGCCCGCCGCCCTGGCGTCGGTGACCGCGTCGAGGACGAGGCGCGTGAGGTCGACCGGCTCGCGTTCCAGGGGCCGGCCCGCGTCCAGGCGGGCGAGCAGGAGCAGGTCCTCGACCACCTCGCCCATCCGTCCGGACTCCGCGGCGATGCGCTCCAGCGCGCGGCGGACCTCGGCGGGTACGGGGCCCCGGTGCAGAAGGGCGAGTTCCGCGTGGCCGCGGATGGAGGCGACGGGGGTGCGCAGCTCGTGGCTGGCGTCGGCCGAGAAACTGCGCAGGCGTTCCTCGGAGGCGTGCCGGCGGGTGAGCGCGTCCTCGACGTGGCCGAGCATCCGGTTGAAGGCCGACGCCACCTGGCCGACCTCGCTGCGCGGGTCGGACTCGGGGGCGCGCGGCGGCAGGACCACCGCGCCGCTCGCGAGCGACAGTTCGCTGACGCGGGTGGCGGTGGCGGCGACCCGGCTCAGCGGGCGCAGGGACCAGCGCACCCAGAGGGCGCCGGCGACGCCGGTGGCGGCGAGCGCGATCCCGAAGACGCCCGCCGCGACGAGTTCGAGGCGGTGCACGGTGGCTTCCAGGGGCTCCAGCGGCAGGCCCGTGACGAGGACGTCGCCGTCCCTCCCCTCGAAGGCCTCGACCCGGTAGCGGTCCAGGGACGACAGCCGCACGGTGTGGCCGCACCCGTCGACGGGCAGGCGGGCGAGGGTCCGGCGGTCCGCGTCGGACAGGCGCACGCCCAGGTCGGCCGGGTCGGAGCCCGCCCGGACGACGGCGGCGCTGGTGACGGCGCCGCCGACGAGCCGGACGCCCAGGGTGCCGGTGGACTGGCGGCGGGTGTCGGCGTGCTCGTCGCCGTCGTGGTCGTCGCGCGCCCGGCCGCTGTGTTCGAGGCTGGCGGGCAGGGCGCTGCCGGCCTCGTGGAGCTGCTGGTCGAGCCGCCCGGTGAGGAAGCCGCGCAGCTCGACGACCGCGGCCACACCGACGGCCGCGCAGCTGACGGCGAGCAGCAGGACGAGCCCGGTGGTGAGCCGGGCGCGCAGGGTGTGCGGGACGCGCGGGTGCGGCCGCTTCATCGAGCGGCCGGCTTCAGGACGTACCCGGCGCCGCGCACCGTGTGGATCATGGGTTCGCGGCCGGCGTCGATCTTCTTGCGGAGGTAGGAGACGTAGAGCTCGACGACATGGGCCTGGCCGCCGAAGTCGTAGGACCAGACACGGTCGAGGAGCTGGGTCTTGCTCAGGACGCGGCGGGGGTTGCGCATCAGGCACCGCAGGAGCTCGAACTCGGTCGGAGACAGGTCGATGCCCGTGCCGCCGCGCGTGACCTCGCGGGCGTCCTCGTCCATCACCAGGTCACCGACGGTGAGCTGAGCGCTCGCGGCGAGTTCCCTGGTCATGCCGGCACGGCGCAGCAGGCCGCGCAGCCGGGCCACCAGTTCCTCCAGGCTGAACGGCTTGGTCACGTAGTCGTCGCCGCCCGCGGTGATGCCGGTGACCCGGTCCTCGACGGTGTCGCGGGCCGTGAGGAAGAGCACACAGACGTGTGGCTGCGCTGCGCGCAGTTCGCGCAGGACGGACAGGCCGTCGCGGTCCGGCAGCATGATGTCGAGGACGACGGCGTCGGGCCGGAAGTCGAGTCCTTCGCGCACGGCGTCACGGCCGGTCCCGGCGGTGCGGACGTCCCAGCCCTCGTAGCGCAGGACCCCGGTGACGACCTCGGCGATGTCGGGCTCGTCGTCGACGACGAGGACGCGCACGGGGGTGCCGTCGGGGCGGGTGAGTGCGGGGCGTTCGTTCATCTCGTCCGAAGAGTCTCTCGGATTGCTGTGAGTTCGCTCTGAGGTACGCACGGGGCCGCCCGTTCAGAGCCCGCTCAGAGGTTCGGGCCGCAGAGTTGCGTCCTGCCCGGCCCGCCCGACCCCGATCCGACGAGGAGCCGCACCGGTGACCACCACGCACAGCCCCCCGCCGCTGCGCCACCGCGCCCCGCGCCCCGCGTACCGCCGCTCCCCCGCGGTGCCGCTCCTGGCCGCCGCGGGTGCGGGCGGGGCCGCGGTGCTCGCCCTGTGGTGGCAGGGCACCGGCGTCGTGTCCGGCGCCGACGGCTGGCTGACGGGGGCGGGCCGGATCATGGGCCTGATGTGCGGCTACACGTGCGCGCTCCTCGTCGCCCTGATGGCGCGTGTGCCGCTTCTGGAGAAGGGGCTGGGCAGCGACAGGACGGCGCGCTGGCACGCCTCGGCCGGCCGCTGGACGGTCGGTCTGCTCCTCGGCCACCTCGTCCTGATCACTCTCGGATACGCGGCGCAGAGCCGTACCGACCCCGTGTCGGAGCTCGGCACGATCGTCCTCGACTATCCCGAGATGCTGAAGGGCACGGTGGGCGCGGCCGTGCTCGCACTGGTGGGCTTCGTGTCGGCACGGGCGGTGCGCCGCCGGATGCGGTACGAGACCTGGTACTACCTGCACGTCCTGACGTACGCGGCGATCTTCCTCGCGTTCGGGCACCAGCTGGCGCTCGGCGCCGACTTCGCGGGCGGGGCAGCCGCCCGCGCGGCCTGGTACGCCCTCTATCTGAGCGTGGCCGCGCTCGTGCTGTGGTTCCGGGTGCTGGTGCCGGTGCGGCTCAACGTCCGGCACCGGCTGCGCGTCGAGGTGGTCGTGCGGGAGGCGCCGGGGGTGTCGTCGGTGTGGCTGAGCGGCCGACGGCTGGAGGCGCTCGGCGCGGAGCCGGGTCAGTTCTTCCGCTGGCGCTTCCTCGCGCCCGGTATGTGGGCGGCCTCGCACCCGTACTCCTTGCGGCGGTGCCGCGCGGCGGGTTCCTTCGGATCACGGTGAAGGCGCTGGGCGACCACAGTGCGTCCGTCGCGGGCCTGACCCGGGGCACGCGTGTATGGGCGGAGGGGCCGTACGGGGCGCTCACAGCGGGGCTGCGGCGCTCGCGCCGGGTGCTGCTGCTCGCGGGCGGCACGGGCATCACGCCCCTGCGCACGCTCTTCGAGACACTGCCGGCGGCGCCGGGCGACCTGACGCTGCTCTACCGGGCGCGCACCGCCGAGGAGCTGGCGCTGCGCGGTGAACTGGAGTCGATCGCGGCCGGCCGCGGCGCCCGCCTCGTGTACGTCCTGAACGACGCCGACGGCGCCCGGACGGACGTCACCGCGGACGGACTGCGCCGGATGCTCCCGGACATCGCGGCCCACGACGTGTACCTGTGCGGGCCGCACGGCCTCGCGCTCGCCTCGTACGACGCCCTGCGCGAGGCCGGTGTGCCCGCTTCCCGTGTCCACTACGAGTCGTTCGAGCTGTGAGCCGCGCCATGAGAGCCCATCCGATCCGCCGTACCGTCCTGACCTGCGTCGCGACCGCCTCCGTGACGACGCTGGCGCTCGCACTCAAGCCGCACTCGCAGCCGGTCACGGCGGCCCCGCGGGCCCCGGCGTCCAGCCGGTCCCCCGCGGTCTCGGGCGGCACCGGGTCCGGCGGCGCGACCGGCGGCGCGACCGGAAGGCGGACTCTCACCGGCGAGACCGTGCAGACGCGTTACGGCCCCGTCCAGGTCGAGATCACCGTCGACGGCGCGAAGATCACCGCCGCCCGTGCCGTCAAGACCCCGTCGGGCGACCGGCGCAGCGTGGACATCGCCTCGTCCTCGGTCCCGACCCTCGTGCAGGAGACCCTGGACGCCCAGAGCGCCCGGATCGACACGGTCTCCGGTGCCACGTTCACCAGCGAGGGCTACGTCTCGTCGCTGCAGAGCGCGCTGGACCAGGCCCGTGGGTGACGCGGCCGGGCTGCACCGGGTCGTGCACACCATGGGCACGGTGTTCTCGATCACGGCGCGCGGCGCGGACGTGGGTCCGCGGGCGCTCGACGAGGCGGAGGCGTGGCTGCGCCATGTGGACGCCGTCTTCTCGACGTACCGCGAGGACAGCGCGGTCAGCCAGCTCGCCCGCGGCGAGCTCGCGCCCCGGGACTGCGCGCCCGAGGTCCGCGAGGTGCTGCGCCTGTGCGAGCGGGCGCGGGAGCACACCGGCGGCTGGTTCACGGCGGGGCACTCCGGCGGCTTCGACCCGAGCGGCCTCGTCAAGGGGTGGGCGGTGGAGCGGGCGGCCGAAGGGCTGCTCGCCGCGGGCGCGACCGGCGTCTGCCTGAACGGCGGCGGCGACGTCCAGGTCCACGGCGGCCCGTGGCGTGTGGGCGTGGCGCATCCGCTGCGCCCGGGGCAGGTGGCCGCGGTCGTCGAGTCGCGGCAGGGCGCGCTGGCGGTGGCCACTTCGGGTCCCGCGGAGCGCGGCTGCCACATCGTCGACCCGCACACCGGGCGGGCGCCCGTGGGCGCTCTCGCCTCCCTGACCGTCGTCCACGAGGGGCTCAACGACGCGGACACCTGGGCGACCGCCGCGTACGCGATGGGTCCGGGGGCGCGGGCATGGCTGGAGGCGCAGCCCGGTGTCACGGCGTTCGCGGTGACGGCGGACGGGGAGACCTGGTCGGTGACCCCCTGACGAGGACGGGGAAGATGTGGCGTCCCCATGAAGATGTAAGGACCACATAACGAGACAGGGTTGCGGGCATACCGGCCGGCGGCGTTGCATCGGCCGGTGCAGACCGAACAATTGATCCCCCAGTCGACGGACACCGGCAACCGCGCGGCGCGCCTGGCCGTCACCGTCTTCCCCGTACTCGTGCTCGCGGCGGGTGGCATCGGGCTCGCCCTGCCCGACGCCTTCGTGAGCTGGAAGACGAACGTCCCGTACCTGCTGGGTGTGGTGATGTTCTGCATGGGGCTCACGATGACCCCGCACGACTTCAAGGGCGTCGCCAAGCGGCCCTGGGCCGTCGGCCTCGGACTCGTCGCGCACTACGTGATCATGCCGGGGCTCGGCTGGCTGATAGCCAACGCCCTCGATCTGCCGCCCCAGTTGGCGGCGGGCGTCATCCTCGTGGGCTGCGCCCCGAGCGGCACGGCCTCCAACGTGGTGACCTACCTGGCGCGCGGCGACGTCGCCCTGTCCGTCTCCGTCGCCACCGTCTCGACCGTGCTCGCCCCGCTCGTCACGCCGCCGCTGACACTGCTGCTCGCGGGCGAGTTCCTGCCGGTGGACGCGGGGTCGATGGTCACGGACATCCTCAAGACCGTGCTGCTGCCGGTCCTCGCGGGGCTCGTCGTGCGCCTGGTCCTCGGCCGGTACGTCGACCGGGTGCTCGGCGCCCTGCCCTGGATTTCGGCGCTGACGATCGCCGTCATCGTCGCCGTGGTCGTCGCGGGCAGCGCGACGGCGATCAAGTCGGCCGCCAGCCTGGTCCTGCTCGCCGTCGTCCTCCACAACGGCCTCGGCCTCGCGCTCGGTTACGGCGCCGGAAAGCTCGCCCGCCTCGGGGCGCCCGCGTCCCGCGCGATGGCGTTCGAGGTCGGCATGCAGAACTCGGGGCTCGCCGCGTCCCTGGCCACAGCCCACTTCAGCCCGCTCGCGGCGCTCCCCGCGGCGGTGTTCTCCGTGTGGCACAACGTGTCGGGTGCCCTGGTCGCGGCCTGGATGTCGTACCGGGCGCGCCGCGCCGAGCAGGCCTGAGAACGCGACAGCGCCCCGGACCACCCGTGCACATCGGGCGGTCCGGGGCGCGAGCCAGAACGATTCAGCGTTCTCGGATCCAGCGCACTCAGTGGTCGTTCTGGGCGAGGCGCAGCAGGTGGTCGGCGAGCGCCTGCCCGCCGGTCGGGTCGCGGCTGATGAGCAGCAGGGTGTCGTCACCCGCGATCGTCCCCAGGATCACCTGGAGTTCCGCCTGGTCGATCGCCGACGCGAGGAACTGGGCGGCACCGGGCGGGGTGCGCAGGACCACGAGGTTCGCCGAGGCCTCCGCGGAGATCAGCAGCTCCCCCGCGAGCCGCCGCATCCGCTCCTCCTTGGCCGAGCCGCCGAGCGGGGCCTGCGGGGTGCGGAAGCCGCCCTCGCTGGGCACCGCGTAGATCAGCTCGCCGCCGGTGTTGCGGATCTTGACCGCGCCCAGCTCGTCCAGGTCCCGGGAGAGCGTCGCCTGCGTGACCGTGAGGCCGTCGTCGGCGAGCAGCTTCGCCAGCTGGCTCTGCGAGCGCACCGGCTGCCGGTTGAGGATGTCCACGATCCGGCGGTGACGCGCGGTGCGGGTCTGCGGCACGGCGGGTCCCGCGGCGTGCTCGTTGTCCTGCGCCTGACTCATCGTCGTCGTCCCATTCCTCAGGATCGTCCTTCCCCGTCGGCCCCTTCGAGGGCCTTGTCCAGAACGCCGGGCAGCGCCTGGAGCAGGGTGTCCACCTCGTCGTCGTGGAGGTTGAGCGGCGGCATGAGCCGTACGACATCGGGGGCGGGCGCGTTCACCAGGAGGCCGGCATCCTGAGCCGCCTGCTGCACCTGGGGCGCGAGCGGCTCGGTGAGCACGATACCCAGGAGGAGCCCGGCGCCCCTTACGTGGCCGACGAGCGGGTGCCGGAGTGACGCGATTCCGTCCCGCAGCCGCGCCTCGGCACGCTTGACGTTGTCCAGGAGGCCCTCGCCGGCGACGGTGTCGAGCACCGCGAGGCCGGCCGCGCAGGCGACGGGGTTCCCGCCGAACGTCGTGCCGTGGTGACCGGGCCTGAGCAGCTCGGCCGCCGCGCCGAACGCGACGGTCGCGCCGATGGGCAGTCCGCCGCCGAGGCCCTTGGCGAGCGTGACGACGTCGGGGTCGACCCCCTCCTCCGCCTGGTACGCGAACCAGTGCCCGGTCCTGCCGATGCCGGTCTGCACCTCGTCGAGGACGAGGAGGGTGCCGGTGGCCCGGGTGATCTCCCTGGCCGCCCTGAGGTAGCCGGCGGGCGGCACGACGACGCCGTTCTCGCCCTGGATCGGCTCGATGATCACCAGCGCGGTCTCTTCCGTGACCGCCGCCCGCAGTGCCTCGACATCCCCGTACGGGACGTGCGTGACGTCGCCGGGCAGCGGCAGGAACGGCTCCTGCTTGCCGGGCTGGCCGGTCAGCGCGAGGGAGCCCATCGTGCGGCCGTGGAAGCCGCCCTGCGTGGCGACCATGTGTGAACGGCCCGTCAGACGGCCGATCTTGAAGGCGCCCTCGTTGGCCTCGGCGCCGGAGTTGCAGAAGTACACGCGGCCGGACCGGCCGAAGAGCTGGAGGAGCCGTTCGGCGAGCGCGACGGGCGGCTCGGCGACGAAGAGGTTCGAGACATGGCCGAGCGAGGCGATCTGCTCGGTGACCGCCTGGACGACCGCGGGGTGCGCGTGGCCGAGGGCGTTGACCGCGATGCCGCCGACGAAGTCGACGTACTCCTTGCCGTCGGCGTCCCACACCTTGGCGCCCGCGCCGCGGACGAGGGGCAGCCGGGGCGTGCCGTAGTTGTCCATGAGCGCGCCCTGCCAGCGCGCGGTCAGCTCCTGGTTGCTCATGACTCCCCCTGTTTGTCGATGGCCTGTACGTCGACGGTGTGTGCGTCGCCGGATTCGGGGGCGTCCGGCACGACCATCGTGCCGATGCCCTCGTCGGTGAAGATCTCCAGCAGGATCGAGTGCGGGACCCGGCCGTCGATGACGCGGGCGGTCGTCACGCCGTTGCGTACGGCGTGCAGGCAGCCCTCCATCTTCGGAACCATGCCGCTGGCCAGCTCGGGAAGGAGCTTCTCCAGCTGCCTGGCGGTGAGCCGGCTGATGACCTCGTCGGAGTTCGGCCAGTCCTCGTAGAGGCCCTCGACGTCGGTCAGGACCATCAGGGTCTCGGCGCCCAGCGCCGCGGCGAGAGCCGCAGCCGCCGTATCGGCATTGACGTTGTAGACATGTCCGTCGTCCTGGGAGCGGGCGATCGAGGAGACGACCGGGATGCGGCCGTCGGCGAGCAGGGCCTCGATGGCGCCGGTGTCGATCTCGGTGATCTCGCCGACCCGGCCGATGTCGATCAGCTCGCCGCCGATCTCGGGCCTGTGCTTGGTGGCGGTGATGGTGTGCGCGTCCTCGCCGGTGAGGCCGATGGCGAGGGGTCCGTGCTCGTTGAGGAGCCCGACGAGCTCGCGCTGCACCTGGCCGGCCAGGACCATCCGCACGACGTCCATCGCGTCCTCGGTGGTGACCCGCAGGCCCGCCTTGAACTCGCTGACGATGCCGTGCCGGTCGAGGGCCTTGCTGATCTGCGGTCCGCCGCCGTGCACGACGACGGGCTTGAGGCCCGCGTGGTGCAGGAAGACGACGTCCTGCGCGAAGGCGGCCTTCAGGTCCTCGTCGATCATGGCGTTGCCGCCGAACTTGATGACGACGGTCTTGCCCTGGTGCCGGGTGAGCCAGGGCAGTGCCTCGATGAGGATCTGCGCCTTGGGCAGCGCCGTGTGCTTCCGTGTCGTGCTCATGAGCTGTACGCGCTGTTCTCGTGGACGTAGTCCGCGGTCAGGTCGTTCGTCCAGATCGTCGCGGTCTCGGAGCCGGCCGCCAGGTCGGCGGTGATGACGACCTCCCGGAAGCGCATGTCGACGAGCTCGCGGTCCTCGCCGACGCCGCCGTTCTTGCAGACCCAGACGCCGTTGATGGCGACGTTCAGCCGCTCGGGCTCGAAGGCGGCGGACGTCGTGCCGATCGCGGACAGCACCCGGCCCCAGTTGGGGTCCTCGCCGTGGATCGCGCACTTGAGGAGGTTGTTGCGGGCGATGGAGCGTCCCACCTCGACGGCGTCGTCCTCGGTCGCGGCGTTGACGACGTCGACCCTGATGTCCTTGCTGGCGCCTTCGGCGTCGCCGATGAGCTGCCGCCCGAGGTCGTCGCAGACCGTGCGGACGGCCTCGGCGAACTCGGCGTACCCCGGGGCGACTTCGGCGGCGCCGGAGGCCAGGAGCAGCACGGTGTCGTTCGTCGACATGCAGCCGTCGGAGTCGACGCGGTCGAAGGTGACCTTCGTGGCGTCCCGCAGGGCCTTGTCCAGGACGTCGGCCTCCAGGTCGGCGTCCGTGGTCAGGACGACGAGCATGGTGGCGAGGCCGGGGGCGAGCATGCCCGCGCCCTTGGCCATGCCGCCGACCGTCCAGCCGTCGCCCTCGAACACCGCGGTCTTGTGCACGGAGTCGGTGGTCTTGATGGCGACGGCGGCCTTCTCACCGCCGTGCGGGCTGAGCTGGGCGACCGCCGTGTCGACGCCGGGCAGGAGCTTGTCCATGGGGAGGAGTTCGCCGATGAGGCCGGTCGAAGCGACGGCGACCTCACCCGCGTTCAGGCCGAGCGCCTCCGCGACCTTCTCCGCCGTGGCGTGCGTGTCCTGGAAGCCCTTCGGGCCCGTACAGGCGTTGGCGCCACCGGAGTTGAGGACGACGGCGGACACGAGCCCGCCCTTGAGGACCTGCTCGGACCACAGGACCGGCGCCGCCTTCACGCGGTTGGAGGTGAAGACGCCCGCGGCGGCCAGGCGGGGCCCGCGGTTGACCACGAGGGCCAGGTCCGGGTTGCCGTTCTGCTTGATCCCGGCGGCGATGCCCGCGGCCGTGAATCCCTTGGCTGCCGTCACACTCACGGCGCGACTCCGATCGTGGTAAGCCCCGTGGTCTCGTCGAGACCGAGGGCGATGTTCATGCTCTGAAGGGCGCCGCCCGCGGTGCCCTTGGTGAGGTTGTCTATGGCGCTGATCACGATGATCCGGCCGGTCGCCGAGTCGTACGCGACCTGTACCTGCACGGCGTTCGAGCCGTACACGGACGAGGTCGCGGGCCACTGCCCCTGCGGGAGCAGGTGCACGAACGGCTCGTCGGCGAAGGCCTTCTCGTAGACGGCCCGTACGCTCTCGGCGCTCACGCCCGGCTTCGCCTTGGCGCTGCACGTGGCGAGGATGCCGCGCGGCATCGGGGCCAGCGTCGGCGTGAAGGAGACGGAGACCGGCACACCGGCGACGGCGCCCAGGTTCTGGATCATCTCGGGGGTGTGCCGGTGGCCGCCGCCCACACCGTACGGGGACATGGAGCCCATGACCTCGGAACCGAGCAGGTTCGCCTTGGGCGCCTTGCCCGCACCGGACGTCCCGGACGCGGCGACGATCACGGCCTCCGGCTCGGCGAGCCCGGCCTCGTACGCGGGGAAGAGCGCGAGGGTGACGGCGGTCGGGTAGCAGCCGGGCACCGCGATGCGCTTGGTGCCCTCCAGCGCGGCGCGCGCGCCGGGCAGCTCGGGGAGCCCGTAGGGCCAGGTCCCGGCGTGCGCGCTGCCGTAGAACTTCTCCCAGTCGCCCTCGTCCTTCAGCCGGAAGTCGGCGCCCATGTCCACGACGAGCGTGTCCTCGCCGAGCTGCTCGGCCACGGCGGCGGACTGCCCGTGCGGCAGCGCGAGGAAGACCACGTGGTGCCCGGAGAGCACCTCGGCGGTCGTCGGCTCGAGGATCCGGTCGGCCAGCGGCACCAGGTGCGGCTGGAGCGCACCGAGGGGCTGCCCCACGTTCGAGTTGCCGGTCAGGGCGCCGATCTCCACATTGGGATGAGCGAGCAGCAGACGCAGCAGCTCTCCGCCCGCGTATCCGCTTGCCCCTGCCACTGCTACGCGTACCGCCATGGAACCCTCCTCTTGGATGGCATGACTATACGCACTTCTGCACGTTTATGCAATGCGAATGATCGCCGCGGACGCGTGCGCCCGGTCGGAGACGAGCGTTCCCCCGCCCCGCCATCCCGCGTAGTGCTCGCCGGAGCGGCCGTGCGACCAGCCGCCGCGACCGGGTCGTCGAAGTGGGCCGGGACGCTCAGCGGGACCCGGCCGCCGGGCGGGGTCCCGGCAGGCGGCAAGATGGGGAGCACGGGCAACGAGACGGGTGGGACGAGATGAGTGAGGCCTGGCCGGTTCCCGACGTGCTGGCCCATCTGGCGGGGCGCTGGCACGTCGAGCGGACGGTGCGCGACCTCGCCGGCGACGCGGTCGGCACCTTCTCCGGGACCACCGACTTCACATACGAGGACGGCGGCGGGCTGCTGCACCACGAGGCGGGCACCTTCGTGTGGCACGGCACCGCCCGGCCCGCCGAACGGAACCTGCGCTTCCTGCCGGGCGACACCCCGGGCACGGCCGTCGTGCGGTTCTCCGACGGCCGCTTCTTCCACGATCTGGACCTGCGCACGGGCCGCCACACGGCGGACCACCCCTGCGCGGCGGACCTCTACCGCGGCGCGTTCGAGGTGACCGGACCGGACCACTGGCGGATGGAGTGGCGGGCCAAGGGCCCCGCGAAGGACCTCGTGCTCACCACCGAGTACACGCGTGCAGCGGCCTGACCGCCCGGCTCAGGCCGCGGCGTCGAGCCGTACGCTCCAGCGACCCGCGCTCCCCGCGAGGACGGCGGTCGACAGGGGGCGGACATCGATGTTCCAGTACGTCGACGGGGGCGCCTTGAGCGCGTAGACGAGGGCCGCCCGTACGACGGCCGGCTCGGCGACCGCCACGACGGTCGCGCCGTCGTCGTTCGGCCGCGTGTCGAGCCAGCCGCCGACCCGGGATATGAACGCGAGCAGCGACTCCCCGCCGTGCGGCGCCGAGCGCGGGTCGCGCAGCCAGGCGTCGACGGCGCCCGGCTCGACGGCCGTCACCTCGGCGAGCGTGCGCCCGCGCCAGCGGCCCATGTCGCAGTCACGCAGGGCGAGTTGGGACAGGGGCGCGAGGCCCAGCGCCTCGGCGGTGCCACGGCTGCGGGCGGTGGGCGCGCAGTAGCGCAGCTCCGCCGCGGCGAGCGGCACCAGCGTGGACGAGGCCCGCTCCACCTCGTGCCAGCCGGTGTGGTCGAGGGGCCGGTCGTCGTCGAAGCGCTCGGCGAGCAGCGAGGCGCTGCGCGCGGCGGCGAGAAGCGTCACGCGAACGGGCATGCGGTGATCGTGGGGTGTGCCACGGCTGCGGTCAAGGGTCCACGGGGCGTATGCCGGCCGCATGCGCCCCGTGGCGCGCTCCGCGCAGGGTGAGCGCCATCCAGATCTCCGGCTCGGCGAGCGCCGCGAAGCCGAACTTTTCGTACACCCCGTGCGCGTCCCGTGTGGCGAGCATGATGCGGCGCAGGCCGAACGGCTCCAGGTGGTCGCGGACGGCGGCGACGAGCGCGGTGCCCACGTTCTTGCCGCGGGCGGTCCGGTCCACGTAGACGTCGCAGAGCCAGGCGAAGGTGGCGTGGTCGGTCACGACACGGGCGTACGCGACCTGCTCGCCGGAAGCGGAGTCGTACACCCCGAAGTTCAGCGATCCCGCGATCGCCCGGTCCTGCTGTTCGCGGGCGCGGTCCATGGCCCAGTAAGCGTCCGTGGAGAGCCAGCGGTGCACGCGGTCGGCGTCGATGCGGGCGGTGTCGGCCGAGATCTCATAGCCGTCGGGGAGCGCGGGGACTGTGGCGGGGGTGTCGGTCATGACGCGAGATTTGCAGGCGGGGCCGGTGCCCGTCGAGCCGGTTTCGGGCGCCGGTCGTCGCTCGGGTCGCTCACTCGAGCACCTCGTCGCACGCGACCCGCAGCCGGCGGACGCCCTCCGTGATCTCCGCGGGCCCGGCGATCGCCGCGAAGCTCAGCCGGATGTGCGGTGCCGGGGGTTCGGCGGAGAAGTAGGGGCGCCCGGGCGCGACGGCGACGCCCGCACGCAGCGCTCCCGCGACGAGCGCCGCCTCGTCCGTGCCGTCCGGCAGCCGCGGCCACAGCAGATAGCCGCCCGACGGCACGTGCCCCACGGTGAGTTCCGGCAGGGTGGCGCGCAGGGCCGCCGTCATCGTGTCGCGGCGCACCTTCAAGTGGGCGGCCACGGTACGCAGGTGGCGCGGCCAGGCCGGCGAGCCGACCAGTTCCAGGGCGGCCTCCTGGAGCGGGCGCGGCACGAAGAAGTGGTCGACGACCTGAATCGCGCGCAGCCGTTCGAGGACGGGGCCGCGCGCGGCGAGGCAGCCGATGCGAAAGCTCGGCGATGTCGCCTTGGTCAGGGAACAGACATGGACGACCACCCCGTCGTGGTCGTCGGTGGCCAGCGGCCTGGGCAGCGGTCCCGCGTCCTCGTGGACGAGGCGGCGCACGAAGTCGTCCTCGACGATGAACGCCCCGGCCTCGCGCGCGATCCGCAGCACCTCGGGTCGCCGCTGCGCGGACAGGACCGCGCCGGTCGGGTTCTGGAACAGCGGCTGGCACACGAACACGCGCGCGCCCGTCGCCCGGAACGCCTCGGCGAGCAGCTCCGGACGCACCCCGTCCGTGTCGACCGGCACGGGCACGGGCCGCAGCCCCGCCGCACGCGCGATGGCCAGCATGCCCGGATACGTGGGCGATTCGACGAGGACGGGGGCGCCGGGCGGGGCGAGGGCACGCAGTGCGGTGGCCAGGGCGGACTGGCCACCGGACGCGATCAGCACCTCGGCGGCGGTGATGGCGCCGCCGATACCGCGCGCGAACCACTCGCGGAGCTCGGGTATGCCGTCGACCGGGGGCCGCCCCCACGCGCCGGGGCGGCGGCCCGCGCGGGCGAGCGCGGCGGCCATGGCGCGTTCCGGCTGGAGCGAAGGATGCAGATAGCCGCCGTTGAACTCGACGACTCCCGGTGGCGGGGCGGAGAGCGTGACCAGGACTCCGGAGGCGTCCACCGCCCGCGGCACCAGCTCGGTCGCGGAGTCGGCGCTCAGCGCGAGCGCCTGCCAGGAGGTGTCACCGGCCGGCCGGGCCGCGGCGCGGGGCTCCGCGCGGAACGCACCGGCTCCCGGACGCGTCACGACGATCCCCTCCGCGGCGAGCTGCGCGAGCGCGCGCGACACGGTCACCGGGCTCACCCGGAACCGCTCGACGAGAGCCCGGCTGGACGGCAGCTTTCCACCTGGAGAGTAGCGATCCAGCTCCCCGCGCAGTCGTTCCGCCAGTTCACCCACACTGCTACGCTCATGCATGAGTACAGAGAATAGCGCTACTGGCGTCACGGGGATAGCAGTCGACGGCAGCACGGCCCCCGCGCCGGGCCCCTCGCCACGTCCTGCCCCCACCGCTCTCACACCGAAGGCGACCCGGGGCGGGACCGCCCTGGCCGCGCTCGGCGTCACCGCCTTCTCGCTCACCTTCCCCGCCACCGCCTGGGGGCTCGAAGGTTTCGGGCCCTGGAGCCTCGTCACCGTGCGGAGCGTCCTCGCCGCCGTGATCGCCGGTTCCTGTCTGCTCGCGCTGCGCGTCCCCGTTCCCCGGCGCCGGCACTGGGCCGGTCTCGCCGTCGTCGGCGCGGGTGTCGTGCTCGGGTTCCCGCTGCTCACGACGCTCGCCCTGGAGACGGCCACCACCGCGCACTCCGCCGTCGTCGTCGGCCTGCTGCCCCTGACGACCGCCCTGCTGTCCGCGCTGCGCACCGGCGCGCGGCCCTCGCGCGGCTTCTGGATCGCGGCCTGCGCGGGCGCCGCCGCGGTGATCGCGTTCACCGTGCAGCAGAGCGGCGGCACGCTCACCACCGCCGACCTGTACCTCTTCGGCGCGCTCCTCATCTGCGCCGCCGGCTACACGGAGGGCGGCCGCCTGGCCCGCGTCATGCCGGGCTGGCAGGTCATCGCCTGGGCCCTCGTGGTCTGCCTGCCGCTCGCCGTGCCGGGGGCCGTCGTCGCGCTGAGCCACGAACCGCTGCACCTGACGGGGCACGCCGTCGCGGGGTTGCTCTGGGTGGCCGTGGGCTCACAGTTCCTCGGTCTGGTCGTCTGGTACCGCGGCATGGCGGTGATCGGCATCCCCAAGGCGAGCCAGCTCCAGCTGGCCCAGCCGCTGCTCACCCTGGTCTGGTCGGTGTTCCTGCTCGGCGAGCACCTCTCCCCCGCCGCGCCCCTGACCGCGGCGGCCGTTCTCGTGTGCATCGCGGTGACCCAGCGGTCCCGCGGCTGAGGGTCCCCAACCCCGGGACACGGTCCTACCCTTGAGATACGGGTCGACGAGGGACGAGGAGGTCACTCACGATGCGTGCCACCAAGGGCGACCATCTGCGGGTGCACGGCAGGACCGTGGGCGAGCACGACCGGGTCGCGGAAATCGTCGAAATCATGGGCCACGACGGCGAGCCGCCGTTCAGGGTCCGCTTCCAGGACGGCCATGAGGCGGTGATGTCACCGGGCCCCGACTCCGTCGTGCAGCACGAGGAGCCGGCACCCTAGTCATCCGGACGAAGGGCCCTGGTAGTGGTCCTCGACCACCTGGGCCATGGCACCGATCCGGTCGGCGCGCACCTCCCTCGCCGAGAAGAACACATGACCGCTCACCTGCGGGTAGCCCTCGGCGAAGGTGAGGTGGCGGGAGAGTTCGGCCGGATCCTGCCACTCGGCGGGCTGCGCCGGATCGCCCGCCTTGTAGAGCGCCTCGCCCGCGTAGAGGCGCACCCCCGTCCCGCGTGCGACGTCCGACCACCAGGGCACGAGCTTCGCGTAGTCCGCGGCGGCGAAGCCGATGTTCCAGTAGATCTGCGGGCAGATGTAGTCGATCCAGTGCTCGCGCACCCACTTACGGGTGTCGGCGTGCAGGTCGTCGTACGTCTGCACCCCGGCCCGCGTGTCCGAGCCGAGCGGGTCCGTCGCCGCGTTGCGCCACACCCCGAAGGGGCTGATCCCGAACTGGGTGCGCGGTCTGATCCGCTTCACGCTCGCGGCCATCTCGCGCACGAGCCGGTCGGTGTTGTCGCGCCGCCATGAGGCCCGGTCCGGGAAGTTCCCGCCGTGCGCCGCGTAGGCCGCGTCGTCGTCGAAGACCTGGCCCGCGACCGGATACGGGTAGAAGTAGTCGTCCCAGTGCACGGCGTCGATGTCGTAGCGGCGGACTGCGTCGAGCATCGCGTCCTGGACGAACGTGCGCACCTCGGGCAGGCCCGGGTTGTAGTAGAGCTTGCCGCCGTAGGCGACGACCCAGTCGGGATGCTGGCGGGCCGGGTGCGTGGACACGAGGCGGGAGAGGTCCGTGTGGTTCGCGATGCGGTAGGGGTTGAACCAGGCGTGCAGTTCGAGGCCGCGCCGGTGCGCCTCCTCCACGGCCGTGCCGAGCGGGTCCCAGCCCGGATTCTCGCCCTGCACTCCGGTGAGGACGCCCGACCAGGGCTCGTACGGGGAGGGCCAGAGCGCGTCGGCCGTCGGCCGCACCTGGAAGACCACGGCGTTCAGGTGCCGGCCCACCGCCGTGTCGAGGTGGGCGATGAGTTCCGTACGCTGCTGGGCCGCGCTCAGGCCCGGCTTCGACGGCCAGTCGACGTTGGCCACCGTCGCCAGCCACATGCCCCGCATGTCGCGGGCCACCGGAGCGTGGCCCGCGGACGCGGCGGCCGCGTCCCCCGCTGCGAGTCCGGTCAGCGCCGCCGCCGTCGCGAGCGCGAAGCCCCTGCGTGACAAATGCCTCATCCGTCCACCCCCTGGCCAACGGCCCCGGCCTTTCCGGGTCGCGCTGGGGACAGCATGCCCGACCCGACCCGCCGAGTACGGGAGGCTCCGAGTAACGTGCAGGGCCGAGGCAGGCGCCGGAACCCGGGAGTCCTGCCGGCCGGAGAACAGCGAAAGGCACGAGGTGACCGACCCTATGGGGGACATCCAGCGCGTCGGAGTGGTGGGCTGCGGCCAGATGGGAGCGGGGATCGCGGAGGTCTGCGCCCGCGCCGGTCTGGACGTCATGGTGGCGGAGACCACCGGTGAGGCCCTGGAGATCGGCCGTACACGGCTGCACAACTCCCTCTCCAAGGCGGCCGAGCGCGGCAAGATCAGCGCGGAGGAACTGGCCGAGACCCAGGCCCGCCTGAGCTTCACCACCGACCTCGGGGAGTTCTCCGACCGGGACCTCGTCATCGAGGCCGTCGTCGAGAACGAGCAGGTCAAGACCGAGATCTTCCAGGTGCTCGACCAGGTCGTCACCCGGCAGGACGCCATCCTGGCGTCCAACACCTCCTCGATCCCGCTGGTCAAGCTGGCCGTGGCGACCTCGCGCCCCGATCACGTCATCGGTATCCACTTCTTCAACCCGGCGCCCGTGCAGAAGCTCGTCGAGCTGATCCCGGCCCTCACCACCTCCGAGGGCACGATCAGCCGCGCCCAGGCCCTGGTCGAGAAGGTCCTCGGCAAGCACGCGATCCGCGCCCAGGACCGCTCCGGCTTCGTGGTCAACGCGCTGCTGATCCCGTACCTGCTCTCCGCGATCCGGATGTTCGAGTCGGGCATCGCCAGCCGCGAGGACATCGACAACGGCATGGAGCTCGGCTGCGCCCACCCCATGGGCCCGCTCAAGCTCGCCGACCTCATCGGTCTCGACACGGTCGCCTCGGTCGCCGACTCGATGTACGCGGAGTTCAAGGAGCCCCTGTACGCCGCTCCCCCGCTGCTCCAGCGGATGGTCGACGCGGGCCGCCTCGGCCGCAAGACGGGCTCGGGGTTCTACCAGTACGCGTGATCGCCCCCTACGGGTGATCGCGCGCGGTTCGACGCCGCGCTGACTCTGTGTAGTCGAAAGTTCGGGCCCGGCGCTCTTCGGAGTGCCGGGCCCGAACCATTCACACACCGTGTGCGCACCGGGCCCGCATATGCCCATCGCACACTCTCCCGCCGTACCCACCAGGCGAGTTGACTTTCCGTGCGCAGGACAACGGATCTGCCCACTACGGAAAGGAGCCGACCCGTGACCGCCGACCCCGAGCGTCCCGTGGTCCCGGAAGAACTCGCGGAGTTACGCCGCAGCCTCGAAGTGGGTCTTGCCCGCGTCGACGGCAGGCTGGCGTTGCTCACTCAGCGCGATGAACAGAGCGTCAAGGATCAGGACGATCTGAGCACTCGGGTCGCCGCGCTCGAGCACACCCGATGGCCACTGCAGGCCATCGCCGCGATCACCGCGGCCGGCGCCCTAGGCCTTGCCGTCTGGCAGGCGTTCGGACGCTAGCGCCTCTCGTCCGGATCAGGCCGGGGCGTCCTGCCCCAGCCTGAGATGGTGCAGCATCAGCAGTGCGGCCGCCATGTTGGCGGCCGGGACCTCGCCGCGGGCGACCATGTCGGGGACGAGCTTGAGAGGGACCCACTCCCGGCGGTCCGACTCGAAGTCGTCCTCGGGATGGCCGACGTACGAAGCCTCCTCGGCCCAGTAGACGTGGTGCCTGGCGTCCTCGAGACCGTTCGACGGCTCCACGCTCATCAGATGGCGTAAGGGTCCCGGCCGCCAGCCGGTCTCCTCCTCCAGTTCCCTGGCGGCCGCGGCGGCGATGTCCTCGCCGTCCTCGACCACCCCCGCCGGGAGCTCCCAGCCCCAGCTGTCGGTGATGAAGCGGTGCCGCCACAGGAGCAGCACCTCATTGGCCTCGTTGACCACGGTGGCCACGGCGACCGGCCGCAGTCGTATGACGAAGTGGTCGAGGTGCCGGCCGTCCGGGAGCTCGACATCCGCGAGATTGACCCGGAACCAGCGGTTTTCATACACAGTTTGTTCGTTCTGTTTCGTCCACTGCACGGTTCTGCCACCTTCCGCCGAGTTAGATGGCAATATCGCAGCAGCGGAGCGTGAAAGAGCAGTGCAGGTCGGGCTCAGAGCGGTACGCGCAGTGCCCCGTCGATGAGTTCGGCCGCCTCGGCGGTGCCGGCACAGCCGTTGCGGACCAGGTGTTCGCGTACCGCCCGGAGTCTGTCGCGCAGCCGCTGCGACTCCATTCCCCGCGCCTGTTCGGCCATCTCCACCGCGATCGCGACAGCCTTCTCGGCGTTTCCCTGTCTCAGCTCGATCTGGCTGAGCATGGCGAGCCGGTGCACGCGCCCCCTGTCGTGGGCGGGGTTGTGCACGGCCGCCGCCGCGTGTTCGCACGCCGAGGTGAGGTCGCCGAGGCTCAACAGCGCCTCCGCCACCTGCACGTTGACGAGTCCGGGCTGGACATAGCCCGTCTCGTCCGGTTCGTGGCCGCGCCGGATGCGGTCCGCGGCCGACTCGGCGCGCCGGATGCAGGACAGGGCACTGGTGCCGTCGCCGAGGTGCGCGTAGGCCTTGGCCTGCATCGCGTACAGATCCGAGGCGAGCGCGGGCGTGATGTGCCGTCCGGCGGCCCGCAGCGCGGCCTCGGCGAAGGCCACCGACTGCCGGTACTGCCGCATGTGGAGCGACTGGTTGACCAGGAGGGCGATGACATAGGCGCCGAGCCCGCGGTCACCGCTCGCCTTGGCGAGGCGCAGCGCCTGGTGGAAGTAGCGCTGGGCGAGGCCGTGCGCGTCGGAGTCGTAGGCGCAGATGCCCGCGATCGCGACCAGGCCGCCGGTGGCGCGGTGCAGTTGGCGGCCCGTCTCGTCGGTGTAGCTGCCGCGCAGCAGGGGCGCCGCCTCCGTGTTGAGGAAGCCGACGATGCGGGTGCGCGTCGCGATGCCGCCGGCCTTGCGGTACATCTGCTCGTAGTGCGTGCGGGCCGAGCGCATCATGTCGAGGTCGGCGGCGCTGACCCGGTGACGTCCGCCGCGTGACACATCGGTGTCCTCGGGCGGGTTCTCCCACTCCCACACGGGCATCACGGCCGGGGTCCCGGTGACGGCCGGGGCGCCCAGTATGTGGGGCCTCTGCTGTTCGTCCGAGCGCCACAGGGCGGTGGCCCGCTCGACGAATCCGGACAGGCTCTGGCCGTGCGGGGTGGCCGGTTCGCCGGGCACGCCCAGGCCGATGTCGTCGAGGGTGACAGGGCGGTGCAGGCGGGCGGCGAGGACCTCGCAGATGAGGTCGGACACCTGGCCGCGTGGCCGCTGGCCCTTCAACCACCGTGCGACGGCGGTGTGTTCGTAGCGCAGGGCGAGTCCTCTGGCACGGCCCGCCTGGTTCACGTGCGCGGCGAGACCCGCATGGGAGATCCCGGCCTCGTCGAGGATCGCGTCGAGCAAGGTGTTGGGCTGCATGGAGGCCCTCCGGTGGCTCGGTGCCGTCAGCGTAGTGGAACGGGCTTCACACGGGGTGTGAACGGAGTGCCCGAATCCGGGCGTTGCGCACTCTTTTGTGGCGTGATGCAACTCGATTGACTGAACTGCCTCGCAAGAGGCCGGCCGGGCCGCCGGCTCCCCCTCGTACAGTGCGGCGGCCCGTTTCGCGCCGTCCGACCGGCTGCCTGCCCGACAACTCCGTGGCCGGCGGACGGCGCGCCCCGGGGGGCGGGAGCCCCGGGGCCGGCTCACCCGGTGGCACCGCTCACTTGGCAGCGCTGTGGACGCGGGGCTCCCCGTGCTGCAAGGGAACTCTCCTGCGGTCGTTGCGCAGGACGAGGAGCGCGGCGTCGTCGGCCGGTAACCCGCCTGTGTGGCACAGGAGTTGGGCGTACACGGCACGGATGACGGCCTTGGGGACGACCGGCTGGACGCGCACGGCCTCGGCGAGCGCGGCGGGCAGCGGGAAGAACCGGCCGCGGGCGTCCCTGGCGTCCTCGATCCCGTCGGTGTGGAGCAGCAGCCCCTCCCCCGGAAGGAGCCGCCCGCACGCCACGACGGGCAGCTCGGCCGGGAGCGGGAACGGCCCGAGCGGCGGCAGGGGTTCACCGCCCACGACCAGCTCCGCGTAGCCACGCGGGACAGCCGCGGGATCCACACGGCTGCGCAGCAGATACGGCCACGGGTGCCCGCAGTTGAGCGCGAGCACCTCCCCGTCCTGCCGGATCTCCAGGAGCAGTACGGTGACGAACTCCTCCGCGACCGGACTGACGGGGTCGGCGCCGCCGGCCGCGGGGTGCTCGTCGCGCGAGCGCTCGCGCAGGTGCCGGGCCATGGCCCGGTCGAGTCGCCTCAGCACACAGGCCAGTTCGGCCTCGTCGTGCGCGGCCTCGCGGAAGCTGCCGAGGACGGCGGCGACGGTCGCGAGGGCGGCGAGTCCGTGCCCGCGGACGTCCCCCATGACGACCCGCACGCCGTGGTCGGTGGCGACGACCTCGTAGAGGTCGCCGCCCACGGTGGCGCCCCGGTCGGCCGAGAGCTGTCCCGCCGCGATCGCCAGACCGTCGATGCGGGGCGGCAGCGGGCGCAGCAGCACGTTCTGTGCGGCCCCCGCGATCCTGCGCAGCTGCCGCAGTTCGCGCTGGAGGCCGCGCCGCACATGGAGGATCAGACCCGTGCCGACGGCGAAGAAGACGGCGCTCGACGCGATGCGCGCCCCGAGTCCGGTCTGCTGCGCGAGCGGGCAGGCCAGCTTGAAGGTGATCGCCACGGCGCCCCAGGCCGTGGGCAGCGCCAGATCGAGCGCGCGGCGCACGCGGAGGGAGCGGGAGCGGGTGAGCCGGGATCTGAAGGAGGTGCGGGGTGGTCGGGAGGGCGTCCTCGGGTGGTTACGGATCATGCCGACGGCCTCCCTAAGGCCCTGTTCAGCGCGGTCGGCCCTGCGGCCGCAATGATTCTGTCGACCGTCTGCCCCGATCGGACCGGATCACCGCCACTTCTCACCCGAACGAGTGAGGGGCACATCCGGTGGTCCGGATGTGCCCCTCACTGCGTCTCGCTCTGGCGGGATCAGGCCCCGCGCAGCACCGCCCCGGTGCGTTCGGCGGCCAGCGCCACGGCCGCGTCGCGGGCCGCGGAGGCCTCGTCGACGGTCAGCGTGCGGTCGCCGGCACGGAAGCGCAGCGCGTAGGCGAGGGACTTGCGGCCCTCACCGAGCTGCTCGCCCGTGAACACGTCGAACAGGCGCAGGGACTCGAGGAGTTCACCCGCCCCCTCGCGCAGCGCCTGCTCCACGTCGGCGGCCGGCACGGAGGCGTCGACGACGAGCGCGACGTCCTGCGTGGCCACGGGGAACGTGGAGATCCGCGGCGCCTGGAGCGCGCCGGTGCCGGCCCGCTCGATGCGGTCGAGGTCGACCTCCATGGCGCAGCTGCGCTCAGGCAGGTGCAGCGCCTTGATGACGCGCGGGTGCAGCTCACCGGCGTGGCCGACGAGGGTCTCCGCGCCGTCCACCACGGCGAACAGCGCGGCGCACCGGCCCGGGTGCCAGGGAGCGTGCTGGTCGCCGCGCACGATCAGCTCGACACCGGCCTCGCGGGCGATGGTGCGGGCCGCCTCGACGGCGTCCGCCCAGTCGGCCGGGCGGCCGGTGCCCCACCAGCCGGCCTGCTCGCGGGCGCCCGTGAGGACGACCGCGGCGTGGCGGGGCTGACGCGGCAGCGCGGCGTCGAGGCCGGCGATCTCCTCGTCGGTGGGACGCCGGTCGATCGGCAGCCGTACGGCCTGCGGCTCGTCACCGGTCGGCCGGAAGACCAGGCCGGTCTCGAACAGCGCCAGGTCGTGCGAGCCGCGTCCGTCGTTGCGGCGCAGCGCCTCCAGGAGTCCCGGCAGCAGCGTCGTACGGAGCGCGGGCTCCTCGTCGGAGAGCGGGTTGACCAGCTTGACCGTGGTGCGGCGCGGGTCGTCCTGCTCGATGCCGAGCTTGCCGAGCGTCTCGTCGCTGATGAACGGGTAGTTCAGCGCCTCGACGTAACCGGCACCGGCCAGGGCGCGGCCGGCGCGGCGGTGCAGCCGCTGGCGCTCGGTCAGGCCACGGCCCGCCGGGGGCCTCGGCAGCGTCGAGGGCAGGTTCTCGTAACCCTCGAGCCGGATGACCTCTTCGGCCAGGTCGTTCGGCTCCCTCAGGTCCGGACGCCACGACGGCACGGTGACCGTCAGGTTGTCCTGGCCGTAGACGTCGCAGCCGACCTGCTGGAGGCGGCGCACGACGGTCTCGCGGCCGTACGTGACACCCGCGACCTGGTCGGGGTGGTCCGCCGGGAGCGTGATGGTGTGCGGCGCGGAGGGCGCGATGACCTCGGTGACACCGGGGTCGGCGGTGCCGCCCGCGAGGAGCACGAGCAGGTCCACGGTGCGCTGGGCCGCGGCGGACGCGGCTTCCGGGTCGACGCCGCGCTCGAAGCGCTTGGACGCCTCGGAGGACAGCTTGTGGCGGCGCGCGGTGCGGGCGATCGAGACGGGGTCGAAGTGCGCGGCCTCGATGACGACGTCGGTGGTCCCGGCGTCGGCGCCGTGGTCGGCGATCTCGGTGTTGGCTCCGCCCATGACGCCCGCGAGGCCGATGGGGCCGCGGTCGTCGGTGATCACCAGGTCCTCGGCGTCGAGCACGCGCTTGGCGCCGTCGAGGGTGACGAACTTCTCGCCCTGCTCGGCCCGGCGCACGCCGATCGTGCCCTGGACGAGGGAGCGGTCGTAGGCGTGCAGGGGCTGCCCGAGCTCCAGCATCACGTAGTTGGTGATGTCGACGGCGAGCGAGATCGGGCGCATGCCCGCCTTCTGCAGCCGGCGCTGGAGCCAGATCGGGGAGCGGGCCTCGGGGCTGAGACCGGTGACGGTGCGCGCGGTGAAGCGGTCGCAGCCGGCGGGCTCGGAGATCTGGACCGGGTAGCCGTTCGCGTTCGGCGCGGGCACGTCGAGGAGCGCCGGGTCGCGCAGCGGCAGGCCGTACGCGATGGCGGCCTCGCGGGCGATGCCGCGCAGGGACAGGCAGTCGCCGCGGTTGGCGGTGACGGCGATGTCGAGGACCTCGTCGACGAGCTGGAGGAGCTCGATCGCGTCGGTGCCGACCTCGTGCTCGGGCGGCAGGACGATGATGCCGCCGGAGCCGTCGTCGCCCATGCCCAGCTCGTCGCCGGAGCAGATCATGCCGTGCGACGTCCTGCCGTACGTCTTGCGCGCGGCGATCGCGAAGTCGCCGGGCAGCACGGCGCCCGGCAGGACCACGACGACCTTGTCGCCGACGGCGAAGTTGCGGGCGCCGCAGACGATCTCCTGCGGCTCGCCGGTGCCATTGGCCCGGCCGACGTCGACGGTGCAGAAGCGGATGGGCTTCTTGAAGCCCTCCAGCTCCTCGATGGTCAGGACCTGACCGACGACGAGGGGGCCCTTGAGGCCGGCGCCGAGCTGCTCGACGGTCTCGACCTCGAGGCCGGTGGCGACAAGCTTCTCCTGCAGGTCACGGCCGGTCTCGGTGGCGGGGAGATCGACGTACTCCCGCAGCCAGGAAAGCGGGATACGCATCAGATCTCCATCCCGAACGGCCGGGTGAACCGGATGTCACCCTCGACCATGTCTCGCATGTCTTCGACGTTGTGGCGGAACATCAGCATCCGCTCGATGCCGAACCCGAAGGCGAATCCGCTGTACTTCTCGGGGTCGATGCCCGCCGCGGTCAGCACCTTGGGGTTGACCATGCCGCAGCCGCCGAGCTCGATCCAGCCCTCGGAGGAGCAGGTGCGGCACGGGCGGTCCGGGTTGCCGACGGACTCGCCGCGGCACACGTAGCAGACCATGTCCATCTCGGCGGACGGCTCGGTGAACGGGAAGAAGTTCGGGCGCAGCCGGGTCTTCATGCCCTCACCGAAGAGCGCCTGGACCATGTGGTCGAGGGTGCCCTTGAGGTCCGACATCGTCAGGCCCTCGTCGACGGCGAGCAGCTCGACCTGCATGAACACCGGGGTGTGCGTGGCGTCCAGCTCGTCGGAGCGGTAGACGCGGCCCGGGCAGATCACGTAGACCGGCGGCTCGCGGTCGAGCATGGACCGGATCTGCACCGGGGACGTGTGGGTGCGCAGGACGACGTTCGACTCCGTCTCGCGGCCCTTGGGGCCCTCGACGAAGAACGTGTCCTGCATCCCGCGCGCGGGGTGGTCGGGGCCGATGTTCAGGGCGTCGAAGTTGAACCACTCCGCCTCGACCTCGGGGCCCTCGGCGACCTCGTAGCCCATGGCCACGAAGACGTCCTCGATGCGCTCCGAGAGCGTGGTCAGGGGGTGGCGGGCGCCGGCCGGGGTCCGGTCGTAGGGCAGCGTGACGTCCACCGCCTCCTCGACCAGGACGCGCGCGTCGCGCTCGGCCTCGAGCTCCGCCTGGCGGGCGGCGAGCGCCTTGCTGACGGCGCCGCGGGCCATGCCGACGCGCTTGCCGGCCTCGGCCTTGGCCTGCGGGGGCAGGGCGCCGATCTCGCGGTTGGCGAGCGACAGGGGCGAGGTGCCGCCGGTGTGGGCGACCTTGGCCTCCTGGAGCGCGCCGAGGGAGTCCGCGGCCGCGAAGGCGGCGAGCGCCTCGTCCCGCATGCGCTCGATCTCTTCCGGTTTCAAGGCCTCGACCTCAACAGGGTCGTACGACTTATTCGGTGCCGACATCTCTTCCCGTGCTTCCGGTTGGTTTGGCGGATGGTCCCCGTCCACGACTCGGAGACGATTCGTCTCAGGATTGGGACGCAAAGTGCCAAAGACCGAGTCTAACGGGGGTGGGGTGTGCCGATGCGCCCGTGGGGGCCCGCTCAGGCGTTCAGATACGCCGGGGCCCCCACGGGCAACGTAAATCGGAACTGGGCGCCGCCGCCGGGCCCGCGGCCGACCGTGATCGTTCCGCCGTGGGCCTCGACGATGCCCTTGACGATGTACAGACCGAGTCCGGTGCCGCCGCGCTTGCTGCCCCGCCAGAAGCGGGTGAAGACGCGGTTCATGGACTCCTCCGGGATGCCGGACCCCTCGTCGCTCACGGTGACCGACGTGCCGGCGCACTCCCGCTCGCGGGGTGACGCCGAGGGCATGACGTCGATGGTGACCGCTCCCTCGCCGTGGCGCACGGCATTTTCCAGGAGGTTGCTGAGCACCTGGTCGACCTTGTCCGGGTCGGCCCAGAGGTCGGGCAGGGGCTGTTCCACCCGGACGAGGAAGCGGTCGGCCGGCTGTCCCGAGGCGACGTGGGCCTGGATGTGGCGGCCCACGGCGGCGCCGATGTCGACGGGCTGGCGACGCACTTCGAGGCGGCCGGAGTCGATGCGGGAGATGTCGAGGAGCTCGGCGATGAGCCGTGTGACGCGGTTCGCGTCGGCGTCGACGGTCTCCAGCATGAGTTTCTTCTGGTCGTCGGTGAACCGCTCCCATTTCGCGAGCAAGGTCGCGGTGAAGCCCTTCACCGAGGTGAGGGGCGAGCGCAGCTCGTGGGCGACGGTCGCGATCAGCTCGGCGTGGCTGCGCTCGGTACGGCGGCGGGCCTCGGTGTCACGGAGGGAGACGACCACGCGGCGCACGGGTCCGGTGGGCGCGGTGCGGACGTAGCGCGCGGAGACGAGGACCTCCCGCCCGCCGGGGAGCAGCAGATTCCGCTCGGGCTGGGCGAAGCGGGTGGCGAGGCCGCCGTACGGGTCGGTCAGCTGCCACCAGCGGCGGCCTTCGAGGTCCTCTAAGGGGAGCGCGCGCTCCAGGGGGTGGCCGAGGGCGTCGGCGGCGGGGACGGCGGTGATGCGGACGGCCGCCGCGTTGAAGCAGATGACGCGCCCGCTCTCGTCGGCGATGACGAGTCCGTCGGGCAGGTCGTCCGGGTGGAGGCCGGCGTCGGCGAGGGTGGTGAGGTCGTCGGGGCCGCGTCGGGGCGCGGGCGGGCGCAGGGTGTCCCGTGCCCCCGTTGCTCTGCTCGTGCCGACGCTCATGTCCCCGTATCCCGCCTCTCGGGCGCTGTGGCCTCCGAGCTCGCCACACTACTAGCTGGGGGTGACGGAACGGCACCCTCCGGGGGCTCGCTGTGCACGCGCGGAGGCGTACAGGCAGACCGCGGCGGCCGTGGCGAGGTTCAGGCTCTCGGCCTTGCCGTGGATCGGCACGCGCACGACGGCGTCGGCGAGCTCGCGGGTCTCCTCGGGGAGTCCCCAGGCCTCGTTGCCGAAGATCCAGGCGGTGGGGGTGCCCATGGTGCCGCGGTCGAGCTCGGTGTCGAGGTCGTCCTCCCCCGCGCCGTCGGCGGCGAGGATACGTACGCCCGCGTCCTTGAGCCCCTGCACGGCCCGCTCCACGGGTACGCCGACGGCGACCGGCAGATGGAACAGCGAACCGACGGACGCCCGCACGGACTTGGGGTTGTACAGGTCGACGGACGCGTCGGTCAGGACGACGGCGTCGGCGCCCGCGGCGTCGGCACAGCGCAGCACGGTGCCGGCGTTGCCGGGGTCGCGGACGTTGGCGAGGACCGCGACGAGCTTGGGGCGGGCGGCGAGGACGTCCTCGAACGGGGTGTCCAGGAAGCGGCAGACACCGACGAGGCCCTGCGGGGTGACGGTCGTCGAGATGTCGGCGATGACGTCCTCGTCGGCGAGGTGCAGCCGGGCGCCGGCGTCGCGCGCCTCCGTGACGATGTCGGCGTAGCGCTCGGCGGCGTCGAGGGTCGCGAACAGCTCGACGAGGGTGTCCGCGTGTCCGGCGGCCTCTCGCACGGCCTGTGGCCCCTCGGCCAGGAACAGCCGCTCCTTGCCCCGGAAGTTCCGCTTGGCAAGCCGCCGCGCGGCACTGACGCGGGGCGACTTGGGGGAGATCAGCTCGGGGGCGGCGGCCATTGGCTCACTTTCGGGGAGCGACGGTTGAACGGAGGGGATGCGCCCCTCAGGGGGCGCGGGGCTGTGTCAGGTGCGGCTCCGCCGCGCGGGCACGACCGGCCCACGACGACGCCCGGGCGGCGGTCGGCGTCGGACGCAATCGGACCCGCAAGCCAAATGGCTTGCGGGTCCGAGAAGCATCCGGCTAAAAGCGGAGCGTCACGCAGCCTTGGGCGCGTTCACGTCGGCCGGAAGGGCCTTCTGCGCGACCTCGACGAGCGCGGCGAACGCGTTCGCGTCGTTGACGGCCAGCTCGGCGAGGATCTTGCGGTCCACCTCGATGTTGGCGGCCTTCAGACCCTGGATGAGGCGGTTGTACGTCATGCCGTTCTGGCGGGCAGCGGCGTTGATGCGCTGGATCCACAGCTGACGGAAGTCGCCCTTGCGCTTCTTGCGGTCGTTGTAGTTGTAGACCAGGGAGTGGGTGACCTGCTCCTTGGCCTTGCGGTACAGGCGCGACCGCTGGCCGCGGTAACCGCTGGCCGCCTCGAGGATCGCCCGACGCTTCTTGTGGGCGTTTACTGCCCGCTTGACGCGTGCCACTTGTTAACTCCTTGTAGCGGGGCCGTGGTTGTACTCACACGGCCCGAATTCGATTGGGTCCCGGTCCGAGCTCCGGCGCGCTGCTGCGCGCCGGGACTCACTTGCCGAGAAGCTTCTTGATCTTCTTGGCGTCGCCCGGGGCCAGCTCGACCGTGCCGGTGAGGCGGCGCGTCACGCGGGACGACTTGTGCTCGAGCAGGTGGCGCTTGCCGGCGCGCTCACGGAGCACCTTGCCGGAGCCGGTGATCTTGAAGCGCTTGCTGGCACCGCTGTGCGTCTTGTTCTTCGGCATAGCGCCGTTATCTCCTCGTCAGTGGCGCTCCCCTGCCGGTCCGGGGTGCGGACCGGCATGCGGAACGTCCAGATGTATCGATTGGCATCCGGTCCGTACGGGCTGTACGTGACCGGATCAGGCCTCGGCGGAAGCCTCGGCCGTGGCCTCTTCGGCAGAGGCTTCGTCGGTCGCCTCGGCCGGGGCCTCGGTCTCCGCGGCGTCGTCGCTGGCCCGCTGGGTGCGGCCGTGCGTCGGCTGCGCCTTCTGCTCGGCCTTGCGGGCCTCCTGGGCCTCACGAGCCTCGGCCATGGCCTCGGTCTTCTTCTTGTGAGGACCCAGAACCATGATCATGTTGCGGCCGTCCTGCTTCGGGTTCGACTCGATGAACCCGAGGTCCTCGACGTCCGAAGCGAGACGCTGCAGCAGTCGGTAGCCGAGTTCCGGCCTGGACTGCTCGCGACCACGGAACATGATCGTGATCTTGACCTTGTCGCCCTGCTTGAGGAACCGGACGACATGACCCTTCTTGGTGTCATAGTCGTGCGGGTCGATCTTCGGCCGGAGCTTCATCTCCTTGATGACCGTGTGCGCCTGGTTCTTGCGCGCCTCACGGGCCTTCATGGCCGACTCGTACTTGAACTTCCCGTAGTCCATGAGCTTGCAGACAGGCGGACGGGCTGTCGCCGCCACCTCGACGAGGTCGAGGTCGTACTCCTGAGCGAGCTCAAGGGCCTTGGCAAGCGGAACAATCCCGACCTGCTCGCCGCTGGGACCGACAAGTCGCACTTCGGGAACGCGAATCCGGTCGTTGATGCGGGGCTCGGCGCTGATGGATCCTCCTCGGTAGCACCACACGACGGTCTGGCGGACCGCCGCGTAACGTCTGTTTCGTAGTACCAACCGCACCGGAAACACAAAAATGCCCCGGACGGTACACAGGCGGGGCTCCAAGGACTACCGGAGCACCGCCACGGGTGACCGCGGGGCGCACATCGGACGGCTCCATCGTCCGTACGGAACGATGGGGGCCGTCTGACCGGTGACCCGCCGCCCCTCAGGAGCGGCCAGGTGGGAGATCGGAGCCTCCACTTGTGGGCCGGTCACTCAAGCCAGTGGCGTGCGTGTCCGGCCGGTCGTTACACAAGGTTAGCAGCTCCTGGGGGGTGGGCCCAACCGAGTGCGCGGGCGGCATATCGTGGGGCACATGAATGACGCCACCCCCGCTGCCGAAAACACCGACTACGACGCCCTGACCCGGGACATCGCCGAGGTCCCCGCCGTCGAGGTGATCGTGACGGTCGCGGTCAACCTGATGAGCGCCGCCGCGGTGAAGCTCGGCCTCACCGAGGACGGCGACGCCCACAAGGACCTCGACGAGGCCCGCAAGCTCGTGCACGCCCTCGCCGGTCTGCTCGACGCGAGCACGACCGAGATCAGCTCGTTCCACGCGGCGCCGCTGCGCGACGGTCTGAAGTCGCTGCAGCTGGCGTTCCGCGAGGCGTCCTTCGTGCCCGACGAGCCGGGCCAGGGCCCCGGCGAGAAGTACACGGGCCCGGTCTACGGCTGATCGTTCCGGTGGTTCACGCGCGTACGTAGAGGGGCTCGCCGGGTGGCGTGGTCTCGGCCGGCAGGAGTGCCAGGTCGAGGCCCCGCACCAGGCGGGCCCTCAGTGTTTCGTCGGCGGCGATGCGCGCGGCGACGGCGCGGGCCGTCTCGGCGGGGGCGGCCGACGGGTCGAGGACGAGCGCGAGGATTCCGTCGGCGCTGCCCGGGCCCAGGTGGGCGCGGAGCACACCGGGCTCGGCGGCGACGGCGGCGCGGATCGCCTCCGTGACGGCCGGGTCGGCGAGGGGGTCGGCGCTGGTGCGGCCCTCGTTCGCGGCGCGCAGGGCGGCGCCGCTGAGCTCGTAGGCGACCGGGCCCGCGAGGTCGATGACGACGGTGTCGGCCTGCTCGTGGGCGGCGGCCTGGAGCGCCTGGTGCAGGGGCACGGCGACGGGGCGGGCCTCGGGGTCCCACAGGGCGAGGGCCGCGGTGGACGTGAACGCGGGCAGGGCCTTGCGGTCGCCGGCCTTGAGGGTGGGCACGGCCATGTCGCTGGTCTTCTCGCGGCGCAGCCCGTTCTCGTCCTCCTCGACCTCGCCGAGCACGGCGACGACGGGGACGAGGAGCCGCGCTTCCTTGAGCGCCGCGAGGACCGGGCCGTGCGCCGTGCGGTCCTCGGCCCAGGCGGCGAGGGCCGCGCTCAGGCGCGGGTCCGCGGAGCCGTCGTCGTCGGAGAAGCCGGGGTCGGGAATGTTCTTGTTCGCCACGTTCACCGACCCTACCGACCGCGTGGCGCGATCTTCTCAGCGGACCCTGAGCCTGGTCTCACGGTGCGCACAGGACAGGCACCGAGCATCCGGGCATGGACCGGAACGGACTCGCGGCGTGCGCCGCCCTTCTCGCGGTGTCGCTCGCGGGAACCCTCATAGGCTGCTCGCCGGGCGGGGCGGAGCATTCGGTTCCGGTCGCCGCCACGGCGACGGCGCCCGCTTCCGCTTCGGCTTCCGGTTCCGGGGAAACGCCCGCACCCGTATCCGGGGAGGAGGTCTCCGTGGACCGTGACGACGCGCTCGCGAAGGCGCTGAAGCCCCTGCTCGCGGACGGTGACGCGCGGGTCTCGGTGGCGGTCTCCGCGCTCGACGGGCAGGCGGACGGCGCGGTGTACGACGGCGCCTCCGCGTTCGACACCGCGAGCATCGTCAAGGTCGACATCCTCGCGGCGCTGCTGCTGCGGGCGCAGGACGCCGGGCGGGCGCTGACCTCGCAGGAGCGCGCGTACGCGACGGCGATGATCGAGAACAGTGACAACGCGTCCGCGACGGCCCTGTGGGACGCGATCGGCGGCGCGGACGGGCTCGACTCGGCGAACCTGACGCTCGGGCTGACCGGGACGACGGCGGGCGCGGGCGGCGAGTGGGGTCTGACACAGACGACCGCGGAGGATCAGCTGACCTTGCTGCGCGCCGTGTTCGGCACGCAGGACTCCGGGCTGAGCGAGGCGTCGCGCGCCTACGTCGTCGGGCTGATGGGCCGGACCGCCGCGGATCAGCGGTGGGGTGTGTCCGCGGCCGCCGACTCCGTGTCCGTGTGCGCGCTGAAGAACGGCTGGCTGCCGCGCAGCGCGACCGGGTTGTGGGACATCAACAGCGTGGGGCGGGTGACCGTCGGCGGGAAGCCGTACCTGGTCTCGGTGCTCTCCGACGGCAACGCGACCAAGGAGGCGGGGGTGGCGCTCGTTGAGCGGGTCGCGACGGCGGCCGTCTCCGTGCTCACCGGCTGAGACTCACAGGACCGTGCGACGCCCGCGCCACAGGTAGACGGCGGCCGCGAGGAGCACGACGCCGAGGCCACCCGCGGCGGGGCCCACCCAGCCGGTGCCCGCGTCGCCGTCGGGGGTGTCGGGGCCCGTGCCGAAGAACTTCTCCGCGTACGTGGCGGAGCGCAGGCCCTCGGGCTTGAGGGAGCCTCCCTTGCGGATCGCGGCGGCCGGGTCGACGAAGCCGAACCCGAGGGAGTCGTCGCGGCCGCCCGAGGGGGCGTCGCGGGCGGTGTCCTCCAGGAGCTGCTTGATCTGCGCGGGCGTGAGCCCCGGGTGGGCGGCGCGGACCAGCGCGACGGCGCCGGACACGAAGGCCGAGGCGGCGCTGGTGCCCCAGCCCGAGTAGTACGTGCGGTCGGGGTCGGCGATCGCGATGGCGTTGCCGGGGGCGCTGACGGTGGCGTACCAGCGGCGCGTGGAGAAGGGGGCGCGGTGGAGGTAGCGGTCGACGGCGGTGGCCGTGATCACTCCTGGGTACGCGGCCGGGTACGAGATGTGGTCGCCCTTCTTGCCGCCGTTGCCCGCGGAGGCGACGACGACAGCGCCCTTCTTCAGGGCGTACTGGACGGCGGCGTCCTCGGTGGCTTCCGGGTGGGCGGTGGCGGAGTCGTCGCCGAGGGAGAGGTTGATGACGTCGGCGCCGTGGTCGGCGGCCCAGCGGATGCCGTCGGCGAGTGCGCTGCCCCGGCTGGAGCGGGCTTCCTTGCGGGCCGGGTCGCCGTCCTCGAGGATCACGCGGACGGGCAGGATCTTCGCCTCGGGGGCGATGCCGAGTACGCCGTCGTCGCCGCCCGGGCCGTGGCCGTGACCGGCGATGATCCCGGCCATGGCGGTGCCGTGCCGGGCCCAGGAGCGGTCGCCCCGCTTGGCGCCGATGCCGACGAGGTCCTTGACGGGCAGGACGTTGCCCTTGAGGTCGGGGTGGGTGTCGTCCACGCCGGTGTCGAGGACGGCGACCGTGATGCCCTTGCCCTTGGTCGTGCGCCAGGCCTCCTCGGTGTGCATCGCGTCCAGGCCCCACTGCTGGGCGCGGATGGAGTCGGCGTGGGCGGTGGTCGACGGGAGCAGCGCGAGGGCCGCGGCGGCCGTGAGCGCGGTGGCGGCGTTCCGCCAGGCGGCGGCCGTGCGGGTCATGACGGCTCCTCGGTGGCCTCGGCGACGGCGGCGCGCAGGCTTCGTTCGACGCGGTCGGCGATGCCCTGGGCCTCGAAGCCGAGGCCGGCCTGCGCGGGGGTCGTGACGCTGCCGGACTTCATGGCCTCGGCGGCGGGCTGCGCGTCGCTGACGGTACGGGCGTCGGCGAAGCCGGAGACGGCGTAGGCGACGACGGGGGCGTCGGTGAGGACGGAGATGGTCCAGGAGGCGCGCTGGGCGTCGCCGAACCCGGCGGCGAGGGTGCCCTTCGCCGCGTACGGGCGGGGCACGAGGTCGGTCCTGCGGTCGAGGCCGTCCTCGGTGAACCGGGTGCGCAGCGCCTTCATGGCCTCCGTGTCCGCCTTGGTGAACAGCAGGCCGACGGTGGTGACATGGCTGCGGGTGGCGTCGGTGTAGGTGGCGCGCAGGAGGCGCAGGCAGCCGGCGGGCCTGAGCGCCTTCTGCAGCAGTGGGTCGAAGGCGTTCTCGCAGGTGCTGTCCGGGGCGACGGCGATACGGGTCCAGGTGCGGTCGGCGCCGCCGGGTCCCGCTCCGTCGCCCTTGATGACGGGCGGGAACAGCCGGTCGACGGGGACGCTGTGCCAGAGGGTGCCCGCGGTGGCGTACGCGTTCGGTGAGCCGATGCTGCCGCCGCTGTCCCCGGTCAGCCAACTCCCGGTCGCCGCACCGCCGATGAGGCCGAGCCCGAGCACGGCGCAGGCCGCGGCGGCCGCGACGCGGGGCCGTATCCGGGAGCCGATGGGGCGCAGGCGGGTGGTGCTGTCGTCGTACGAGGCGGGGCGGGCGAAGAACACGAAGGGGCGGCCGGCGCCGGGTCCCGGGGTGAGGTCGACGGCCCCGACGGGGCGCCTTCCGACCGAGGGCTCGCCCGGGACGCGCGGGGGCGTGGCGGGGCGGGGGACGGTGGCGTGCGGTTCGCCGGGGGTACGCGGCGGCGCGGCGGGGCGGCGCGGGACCGCTGCGGGGGGCGCGGAGGGGTGGGGCGGGGGCGTGCCGTCGGGGCTCTGCGCGGCGGTGTCCCTGATCGGGCGCAGCCGGGTCGTGGTCTCCGTCGGACGCTCGGGCGGCAGGGGCCCCGGGTGCGCCGGCCGGTCGGACACGGGGGCCGCGGGCGCGGGCGGCACGGGCGGGGTGTCCGGAAAGCGGGCCGAGGCGGGGGGCGGCGGTGGTGTCTGGTCCGGCGCCGGGGTGTGCGTGGGGCGCGGGGGTATCGACGCGTCCCGGCCGACCGGAGCATCGGCCAACTCGTCGCGCTGCGTGGGCGGCTGGGAGGGGCGCGGCGGGATCGGCGCGCGGCGCGCTTGCGTGCTCATGCCTCCCCGTTCCCGTCCCGTTCTCGTCCTGCGTCCGCGTCACTCTACGGGCTGACGCGGCCTCGCAGGGACCCCGTACCGCAGGTCAGGACGATCTGCCCGGATCCTCCCCCTACCCCGCGGTAATCGGGTCTGGCAGGCTTCGGCCATGACACCCCGCGCAGCCGACAGGGCCCGCTACGACCGGGCCACCGCTCATCTCGACGCCCCGGTCGCGATCGTCGACCTGGAGGCCTTCGACGCCAACGCGGAGGATCTGGTGCGGCGGGCGGGCGGCAAGCCGATCCGCGTCGCGAGCAAGTCGGTGCGCTGTCGCGCGCTGCTCGAGCGGGTCCTGGCCAGGGACGGTTTCGCCGGGGTCATGTCGTTCACGCTCGCGGAGTCGCTGTGGCTGGCGCGGTCCGGTTTCGAGGACGTGCTGCTCGCGTATCCGTCGGCCGACCGGGCCGCTTTCGCGGAGCTCGCGCACGATCCGAAGCCGGCGGCGGCGGTCACGGTCATGGTCGACGACCCGGCCCAGCTGCGGCTGATCGACGACGCGCGGGACGGCGGGCGCGAGGAGATCAGGGTCTGTCTGGAACTGGACACCTCGTGGCAGGTGCTCGGCGGGCGCGTGCGGGTCGGCGCCCGCCGCTCCCCGCTGCGCTCCCCCGCCCAAGTCGCCGACATGGCACGGGCCGTGGCCCGGCGCCCGGGCTTCCGGCTCGTGGGTGTGATGGCGTACGAGGGTCATGTCGCGGGGGTGGGTGACGCGGTCGCGGGGCGTCCGGTGCGGTCGCGGGCCATCAGGCTGATGCAGGCCGCGGCCCGCAAGGAGCTGGCGGCCAGGCGGGCCGAAGTGGTGCGCGCGGTAAGGACGGTGGCGCCGGACCTGGAGTTCGTGAACGGCGGCGGCACGGGCAGTGTGCAGCACACCGCGGCCGAGCCCGCGGTGACCGAGATCGCGGCGGGGTCGGGTCTCTATGTGCCGCGCCTGTTCGACAACTACACGTCGTTCACGGGCCGGCCCGCCGCCCTGTTCGCGCAGCCCGTGGTGCGCAGGCCGGGCGTCGGAGTCGTGACCGTGCTCGGCGGCGGCTACCCGGCGTCGGGCGCCGCGGGAGCCGACCGGCTGCCGGTGCCCTATCTCCCGGAGGGCCTGCGTTACGACCCCCAGGAGGGCCCGGGCGAGGTGCAGACACCGCTGCTCGGGGCGCCCGCCGACGATCTGCTGATCGGCGACAAGGTGTGGTTCCGGCACGCGAAGGCCGGCGAGCTGTGCGAGCGGTTCGACGTGCTGCGCCTGGTGGAGGGCGACACGGTGACGGCGACCGTGCCGACGTACCGCGGCGAGGGCTACACGTTCCTGTGAGGGTTCCGGGACGGGTTCACGGCGTGACGGTGGGGCCGATGCTGCTGCCCACGCCGCCGTCGGACCCGCTGTCGCCCGCCGCCCTGATGCCCTTGACGATGCGGTCCATGTCGGAGAGCGGTGGCGCGTCCTTGCCTGCGTCGACGGTGATGCGGACCGTCACCAGGGACTCGGAGCCGGCGCTGGAGGGGAAGACGACGGACTGGACGTAACCGCCGGGCCCTTTCGCGGTCTTCACCTTCCAGCGGACGAGGTAGCCGGCCCGCCCGGCGACCGCGGTCTGGCGGGCGGCGATCTGCTGGTGCGACTCGATGCCGCCGAAGGGCTGCTGGTTGATGCCGTTCTTGTCGTACGAGGCGTCCGCGGCGTCCTTGATGTCCCGTTTGGCGATGACTTCGGGTGAGGTCTCGTCGGTCCCGGTGACGGTGCGGGAGACGACGGTGCCGTGCCGGCACAGGCCCGAGTCGCCGGGGCAGTCGTAGGTGCGCGGAGTCGTGATCAGCATGTCGTCGTCGACGACGTTCTCGGCCTTCTGCCAGCCGTCGAGGACGGGGAGCGTGATGCCGTTGAGCTGGTCGACGGCGGTGGACGCGTCCTCGGTGGGGGTGGGCTCGGCGCTGCTCGCCGTGGCGGTCGGGTCCATGGATGTCGGGGCGCCCGAGGTGGGTGAGGTGCGGGTCTTGGGGTCGTCGTCGCCGCGGCCGAGCAGGACGGCGGCGCCGGTGGCGATGGAGGCGACGAGCACGATCCCGGCGGCGGCCAGGGCGATGGTCCTCGCGCGGCGGCCGGGTGCGGCGGGCGGGCGCTGCGGGCCCGTGGCCGGGAGCGGGGGCCCTGCGGGCGGCCCGAAAGCCTGTGGCACGGCCGGGGTGTTCTGCGGCTGCCGTCGGTGCTCGGTCCACGCGGCCCCGTCCCACCAGCGCTCGGTGGGCGGGGCCGTGGGGTCCGGGTACCAGCCGGGCGGGGGCGTCATGCTCATCCCGGCACTTTAGGTTGTGCGGGGAAGGTCAGTACACCGAGTCCGCCTGGTCCGGCACGACGGAGCCGTCCGGGCGCAGGACCGGGCCGAAGCCGCCCTCGGGCTTGTTGTACGCGGCGGTGGAGCAGGGGTAGTTGCCGGACTTGCGCGGGAGCGGTTCGATGAACATGGGGTTCACGACCCAGCGTCCGTCGGCGTTGTCGTAGGCGCGGCACATCACCTCGTTCTTGTTGCGGTTGAGCACGAGGTGCGCGCCGGTGGCGTCGCCGACGAAGGTGACGTCGGTGTCGGCGTCCCCGCCCCCGAGTGCGATGCGCTTGTCCCGACGCTGCTTCTCCCAGGCGGACTTGCCCTTGATCCGGAAGATGTCCTGGTTGATCCAGCAGCGCTTGCCGTCGATGTACGGGATGGCTTCGCCCTGGGTGCGTCCGACCCCGCCGCAGCCTTCGTTGTACGTGGTGATGCGGCCCTTGCTGTCGAGGACGGAGCGGATCGCGATGGTGTGGGCGCGGTCGATGCCGACGCCGCCCGGGCCGCGCGACCACACCTCGGTCACGGGCTCGGATCCGGCCGACACGATGTAGACGTCGAACCCGGCCTTCTGCAGGGTGCGGATGAGGTCGCGCTGCTGGTCGTAGTAGCGGACGTAGCCGGGGACGGTGTGCGTGCCGAGCGTCTGGGTCGAGCCGACGGGGGCGGCCAGCGCCTCGCGGCGGGCCTGTGCGGCGTACGACTCCAGTTCGGGGACGGTGTGTCCGGCGAACAGCTGCGGCACCCAGGCGTACTGGGGCACGGTGCGGCGATGGTTCCACTCCCCGGCGAACGCGGCGTCGCCGCTCATGGTCTTGCCGGACTCACGGATGTTGAAGATCTCGTCGGTGCAGTCGGTGTCGGTGGACGTCGGCAGAGGTGCGCCGACGGGGACCGCGGTGCCGCAGGCGGCGGTGAGAGCCTTGTCGGCGTCGTCGGTCAGCCACTTGCTGGTCTTCTTCCAGCTCGCGGGCCGCAGGATCTTGTCGTGCTTGAGCGACCAGGCGATCGTCGCGTCGGTGACGTCGTTCTTGGAGACCGTGTTGTCCCAGTCGAACGCGGCGACGGGACGGGGGCCGTGGTGGCCTGCGCAGGTCCCGCGCTCGTCGATCACGCGCTGGAGCCTGGCCCGGTTCTGCCCGGACCACGGCAGCTTCTCCGAGAGCTGCGGGCAGGCCCGGTCGGTGGTGGGAGCGGACGTGGCGGCGGCCGCAGGAGAGACGAGAGCCGTGGCCACCAGGGCGGTGACCACGGCTGAAGTCCACGCGGCAACATCTCTGTTACGCATGTCTGGGGACCGTACACCTACAGGGGGCACGGCCTACAGAGGCGTGACGTACGCCCCCGAGATACCGCCGTCGACGAGGAAGTCGGTGGCGTTCACGAACGAGGAGTCGTCGCTCGCGAGGAAGGCCACGGCGGCGGCGATCTCGTCGGTGTCCGCGAAGCGGCCCGCCGGGATGTGGACGAGGCGGCGCGCGGCGCGCTCGGGGTCCTTGGCGAACAGCTCCTGGAGAAGCGGGGTGTTGACCGGGCCCGGGCACAGGGCGTTGACCCTGATGCCCTCGCGGGCGAACTGCACGCCGAGCTCGCGGGACATGGCGAGGACGCCGCCCTTGGAGGCCGTGTACGAGATCTGGGAGGTCGCCGCGCCCATGCGCGCCACGAACGAGGCGGTGTTGATGATGGAGCCCTTGCCCTGCTGCCGCATGTAGGGGATGGCGGCCTTGCAGCACAGGAAGACGGAGGTGAGGTTGACCTCCTGGACGCGCTTCCATGCCTCCAGGCCCGTGTCCAGGATGGAGTCGTCGTCGGGGGGCGAGATCCCGGCGTTGTTGAAGGCGATGTCGACCGAGCCGTAGGTGTCGTACGCGGTCTTGAAGAGGGCCTCGACCTGCTCGGCGTCGGTGACGTCGACCTGGACGAAGGTGCCGCCGACCTCTTCGGCGGCCTTCTTGCCGGAGCTCTCGTCGATGTCGGCGCAGACCACGTTCGCGCCTTCGGAAGCCAGGCGGCGGGCGGTGGCCAGGCCGATGCCGCTGCCGGCTCCGGTGATGACGGCGGTGCGGCCGACGAGGCGGCGGCAGATGTTCTCTGTCACTGTGCGGGACCCTCCGTGCTGATGAAGACGTTCTTGGTTTCGGTGAAGGCGGTGAGGGCGTCGGGGCCCAGTTCACGGCCGACGCCGGACTGCTTGTACCCGCCGAACGGGGTCGAGTAGCGGACGCTCGAGTGGGAGTTGACCGACAGGTTCCCGGCGCGGACCGCCCCGGCGACGCGCAGGGCGCGCCCCACGTCCCGGGTCCACAGGGATCCGGAGAGCCCGTACTCGGTGGCGTTGGCGAGCCGGATCGCGTCGGCCTCGTCGTCGAAGGGCAGGACGACGGCAACGGGCCCGAAGACCTCCTCGGCCGCGGCGGGGGCGTCGGGTGCCGTCTCGGTGAGGACGGTCGGCGGGAACCAGAATCCGGCGCCCTCGGGGGCGCTGCCCCGCAGGGCCGCCGCTCCCCCGTCGACGTACGAACGGACCCTTTCCAGCTGAGACTTGGAGATGAGCGGGCCCATCTGGGTGTTCTCGTCGGCGGGGTCGCCGACGACGACCGACTCGATCGCGGGCGCGAGCAGGCCGAGGAACCGGTCGTACACGGACCGCTGTACGAGGATGCGGGTGCGGGCGCAGCAGTCCTGGCCGGCGTTGTCGAGGAACGACATGGGGGTCGCGGCGGCCGCCGCCTCGATGTCGGCGTCGGCGAAGACGATGTTCGGGCTCTTGCCGCCGAGTTCGAGGGTCACGCGCTTCACCTGGTCGGCGCACCTGGCCATGATCTGTTTGCCGACGCGGGTGGAGCCGGTGAACACGATCTTGGCGATGCCCGGGTGCTCGACGAGGGCGGCTCCCGCCACGTCTCCCGCGCCGGGCAGGACCTGGAAGAGGTACTCGGGAAGCCCTGCTTCCAGGGCGAGTTCGGCGAGGCGGAGCGCGGTGAGCGGGGTCGTCTCGGCGGGCTTGAGGATCACCGCGTTCCCGGCGGCGAGGGCCGGGGCCGTGCCCCACGCGGCGATCGGCATGGGGAAGTTCCAGGGCGCGATGACACCGACGACGCCGAGGGGTTCGAGGATCGTGATGTCGAGGCCGCCGGCGACGGGGATCTGGCGGCCGGTGAGGCGCTCCACTCCCCCGGCCGCGTAGTCGAGCAGGTCGCGGACGTTGCCGGCCTCCCAGCGGGCGTTGCCGATGGTGTGCCCGGCCTCGCGCACCTCCAGGCGGGCGAGTTCCTCGACGTGCTCGTCGACGACGGCGGCGAAGCGGCGCAGGAGGCGGGCCCGGTCGGCGGGGGCCGCGGCCGCCCAGTCGCGCTGTGCCCGGTGGGCCCGCAGCACCGCGGTGTCGACCTGTTCGCGGGAGGTCGCGTGGATCGTGGCGATGACTTCTTCGGTCGCCGGGTTGAGGATGTCGTGCACGCTAGAGCCTTTCGAACGACCTGCGGAGTTCCCAGTCGGTGACGGCCGCGTCGAACGCCTCCAGCTCGACGCGCGCCATGTTGCGGTAGTGCGCGACGACCTCGTCGCCGAACGCGGCCTTGGCCACGGGGCTGGTCTCCCACAGCTCGGCGGCCTCGCGCAGCGTCGTGGGAACGTGCTCGTACTCGCCGGTGTAGGCGTTTCCGGTGCACTCCTCGGGCAGTTCGAGCTTCTGCTCGATGCCGTACAGACCGGCGGCCACGAGTCCGGCGACCGCCAGGTGCGGGTTGACGTCACCGCCCGGCAGGCGGTTCTCGAAGCGCATCGAGCGGCCGTGGCCGACGACGCGGAGCGCGCAGGTGCGGTTGTCGTAGCCCCAGGCGGCGGCGGTCGGCGCGAAGGAGCCCGGCTGGAACCGCTTGTACGAGTTGATGTTGGGCGCGTAGAGCAGCGAGAAGTCACGCAGCGCGGCGAGCTGGCCCGCGAGGAAGTGCCGCATCACCGGCGACATCCCGCCGGGGTCGTCAGCGGTCCCCGCCATGACATTGGCGCCGGGCCGGTCGATGGACTGGAGCGAGAGGTGGATGTGACAGGAGTTGCCCTCGCGCTCGTTGAACTTGGCCATGAAGGTGAGCGAGACACCCTCCTGGGCCGCGATCTCCTTGGCGCCCGTCTTGTAGATGGCGTGCTGGTCGCAGGTGACGAGGGCCTCGTCGTAGCGGAACACGATCTCGTGCTGGCCCGGGTTGCACTCGCCCTTGGCGGACTCGACGACGAGTCCGGCCGCCGCCATGTCGTTGCGGATGCGGCGCAGGAGCGGCTCGATGCGGCCGGTGCCGAGGACCGAATAGTCGATGTTGTACTGGTTGGCCGGGGTGAGGTTCTTGTAGCCCGCGTCCCAGGCCTGCTCGTAGGTGTCCTTGAAGACGATGAACTCGAGCTCCGTGCCGACGTGGGCGGTGTAGCCGAGTTCGGCGAGCCGGTCGAGCTGGCGGCGCAGGATCTGCCGGGGCGCGGCCACGACGGGCGAGGCGTCGTTCCACGCCAGGTCCGCGATGAGCATCGCGGTGCCGTCGTTCCAGGGAACGCGGCGCAGGGTGGAGAGGTCGGCGTGCATGGCGAAGTCGCCGTATCCGCGGTCCCAGGAGGACATCTCGTATCCGTCGACCGTGTTCATCTCGGTGTCGACGGCGAGGAGGTAGTTGCAGCCCTCCGTGCCGTGGGCGAGGACCTCGTCGAGGAAGAAGCGGGCGGCGAACCGCTTGCCCTGGAGCCGCCCTTGCATATCGGGGAAGGCCAGGACGACAGTGTCGATCTCTCCACTCTCGACGAGGGACGTGAGCTCCTCGACGCCGAGCGGGGGTGTGCGGTCTGCCACGGGAAGGCCTCCTTCGGGCTTCGTCGGTCAGCCGGAAGCCATAAGGTATTGCGGAGAACCATTGCTTGGGAAGGGGGTACGGCCATATGTCGCACACCGCTGACGAGGACCGGCTCACGCCGGTGTTGCGGCCCGTGCGGGCGGGCAACGGATTCGAGGAGGCCCTGGAGCAGATCCTCCAGGTCGTCCGGCTCGGCCTGGTGCCGGGCGGTGAACGCCTGCCGTCCGAACGGGAGTTGGCGGACCGGCTCGGGATCAGCAGGGTGACGCTGCGGGAGGTCCTGAAGGTGCTCCAGGACCAGGGCCTGGTCGAGTCGCGGCGCGGGCGCTACGGCGGCACGTTCGTGGTGGCGCGCACGGACGCGCCGGGCGAGGACGAGCTGCGCCGTCGCCTCAAGGGCGTCGACGTCGAGGACGCGCTGCGCTTCCGCGAGGTCCTGGAGGTCGGCGCGGCCGGCCTGTGCGCCGCGCACGGCCTCACCGACGAGCAGGCCGAACGGCTGCGCGGCGCCCTGGCGCGCACCCATGACGCACCCCTCGCCGACTACCGCCGCCTCGACACGCTGCTCCATCTCACACTCGCCGAGCTGTGCGGGTCACCCTCGCTCACGGCTCAGTACGCGGCGGTGCGCGCGACGGTGAACGAACTCCTCGACTGCATCCCGCTGTTGGTACGGAACCTGGAGCATTCGCAGCGCCAGCACACGGCCCTGGTGGCGGCGGTGCTCGACGGGGACGCGGACGGAGCGCGGGAGATGATGCGCGAGCACTGCGCCGGCACGGCCGCTCTCCTGCGGGGCTTCCTCACCTGAGCCCGCGATCGACCGGCGCGCCACACAGGGGCCTTGAATTCTTCGCACGCTCCCTGCAAAGGTATGGATCCACTCCAATGAGCATCCGCCGCACGCCGTCCGGGCCGATCGGCTGCGCGCCGGCGGCCGCGACGGGCGACGGTGCCCGCATGCTGAACGTCGCGGTGTTCGGCGCCACGATCTCGTACGCTCTGACGTCCCTGTCGCACATCGTGCTGCGGCGCCGGCCGCCACCTTCCTGGTGGACGTCACGGCGGCGCTGATCACGCTCGGCGTGTACGCGGTGGCGATCGGGTACTTCGGGGCCTGCAGCCGCAGGCGTCTGGTGGCGCGGGCTCCCGAGGAGGAGTTCGCGGCGCTCGCGGCGGCAGAGGCCGCACGGGAACGGGATCGACCACGGTGAGGGAGCACGGGCAGATGTTGAGCAGGCCACTGATCGGGGTCAGCACCTACCTGGAGGAGAAGGCGAGTTGGGGCGTGTGGGAGCTGCCCGCCGCGCTGCTTCCCGCCGGGTACCCGCGGCTCGTGCAGTCCGCGGGCGGCCTCGCCGCGATGGTGCCGCCGGACGACCCCGCGTACGCGCCCTCGGTGGTCGCGCGGCTCGACGGGCTCGTCGTCGCGGGCGGGCCCGACGTGGAGCCGGGCCGCTACGGCGCCGAGCGCGAGGACCGCACGGGGCCGCCCGCGGTGGAGCGGGACGCATGGGAACTGGCCCTGATCCGGGCGGCGTTGGCGTCCGGCAAGCCACTGCTCGGCATCTGCCGGGGCATGCAGCTCCTGAACGTGGCGCTCGGCGGCACGCTCACCCAGCACATCGAGGGACACGTCAAGGACATCGGCGTCTTCGGGAAGCACGTGGTGACGCCGGTGCCCGGGACGCGCTACGGCGAGCTGGTGCCCGACGAGTCGGACGTTCCGACGTACCACCATCAGGCGGTCGACCGTCTCGGCCGGGGTCTGGTCGCGTCGGCGCACGCGGCGGACGGGACGGTCGAGGCGGTCGAACTCCAGGGCCTCACCTGGGTGCTCGGCGTGCAGTGGCACCCCGAGATGGGCGAGGACACGCGCGTCATGGGCGGCCTGATACGAGCGGCGGCGCGAGGCGGCTCCTGACGTGGCGGGCGATGCTCAGGCCGGTCCGCGGGTGAGCGCGAGCAGTTCCCTGGCCGGCCCCACCGGGCGGTGACCGGTCGGCCAGACCGCTCGCAGGTCCCTGCGCAACCGGACCCCTTCGAGCGGGATCTCGACGAGCCTGCGGGCGGCGAGTTCTTCGCCGACGGCCAGCTCGCTCAGGACGGAGGGGCCCGCGCCGCTCACCGCGGCCGCCTTCACGGCGGTCGTCGACGACAGCTCGATGAGGGGGCGGGCCAGGCCGCCGAGGGCCGCGTCGAGGACCTGGCGGGTACCCGAGCCGCGTTCGCGCAGGATGAGCGGGGTGCCCGCCAGTTCATCGGCCGACAGCGGCTTCCTGCGCCGGGCCCACGGGTGTCCGGGGGCGGTGACCACGATGAGCCGGTCGTGGGCGATGACGGCGGCGTCCAGACCCGCGGGGACCGTGAGGCCCTCGACGAAGCCGACGTCCGCGTCACCGGACAGCAGCCGCTCGGCGACCGCGGCCGAGTTGCCCGCGTGGAGCGACACCGCCGTGTCGGGACGCTCCGCGCGCAGCGCGAGCAGCCAGTTCGGCAGCAGGTACTCGGCGATCGTCATGCTCGCGGCGACCCGCAGCCGCGAGTCACGGCGGTCGCGCAGCGCCTGCGCCCCCACGTCGAAGGCCGCCGCCGCCTCGACGATCCGGCGCGCCCAGTCCGTGACGAGCGCGCCCGCGTCGGTGAGCCGTGAGCCGCGCGGCGACCGGTCGACCAGGGCGACCCCGAGCTGGCGTTCCATGGAGCGGATACGGCTGCTGGCCGCGGGCTGTGTGATGCCCATCTCGCGGGCGGCCCGGCCGAGGCTGCCGAGCCGCGCCACGGCGAGCAGGAGTTCGAGGGCGCCGAGGTCCGGGACCCGGTGGGCGAGCCCCGCCCCGGTCGTCGCACCCTCCGCCGCACCCGCCGTATCGCCACTCATAAACCCAGCTTATGCCCTCATAGGGGCATGATCCCTGGTGGGGGGAGCGGTCCGCCGCGACCGTGGAGTCATGGTCACCGCCGCCCAGCCGATCAGGGCCTCCCGCATCCCGTCACCTCGATGTCCCGCCGTCCGCCATCTCGGCCCCAACTGGTACGCGTCCGTGATGGGCACCGCGATCATCGCGAACGCCGGCGCCGCGCTCCCCGCGCACGTTCCGGGCCTGCGAGCCCTGTGCACCGCGATGTGGGCGCTGTCCCTCGTGGCGCTCGTCGCCCTCCTCACGGCCCGCGCCCTGCACTGGACGCACCACAGCGACCGGGCGAAGGAGCATCTGCTCGACCCGGCCGTGGCACCGTTCTACGGCTGCCTCGCGATGGCACTGCTCGCCGTCGGCGGCGCAACGGTGCTCGTCGGCCAGGACTGGATCGGAACGCAGGCGGCCGTCGCCCTGGACGCGGTGCTGTTCACGGCGGGAACGGTGATCGGGCTCGCCGCGGCGGTGACCGTCCCGTACCTCATGGTGGCCAAGCACCGGATCGAGCCGGGTCAGGCGTCCCCTGTGTGGCTGTTGCCGGTGGTGGCGCCGATGGTGTCCGCCGCCGTCGGCCCGCTCCTCGTGCCCCACCTCCCGGCGGGCCAGTGGCAGCAGACGCTGCTCGTGGGCTGTGTCGCCATGTTCGGGCTCAGCCTGATCGCCACGGCGGTGATGCTTCCGGTGATCTTCGCGCGCCTGGTGACGGCGGGCCCGCTCCCCCTGACGCTCACGCCGGCGCTGTTCCTGGTGCTCGGCCCCCTCGGCCAGTCGACGACCGCCGTCAACAAGTTCGCCGACACCGCGCCGGGCGTCCTGCCGGCCCCGTACACGCAGGGGTTCGGCGTCTTCGCCGTGCTGTACGGCGTTCCCGTGATGGGGTTCGCGCTGCTGTGGCTGGCGCTCGCGGCGGCGCTCGTGGTGCGGGCGCGGCGCCGCGGCATGACGTTCGCGATGACGTGGTGGGCGTTCACGTTCCCTGTCGGCACGTGTGTCACCGGCGCGGAGGGCCTCGCGAAGCACACGGGACTCGCCGTGTACGACGTGCTCGCTGTCGTCCTGTACGCCGTGCTCGTAGCCGCCTGGGCCGCCGCCGCCGTACCCACGGTCCGCGGCCTGATCAGCAAAGAGCTGCTCGCAGCGCCGCGCCCAGCACCTCCGGTGCCTGCGCCAACGACGGCCCGTACCACGTGAGATGACGCCCGCTGACGAGCGCGGCGGGCACCGGGAACTGCTCGGGCCCGTCGTCGCGCGTGAAGCGGTACGGCTCGTCGGGCAGCACCACCAGGTCGATGTCCGCCGAGCGCAACTCGTCGGCCGCCAGGCGCGGATAGCGCTCGCCGTGGTCCGCGTACACGTTGTCCACGCCGAGCCGGGCGAGCACGTCACCGGCGAAGGTGTCCCTGCCGAGCACCATCCAGGGGCGCCGCCACACCGGCACCGCCGCCCGCAGCCGCCGGGAGGGCGGTTCCAGCCCGCCCCAGGCCGCCGCGGCCTCGTCCAGCCAGCGGGGCCGGCGTGCCGCACCGCAGGCCCTGAGGACCCGCTCCAGCTCGCGCAGCGCGCCCGGCAGATCGCGGATCTCGGTGACGAGGACATCGAGTCCCGCGGCGCGCAGGGCCGCGAGGTCGGGCGCGCGGTTCTCCTCCTCGTTGGCGATCACCAGATCGGGGGCGAGGGCGATGATCCGTTCGACTGCGGGGTTCTTCGTGCCGCCGATCCGGACGAGGCCGCCGCCGAGATCCGCCGGGTGCGTGCACCAGTCCGTGGCTCCGACGAGCACTCCGGGCAGCGTGACGGCGACGGCCTCGGTCAGCGAGGGCACGAGGGAGACGACGCGCGGGCCGCGGGGGACGGTCACCGCCCGGGTTCGTCCAGTGCCTCGATGTGTTCGGCCACCGCGACGACGAGCACGCGGGCGTCCGCGCCGGTGGCCCGCCAGCGGTGCCGTACGCCACCGGTCAGGTACAGGGTGTCACCGCGCCCCAGGCGATAGGCCCTGCCCTCGGCCTCGACCTCGACGGCCCCTTCGGTGACGTGGATGAGCACGTCGTTGCGGAGCTGGAACTCGCGGCCCGGGTCGTGGTCGCCGATGAACTCCTCTGCGTGCAGCTGGTGATGGCCTCGCACGAGGGAGCGCACGACGGACTCGGGGGACGCGTCCTCGACGACCGTGGTGTCGTCGGCGCGCACCAGGTCCACGGTGTGGGCGGGGTCCGCGGCGGCAAGGAGCTCGACCGCCGTGGTGCCGAGCGCGTCGGCGACCTTCTCCAGGGAACGCCGGCTCGGCCGGGCGCGCTCGTTCTCGACCTGGCTCAGGAACGGGACGGACAGACCGCTGCGCTCGGCCACGGTGGCAAGGGTGAGCTCCTGGGCCCGGCGCCTGCGCCGCACGGCCGCGCCCACCCGAAGAGACTCCTTGTGTTCGTCCATCCCTCCGGCTCCCTCCCGCGCGTCGTCACCTGTTCGGCTTCTTGCACCCTACGCAGGTTCGCCGGACGGTTTCATGTGAGCGGCGGAACGCGTGTGGGCGGCCGGTGCTGAACACCGGCCGCCCACACGCGTTGGTCCTGCTTCGGAACCTACTCGGGAACTACTGCGGAGCCATCCGGTCCGCGACACCCTTGTGCGTCTTCAGCCACGCGTCCACGGCCTCTTCCTCATGGCCCTGACCGCGCTTCTTGATCTCCGCCTCGAGGCTGCCCAGCTCGCTCTCGCTCATCTTGAAGTTCTTGAACCACTTCGTGAGCTGCGGGTACTTCGAGGGGAAGCTCTTGTTGGCGATGGTGCGGATCGTGTTGCCCTCACCGAAGAGCTTCTTGGAGTCGGTCAGCTTGTTGAGCTTGTACTCGCTGTACGCCCAGTGCGGCGACCAGAGCACGACGGCCACCGGCTGCTTCTTGGCGTACGCGCGCTTCAGCTCGGCGAGCATCGCGGGCGTGGAGCCGTCCACGACCTTGTACTCCTTGTCCAGGCCGTAGCCCGGCAGGACGTTCTTCTTCAGCAGGTTCATCTCGCCGGTGCCCGGCTCGATTCCGATGATCTTGCCGTCGAAGGTGGAGCCCTTGCCCTTGAGGTCCTCGAGGGACTTGACGCCCTTCACGTAGGACGGCACGGCGATCTCGAGCGACGTCGGGCTGTACCAGGAGCCCAGGTCGATCAGGTTGTCCTTGTGCTTGTCCCAGTAGTTCTTCTGGGCATAGGGCAGCCAGGCGTCGAAGTTGACGTCCAGGTCGCCGGAGCCGAGTCCCGTGTAGACCGGGCCGACGTCCATCTGCTTCAGGTTGAGCTTGTAGCCGCGGTCGCCGAGGACCCGCTTCCACAGGTAGGTGACCGCGACGTCCTCGTCCCAGGGGAACCAGGCGACGTTCACCGGACGGGCGGCCTCGCCCTTGCCGCCGGCCGTCGACGACTTCTTGACCGGGGCCAGCTTGTCGACGACGCCGGGGTTGGACTTCAGCCAGGTCTTGACGGCGTCCTGCTGCTTGCCCTTGCCGGCCTTGTTGATCTCGGCCTCAAGACTCGTGAGCTGCTTCTCGGTCATCTTGAAGTTCTTGAGCCACTTGCCGACCTCGGGGTTGTCCGCGGCGAAGCCCTTGCGGGACAGCGTGTGCACGCCGTCACCCTTGCCCCAGGCACCCTTCGGGTCCTTGAGCTTCTTCAGCTTGTAGTCGCTGTACGCCCAGTGCGGCGACCAGAGCGTCGTGACGATCGGCTGCTTCTTGGCGTACGCCCGCTTCAGCTGCGCCAGCATCGCCGGCGTGGAGCTGTCGACGACCTTGTACTCCTTGTCGAGGCCGTACTCCTTGAGGACCTTGTCCTTGAGGAGCCCCATCATGCCGGCGCTGGACTCGATGCCGGTGATCTTGCCGTCGAACGTGGCGCTCTTGCCCTTGAGGTCCTCGAGCGAGTCGATGCCCTTCATGTAGGCGGGCACCGAGAGCTCCAGGGACGTCTGGCCGTACCAGGCGCCGAGGTCGTCGAGCTGCTTGCCGTACTTCTTCCAGTACTGCGCGTGCGTGGTCGGCAGCCAGGAGTCGGTCTCGAAGTCGATCTGGCCGGAGGCCAGCGACGTGTAGAGCGGACCCGCGTCGAGCTGCTTGGCCTGCACGTCGAAGCCGCGCTGCTCCAGGATCTCCTTCCACAGGAAGGTGGAGGCGACGCCCTCGTCCCACGGGATGTAGCCGATGGAGATCTTCTTGCCCTGGCCGACGTCGGACGCGTCGGCCACGGGGGTCTCGCTCTTCGAGCCGCCGAAGATGCCCATGCCGCCCGCGACGAGCGCGAGGATGACGACACCGACGACCGCGACCTCGGGGCGCGGGCGGTAGTTCCAGACCGTGAGGCCGTGCGCGGCGCGGACCTTGGCGAGCGCGCGGCGGCCCATCGGGGACGCCTGGGCGCCGAGCGCGCTGGTCATGCGGTCGAGGTAGATCGCGAGGATCACGATGGCGACGCCGGACTCGGAACCGAGGCCGACGTTCAGCTGGCCGATCGCCTCGTTCACGTCGGCGCCGAGGCCCTCGGAGCCGACCATGCCCGCGATGGCGGCCATGGACAGGCCCAGCATGATGACCTGGTTGACACCGGCCATGATCGACGGGAGTGCGAGCGGCAGCTGGACGCGGAACAGCGTGTTGCGCGGGGTGTCACCGAAGGCGTCGGCGGCCTCGACCAGTTCCTTGTCGACCTGCCGGATGCCCAGCTCCGTCATACGGACGCCGGGGGCCAGCGCGAAGATCAGGGTCGCGACGATGCCCGCGGGGGCACCCGAGCCGAAGAACAGGATGGCCGGGATGAGGTAGATCATCGCGGGCAGCGTCTGCATGAAGTCCAGGACCGGGCGCACGACCGCGCTGACCCGGTTGGAGCGCGCCGCCCAGATGCCGACCGGCACCGAGATGACCAGCGCGATGATCGTCGCCACGAGGACGAGCGACAGCGTCATCATCGCGTGGTCCCACAGTTCGAGGGAGTCGATGAACGCGAATCCCACGAAGGTCAGGACACCGGCCACCGTGCCGCGCAGCCAGAAGGCGACCACCGCGAAGATGCCCGCGAGGATCAGCGGCTGCGGGGCCTGGAGGACCCAGTTGATGCCGTCGTAGGCACCGTTGAATACGTTCTTGAAGAAGTCGAAGAGCCAGGCCGCGTGGCTCAGCAGCCACTCGACGACGTCGTTGACCCAGTCACCGAAGGGAATCCTAGGCACCGGTGCTCACCTTCTTCACCGGCTCGTCGCCCTCGCCACGCGGCGTCGGGACGGCGTCCTTTTCCGTCATGGAGGTCTGCGCGCCGGGCTTCATCGGCTCACCGAGCACGGCGAGGAGCCGTTCCCGCGTCACGACGCCTGCGAGCTTGCCGCTCTTGTCGGTCACGGCGACGGCGACGCCGTCCGTGGAGCACGGCGTGAACAGCTCGATGACCGGGGTGTCCTCGGTGACCGTCGCGGGCGCGTCGGCCGGGTCGTACCCCTTGTCGGGGGCGGTCATGATCGCGCCCGCGGTCAGCACGCGGGAGCGGTCCACGTCCTGGATGAACGAGGCGACGTAGTCGTTGGCCGGCGTGACGAGGATGTCCTCGGCGCTGCCGATCTGGACGATGCGGCCGTCGCGCATGACGGCGATGCGGTCGCCCAGGCGCATGGCCTCGTTCAGGTCGTGGGTGATGAAGACGATGGTCTTCTTCAGGGTCTTCTGGAGCTCCAGGAGCTGGTCCTGCATGTCGCGGCGGATCAGCGGGTCGAGCGCGCTGAACGACTCGTCCATGAGGAGCAGGTCCGCGTCGGTGGCGAGCGCGCGGGCCAGGCCCACGCGCTGCTGCATGCCGCCGGAGAGCTCGTCGGGCCAGGACTTCTCCCAGCCGGCGAGACCGGCCAGGCGCAGGGCCTCGACGGCGCGCTTCTCGCGCTCCTTGCGCGCGATGCCCTGGACCTCGAGACCGTACGCGGCGTTCTCGAGGACGCTGCGGTGGGGGAAGAGCGCGAAGTGCTGGAAGACCATGCTGATCTTCTTGGAGCGCACGGCCCTCAGCTCGCGGGGGCTGAGCGCGGTCAGGTCCTGGCCATCGAAGCGGACGTGCCCGGCAGTGGGCTCGAGCAGTCCGTTCAGCATGCGCAGAAGCGTGGACTTGCCGGAGCCCGACAGACCCATCACGACGAAGATCTGGCCCGGCTCGACGGTGAAGGAGGCGTCGATCACGGCAGCGGTGGTGCCGCCGGCGCGCAGTTCCTCACGGTCTGCTCCGTGGCGGAGTTTCTCCACCGCTTCATCGGGTCGTCTGCCGAACACCTTGTACAGGTCTTCGGCTTGCAGCGTGGACACATACACCTCTCGGGTAGAACCATGACGGCCCGCCTCCCCCGCCGGCGGGCCGTGGAGCGATGCGAGGTCCGCTCGCAGGCCGGAAACACATCCATTGGTTGAATGAGGGACCGGGTTCGCTCCGGGGGCGCGCCTGCCCTGGCTTATGCAGATCAAACGGAAGAGTGTTCCAGTTCACATCGCGTTCACTTCCGGAACTGGATCCGCCACTTCCCTCCGCGCCAGTCCGCCACATCTCTCCGTGCCGGTCCGCCACACCGCGAGCGGCCGTGACTGTCGGTGCCGTGCGGCAGGATGTGCGACGTGACCCAGCGAACCGATCGCCTGATGCTGCTCGACACCGCGTCCCTGTACTTCCGGGCCTACTTCGGGGTCCCCGACTCCGTGAAGGCCCCGGACGGAACGCCGGTCAACGCGGTGCGCGGCCTGCTCGAATTCATCACCCGGCTCGTGCACGACCACCACCCCGACTCCCTCGTGGCCTGCATGGACGCGGACTGGCGCCCCCAGTGGCGTGTCGACCTGATCCCCTCGTACAAGGCGCATCGCGTCGCGCAGGAGACCGAGACCGGGCGGGACGGTTCCGGTTCCTACGCGGAGGAGATCCCCGACACCCTCTCCCCCCAGGTCCCGATCATCGAGGACGTGCTCGACGCGGTCGGTATCGCGCGCGTCGGCGTCGAGGGGTACGAGGCGGACGACGTCATCGGCACGTTCACCGGGCGGGCCACCGGTCCGGTCGACATCGTCACCGGCGACCGCGACCTCTACCAGCTCGTCGACGACGCGCGCGAGCGCCGCGTCCTCTACCCCCTCAAGGGCGTCGGCACCCTCCAGATCACCGACGAGGAGCTGCTGCGCGAGAAGTACGGCGTGGACGGCTCCGGTTACGTGGACCTGGCCCTCCTGCGCGGCGACCCGAGCGACGGCCTGCCGGGCGTGCCCGGCATCGGCGAGAAGACGGCCGCGAAGCTGCTCACGCAGTTCGGGGACCTGGCCGGGATCATGGCCGCCGTCGACGACCCGAAGTCGAAGCTGACGCCGTCGCAGCGCAAGCGCCTGGACGAGTCGCGGCCGTACATCGCGGTGGCGCCGACGGTCGTGCGGGTCGCCGGGGACGTGCCCCTGCCGGACGTGGACACGGCGCTGCCGCGCGAGGCGCGCGATCCCGAGGCCCTCCAGAAGCTCGCGGAGCGCTGGGGCTTGGGCGGATCTTTGCAGCGGCTGCTCACCACCCTGGAGCACTGAGTGTTAACTTAGGTAAACCTAAGTAGCCAGTGATCTTCAGGGGAGGCCGCCATGGCGGAACGTCCGGAACGCAGGAAGCCGACGGCACACCGGGGCGAGGTCCTGCGCACCGAGCGGCTCACTGCGCACATGCAGCGCGTGGTCCTCGGCGGGGACGGCCTCGCCGCCTTCGCCGCGGGCGGCTGCACCGACCACTACGTGAAGCTGCAGTTCCCGCTCGACGGCGTCACCTATCCCGAGCCGTTCGACCTCGGCCGGATCCGTGAGGAGCTGCCACGCGACCAGTGGCCCGTGACGCGCACGTACACCGTGCGCGCCTGGGACCCGGTGGCGCGCGAGCTGACGCTCGACTTCGTGGTGCACGGCGACGAGGGCATCGCCGGCCCCTGGGCACGCGACGTGCAGCCCGGGGCGAGCGTGCACCTGGCCGGTCCCGGCGGCGCCTACGCCCCGGACCCGGCTGCCGACTGGCACCTGCTCGCCGGTGACGAGAGCGCCCTGCCCGCGATCGCCGCCGCCCTGGAGGCGCTGCCCGAGGACGCCGTGGCCCACGCCTTCGTGGAGGTCTCCGACGCCACCGAGGAGCAGAAGATCGACTCCCACGCGCAGGTCGTCTGGCTGCACCGCGGCGACCGGCCGGTGGGCGAGGCGCTGGTGGAGGCCGTACGCGGGCTCGCGTTCCCGGCCGGCCGGGTGCACGCCTTCGTGCACGGCGAGGCGGGCTTCGTGAAGGAGCTGCGCCGCCATCTGCGCACCGAGCGCGAGATCCCGCGCGAGGACCTCTCGATCTCCGGCTACTGGCGCCTCGGTCACAACGAGGACGGCTGGCAGGCCTCGAAGCGGGAGTGGAACGCGCAGGTGGAGGCGGAGCAGGAGACGGCGTAGCGCCCTCTCCCGCTCCGCTGCGGCGCGGCGCTCAGACCGATCGCTGGTACGAGCGGAAGGTGCGGGTCGACAGCCACACCGCGGCGACGGCCAGCACGAGGAGCGCCCCGCCGCGGGTCAGCACGTCACCCCAGTCCGGGCTCTCGGACATCGCCGAACGGCCTGCGACCATGGCCCAGTTGAGCGGGTTGAAGTCGGCTGTGTGCCGCATCCACGAGGGCATCTGCGACGGGGCCATGAACGCCGAGGACAGGAAGGTCAGCGGGAGCAGCAGGAACGTGTTGATCCCGATGATCGACTCCCGCTCCCTGACCAGCATGCCCAGCGCGTTCGACAGCGCCCCGAACACCGTGCCGAGGAGCACCGCGGCAACGACGAGGATCAGCACTCCGCCCGCCCCGCCCGGCAGTTCGGCCCCGCCGAGGAGCCCGAGCAGCACGATGACGACGGACTGGAGCGCGGTGACCAGACCGTTGCTCACCACATTGCCGTTCATCAGCGCCCCGCGGCTCACCGGCGTGGTGAGGAACCGGTTGAGCGTGCCCCGCTGGATCTCGTCGAGTGTCGCCATGCCCGCCCACATGTTGGAGCTGAGCGCGCTCATCACGACGACGCCGGGGATGAGGTAGTCGAGATAGGTCGTGGTGCCGAATCCGCCGAGCTCGACGACCTTCTTGAACAGGTTGCCGAACAGGAACAGCCATACCACCGGCTGGATCAGGGTGATCAAGAGATAGGCGGGCTGGCGCAGGAACACCACGAGTTGACGCTGCGTCATGTACCAGGTCTGCGGGATCGCGGTACTCATCGGGCACCCCCGGCGGGGGCGAGGGTGTCGGCGGCGGACTCGTCCAGGGTGGCGGCCTGTGCCTCGGAGTAGCGGCGGCCGGCGTAGCGGAGATAGACGTCGTCGAGCGAGGGACGGGCGACGGTGGCGGCGGTGACCGCTACGCCCGCCCGCTCCAGCGCGGCGAGCAGAGCGGGTACGGCGGCGGCCCCGTCGTCGGCGCGGACGCTGACGCGCCGCCCGTCGAACTGGGTCTCGCGCACGCCGGGCAGCACGGCGAGCGCGCCCTCCAGGAGGGTGCGTCCGGCGTCCTGGACGGCGGCGCGCAGCTCCAAGTGGACGGCGTCCCCGCGCAGTTCACCCTTGAGGCCGTCGGGGGTGCCCTCGACGACGACATGTCCGCGGTCGACGACGGCGACGCGTTCGGCGAGCCGGTCGGCCTCTTCGAGGTAGTGCGTGGTGAGCAGGATGGACAGACCCTCGTCGCCGGCGAGGCGCGCGATCTCGTCCCACATCGCGGTGCGGGCCTCCGGGTCGAGACCCGTGGTCGGCTCGTCGAGAAAGAGCACCTCGGGCCGGTGGACAAGGCCCAGCGCCACGTCCAGGCGGCGCTGCATGCCGCCCGAGTAGCCCTTGACCTGGCGCCCGGCGGCGTCGGTGAGGCGGAAGCGGTCGAGGAGTTCGGTGACACGTCGGTTCAGGTCCGCTCCGCGCAGGCCGTAGAGCCGGCCCTGGAGCTGGAGGTTCTCGCGGCCGGTGGCGACGGGGTCGGCGCCGGACTTCTGGGCGACGACGCCGATGGCGCGGCGCACGCGGTCGGGGTGCCGCAGTACGTCGTGACCCGCGACCGTGGCGGTCCCGGAGTCGGGGCGGGCGAGGGTGGTGAGGATCTTGACGGTGGTGGACTTACCTGCGCCGTTCGGGCCGAGCAGGCCGAAAATGGTGCCGGGTTCCACGGTGATGTCCATGCCGCTGAGGGCGGTGACATCGCCGGGATAGGTCTTGACGAGTTGACGCGCCTGCACTGCGGGCGCACGGGTACTCATGACGACGGCTCTCCTGTGTGAGCGGACGACGGTGGATCCGCTCGCGGGTGTGAGCGGACGACGGCCGATCCACGTGAAGAGCGCCGGGCTATCCTGGGTGTGCCGCACCTCGATCGCCTGGCTCGCCGCACGGTGGGTCGGTCCGGGGTTCGAGACCCTGGCGGGACTGGTGCAACAGTCCTGCCAGGGTCTGTTTTTCTCTCTCGGTCTATTCCCTGTCGGGTCTCTTCTCGTCGGGGCGGGCGCCCTCCAACTCCGCGAATTCCGGCGGGACTTCACCGGTCTTCTGGAACGTCCGCCACTGTTCGACGCCGTCGAGCGTGCCCTCCTCGACCTCCCGCAGGAAGCCCCGGATCCACTCGGCCTGCGCCTCGACCATGTGCAACTGGTACTCGGTCTCCACGAGGAAGAGCCGCGGCAGCGTCTCGTACAGCTTCATGAGTCCGCCACGCGCGCTCGCCGCCTGGACCTCCAGCGAGGCGAGCCGCTCCTCCAGCAGCCGCGTCACCTCGTCGGGGTGGATGACCCCCATGAGGGACAGCGCCGTCTCGAAGATCGGGTACTCACGCGCGGGCACGGCGATCAGGTCGGAGAGCCACTCGAGCGCTTCCTCCCTGCCGTCGTCGGTGATCCCGTAGAGCGTGCGCTCCGGCCGGTTCCCCTGCCGCTGCACGTCCGCGACCTCGACGAAGCCGTGCTTCTCCAGGTTCTGGACGACCGTGTAGAGCGAGCCGTAGTTGATCTTCGTCGTGGTGTCCTTGCCACGCCGGCGCAGTGTCTGCGCGATCTCGTACGGGTGCATGGGCTTCTCCATGAGCAGCACCATCACCGCGAGGGCCAGCGGATTGCCCAGCTTGCGCCGCTTGGTGGCCACCGGCCCCACCTCTCCCCTCGCACCTAGCGCCCCTCACCTGGAAGCACCGTACCTCGTATCCGAATATCCGTAGCCGAACATATCGCGATAGAAACAGAGCGTCAACACACGATGTATCGCGAACGGTGTGGATGCGCAAGAGGTGGACGTCGGCGGGCCCGATACGGCCGCGTCACGCCCCCGGAAGGCGGTCGCCCTGCACGCGCGCGTGGAGGTGGGAGTCGTGCCAGCCGTCGGCGTGCAGGAGCGCGCTGCGCTTCGTGCCCTCCAGGGCGAAACCCGACTTGAGGGCGACCCGGCACGACGCCAGGTTGCCGACGGCGTGCTGGAGTTCGAGGCGGTGGAAGCCGACCTCGTCCAGCGCCCAGCGAGACAGCGCGACGACGGCTCGCGGGGCGATACCGGCACCCCGCGCCGCGGGCAGGACCCAGTACGCGACCTCGGCCACCCCCTCGTGCAGTGAGAGGGAGCGCAGCCCCATGCGGCCCACCACCTCGTCGGTGTCCGCCGTGGCGACCGCCCAGCCGACCCTCTGCTCGCCGTCCCAGTCCTTCCGCCACTCCTCTATCCAGCCACGCGCCTCGTCCTCGGACTCCGCGACCCGCACGTGCCAGTGCTGGATCGTCGGGTCACGGAACGCCGCGTACACGGCCGGCACGTCCTCGTCGCGCCACGGCCGCAGGAGGAGGCCGCCCTCGGCCTCGATGGTGGGCTGGGGGCCACGGGCGAGCGTGCCCGCGGCCAGGACCTGCGAAATCGTCATCGGCATGGCCCCCATCCTGCCCCCGGCGGCTGGCCTCCGTCCGTGGTTCAAGGGGACCTGCGGCCGCCCGTAGGCTGGGCCGCGATGAGACGTAAGCGGCGTATTCCGCCCTCCCCGCTGCCGCAGCGCGACGGCATCGACGCCTTCCGGGTCATGCTGCCGCTCGACGGCGCCTGGAGCACGGTGCGCGACCATCTCGTGGAACGGCTCGCGGCCGGGCCCGGGGTGATCGACGCGATGCTGCGCGAGGGGCGGATCGTGGGCGCGGACGGGGCCGCGGTGACGTCGGACGCGCCCTATGTCCCGGGCGCCTGGGTGTGGTTCCATCGCGACCTCGCGCCCGAGGTACCCGTGCCGTTCCCGATCGGGATCGTGTACCGGGACGAGCACATCGTGGTCGCCGACAAGCCGCACTTCCTGGCCACGACGCCGCGCGGCAGCCATGTCACGCAGACCGCGCTGGCGCGCCTGCGGCGGGAGCTGGACCTGCCCGCGCTCGGGCCGGCGCACCGGCTCGACCGGCTCACCGCCGGCCTCGTCCTCTTCGTCGTCCGGCCCGAGGAACGCGGCGCGTACCAGAAGCTGTTCGGCGACAAGCTGGTGCGCAAGCAGTACGAGGCGGTGGCCGCCCACGATCCCGCAGTCGCTCTGCCGAGGACCGTGCGCAGCCGGATCGAGAAGGAGCGCGGGGTGCTCGCCGCGCGCGAGGTGCCGGGCGGCGAGCCGAACGCGGAGAGCCGGATCGAGCTCGTCGAGGAGCGCGGCGGGCTCGGCCGCTACCGGCTGCTCCCCCGCACCGGCCGCACCCACCAGCTGCGGGTGCATATGAACGCGCTCGGCCTGCCGATCCTCGGCGACCCGATCTACCCCGTGGTCGCCGACGCGGTGGCGCCCGACGACTTCCGCCGCCCGCTCCAGCTCCTCGCGCGGACCCTGGAGTTCAGGGACCCGGTGACGGGCCGGGAGCACCGCTTCGACAGCGGGCGGGTGCTGGAGGCCTGGTCGGCGTACGAGGAGTGGGCGGGCGGCAGTCCGACGGCGCCCGCGCACCCCTCGTAACGCCTGGCACGGTCAGTAGCCGCGCCACCAGCGCAGGAAGCGACGCCAGGCGCCCTGCGGCGGTGCGGCGGGCTCCGGGAACGCGGCGGGCGGCTGCTCCGGTGCCGGGGCGGCAGCCGGAGCGGGGGCGGGCTGCGGGGCCGGCGGGGCGTGCGTCGACACCTGCCATTCGTCGCGCTGCTCCGGGACCGGTCGGTGGCCGGGCTTGGCGATGACGTCCTGCGGCGGGCGCGGCTCGAACTTCACCGGCAGCTCCACCAAGTGCCGCGAGAGGATCGAGGAGCGCCAGCGCAACTCGTGCTCGTGCACCGAGAGTTCGACGTCGGGCAGGCGCATCAGGAGCGCGTCGACGCCGATGTCGGCGATGGCGCGGCCGATGTCCTGTCCGGGGCACTCGTGCGGTCCGCCGCCGAAGGCGAGGTGCGAGCGGTTGCCCTGCATGTTGGCGGACAGGTCGGGGCGTACCACGGGGTCGACGTTGCCCGGCGCGATGCCGAAGATCAGGCCGTCGCCGCGTCGGATGTGCCGGCCGCCGAGCTCGGTGTCCTCCTTGGCGAAGTAGCCGACCATGGCGCTGAACGGCGGCTCGTCCCACAGGGACTGCTCGACCGCCTCGGGCACGGTCATCTGGCCGCCGTTGAGCTGGGCGCGGAAGCGGGGGTCGGTGAGGACCACGCGCAGCACGTTCGCGATGAGGTTGGCCGTGGCCTCGTACGCGGCGATCAGGACGAGGCGCAGGTGCTGGGCGACCTCGTCGTCGCCGAGGCCGGCGGGCTGGGCGATCAGGTGGCTGGTGAAGTCGGCCTCGGGGTTGGCACGTCGACGGGCGGTGAGCCGTGTGAGGACGCCCATGATGTATTCGTTGCTGGCGATGGCGGTCTCGGTGCCCTTGATCATGTCGCGGGCGGCCTGCACCATCCGCTCGTTGTACTCCTCGGGCATGCCGAAGATCCGGCACATCACCATCATCGGCAGATGCTCGGCGAACTGGCTGACGACGTCGGCCTCGCCGATCTCGCAGATCTTGTTGACCAGCTCGTTCGCGGCGCGATTGATGAAGCGCCGCAGGCCACGGGACTCGATGGTGCCGATCGCCCCGGTGACCGCCCCGCGCAGCCGCTGGTGGTCGGCGCCCTCGGCGAAGCTGCAGATGGGCTGCCAGCTGAAGACGGGCGCGAGGGGGTTGGTGGGCGTGACGCTGCCGTCGAGGACCGCGTTCCAGTGGCGCGCGTCGCGGTTGAACTGCGAGGTCGAGCGGACCATGTGCAGGTTCTCGCCGTGCCCGAGCACCGCCCACATCGGCACGTCTTCGTGGATCAGAACGGGGGCGACGGGGCCGTGTTCGGCGCGCAGCTTCTCGTACACGGCCGCGATGTCGTCGTCCGCCTCGGGGCCGTAGAGCCGGCGCAGGCCGCCGGGGCCCAGGGCGTGGGCCGGGCAGCCGGGTGGCGGACTGAGCGCTGCCTCGTCCGTGCCGGCGTGTGAGTGGGAGGGAGTCGTCACGGTGATCGCTCCGGTGGTGTGGAAAGGCTGTGTGGAAGAAGCTGTGCGGAAGCAGAGGGGAGGCCGGCACCGGCCGCGTCAGACGCGGGCGAGCGCCAGTTCGTGCAGATAGCGCATCAGCGTCATCAGGACGTCCCGGCTGGAAGCACGGCGCCGGGCGTCGCACTCGAGGATCGGGACGTCAGGGTCGAGGTCGAGGGCCTGGCGCAGTTCGTCGGCGGGGTAGCGCGGGCCGTCGGGGAAGGCGTTGTTGGCGATGACGAACGGCACGCCGCGCTCCTCCAGGCGCCCGATCACGTCGAAGCTGACTTCGAGGCGCCGGGTGTCGATGAGCACGACGGCGCCGAGTGCGCCCTCGAACAGGCCGTTCCACAGGAACCAGAAGCGCTCCTGGCCCGGGGTGCCGAAGAGATAGAGCACCAGCTCGTCCGTGATGCTGATGCGTCCGAAGTCCATGGCGACCGTGGTGGCGGTCTTCGTCTCGGAGCCGTAGTTGTCGTCGACTCCGATGCCCGCCTGGGTCATGGTCTCTTCGGTGGTGAGCGGCCTGATCTCGCTGACGGATCCCACCATCGTGGTCTTGCCCACGCCGAATCCGCCGACGATGACGACCTTCACGGCGGCCGAGACCGTGTCGGGCAGGTGGTCCTCGCTCCGGGGCCCCGGAATGCGGGGTCCGTCCCGGAGCGTGTCAGAGCTTTTGAAGTCCATGCATCACCGCTTCGAGGAGGGAACGGTCGGCGACGGCGCCGCGGATGACGGGGGCGCGCGCCTGAACCAGTTCAGCCGCGAGGAGTTCGCCGAGCAGCACGGTGACCACGCTGAACGGCAGACTGAGGTAGGCCGAGATCTCGGCCGTGGACAGGGGTGACTTGCACAGCCGTAACAGGGCTGCCTGCTCGGGCGGTGCCGCGGGCGGGGGGTCGGCGCGCGCGATGATCAGGGTGACCAGGTCGAGCGGCGCGCGCTCGGCCCCCTCGCTGCCGCCCGTGATGGTGTACAGGCGTTCGGGGTTGGCGCCCTTGCCGTCCGGCCCGCGGCGCTCGCGCCGGGGCGGCTGCGGCTCGGGCTGCGCTCGGGAGGGTTGCGGGGGATGCGTCATACGGTCTGCCCGTTGCGCCGGGGCGGACTGGTGAGGTGCGCACCGATGCGTACGACGAGGTCGCGCATGCGGTTGCTGATGAGTCCGGCGTCCACGTGGGCGTCGGCGAGGACCGCGAGGTACGCGCCCTTGCCCGCGGCCATGAGGTAGAAGAACCCTCCGCTGACCTCGATGATGACCATGCTCATCCGGCCGTCGCTGTCCGGGATCTCGCTGGCCACGGCGGTGGCGAGGCTCTGGAGTCCGGCGCAGGCGGCGGCGATGCGGTCGGCGGCGTCGGGGTCTCCGCCGTAGCGGGCGATGCGCAGGCCGTCCGCGGAGAGCACCACGACCTGACGGGTCTGGGGCACGCCGTCGGCGAGCTCCTTGAGCATCCAGTCGAAGTTTGCCCTTTGCTGGATCACTGACGGTCTCCCTCGTCGACCTGCTGATTGGTCTCGCCGGTCTCGCCCGACGCGTCGCCCTGCCCGTCACCCTTGAGCCCGTTCATGAACGCCTCGACCCACAGGCCCGGTTCGGGCTGGTCCGGCTTCTCGGGTTCGGCCTCGGAGGCCGGCACCGGGATGGGCGTCCACTGCGGCGGCTGGTCCGCACGGGGTGCCGCTCCGCTGCCGTTCTCGGGCGCTCTGGGCGTCACGATGATCTGCTGGTCGATGACCTTCGTGTCGACCTTCCTGCGGCGCTGCGGCAGTCCGTTGGCGCGCCACTCGGTGACGACGGGCACGTCGTCCTCCATGGCCACCAGCGGCGCGGAGGGGCGGGGGCCCGTGGTGGGGCGGCGCAGCTTCTTCTTACGGGGCTCCTCCACGATGGGCTCGCCGTCGTTGTTGACGCGAGGCACACCGGAGGCGCCGATGCCGTGGGCGAGACCGGGCGCGGCGTCGCTCGTCACCATGACCCGCGGCACGATGAGAACGGCGCGGACACCGCCGTACGCGGACTGGCGCAGCGCGATCTGCATGTCGTACATCTGCGAGAGCCGGCCGACGACGGCCATGCCGAGGCGGGGGTTCTCTCCGAGGTCGTTGAGGTCGATACCGGCCTTGGCGCGGGCGAGCATCTCCTCGGCGCGGGCGCGGGCCTCCTCGCTGAGGCTGACGCCGCCGTCCTCGATCTCGATGGCGATGCCGGTCTGCACCTCGACCGCGGTGACGTGCACCTTGGTCTGCGGCGGCGAGTAGCGCGTCGCGTTGTCCATGAGTTCGGCCAGCGCGTGGATGAGCGGCTCGACGGAGATGCCGCGGATGGCGACCTTGGCGATCGAGTGCAGCTCGATGCGGGGGTATTCGAGGATGCGCGACATGGCGCCGCGCAGCACGCTGTAGAGCGGCACGGGCCGGGGCCACTGGCGGCCGGGGCGGGCGCCGCCGAGGACGGTGATGGAGTCGGCGAGGCGGCCGATCAGCGCGGTGCCGTGGTCGATGCGCAGGAGGTCGTCGAAGACCTCGGGGTTGCGGCCGTGGTCCTCCTCCATCTCGCGCAGTTCGGCGTTCTGCTTGTGCACGATGGACTGGACGCGGCGCGCGATGGAGACGAAGGCGCGCTGCGCGGCGTCGCGCATGTTCTCCTCGCGGTCGATGACATTGAGCACCTCGGCCATCAACCTGCGCTGTGCGTCGGGGAGTTGGGAGTGCGCGGGGTCGGCCTCGACCACGACCTTGACGGCTTCGGAGGCCGTGTCGCCGGAGCGCAGCCGGTACAGGGACTCGGGCAGCAGATACCTGGCCATCCACTGGGCCTCGTCGTCACGGGCGGCGAGGCTGCGTTCCAGGTGCTCGACGTGCCGGGCGGACTGGGCGCGCTCCCATTTGATCGTGCGGCCGCGGCGTACCGCCTCGGCGGCCACCAGGATCAGCAGAAGCGTGGCGAGGCCGCCGCACAGGGCGACGGCGAGCCGCGCGGGCTGCGCCACCACCGCGACGGCGGCTCCGGTCGCCGTGGCCATGGCCACGGCGGGCAGCAGGAGCACGCGTGTGTAGGGGATTTCTCGGCCACCGGGAGGCGATTGAACACTCACCATGTATGCCCTCTGAACGGTCGGATCGGGGGAAATGTGCGTTACGGGGGACGTGCTGACGTACGCGTGGGGAGTAACTGGAACTATCTGCAAGATGGGGAACAAACGCACGAATATGTGCCAACTCGGCGCGCTGTGGGCGAGCTTAGTCCCGTGGAAACACCGCTGTGTCATATTCCGCAAGCACCTGAAATGGCCGGACGGGAGGAATACACTCGACTCCATTTGCACGCTCAGCGGTGATTCGCACACATGGAGTGATCACGTCCGTCCGTGCGAAATCCCCGTCACGGCAGGGCTGTCGGGCCCCGATGCGTGACGCGTGTGAGGTCAGAGGCCCGCGATGCGCTGGGCCGCGTGCGCGGTCGCCGCGGCGAGGACCGGGGTGGCGACCGGTACGGAACGTTCGGGATCGCTGCGGTGCACAAGATTGACGCGTTCGGTCAGACCGCAGCACAGATCGGCGGGCTGGGAGAGTTCACCCTCGGCGCGTGCACGCTCAGGTCAGCGGCGGCAGCAACTACCCGTAGATGCACCTGAGTTGGACGCTGCGGGCACGGACGGCTCGCACTGCCCCCGCGGCACGGAATCGCGTGCGGCCCGCGCCCCCGCACCCCCTCAGGGGCGCGGGGAAACCGCACGACCGGTCACAACCGGCCGCCATCCGTTCACGAGCCGCTGCCTAGCCGACGGACGAGTACGCCACCACGCCGCGCCGCAACGCGTCCACCGCCTTGCGGGCGTTCTTGGCGACCGTGTCCCCGCCCCCCGCGCCGGAAGCGGCCGGCGCCGCGGCCGCGATCTGGCCGAGCACGTCGATGACCTGCTTGCACCAGCGCACGAAGTCACCGGCGGGCATGTCCGCCTCGCGCAGGACCTCGTCGAGCCCCTTGCCGGACGCCCACTGGTACGCGGCCCAGGCGAAGCCCAGATCGGGTTCGCGCTGGCCGACACCCTCGGTCTGGCTGATCTTGAACTCTTCCTCCAGGGCGTCGAGCCGGCCCCAGATGCGGACCATCTCGCCGAGCGCCGCCTTGGCCTTGCCGGACGGCAGCTTGGGTGCGAGCGCGTCGTCGGCGGCGCGGGCCTCGAACACCAACGCCGAGACGCAGGCGGCCAGTTCGGCCGGGCTGAGACCTTCCCAGACCCCGTCGCGCAGGCACTCGCTGGCGAGCAGATCGAGTTCGCCGTAGAGGCGCGCGAGGCGCTTGCCGTTCTGCGTGACCTCGTCGCCGCGCAGATAGTCCATCTCGGTCAGCAGGGCCACGATGCGGTCGAAGGTGCGGGCGATCGTGTTCGTCCTGCCCTCGATGCGTCGCTCCAGCTGCTGCGTGTCGCGCCGCAGCCGGTAGTAGCGCTCGGCCCAGCGGGCGTGGTCCTCGCGCTCGTCGCAGCCGTGGCAGGGGTGGGCGCGCAGCTCGGCGCGCAGCCGCGTGATCTCCCGGTCGTCGGCCGCCGCCGCGCGGCCCTTGCGGTGCCGGTCGGGCACGATGTGGCCGGCCTTGGTGCGCAGCGCGGACGCGAGGTCCCGCCGCGACTGGGGCGAGCGCGCGTTGAACGACTTGGGGATCCTCATCCGCTCAAGCGCCTCGACGGGCACCGGGAAGTCGATCGACGCGAGTCGCTTGACCTGGCGTTCGGCGGTCAGGACCAGCGGGCGCGGGCCGTCGTGCTGCTCGAAGCCACGGTGTCCGTTCGACCGGCCGGCCGGGATGCCGGGGTCGAGTACGAGTGCGAGGCCGGCGAACTTGCCGGAGGGGACGTGGATGACGTCGCCCGGCTTGAGCTTCTCCAGGGCGGCGGCCGCCGCGGCGCGCCGCTGGGCCGCCCCCTGCTTGGCGAGGTCCGTCTCGCGGTCCTTGAGCTCGCGGCGCAGCCGCGCGTACTCCTCGAAGTCCCCCAAGTGGCAGGTCATGGAGGCCTTGTAGCCGTCCAGGCCCTCCTCATTGCGCTGGACCTGGCGGGAGATCCCGACGACCGACTTGTCGGCCTGGAACTGCGCGAAGGACGTCTCGAGCAGCTCGCGCGAGCGGTGCCGGCCGAACTGCTCGACCAGATTCACCGCCATGTTGTACGACGGCTTGAAGCTGGAGCGCAGCGGGTACGTGCGCGTGCCCGCGAGTCCCGCCAGGTGCTCGGGGCTGAAGCCGCGCTGCCACAGGACGACCGCGTGGCCCTCGACGTCGATGCCGCGCCGGCCGGCCCGGCCGGTGAGCTGGGTGTACTCGCCGGGCGTGATGTCGGCGTGCTGCTCGCCGTTCCACTTGACGAGCTTCTCCAGGATGACGGACCTGGCCGGCATGTTGATGCCGAGGGCGAGGGTCTCCGTCGCGAAGACGGCCTTCACGAGGCCCCGTACGAAGAGCTCCTCGACGACCTCCTTGAACGTCGGCAGCATGCCCGCGTGGTGGGCGGCGATGCCGCGCTCCAGGCCTTCGAGCCACTCGAAGTAGCCGAGGACGTGCAGGTCCTCGTCGGGGATCGCGGCCGTGCGCTCCTCCACGATCTCGCGGACGCGGGCGCGGGCCTCTTCGTCGTTGAGCCGCAGGCCCGCGTACAGGCACTGCTGTACGGCGGCCTCGCAGGCGGCGCGGCTGAAGATGAACGTGATCGCGGGCAGCAGGCCCTCGCTGTCGAGGCGCTCGATGACCTCGGGGCGGCCGGGTGTCCAGATCCGGGAGCGCTGTCTGCGCTCGCGCTCGCGGTCCGCCTCGCGCACCATCTTGCCCTTGCGGCGGTCGCGCGGGTTGTACGAACGGCTGGCCTCCATGCGGGCCATGCGCGTCAGATCCGGGTTGACGGCCTTCTTGCGGCCCTCGCCCTCCTCGAAGAGGTCGTACATCCGGCGCCCGGCGAGGACATGCTGGAACAGGGGCACGGGCCGGTGCTCGGAGACGATCACTTCGGTGTCGCCGCGCACGGTGTCGAGCCAGTCGCCGAACTCCTCCGCGTTCGACACCGTCGCCGAGAGGGAGACCAGGGTGACGGACTCCGGGAGGTGGATGATCACCTCTTCCCAGACGGCGCCGCGGAAGCGGTCGGAGAGGTAGTGCACCTCGTCCATGACCACGTAGCCGAGGCCGAGGAGGGTCTGCGAGCCCGCGTAGAGCATGTTCCTGAGGACCTCGGTGGTCATGACGACCACCGGAGCGTCCGCGTTCACGCTGTTGTCGCCGGTCAGGAGACCGACCTTGTCGGCGCCGTACCGCTTGGCCAGGTCGGCGTACTTCTGGTTCGACAGTGCCTTGATGGGGGTCGTGTAGAAGCACTTCTTGCCCTGCTGGAGGGCCAGGTGGACGGCGAATTCGCCGACGATCGTCTTGCCGGAGCCGGTGGGCGCGGCCACCAGGACGCCCTTGCCCGACTCGAGAGCCTGACACGCCTCGATCTGGAAGGGGTCGAGGCCGAAGTCGTACATCTCGCGGAAGTCGGCGAGCGCGGTGGCCTGCTCGGCAGCGCGCTTACGTGCTGCCGCGTACCGCTCGGCCGGTGAGAGGTCCTCTGTCATCGTGCTTTCGAGACTACCGGCCACCACTGACAACGGACGATCTTTATTGTGATCGGCCTCTTCCGGGGCCCGGGGCCCATGATTTCCGGGGCCCGGGGCCCATGATTTCCCGGGTCGCGGCGCCATGATCCCGGGGATTTGGGCCCAAGATCTCATAGGTCGGGCCTCAAGATCTCAGGGGGTCAGGGCCCGATGACCCGGACGGCCCGCGGCACGCACTCGGCGGTCAGGGGCAGGCTTCCGAGCGGCTCCCCGTCGGCGTATCCGGTGATCCCCTCGGCAGCCAGCTCGACCTTCTTCGCGCGGTGGACGGTGACCACGGGGTGGTCGAGGTGGGTCCCCTTGTAGACGCGCGGGAAGACCCTGAGCAACGTGGCCCGCGAGCAGTTCCCGACGACCGTGATGTCGAAGAGCCCGTCGGTCATGTCGGCACCGGCACAGATCTTCATGCCACCCCCGTACGACGTCCCGTTCCCCACGGCGACGAGCGTGGCCTCGACCTCCAGCGCGGGGCCGTCGTCCAGGGTGATCCGGTACGGGACGGGCTTGAACGCGGCGAGCTCGGCGACGATCGCGAGGTCGTACTTGAAGCGGCCGCCGGGCCAGCGCATCCGGTTGCCCCGGTCATTGACGCGGGAGTCGAAACCCGAGGCCAGGACGGTGCCGAACCAGTGTCCGTCGGCCCGCCCCAGGTCGAGCTCGCGTATCCGCTCCCCCTTGAGGGCATCGGCCACGAGCGCCCCGGCCGCCGCCGGGTCCCGTACGGGCAGCTCGAGGGAGCGGGCGAAGTCGTTGCCGGTGCCGACGGCGATGACGCCGAGCGGGGTGCGGGTGCCCGCGACGGCCTGGAGCGCCAGGTTGGCCATGCCGTCACCGCCGACGGCTATGAGCGCTCCGGTGCCGTCGTGGACCGCGGCACGCGCGCGCGTGAGGGCATCATCGGCGTCCTCCCCCACGACCGTACGTACGGAGAAACCGGCCGCCCGCAACGCGGAAGCGGCCGGCTGCGCCGCATGGGCGCCCCGGCCGCGTCCCGCGGTGGGATTGACGAAGAGGGTGATCTCGCTGGTCACGGGCGGACCTTACAAGATCGTGCCGCCCTGTCAGGTCACGTCGTCATAACCGTTCACCCGGTCATGGTCCGAGCTCGCCTGCTCGGGCAGCCCGCTGCTGGCCGAGACGGGCTCGGGCGTGAGGTCCAGGTCGGAGGCCTCGTCGTCGTCCAGGTCCTCGCGGTCCCTGGCCTTGCGACGGTCGTTGAGCAGGGAGAAACCGGCGGCCGCGAAGTACAGGACCCAGATGGGTCCGGCGAGCGCCAGCATGCTCAGCGGATCGGTGCTGGGCGTGGCCACGGCCGCGAAGACCGTGATGCCCATGATCATGGCGCGCCACCACCCGATCATCCGCTTGCCCGTGAGTACCCCGGTGAGGTTGAGCATCACGAGAAGCAGCGGCAGCTCGAAGGAGAGCCCGAACACGACCACCATGCGTGTGATCAGGTCCAGGAGATCGTCCAGCGGCAGCTGGTTGTCGACACCGCCCGGCGAGAAGTCGAGCAGCACCCTCGCCATCGTGGGGAGGGTCTTGTACGCGAAGAAGGCGCCGCACAGGAACAGCGGAAAGCCGGTGGCGACGAAAGCGGTCGCGTACTTCTTCTCGTGCTTGTGCAGGCCGGGCGCGACGAAGCCCCACAGCTGGTAGAGCCAGACCGGCGACGCGAGCACGACGCCCGCCATCAGCGAGATCTTCAGCGCGAGCGTGAACGGCGTCAGCAGACCGTTGAGCACGATCCGCGCGCACGTCTCGTCGTGCTGTCCCTTGTTCGCCTGTGCGGCGAGCTCGGCGAAGCTCGACTTGCAGCCCACCGAGTCGAGCACCGGATTGGTGAAGAACTCGATGATGTCCTTGTAGAAGAAGGCGGCGACGATCGTGACGACGACGATGGCCAGCAGGGCCTTCGTGAGCCGGTTGCGTAGCTCACGCAGGTGTTCCGCGAGCGGCATCCGCCCCTCGGGATCCTTCTCCGTCTTGCGGGCAGACTTGAGCAACCCACGTCCTCATCTCGTGCGACAGGCCGCCTTCGCGGGGCGGCCCGGGATCAGCGCTGCGAAGTCTGGTCGGTCGGCTCGGTGACCGGGCGGCCGCCGGTCACGTCACCGGGGGCGGCCTTGATCGTGCGCTGCGCCGGGGTCTGACCGTCGTGCTGCGGCGGGTCGGCCGGCGCGGTCTGCTGACCGTCGGACTTCATCGCCTTGGCCTCGCTCTTGAGGATGCGGGCCGACTTGCCCAGCGAGCGCGCCATGTCGGGAAGCTTCTTCGCGCCGAACAGCAGGACGATGACGACGAGGATCAGAATGATCTCGGGGGCGCCGATCTTTCCGAACATAAGCGTTTACCTTCTCACCGAGGCGGCAGGGGCGGGGCTGCCGGTACAGGTCGGACTGATGTCCGACCACCGTGCTGGCAGCGATCGTATCCCGCAGGGGTGAACAGGGGGCAATCCCTCTGCGTACTCCCAGTTGCGGTCCGCGCCTCGCTCGACGGGCCGCGCCTCGCAGCGTACCCGCCCGTCCCGGCAACCGGACAGGGCACAGGGGTAAAGCGCTTACCAGCACTGTCTCCCGCGTCACATTACGGCGGGTCGTGCGATCAGAGGAGTTCGCGGCTCGTGCGGGCCGTGGCGGTCGCCGCTCGCTCCAGATCCTCCGCCGCGCGGTTGATCTGCTGTGTGGTGTCGGCGACTTGGCGCCCGAGGCGCTGAGCCTCGACAAAGACCTTGACCGCGAGCACGCCGAGCACGGCGAGCCCCACGAACCCCACAGCAATCGCCAGCATCGCCCAGAACATGCGCCGAGCCTAGACGGTCTGATGGAGGCGGAGCGTGCTCACCCCTCCGCCGGTGAGGAGTTCGATGATGCGCTCCCCGGCCGGCTTGCGTACGGCGGCCCCGCATCCGGGGCATGTGAACGAGTAGAACGTGGTGCGTCGGGTGGCGCCGATCGCCAGGCGCAGGGCCCCTGCGGAGAGTTCGAAGCGCTCACGGCAGTCGGGGCAGGCGGCCTTGAACAGCACCGGACCCACCACCGTAGACAATCCACCCATTTCGACCATCCCAGACTTTTCAGAACTTCCCGAACTTCTGGCACCCCCCGGGCCGCACCGCGGTCGACGGCACACCCACCCTTCTCACCGGACCGCACGCATGAGGGTCGTCACGGACCCGCCCGCGGCCAACGGCCCTACCCCTGACCGTCGTACGCGGCCAGCGCCTCCCCGGCAGCCTGCCGCGCACTCTCGGCGAGCCCGACCGGCGAGACGATGCGCCCGTCGCGGCCGAGCCGGAGCGCCAGCCGCTTCAGCGAGGACGGGTCCGGCGTGCGCAGCGTGATCCGCAGGCCGCCGTCGGCCAACTCCTCCGCGCTGTCGTGCGGGTAGTACTCCGCGACCCAGCGTCCGCCAGGACCGACCTCGACCACGACCTCGGGGTCCTCGGCCGCGGGCTGCACGAGCCCCTCGGACAGGTCCCTCAGTTCGATCTCCGGCGGCGCGGACGGCTCGTCCAGGATCCGGATCTCGGCGACCCGGTCGAGCCGGAAGGTGCGCCGCGCCTCGGAGCGCCGGCACCAGGCCTCTACGTAGGTGTGGCCGACGCTCACCAGGCGAATCGGGTCGATCTCCCGCTCGGTGAGCTCGTCGCGAGCCGGGGAGTAGTAGCGGATCCACAGCCGGCGCCGCTCCGAGATGGCCCGGTCGACGTCGGCGAAGACGCCGCCCTCGGCCTCGAAGGTCACGGAGAGCCGGGCACTCGCCCCGGCCGCCTCGCCGGCCGCGGCCTCCAGCTTCGCGGTGGCCCGGAGCAGCGCGAGCCGGTCGCTCTCCCTGAGGCCGGGCAGCGTGGACACGGCGCGCGCGGCGACGAGCAGCGCTGTCGCCTCGTCGGCGGCGAGCCGCAGCGGCGCGGCGACATCGTCCGGGTTGTGCCACCAGATGCGGTCGCCGTCCGTGTCGATGTCGAGGAGGTCGCCTCCGCGGAAGCTCGTCCCGCACAGCGGCAGGATGTCGAGGTCCGAGATCAGCTCGTCCTCGGTGATCCCGAAAGCGCGGGCGACATCCTCGACGCGCGCGCCGGGGCGCTCCCGCAGATACGTCACGAGGGACAGCATCCGCCGGGTCTGGTCGATGGCGTTCGTGGCCATTGGTCCTCGTTCCCCTCAGCCCTTGGCCACGGCGCGCAGCCGGTCGACGACCTCGGCCCGCAGCTCGGCGGGTTCGAGGACGACCACGTCGGGCCCGAACTCGACCAACCAGGCGTCGAGCCCGTGCCCGTAAGGAATCTCCAGCTCGTCCCAGCCGTCGCCGAGATCGCGTACGGCCGAGGCCTTGGCGCGCAGCGGATAGCCGGAACCGGAGCGCAGCCTGATGAGGGCCGTGCGGTCGGCGGTCTCGCCGGCCCAGCTCGCGACGGTCTCGCGGACCGTCACGACGTCGGGCACGTCGGCGGTGAAACGGCCGGCGCGGGAGCGGACCTTGCCGGTGATGCGGGAGAGCCGGAAGACGCGTTCGGCGCCGCGGTCGCGGTCCCAGCCGGCGAGATACCAGTGGCCGCGCCAGCACTCGAGCGCCCACGGCTCGACATGCCGCTGCTCGGGCCGCGCGGCGGTGGCCTTGCGGTAGTCGAAGACCACGGGCCGGCGGTCGCGGCAGGCCAGCATCAGCGGCTCGAACGACGTCTCGTGCGCCGGGATGCGGGGTTCGAGGGCGGAGTGCGCCTCGTAGGGGTCGACGTCCTCGGGGAGGCCCGCGGCCCGCAGCTTCTGCAGGGCTCCGCTCGCGGCGCCGGCGAGGCGGGCCTGCTGCCAGACCTTCGCGGCCAGGCCGAGCGCGGCGGCCTCCTCGGCGTCGAGGGTGACGGGCGGCAGCCGGTTGCTGTCGCGGCGGGCGAGGTAGCCGATCTCGCCGTCGAGGCTCTCCACGGTCGCGATGACCAGGCCGAGCTCGCGCAGGTCGTCCTTGTCCCGCTCGAACATCCGGTTGAAGCTGTCGTCGGAGTTGGCTTCCAGGTAGGCCTCGATGGAACCGCGCAGCTCACGCTTGCTGAGCGGGCGTCCCGTCCCGAGCAGACACAGCGCCAGATTCATCAGCCGCTCGGCCTTCGCAATGGCCATCGACGCCCTACGTCCTCTCTTCGAGAGCCCCCTGGCTCTCCCCCATCCGAACGTCGACCGTACCGCTCCGGGGTGTCGTGGCAAAAGCCGAGGACAGGGGGTGCGTCCCAAAGGGATTCGGTGGAGGGCGGTGGAGGGGATACGGGCTGGGCCCATGCCAGAAGGCATGGGCCCAGAGTTGACCGCTTGTGGTCACAGTCTGATCAGACGGCGACCGCGTCGATGACGATCAGACGCCGATCAGGTCGCAGACGAAGATCAGCGTCTCGCCGGGGGCGATCACGCCGCCGCCGGCGCCACGCTCGCCGTAGGCGAGGTGGGCGGGGATGGTCAGCCGGCGGCGACCGCCGACCTTCATGCCCTGGATGCCCTTGTCCCAGCCGGTGATGACCTGGCCGGCGCCGAGCTGGAACTCCAGCGGGTTGCCGCGGTTCCAGGAGGCGTCGAACTCCTCGCCGGTGGAGAAGGCCACGCCCACGTAGTGGACCTTGACGTAGTCGCCGGGCTTGGCGACGGCGCCGTCACCCTCCCAGATCTCCTTGATCTCCAGGTCAGCCGGCGGCTGGCCCTCGGGGAAGTCGATCTCGGGCTTCTCGATGCTCACGTCTCTTGCTCCTGCTGCTAAACGGTTGGGCAACCCGGACAGTCTTGCATCCCGCAGGGTCAGGACGTGGCCAGGATGTCGACGACGAACACGAGCGTCGAGTTGGCCGGGAGCGTGTCGCCCTTGGCCTCCTTGCCGTACGCCTGGTCGGCGGGGATCACCAGGAGGACGCGGTCGCCCACGTGCTTGCCGACGAGACCCTTGTCCCAGCCCGGGATGACCTGTCCCTGGCCGATCACCGTGGTGAAGGGCTGGCCGGTGTTCCACGACGAGTCGAAGAGCGTCGCCTTCGGCTTGCCCTCGTTGATCTTCCAGGCGGCACCGCTGTACTGCATGGTGACCGTCTTGCCGCTCTTGACCTCGGCGCCCTTGCCCTGGATCAGGACCTTGTCGACCAGCTTCTTCGGCGGGTCGTTCTTCGGCACGGAGATCGTCGCGGGCTCCGGCTTGTCGGCCTTGATCTGCGGCAGGTCCGACGGGATGGACGCCTGCGTGCCCGTCACCATCTTCGGGGTGATCTTGCCGACGTCGATCGCGAAGACCAGCGTGTCGGTGCCGGTGACGCCCGCCTGCTGGTTGCCCTGGCTGCCGAAGCCGGCGGCGGGCGGCGCCACGACGAGGACGCGGCTGCCCTCCTTCTGGCCGACCAGGGCGTCCGAGAACGCCGGGATGACCGACTTCGAACCCGCGGTGATCAGCTGCGGGCTGCCGCCCGCCTGGTAGGAGCTGCCGAGGTCCTTGCCGCTCTTCCAGACCTTGCCGGTGAAGTTCATCGACACCAGGTCGTCCTTCTTGACCACGGCACCGTCACCCTGCGACAGCGTGTGCACGACGAACTTGCCGCTCGGCTGGGCCTTCGGCACGGTGATCGTCGCCTGCTTGCCGACAGCGCCGCTGATCTCCGGCATGGGCGAGGCCGAGTCGACGGGCTTGGGCGCGGCCGCCTCGGCCTGGGGCGAGGAGGACGCCGAATCCGCCTTGTCCGTGTCGCTCTTCTTGTTGTCATCACCCCCGCACGCCGTCGCGGTCAGCGCCAGAGCCGGGACGATGAGCAGAGCAGCAAGTCGGCGTCGCACAGTGATCCTCAGGTTGCGGGTTACATGAGTACGGTTCAGCCACTGTAGGCCCTCGCGTCCCTTGCCCGGGGTACCGCACGCACAGCAAAGGCCCCGTACACGGATCGTGTACGGGGCCTTTGGCCGACGGTGAGCCGGTCGTCCTACATTCCGGCGATCAGCTTCTCCACCCGGTCGTCCACCGACCGGAAGGGGTCCTTGCACAGCACCGTCCGCTGCGCCTGGTCGTTCAGCTTCAGGTGCACCCAGTCGACCGTGAAGTCACGACGCTGTTCCTGGGCCCTGCGGATGAAGTCGCCCCGCAGCCTCGCGCGCGTCGTCTGCGGCGGCACCGACTTGCCCTCGAAGATCTTGAGGTCGTTGCAGATGCGGGCCGCCTGTCCCTTCCTCTCCAGAAGGTAGTAGAGGCCCCTGCGGCGGTGGATGTCGTGATACGCGAGATCTATCTGCGCGACCCGCGGATGCGACATGGTCATGTTGTGCTTGGCCCGGTACCGCTCGATGAGCTTGTACTTCATCACCCAGTCGATCTCGGTGCCGATCCGGTCGAGGTCCTCGGCCTCGATCGAGTCGAGAACGCGGCCCCACAGTTCGAGGACCTGCTCGACGGTGCCGGTGCGGATCCCGCGGCGCTCGCAGAAGTCCACGGCCTTCTCGTAGTACTCGCGCTGCACCTCGAGGGCGGATGCCTCGCGGCCGCTGGCCAGACGCACCTTGCGCCGGCCGGTGATGTCGTGGCTGACCTCGCGGATGGCCCGGATCGGGTTCTCCAGTGTGAGGTCACGCATGACCGTGCCCGCCTCGATCATGCGGAGCACGAGGTCGGTCGCGCCCACCTTGAGGAGCATCGTCGTCTCGGACATGTTCGAGTCGCCGACGATGACGTGCAGGCGCCGGTAGCGCTCGGCGTCCGCGTGCGGTTCGTCGCGGGTGTTGATGATGGGGCGGGAACGCGTGGTCGCGGAGGACACGCCCTCCCAGATGTGCTCGGCACGCTGGCTCACGCAGTACACGGCACCGCGTGGAGTCTGCAGCACCTTGCCCGCGCCGCACAGCAGTTGCCGTGTGACCAGGAACGGAATGAGGATGTCCGCGAGTCGCGAGAACTCCCCGTGACGGGCCACCAGATAGTTCTCGTGGCAGCCGTAGGAGTTTCCCGCCGAGTCGGTGTTGTTCTTGAAGAGATAGACGTCGCCCGCGATTCCCTCCTCGTGCAGGCGGCGTTCGGCGTCGACGAGCAGGCCTTCCAGAATGCGCTCGCCCGCTTTGTCGTGCGTGACCAACTCGGTCACGTTGTCACATTCGGGAGTTGCGTATTCCGGATGTGACCCGACATCGAGATAGAGGCGGGCGCCGTTCCGCAGAAAGACATTGCTGCTGCGGCCCCATGACACGACACGGCGGAAGAGGTACCGCGCCACCTCGTCAGGAGACAGGCGGCGCTGTCCCCTAAACGTACATGTGACGCCGTACTCGTTCTCCAGCCCGAAAATGCGGCGGTCCATGAGTGAACATTACGCCTGATGCCCTGTACTGAAACCGGGTTCGACAGCACCGTTTCGATCATTTTCCGATGAGCCCGCGACACGCCCGGCGCCACGGGGAGCTGCGAGGACCCGTCCGGTGGCGAGGAGCACGAGCAGCGCGGCCACGCCAGCGGCTCCGGGAACGGCGAAGCCCCACACCGTGCCGCCCCACTCGACGACCGGTCCGGCCACGGCGGTTCCGACCGACGTACCCACCGTGAACGTCGTCACGAGCCACGAGAACGCCTCCGTCACCGTGCCCCGCGGCGCGTGCCGGTCCACGATGATGAACGCGCACGCGATCGACGGGGCGAGGAACACACCCGCGAGGGCCGTCAGCGCCGTCATGGCCACGACGCCCGGCATGAGCACCAGCGGCACGTAGAACAGGGCCAGCAGGGCCACCAGCCGGGGCAGCCGCCGCTCGGGGGCTCCGGCCCACTGCCGCGCCCCGTACACGGAGCCACCGACCAGCGCGCCCAGCCCGAGCGCCGCCATCAGCCAGCCGTAGGTCACATCACCGCCGTGCCCGTCCGCGTACGAGACACCCGCCACCGTGATCGAGCCCAGCGCCGTCCCGATGAACAGGAACGCACCGAGGAGAGCGAGGAGTCCCGGCGAGCGCAGGGCGCCCAGCCAGTGCGCCTCACGCGGCGCCGAGCGCCACGCACGCGAAGGCTGCGACACCACCACCGAGAGCGCGCCGAGCACGCCGACGACGTTCAGGACGACGAGCGCGGCCTGCGCCGACCACAGGGAGACGCACACGGTGACGAGCAGCGGCCCGACGGTGAACATGACTTCCTGCGCCACGGCGTCCATCGCGTACGCGGTGTGGACCTGATCCTCGCGCGGCAGCACATTCGGCCACAGCGCGCGCAGTCCGCCCTCCAGCGGCGGCGTGAACAGTCCGGCCGCGGCCACCGCGACGTAGGCGAGCGCCGGTGATCCGGTCCCGGCGAAGGCGAAGACGGTCATGGCGAGTGCCGACGCCAGGGCCGCGGGGAACTGCACTCCCGGCTGCCCTCGCAGGTCCACGAGCCGGCCGAGCAGCGGCTGGCCCACCGCGTTGGCGACGCCGTACACCGCGGCGAGTGCCCCGGCCAGGCTGTACGTGCCGCCCTCCGCGCGGACGAACAGCACGATCGCGATGGCGGCCGTCGCGTTCGGCAGCCGCCCCACCAGGGTGCCCACCAGCAGCCGCGACGCGTGCCGCGCCTTGAGGATCTCCGTATATCCCGCGGCCATCGCCCGCCCTCTCGCCGCCCCGAGGCGCATAGGTTTTACGTATAACTTCGAGGGTCATACGTACCATGTCCGCAGGCCAGGGGTCCACCCGAAAGGCCCCGCCGCGCACCCCACGGAGGCATGAGTGACGACCGGGTCAGACGAGACGGCCCCGGCGCGCCCCACCAGCCGCGACGTCGCCCGCGCCGCCGGGGTCTCCCAGGCCGCCGTCTCCCTCGTGCTCGGCGACAAATGGCGCGGCCGCGTGGCCGAGGCCACCGCCGAACGCGTCCGCGCCGCCGCCCGCGACCTCGGCTACCGCCCCAACCTCGCCGCCCGCAACCTGCGCCTCGGCCGCACCCGCACCGCCCTCCTCGTGGTCCCCGCCCTCACCAACGAGTTCTTCGCCGGCGTGTACACCGGCGCCGCCCGCGTCGCGGCCGAGCACGGCTTCGGCGTCGTGCTCTACCCCTCCCCCGAAGGCATCGGCCCCGCCCGCGACCCCTTCGACTCCGCGCGCGCGGCCCTCGACGGCGTACTCGCCTCCTCCATGGCCTCCGACGCCGTCACCGCCATCCGCGGTGGCGGACTGCCCCTCGTCATGCTCGACAGCGACCCCGACGACACGGCCGCCACCGGAGCCGCCACCGGAGCCGCCACCGTCAACCTCGACATCGCCGACGGAATGCGCCAGGTGACGGACCATCTGCTCGCCCTCGGCCACCGCCGGTTCCTGCACCTCGCGTCCGCCGTGCCCTCCTGGACCTTCGACGTACGCGCCCACGAACTCGCCGGCCGCATCTCCCGCGTCCCCGGAACTCACGTCCGCACCGTGCACTCACACCTGACGGTCGAGGCAGCCCGCACCGCCGCACAGGCCGCGCTCACCGCCCCCGGCCCCCGCCCCACCGCCATCGTCTGCGACGACGACAAACTCGCCACCGGCGCCTACAAGGCCGCCCGCAGACTGGGCCTGCGCATCCCCGACGACCTCTCCGTCACCGGCTTCGACGACCTCGCCCTCGCCACCGCCGTCGAGCCCGAACTCACCACCGTCCGGCTCCCCGCGGAGCTCTTCGGCGAGCGAGGCATGGCCGCGCTCCTCGCCGTCCTGGACGGTCGCGCTCCGGAAACCGCCGCGCTCCCCGTCGAGTTGGTCGTCCGCGGCTCCACGGCCGCGCCCGCCGGCTGATACGACGAACGGCGCCCCGACCGCTACTGCGATCGGGGCGCCGCACACGTGCAGGAAACCCTGCTCACTCCTCGTCTTCGGACTCCGCGTCACTGCTCTCCACGGGCTCGGCGGACGTCGCCGCGCCGGCCTCGAGCAGCCGCGACAACTGCGGCCCCACAATGCGCTTGAACTTCCGCTGCTGCGGGCGCGTGCGGTCGAGAACCGCCACCTCGAGCCGCTCCGCGGGGATCTCCCGCTCACTGCCGTTGGTGTCCCGCGACAGCGCCTGCACCGCCAGCTTCAGCGCCTCCGCGAGAGTCATCCCGTCCCGGTGGCGCTGATCCAGATAGGTGCTGATCTGCTCCGCGTTACCCCCGACCGCGACCGAGCCGTGCTCGTCGACGATCGAGCCGTCGTGCGGAAGGCGGTAGATCTGGTCACCCTCGGGCTCGGACCCGACCTCGGCGACCACCAGCTCCACCTCGTACGGCTTCTCGGCGCTGCTCGAGAAGATCGTGCCCAGCGTCTGCGCGTACACATTCGCCAGGCCACGCGCGGTCACATCGTCGCGGTCGTAGGTGTAACCCCGCAGGTCGGCGTAGCGCACACCGCCGATCCGCAGGTTCTCGTACTCGTTGTACTTACCGGCGGCGGCGAAGCCGATCCGGTCGTAGATCTCGCTGAACTTGTGCAGCGCGCGGGACGGGTTCTCGCCGACGAACACGATGCCATCGGCGTACTGCAGCACAACCAGGCTGCGACCGCGGGCGATGCCCTTGCGGGCGTACTCCGCCCGGTCGGCCATGGCCTGCTGGGGTGAGACATAGAACGGCGTCGACACCGGCTGTCCGTCCCTTTCTGTCAGTGACTCAGTGACTCAAGTCTCGGGCGAATGGCGCTTCGGGCATGACGGATACACACCGGTCAGAGAAGCGCGGCCCGCGGGCCGTCGGGCTGCTCCAGCCGGCGCTCGAGGATGGAACGGGCGATCTGCGCACCCTCCTCGTCGGTGAGCCTGCGGAACCCGTCGTCCGTGATCACGGTGACGATCGGGTAGATCCGGCGCGCCACATCGGGACCACCGGTCGCCGAGTCGTCGTCCGCCGCGTCGTAGAGCGCCTGCACGACGAGCGTCGTGGCCTCGGCCTCCGTCAGATCGTCGCGGTAGAGCTTCTTCATGGCGCCACGCGCGAAGATCGACCCGGAACCCGTCGCCGCGTACCCGTGCTCCTCGCTCCGCCCGCCCGTGACGTCGTACGAGAAGATGCGGCCCTTGCCGCGGTCCACGTCGTACCCCGCGAACAGCGGCACCACGGCGAGGCCCTGCATGGCCATGCCGAGGTTCGACCGGATCATGGTCGAGAGCCGGTTCGCCTTGCCCTCCAGCGACAGCTGGGCGCCTTCCACCTTCTCGAAGTGCTCCAGCTCCAGCTGGAAGAGCTTCACCATCTCCACGGCCAGACCGGCCGTACCGGCGATGCCCACCGCCGAGTACTCGTCCGCCGGAAAGACCTTCTCGATGTCGCGCTGAGCGATCATGTTGCCCATGGTGGCCCGGCGGTCACCGGCGAGGACCACACCGCCGGGGAACGTGATGGACACGATCGTCGTGCCGTGCGGCGCCTCGATCGCACCCTTCACCGGCAACTCGCGGTTCCCGGGCAGGATTTCAGGCTGGTGCACGGCCAGAAAGTCCACGAAGGACGACGACCCGGGCGTCAGGAAGGCAGCTGGTAGACGCCCGGTGCTACGAGTGTTGGCTTCCACGCGATTCCTTCCACGTAGGCGGCGGCGCGACGGAGGACGTCAGGATGAACATCCCAACTTGCCGATGGCCGAATTGCAGTTGAAGCACAGTACGTCAGGGACCCTACCCGCCGGACGGCGGTGATCCACATCAGTGGCCGGGTGCTTGGGACGGCTTCGGTCGACGGCCTGCCCGCCCCCGGCACCCCGGCCACGCCACCTTCAGATCAAAGGTGGAACGAGCTACTCGCCACCCTTTTGAACGAAGCTCCGCACGAAGTCCTCGGCGTTCTCCTCGAGGACATCATCGATCTCGTCCAGCACGGAGTCCACGTCGTCGCTCAGCTTCTCCTGGCGTTCCTTGAGGTCCTCGGAAGCCTGCGCGTCCTGCGCCTGCTCCTCGACCTCCTCGGTGGAGCGCGTCGCCTTCTGCTGTCCGCCGCCGGTGTCCTTGGTCGCCATCTACCTCACCCCGCTCGGTTCGACGTTCTTGATCAGACCCTACAAGCCGGGTCCGACATCGGCCCCGCACTTCGTCCAACGTGCGAGGCCCACCCATGTGATTCCCCTGCCGCCGGCTTTTCAGCCTCCGGACAGCACCCGGACCAGATCTTCGGCCGTGCGGCACCGGTCGAGCAGCTCCTTCACGTGATTACGCGTTCCGCGAAGGGGTTCGAGGGTTGGGACCCGCTGCAGGGAGTCACGGCCGGGGAGATCGAAGATCACCGAGTCCCAGGAGGCCGCGGCGACGTCGTCCGCGTACTGCTCCAGGCAGCGCCCGCGGAAGTACGCCCTGGTGTCCTCCGGCGGCTTCGTACGGGCCCTCTCGACCTCCGGCTCGTCCAGGAGCCGCTTCATCCGGCCGCGGGCCACGAGACGGTTGTACAGGCCCTTCTCGGCCCTCACGTCGGCGTACTGGAGGTCGACGAGGTGGAGCCTGGCGGCGTCCCAGTCGAGGTTGTCGCGGCGGCGGTAGCCCTCCATGAGCTGCCGCTTGGCGACCCAGTCGAGCTCTCCGGCCAGGCTCATCGGGTCGGTCTCCAGGCGGCCGAGCACGTCCTCCCAGCGGGTCAGGACGTCCTTGGTCTGCTCGTCGGCGTCCGCACCGTAGCGCTCCTCGACGTACTTCCTGGCCAGCTCGAAGTACTCCATCTGGAGCTGCACCGCGGTGAGCGTGCGGCCGCTGCGGAGGGTGATCAGGTGTTGCAGGCCGGGGTCGTGGGAGACCTGGTGGAGGGTGCGTACGGGCTGGTCCACGGCCAGGTCGACAGCGATGAAGCCGTCCTCGATCATGGAGAGGACCAGGGCCGTCGTGCCCAGCTTGAGATAGGTCGAGATCTCCGAGAGGTTCGCGTCGCCGATGATCACGTGCAGGCGGCGGTACTTCTCCGCGTCGGCGTGCGGCTCGTCCCTGGTGTTGATGATGGGGCGCTTGAGGGTCGTCTCCAGGCCGACCTCGACCTCGAAGTAGTCCGCGCGCTGGCTGAGCTGGAAGCCGTGCTCGTGGCCGTCCTGGCCGATGCCGACGCGGCCCGCACCGGTGACGACCTGGCGGGAGACGAAGAAGGGCGTCAGGTGGCGCACGATGTCCGAGAAGGGGGTCTCCCGCTTCATCAGGTAGTTCTCGTGCGTGCCGTAGGAGGCGCCCTTGTTGTCGGTGTTGTTCTTGTAGAGGTGGATCGGCTGGGCGCCGGGGAGCTGGGCGGCGCGCTCGGCGGCCTCGGCCATGATGCGCTCGCCGGCCTTGTCCCACAGGACGGCGTCCCGCGGGTTGGTGACCTCGGGGGCGCTGTATTCGGGGTGTGCGTGGTCGACGTACAGGCGGGCACCGTTGGTGAGGATGACATTGGCCAGGCCGATGTCCTCGTCGGTGAGCTGGCTGGAGTCGGCGACCTCACGGGCGAGGTCGAAGCCTCGCGCGTCGCGCAGCGGATTCTCCTCCTCGAAGTCCCAGCGAGCGCGTCGCGCCCGGTGCATCGCCGCCGCATAGGCGTTGACGATCTGGGATGAGGTGAGCATGGCATTGGCGTTGGGGTGGCCGGGCACGGAGATCCCGTACTCCGTCTCGATGCCCATTACTCGCCGTACGGTCATGCGGCCCTCCTTGCCCGGCGGCGCCCCCGTTCGGGGGCGGCGCTCAAGTACCGCTGGTTCTCCAGTGCGCGTGCGGTGCCCGTCCCCGCGCTGCGCGACTCGGCGGTACCGAAGAGCCTAGAACGCCTATGCGCTGGTGGGGAGATCATTACCGTCATTGCTGTCGCTGTGCCTGCGAGTCGGCCGCTGCCGAGAAACCGGAAGGTCGGCCGGAATTGTTGCCTGGAAAACAGTCGGCTGCGGGTACCCGGTAGAGGCACCCGCAGCCGCCCTGCCTTTTACAGGTACTGCCCGGTGTTCGCCACCGTGTCGATGGAGCGGCCGGTGTCCGCGCCCTGCTTTCCGGTGACGAGCGTACGGATGTAAACGATCCGTTCGCCCTTCTTACCGGAGATGCGAGCCCAGTCGTCCGGGTTGGTGGTGTTCGGCAGGTCCTCGTTCTCCTTGAACTCGTCCACGCAAGCCTGGAGGAGGTGGGAGACCCTGAGGCCCTTCTGGTCGTGTTCGAGGAAGGCCTTGATGGCCGCCTTCTTGGCGCGTCCGACGATGTTCTCGATCATGGCGCCCGAGTTGAAGTCCTTGAAGTACAGGACTTCCTTGTCGCCGTTGGCGTACGTGACCTCGAGGAAGCGGTTCTCCTCGCTTTCCGCGTACATCTGCTCCACGGCGGTCTGGATCATTCCGTGGACCGTGCTGGCGCGGTCGCCGCCATGCTCTCCGAGGTCGTCGGAGTGCAGCGGGAGGCGGGCGGTCAGGTACTTGGCGAAGATGTCCTTGGCCGCTTCGGCGTCCGGGCGCTCGATCTTGATCTTCACGTCGAGTCGTCCGGGACGCAGGATCGCGGGGTCGATCATGTCCTCACGGTTGGAGGCGCCGATCACGACCACGTTCTCCAGGCCCTCCACGCCGTCGATCTCGGCGAGCAGCTGGGGGACGATGGTGTTCTCCACGTCCGAGCTGACGCCGGATCCGCGGGTGCGGAAGAGGGACTCCATCTCGTCGAAGAAGACGATGACGGGCGTGCCCTCACTGGCCTTCTCACGCGCACGCTGGAAGACGAGGCGGATCTGCCGCTCGGTCTCGCCGACGTACTTGTTGAGCAGTTCGGGACCCTTGATGTTGAGGAAGAAGCTCTTGCCCGTGGCCTGTCCGGTCACTTCCGCGACCTTCTTGGCAAGGGAGTTGGCCACTGCCTTGGCGATCAGGGTCTTGCCGCAGCCGGGAGGTCCGTAGAGCAGGACGCCCTTGGGCGGCCGCAGCTCGTGCTCCTTGAACAGGTCCGGGTAGAGGTAGGGAAGCTCGACCGCGTCGCGGATCAGTTCGATCTGGTTGCCCAGACCGCCGATCTGCTCGTAGCCGATGTCCGGGACCTCTTCGAGGACGAGCTCTTCGACTTCGCTCTTGGGTACGACTTCGTAGACATAGCCGGATCGGGGTTCGAGCAGGAGGGCGTCGCCGGGGCGGATGTTGATGTCGAGGAGCGGTTCGGCGAGCCGGACCACGCGTTCTTCGTCGGTGTGACCCACCACCAGGGCGCGCTCGCCGTCCTCGAGGATCTCCTTGAGGGTGACGATGTCGCCGACGCTCTCGTACTCCATGGCCTCGACCACGTTGAGCGCTTCGTTGAGCATCACTTCCTGGCCGCGCCTGAGCTCTTCGAGCTCCACGCTGGGGCTCACGTTCACCCGGAGCTTGCGGCCGCCGGTGAAGATGTCGGCGGTACCGTCCTCGTTCGCCACGAGGAAGACTCCGAAGCCGGCCGGCGGCTGTGCGAGCCGGTCGACTTCCTCCTTGAGGGCCACGATCTGGTCGCGGGCCTCCCTGAGCGTGTTGGCAAGCCGCTCGTTCTGTGCGGACACGCCGGCCAGGTTGGTCTGCAGCTCGACGATCCGCTCTTCGAGAATCCTCGTATGACGCGGAGAGTCGGCGAGCTTACGTCGCAGGACGGCGATCTCCTGCTCAAGATAGGCAATCTGACCGGCGGGGTCGTCGGACCCTCTTCCCGGGCGGATGCCGCGGTTCATGTCGTCGTCGTGGGCTGCCACGGTCCTCACCTCCTCCAAGGGGAGCTGGACGCTTCCAGACCCTACCTGGGTGGGTGTCGATTGAAACCCCTAGATCACAAAGACGAAGGGGGTGTGTCCGATCTTCACCCTTGCGCTCTCCCTCACGCCAGGGGAATACCCACCCAACAACATCGGAAAGCGGGCGGTTGTAGGGTCGAAGTGTTCAACACCCGTCGGAGCTGGCCCGACTTGCCGGTACGCGGGGCGGTTCGAGGCAGGAAACGGCAGGAGATATGAGCGTGCAGCAGGAGGCCGGATCCGGCATCGACAGCGGTGTCGCCCTTGAGGTGTGGATCGATCAGGACCTCTGCACCGGCGACGGGATCTGCGTGCAGTACGCGCCGGAGGTCTTCGAGCTGGACATCGACGGACTGGCCTATGTGAAGGGCGCGGAGGACGAGCTGTTGCAGGCGCAGGGGGCCACCACCCCGGTGCCGCTGCCGCTGTTGAACGACGTCGTGGACTCCGCGAAGGAGTGCCCGGGCGACTGCATTCATGTACGTCGCGTTTCGGACAGGGTGGAGGTCTACGGCCCTGACGCGGAGTGACCGCGAGGTCTCCGGGCGTCACTCGACGTAGGGGAAGGCCAACGAAAGGGGCCCGTGCCGCCGTTCCCGGCGGGCACGGGCCCCTTTCGTATGGTGCGCGTCAGACGCTGCGGGCCTGTGCGGGGGTGGAGCGTACGAACGCGTTGCCCTTCCACTGCCACTTGGCCTTGTCCTCGGTGTCGGGGCAGCAACTGGGGACGGCGGCGCTGGAGTAGCCGAGGAGCGTGGCGGTGACGGCCTTGTCGCGTACCGCCACGTCGTCGGCGGTGAGCCGGTCCTTCGGGTCGACGAGGGTGGCGACGATGCGCGGGTCGGCGTTGGCCTCATGGGGTTGGGTGAGGACGTAGACGCCGTTCGGCGGGGTGCCGGAGCCGGCGTCGCAGCGGACCACGGCGACGGTTTCCGGCCTGCCGTCACCGTCGAGGTCCCCGGTGGCCTTCTTCACCACGAGGATCTTGGCGGGGCCGCACTCGAGCGGGAAGTGGACGGCGGCCGGGTCGGGCGGTGCGGCGGTGGTTCTGGTGGAGACGGACTGCGTTGCCGGCTGGGCCGCGGTGGCCGCGCCGGGCTGCAGGAACGAGGAGACCGCGACGACGGCCGATACGGCCGCGGCGGTCGCGAGCCAGTGGATGGGGCGGGTGGTGGTGTGCGCCAGTTCCGGGACGGCGGGGTGCTGCACTAGGAGTGTCTCCTGTGAGGGCTGTGCCGGTGGGGGTGGCCAGCATCGTGCCATACCTCACACTGCGGGGGAACGTCAGGGTCCGCTGATTCTCAGCTTCCTCACCTGTCCTTGCCGTATCGTGCGCGCCGCCCCTCAACGAACGGGCGCCGCCGCCGAGTTCCCCGGGTGTGCGGGGAACTCGGCGGCGGCGCCTTTGCGTTGTGTCGGATGCTCGGGTCAGCGTCCGGCGTTGCCGCCGTCCGCGTTCGGGCCCGAGTAGTCCTCGCCGTACGCGCCCTTGGCGGGGCGGCGGCGGCGCATGGGCGGCTCGACGCCGTCCGCGAGGCGGCGGGCGGTGAGGAGGAAGCCGGTGTGGCCGATCATGCGGTGGTCCGGGCGGACGGCCAGGCCCTCGACGTGCCAGTTACGGATCATCGACTCCCAGGAGGTCGGCTCGTTGAAGCAGCCGATCTCGCGGATGGACTCGACGGTCCGCGCGAGCTGGGTGGTGGTGGCGACGTAGCAGCAGAGGATGCCGCCGGGAACGAGGGCCTTGGAGACGACATCCAGGCACTCCCAGGGGGCGAGCATGTCGAGGATGACGCGGTCCACGTCGACGTCGCTCAGATTGTCCTGGAGGTCCCCGACGGTGAGCTGCCACGCGGGGTGGGAGCCGCCGAAGTAGCGCTCCACGTTCTGCGTGGCGATCTCGGCGAAGTCCTCGCGGCGCTCGTAGGAGTGCAGCATGCCCTCGTCGCCGATGGCGCGCAGCAGGAAGCTGCTCAGCGAGCCGGAGCCGACGCCTGCCTCGACGACGCGTGCGCCCGGGAAGATGTCGGCGAAGGCCAGGATCTGCCCCGCGTCCTTGGGGTAGACCACGGCGGCGCCGCGGGGCATGGACAGGACGTAGTCGGGGAGCAGGGGGCGCAGCGCGAGGTAGGCGACGTTTCCGGTGGTGCGGACAACGCTGCCCTCGGGAGCGCCGATCAGCTCGTCGTGCGGGAAGGAACCCTTGTGGGTGTGGAAGTTCTTCCCGGCCTCGAGCGTGAACGTGTAGTGGCGGCCCTTGGGGTCGGTCAGCTGTACCTGGTCCCCGACCTTGAAGGGCCCGCGTCGGCGGGCGGCACCGGTCGGTTCGGACATGTGACCAGCCTACCGGTCCGTGAGGGGCCCGCGGACCAGGGGCGCGGGGGTGCGGCCCCGGTCAGGAGGGTCGGGCCATGGCCTTGACGAAGGCGCGCTCCACGTCGGCGGCGGACAGGACGCCGTAGATGGCGCCGCTCTCCTCGACGACGAGGTACTCGGTGGCGGGGGTGGCGCGGAGGGTGTCGAGGAGTTCCTCGCCGGCGAGTTCCGCGGAGATGCGCATGCCGTCGGTGAGGTCCTGGGCGAGGCCGCTCACCGCGACCCAGGGGCGGCGGTGTTCCGGTACGCCGACGATGGCGGCCTCGCGGACGAGGGACCTGGGCTCTCCGTCGGCGTCGACGATGACGAGGGCGCGGGCGCCCGCCTCGTTGGCGCGGCGCAGGGCCTCGGAGAGAGGGGTGGCGCTCTCCACGGGGACGGCGCGGCGGGTCAGGGTGCGGGCCCGCAGTTCCGGGAGATGTTCGCGCAGGCGGGCCATGCGCAGGCTGTTGCCGGCACCGGTCCAGATGATCGCGGCGAGGATGGCGGCGAGCAGGGCGTCGGTGACGGTGTCCATGCCGCTGACGTCCGCGGCGCCTTCGCCGAGGGCTCCGGACTGGGTGAGCAGGGGCAGTCCGATGAGGACGGTGACGGCGAGGGCGCGGCCGACCCAGGCGGCGGCGACGGTGCCGCTCATGGGCTTGCCGGTGATCTTCCAGACGATCGCGCGGAGCATGCGGCCGCCGTCGAGGGGCAGGCCGGGCAGCAGGTTGAACGCGGCGACGATGAGGTTGGAGATCATCAGTCCCGCGAGCAGGACGCCGGGCACGGTGCCGGGTTCCACGGCGAGCATGCCGAGGTAGAAGACGCCGGCCAGGACGAGGGAGAGCAGCGGTCCGACGAAGGCGAGCACGAACTCGCGTCCCGGTGTCTCGGACTCCTTCTCGATCTCGGACACGCCGCCGAAGAACTGCAGCTGGATGCGGCGCACCGGCAGCTTGTAGCGGAGCGCGACGACGGTGTGCGCGAGTTCGTGCACGAGTACGGAGGCGTAGAACGCGACCGCGAAGAAGAGGGAGACGAGGTAGCGGGCGGCACCGAGTTCGGGCAGGACGTGGTCGAGCTGGCCGCCGAAGACCCAGGTGATGAGGGCGGCGACGAGGAACCAGCTGGGCGCGACGTAGACGGGGACGCCGAAGGGGCGGCCCATGAGCAGCCCGCCTCGGGGCTCGGGTGCCTTGGTGGGGCGGCGGCCGCTGGTCGCCGGGGTGCGGGCGGGGGGCTCGGGGTCGGCAGGGCGCCTGTCGTCGCCGTCGGCGGAGGCGGGCCCGGTGAACGGGTCCGGGCCGGGTGCGGTGTCAGGCGCGCTGTCGGAGGTCTCGCTCCGGTCGGCCGGGGCGGCGTCCTCGCCGTCGGCAGGGGCGGCGGGGTCGGGGTGTTCCGTGTGCGGGGGCTCTTCCGGGTCCCGCGGCGCGTGCGGCTCGGAGTTCGCCCGGGCCGCGCCGTTCACGGGTGTCGGGGGCACCGGGGGCGTGGGGCCGGGGCGGGCGGCCCGGTGGTCGTCCGTCGTGCCGCTGCCGGGCTGCGGCCGGCCGCTGTCGTCCACGGTGATCCCTCGGTCCCCTCGTCAGAAATCCCTCGCTCCTGCCGTTGCACGATCATGCAGGGCGAGGGGGTCTGCCGTCGATGGTATGCGTCCGGTGTGGCGTGGCCCTCGTCGACTCCCCTGCGGCGCCGCAGGGCCCCGCTTCCCAGGACGTCCGTGACGCATTCGTACCTGACTGTCAGTGGCTGCCCGTAAGGTCTGTCGACATGGAAACCAGCACCGAAGGGGCCTCCGCGGCCGCTCGCCCCGCGTCGCTCTCGCCGTCGCGCGCGAGCGACTTCATGCAGTGCCCGTTGCTCTACCGGTTCCGGGTGATCGACAAGCTGCCCGAGAAGCCGAGCGAGGCGGCGACGCGCGGCACGCTGGTGCACGCCGTGCTGGAGAGACTGTTCGACGCTCCGGCGGGAGAGCGGACGGCCCCGCGGGCCAAGGCGCTCATTCCCGGCCAGTGGGACCGGCTGCGCGAGGTGAAGCCGGAGCTGGCCGAGCTGTTCGCGGACGACGGCGAGGGCGAGCGGATGGCGCGCTGGCTCGGCGAGGCCGAGCAGCTCGTCGAGCGCTGGTTCACGCTGGAGGACCCCACGCGTCTGGAGCCCGCCGAGCGGGAGCTGTTCGTCGAGGCCCAGCTGGACTCGGGCCTGAAGCTGCGCGGCATCATCGACCGGGTCGACGTGGCACCGACGGGCGAGGTCCGCATCGTCGACTACAAGACGGGCAAGGCCCCGCGCCCCGAGTACGCGGAGGGCGCGCTCTTCCAGATGAAGTTCTACGCGCTGGTGGTGTGGCGCCTGAAGGGGGTCGTGCCGCGGCGGCTCCAGCTGGTCTATCTGGGCAGCGGTGATGTGCTGACGTACGACCCGGTGGTGGCGGACCTGGAGCGGGTGGAGCGCAAGCTGCACGCGCTGTGGGAGGCGATCCAGCTGGCCACGGAGACGGGCGAGTGGCGGCCGCGCCCGACGAAGCTGTGCGGTTGGTGCGACCATCAGGCGGTTTGCCCGGAGTTCGGCGGGACTCCCCCGCCGTATCCGCTTCAGATCGGGGTGCCCGGATCGGAGAGCAGCTAGCAGGGCAGAATGGGCCCGGACTACCTAAGGAGAGTTACGTGGCGATCCGCGTCCTACTGGTCGACGACCAGCCGCTGCTCCGTACCGGGTTCCGGATGATTCTGGAGGCCGAGCAGGACATCGCGGTCGTCGGCGAGGCCGGAGACGGCCTGCAGGCGCTCGACCAGGTCCGTGCCCTGCAGCCCGATGTGGTGTTGATGGACATCCGTATGCCGCGGATGGACGGTGTCGAGGCGACCCGGCAGATCACCGGCCCCGGCCGGGACGGTCCGGCGAAGGTGCTCGTCCTGACGACGTTCGACCTCGACGAGTACGTGGTGGAGGCGCTGCGTGCCGGCGCCAGTGGCTTCCTGCTGAAGGACGCTCCGGCCAATGAGCTGGTGCAGGCGATCCGGGTGGTCGCGGCGGGCGAGGCGATGCTCGCGCCGAGCATCACGCGGCGGCTTCTCGACAAGTACGCGGACCATCTGCCGTCCGGCGACGAGCCGGTGCCCGACACACTGCACACGCTGACCGAGCGTGAGGTCGAGGTCCTCAAGCTCGTGGCCCGCGGCCTGTCGAACGCGGAGATCGCGGCGGATCTGTTCGTCAGTGAGACGACGGTGAAGACCCATGTCGGCCATGTGCTGACCAAGTTGGGGCTGCGCGACCGCGTGCAGGCGGCGGTGTACGCGTACGAGAGCGGTCTGGTGCGTCCCGGCGCGCAGTAGAAGCGAGCGTCCGACAGAACAGGCCGGTGGCCGCCTCCCGCGAGGGGAGGCGGCCACCGACGCGTCTACGCAGTGCCCTTGCTGATCTCCCAGAAGCGGAACACGGTCGACGCGTCGAGGCACGACTCCAGGCCGTAGACGCTGTCGCGGACGACGGCGTACTGCTTGGCCTGCCAGACGGGCAGGACCGGCAGCTCGTCGGCGACGATGTTCTGGAGCTGCTCGAAGTCCCGGTCGGTGGAGGCGCGGTCGCTCTGCGCCCCGGTCTCCGGGATGATCTTCCCGGTGATGGTGCTGTTGGTGTAGTTGTTCCCGAGCACGTTGCCGGGGCCGAAGAACGGCTGGGTGAAGTTGTCGGGGTCCGGGTAGTCCGGGACCCAGCCCTTCACGTACACGCCGTACTTGCCGGTCTTGATGTCCTTCTCGTACTGGCCGAACTCGATGGACTTCATGTCGGCTTCGAACAGGCCGCTCGCGTTGAGCTGCTTGGCGACAGCCGCGAGTTCCTGGTCGGTGGCGGGGCCGTAGCGCGAGGGCGTCGACCAGAGGGTGATCTTCACCTTGCCGGTGATGCCGTCGGCACGCAGCGCGGCGCGGGCCTTGGCGGGCGAGGGGTGAGCGCCGTAGGTGTCGAAGAAGGCCGTGTTGTGGCCGCTGATACCCGCCGGGATGATCGAGTACAGCGGGGTGGCGGTGTCCTGGTAGACGTCGTCGACCAGGGCGTCCCGGTCGATCAGGTAGGCCATGGCCTTCCGCACGGACAGGCGTCCGGCGACGGGGTCCTTCATGTTGAAGACCAGGTGCTGGACCTCGGCGCTGGTGCCCTCGACGACGTCCATGGTGTTGCTCGTCGAGGTGGAGTTCTCGATGCCGGCGATATCCTTGGCGGCAAGTCCGCGGTAGGCGAGGTCGATGTCGCCGCCGACGAGGGCCTTCTTCAGGCCCGCCTGGTCGCCGTGGAAGAACTTGATGGTCATGCCGGAGTTCTGGACCTTCGCGGTGCCCTTGTAGTCCGGGTTGACCGAGAAGACGGCCTTCTTCTTGTCGAAGGAGTCCAGCTTGTAGGGGCCGGAGCCGACCGCCTTGCCGTCCGTGCGCAGGCCGTCCATGGAGTAGGAGGTGTGGTCGACGATGGATCCGGCGCCGGACGCGATCTTGCTGGGGAAGGTGGCGTCCGCGTGCTTCAGCTTGAAGACGACCGTCTTGGCGTTCGGCGTCTCGACCTTGTCGAGCATGGGGAACATGATCGCCGGGCCGGCGTCGTCACCGATGTGCATCATGCGGTCGAAGGAGAACTTGACGTCCTTCGAGGTGAGCTTGTGGCCGTTGCTGAAGGTGAGGCCGTCGCGCAGGGTGCAGGAGTAGACGCGGGTGCCGGAGTCCGTGAAGGAGCACTCCTTGGCGGCTTCGGGTTCCGGCTCCGTGCTGCCCTTGGGGAAGCTCAGGAGCGACTGGAACACGTTGTTGAACAGCAGCCACGACCCCGGGTCGTAGCCGGACGCCGGATCGGTGGCCTGGATGTCGTCGGACATTCCCATGACCACGGCTCCGCCCTTCCCGGCGGCATCGCCCTGGTCGGTGCCGCAGCCGGCCAGCAGGGCCGCGGTGAGTCCCGTCCCGAGGGGCAGGACCAGCCACTGGTTGCGCATTCTCACGTACGTGCCTTGTCGTCAGTGGTGCGGAAGTCGGGCGAGCCGGCCGCCCCTTGACGGGAAGGCCGGCTCGCGCTGGGATCAGCCGCTCACTCCGCGGCCGAGCTCCCAGAGCTGAAGGATCGAGGAGGAGCTCAGCGCCCACTCGACTCCGGTGATGTCGTCGCGGGCGGCGACGTACTGCTTGCCCTGCCAGAGCGGGAGGACCGGCACGTCGTCGGCGACGATGTTCTGGATGCTCGTGAGGCTCTTGGAGGCGGTCAGCCGGTCGGCCTCACGACGGGACTCGGGGATGAGCTGGTCCCGGATCGTGCTGTTCGCGTACGGGGACGCGAGGAAGTTGTCCTTGTCGAGGAACGGCGCGATGAAGTTGTCCGCGTCGGGGAAGTCGGGGAACCAGCCGAGGCCGTAGACGTCGTACTTGCCCTTGAGCTCAGAGGCGCGGAAGGTGTCCCAGGCGTCGCCCTTGATGTCGACCTTGAACAGGCCGCTGGAGTTGAGCTGCTGCTTGAGCACCTCGAACTCCCGCTTGGTGGCGGAGCCGTAGTGGTCGGTCGTGTAGTGCAGGGTCAGCTTCACCGGCGTGGTGATGTCGGCCCGGGAAAGGATCGAGGCGGCCTTGGAGCGGCTCGGCTCGCTGTACTTGTTGAAGAACGAGTTCGTGTGGCCGGTGATGCCGGCGGGCACGAGCGAGTAGAGCGGTTCGGCGGAGGTGCCGTAGACGTCGGCCGTGAGCTGGCCGCGGTCGACGACCTGGGCCATGGCCTGGCGGACGGCCTTGCTCTTGACCACGGGGGCGCTGGTGTTGAATCCGAGGTAGCGGATCTCCATGCCCGGCATCTCGACCAGGTTGATGTTCTTGCTCGGGTTGTCCGAGAGCTGCTTGATCTGCTCCGGCGACATGGTGCGCGTCATCATGTCGACGTCGCCCTTTTCGAGGGCCTTGCCCATGGCGTCGGCATCCGCGAAGGAGACCAGCTCCACCTTGTCGTTCTTCGGCTCCAACTGCCCCTTGTAGTGGGGGTTCTTGGTGAAGACGGCCTTGACGAGGGTGTTGTTCTTGACCTGGGCGTCGAGGGTGTACGGGCCGGATCCGTCGACCGAGAAGCCGTTGCGCAGCTTCCCCCTCGTGTAGTCGTCGGGGTCGACGATGCCGGCGGTGGGTGTGGCCAGCTTGTACGGGAAGGTGGCGTCGGGGCTCTTCAGGTGGAAGATGACCTCGTTGCGGCCCTTGGTCTCGATCGTGTCGATGCTGGAGAGCAGCGCGGAGGAGCCGCTGTCGCTCTTGATGCCGAGCACACGGTCGATGGAGAACTTCACGTCCGAGGCGGTGACGGGGGTGCCGTCGGCGAACGCGAGGCCCTTGCGCAGGGTGCAGGAGAAGCGCTCGTTGCCGGTGTCGGTGAAGCCGCAGGTCTGGGCGGCCTCGGGCACCGGCTCGCCGCCGCCGCGCGGCATCGCCATCAAGGTCTGGATGGTCTGGCGCAGCACGTTCCAGGAGCCCGCGTCGTAGGCGTACGCGGGGTCGAACGGGGCCGGGACAGCCTTCGAGGCGACGAACCGGTCGGTGGTACCGACGGCGATCGGGTTGCCGCCCTTGTCCCCGCTGTCGGACCCGCCGCAGGCGGCGAGCACAGGCGCGAGCAGGCCGATGACGGCCGGCAACACCAAGGTCTTGCGGTTCATGCTCGAAGTTCTCCAGAGCTGTCGATCCCGTGGGCCCGGCAACGGGGGTGGTGTCGACGGGACACGAGGGGGTTACGGCGATGTTCTCGCCACGAGATTAGTGCGCACGCCGAAGGGTCCCGAAGGGGCCGGAGCCGCGCCTTCATCACGCTGCGAAACCGGGCGTGGACACACCGATAACCCCACAGGGGTCTCTTCGGCTCAGGGTCCGACCAATCGGGACACAAGGTCACTCGGGGTGGAGTGAGGGGTGGGGCCGCAGCACAGGTCCGCATACCTGTCGACCCCACACCGAGTGGGAAACGTCACACGCTCAACTGGGTTGATGGACACTGCATTTCGGCCATGCGTGGGCGGCGTTACCGAAGGTTCAGTGGCCCATCAGGCCATGCAGGAAAGGCAGGTTGACGTGTTCGAGCGAGGGGACGACGGTACGTCGGTAGGCGGGTGCGATCGGCGCGACGGAGGGTACGGCGACCACATGGCAGCCGGCCGCCTCGGCGGCGGCGACACCGGTCGCGGTGTCCTCGATGACGGCACATCTGGCCGGATCCGCACCGAGACCGGCGGCCGCGAGCAGATACGGGTCGGGGTACGGCTTCGTCCGCTCGACCTCGTCACCTGCGACGGTGAGCGCGAAGTGCTCGGGACCGATCGAGGTCAGGACCCGGTCGATGATGCGCCGGTGGGAGGCGGACACGAGGGCCATGGGCACCTCGTGGGCGGCGAGTTCGGCGAGCAGCCGCGCGGCGCCCGGCATGAGCGGCAGGACGCTGCTGATGCGCTCCTCGAATCCGTCGTTGAGCAGCACGGTCAGCTCGGGGAGCGTGATGTCCGCACCGGTCGCCTCGATGAGGAAACCGGCACTGCGGGTCATGGGGCCGCCGACGACGACTTCGCGCCACGCATCGTCGAGCGCGTGCCCCAGCGAGCCGAAGACGGCGACCTCGGCGTCCCACCAGAAGCCTTCGGTGTCCACCAGAGTGCCGTCCATGTCGAGGAGCACAGCCTGCAGGGCGGAGCCTTCGGCCGTTCGGGTACCGAGAGCGGGGACCGTACTGGTCATACGGGCACACCTCCGTGAGGGACGAGAAGGCCGGCTGCCTCCTTTTGACGGGAAGGCAACCGGCCTGCACTGGACCGACCAGTGTACGTCTCGTACGGATCAATGCGCGCGATGGCGACTCCAGGACCACCCGCCGCGCCGCGCCACCGCGCTAGCGGGCGTTGAAGTACTTCGCCTCCGGGTGGTGGATGACGATCGCGTCGGTGGACTGCTCCGGGTGGAGCTGGAACTCCTCGGAGAGCTGGACACCGATGCGCTCGGGCTCCAGGAGCTGAGCGATCTTGGCGCGGTCCTCGAGGTCCGGGCACGCTCCGTAGCCGAGCGAGAAGCGGGCACCGCGGTACTTCAGCGCGAACATGTCCTCCATCTCGGAGGGGTCCTCGCCGGAGAAGCCCAGCTCGGAGCGGACGCGTGCGTGCCAGTACTCGGCGAGCGCCTCGGCCAACTGGACGGACAGACCGTGCAGTTCGAGGTAGTCGCGGTACGAGTTCGACTCGAAGAGCTTGGCGGTCTCCTCGCCGATCCGCGAGCCGACGGTGACGACCTGGAGGCCGACGACATCGGTCTCGCCCGACTCCTCGGGACGGAAGAAGTCCGCGAGACACAGGCGACGGCCGCGGCGCTGGCGCGGGAACGTGAAGCGGGTGCGCTCATTGCCCTGGTCGTCGAGGATGATCAGGTCCTCGCCCTTGGAGACACACGGGAAGTAGCCGTAGACCACGGCCGCTTCCAGGAGGCTCTTGGTGTGCAGTTCGTCCAGCCAGCCGCGCAGGCGGGGACGGCCCTCGGTCTCCACCAGCTCCTCGTACGTGGGCCCGTCACCGGTGCGCGCCTGCTTGAGGCCCCACTGCCCCTTGAACAGGGCGCCCTCGTCGAGCCAGGACGCGTACTCCTTGAGCTGGATGCCCTTGACGACACGGGTGCCCCAGAAGGGCGGCTCCGGGACCGGGTTGTCCGTGGCCGTGTCGGACCGTGCGGGCCCCTCTTCGGGCCGCTCCTCGATCTCCACACTGCCCGCCCTCACCCGGCGCTGCTTCAGCTCCGGCAGTGTCGCGCCCGGGACACCCCGCTTGACGGCGATGAGCGCGTCCATCAGACGCAGCCCCTCGAACGCGTCACGGGCATAACGGACTTCACCCTCGTAGATCTCGTGAAGGTCCTGCTCCACATAAGCGCGGGTCAGCGCCGCGCCGCCGAGGATCACGGGGAAGTCGGCCGCCAGCTTGCGCTGGTTGAGCTCCTCCAGGTTCTCCTTCATGATCACCGTCGACTTGACCAGCAGCCCGGACATGCCGATGACGTCGGCCTTGTGCTCCTCGGCGGCCTCCAGGATCGCGGAGACGGGCTGCTTGATACCGAGGTTGACGACGTTGTAGCCGTTGTTCGACAAGATGATGTCGACGAGGTTCTTGCCGATGTCATGGACGTCACCACGCACCGTGGCCAGCACGATGGTGCCCTTGCCCTCCGCGTCGGACTTCTCCATGTGCGGCTCCAGATAAGCCACCGCGTTCTTCATGACCTCGGCCGACTGGAGGACGAACGGCAGCTGCATCTGACCGGAGCCGAACAGCTCGCCGACGACCTTCATACCGTCCAGGAGCGTCTCGTTGACGATGTCCAACGCCGGACGGGACTCCAGCGCCTCGTCGAGGTCGGCCTCCAGACCGTTCTTCTCACCGTCGATGATGCGCCGCTTGAGCCGCTCGTCCAGCGGCAGCGCGGCCAGCTCCTCGGCCTTGCCGGCCTTGAGGGACTTCGCGGTGGCGCCCTCGAACAGCGCCATCAGCTTCTGCAGCGGGTCGTAGCCCTCCGCGCGACGGTCGTAGATCAGATCAAGGGCGGTGGTGACCTGCTCGTCGTCGAACCGCGCGATCGGCAGGATCTTCGACGCGTGCACGATCGCCGAGTCCAGGCCCGCCTTCACGCACTCGTCCAGGAACACCGAGTTCAGGAGGATACGGGCAGCCGGATTGAGACCGAAGGAGATGTTCGACAGGCCGAGCGTGGTCTGCACGTCCGGGTGGCGCTTCTTCAGCTCCCGGATCGCCTCGATGGTCGCGATGCCGTCCTTGCGCGACTCCTCCTGACCGGTGCAGATCGTGAAGGTCAGGCAGTCGATGAGGATGTCCGACTCATGGATGCCCCAGTTGCCGGTCAGGTCGTCGATCAGACGCTCGGCGATGGCGACCTTGTGCTCGACGGTGCGGGCCTGACCCTCCTCGTCGATCGTCAGCGCGATCAGCGCCGCACCGTGCTCCTGCGCGAGCCGGGTCACCTTCGCGAAACGGGACTCGGGACCGTCACCGTCCTCGTAGTTCACCGAGTTGATGACCGCACGACCGCCGAGCTTCTCCAGGCCCGCCCGCAGGACCTCGACCTCGGTCGAGTCCAGAACGATCGGCAGCGTGGACGCGGTCGCGAAGCGGCCCGCCAGCTCCTCCATGTCGGCCACGCCGTCACGGCCCACATAGTCGACACAGAGGTCGAGCATGTGCGCGCCCTCGCGGATCTGGTCCCGGGCCATCTCCACACAGTCGTCCCAGCGGCCGTCCAGCATCGCCTCACGGAACTTCTTCGAACCGTTCGCGTTCGTCCGCTCCCCGATCGCCATGTACGAGATGTCCTGGCGGAACGGGACCGTCTGGTAGAGCGAGGCGGCGCCCGGCTCGGGGCGCGGCTCGCGGACGGCGGGCGTCAGGCCGCGGACGCGCTCGACGACCTGGCGCAGGTGCTCCGGGGTGGTGCCGCAGCAGCCGCCGACGAGCGAGAGCCCGTACTCGCGGACGAACGTCTCCTGGGCGTCGGCCAGCTCGGGAGCGGTCAGCGGGTAGTGCGCGCCGTTCTTGCCGAGGACGGGCAGGCCGGCGTTGGGCATGCAGGACAGCGGGATGCGGGAGTGGCGGGCGAGGTAGCGCAGGTGCTCGCTCATCTCGGCCGGGCCGGTGGCGCAGTTCAGGCCGATCATGTCGATGCCGAGGGGCTCCAGGGCGGTCAGCGCCGCGCCGATCTCGGAGCCGAGCAGCATCGTGCCGGTGGTCTCGACCGTGACCGAGCAGATCAGCGGGAGGTTCGCGCCGGTGGCGTCGAGGGCGCGGCGGGCGCCGATGATCGAGGCCTTGGTCTGGAGCAGGTCCTGCGTGGTCTCGACGAGGAGCGCGTCGGCGCCGCCCGCGATCATGCCCTCGGCGTTCTGCTGGTAGGCGTCGCGCAGGGCGGTGTACGCGGCGTGGCCGAGGGTGGGCAGCTTGGTGCCGGGGCCCATCGAGCCGAGGACCCAGCGCTGCTGCCCGGTGCTCGTGGTGAACTCGTCGGCGACCTCGCGGGCGATGCGCGCGCCGGCCTCGGAGAGCTCGAAGACGCGTTCGGGGATGTCGTACTCCCCCAGGGCCGCGAGGTTTGCGCCGAACGTGTTCGTCTCGACACAGTCGACGCCGACGGCGAAGTACTCCTCGTGGACCGAGCGCACGATGTCGGGACGGGTGACGTTCAGGACCTCGTTGCAGCCCTCGAGGTCCTGGAAATCCTCCAGGGTCGGGTCCTGCGCCTGGAGCATCGTGCCCATCGCACCGTCGGCCACGACCACACGGGTGGCCAGGGCTTCACGGAGGGCGTCGGCTCGGGTCCGGCCGGCGGAGTCGGTGGACGGGACGGGCGTTGGCAACGAGGCCATGAAAGTGCTCCCTGAGGTGCGACGGCTGTCGGCTTTGCGGCTCCCATGAAGGAGGCGCACCCGGCCAGGGTAGCCGGGCCGGTGGTTCTCCGCGGAGGCGTCCACTGGACGGAACGCCATGTGGCGCGGGGTGCGGGTGCGCACAGGTGTGCCCCGAACCGGGGCGTCGAGCCAAACGGGGCGAAATATAGGCTCCTCGCGTATTCGCACGAGGTCGGCAACGACCGATAGTGTTCAGCATTGTCGAACGTTGCTCGGCGAGAGGATCAAGGAGGAAACGCTGGGATGGCACGGAACATCCAGTCACTCGAGCGGGCAGCCGCCATGCTGCGGCTCCTTGCGGGCGGTGAGCGCCGGCTCGGCCTCTCGGACATCGCCTCCACACTGGGGCTGGCCAAGGGCACGGCGCACGGCATCCTGCGGACGCTGCAGCACGAGGGCTTCGTCGAGCAGGACGCCCCGTCGGGCCGCTACCAGCTGGGCGCGGAGCTGCTGCGCCTCGGCAACAGCTATCTGGACGTGCACGAGCTGCGGGCGCGCGCGCTGGTGTGGACGGACGACCTGGCGCGTTCCAGCGGCGAGAGCGTCTATCTCGGCGTGCTGCACCAGCAGGGCGTACTGATCGTGCACCACGTGTTCCGGCCCGACGACAGCCGTCAGGTCCTGGAGGTCGGGGCGATGCAGCCGCTGCACTCCACGGCGCTCGGCAAGGTCCTTTCCGCGTACGACCCGGTGGCGCACAGCGAGGTGGTCGAGGTGGACCGAAAGGTGTTCACCGGGCGGACCGTGAGCGACCTCACGGAGTTCGAGACGCTCCTCGACCTGACCCGCGCGCGCGGCTATGCGGACGACGTCGAGGAGACCTGGGAGGGCGTCGCCTCCGTCGCGGCCCCGATCCACGACCGGCGGCGCATGCCGGTCGGCGCGGTCGGCATCACCGGCGCCGTGGAGCGCGTGTGCGTCGACGGGGATCTGCGCCCCGAGCTCGTCGCCGCCGTGCGGGACTGCGCCCGCGCCGTCTCCCGGGACCTGGGCGCCAGCCGCTTCTGAGCGCCCGCGCCGCCTCGACGGCGCCCCCGAACGAACGCAAGGCCCCGCTTCCCCGGCGGGGCCTTCGCCGTTTCGACGTGCAGGCCGCAGCTTTACGGGCCACCATCGACGGACGTGTGGCCCGGACACGCAACCGATAGTCCGACCCGATCAATAACGATCGAGTTTTCGACAAGAGAAACCATTGACTAGTAAGTAACCCCGGGGCGAGACTCGCGTCCATCGGTCGGCATTGTCGAACACCTACCGGCAACAGGCGTTAGAGTGTGGCAAGCCAGGGCCGAAAACGCCCTCACCTGAGGGCGCGAACCACCGGAGAGGGACCCGGGGTTCGGCTTCCCTGGACGAAGGACAAAGGAGTCGCGGGTGTCCAGCTCCGACATCTTCATCGGCGAGACCATCGGTACCGCCGTACTCATCCTGCTGGGCGGTGGCGTGTGCGCCGCCGTCACGCTGAAGAACTCAAAGGCGCGCAACGCCGGCTGGCTCGCGATCACTTTCGGGTGGGGCTTCGCCGTACTGACCGGCGCCTACCTGGCAGGGGGCGTGTCAGGCGCCCACCTGAACCCGGCGGTCACCATCGGTCTCGCCATCGAGGGCGGCACCAAGTGGAGCGATGTTCCGCTCTACCTGGGCTCGCAGCTCCTGGGCGCGATGATCGGCGCCCTGCTGGTCTGGGCGACGTACTACGGCCAGTTCCGCGCGCATCTGACCGACCCGGAGATCCTCGCCGCCCCGCCGGCCGAGGAAGGGATGATCCAGGAGAAGGTCTCGCCCAAGGCGGGCCCGGTGCTCGGCATCTTCTCGACCGGTCCTGAGATCCGGAACGCGGCGCAGAACCTCGTCACGGAGATCATCGCCACGGTCGTGCTCGTCCTGGCCATCCTCACGCAGGGCCTCAATGACGGAGGCAACGGCCTGGGCGTCCTCGGCGCCATGGTCACCGCGTTCGTCGTGGTCGGCATCGGCCTCTCCCTCGGCGGGCCCACGGGCTACGCGATCAACCCGGTCCGCGACCTCGGACCCCGCATCGTGCACTCCCTGCTGCCCCTGCCGAACAAGGGCGGCTCCGACTGGACGTACGCCTGGATCCCGGTCGCCGGCCCCCTCATCGGCGGCGCCATAGCGGGCGGTCTCTACAACATCGCCTTCAAGTAGGCGACAGACCCCCCGAGCACCCTCCGCCAGAGCCGCACCGAGAACTTCCAGGAGCAGACCGTGACCGACGCACACACCGCGGGCCCGTTCATCGCAGCGATCGACCAGGGCACCACCTCCAGCCGTTGCATCGTCTTCGACAAGGACGGCCGGATCGTCTCCGTCGACCAGAAGGAGCACGAGCAGATCTTCCCGAAGCCGGGCTGGGTCGAGCACAACGCGACCGAGATCTGGACCAACGTCCAGGAGGTCGTCGCCGGGGCCGTCACCAAGGCCGGCATCACCCGGGACGACATCAAGGCCATCGGCATCACCAACCAGCGCGAGACGACGCTGCTGTGGGACAAGAACACGGGTGAGCCCGTCCACAACGCCATCGTCTGGCAGGACACCCGCACCGACGCCCTGTGCAAGGAGCTCGGGCGCAATGTGGGCCAGGACCGCTTCCGCCGCGAGACGGGCCTCCCGCTGGCCTCCTACTTCGCCGGTCCCAAGGCCCGCTGGCTGCTCGACAACGTCGAGGGCCTGCGCGAGCGCGCCGAGGCCGGCGACATCCTCTTCGGCACCATGGACAGCTGGGTCATCTGGAACCTGACCGGTGGCGTCGACGGCGGCAAGCACGTCACCGACGTGACCAACGCCTCCCGCACCATGCTGATGAACCTGCACACCATGGAGTGGGACGCGAAGATCGCCGAGTCCATCGGCGTCCCGCTGGCCATGCTCCCGGAGATCCGTTCCTCCGCCGAGGTGTACGGCGAGGTCGGCGGCGGCCCGCTCGGCGACCTCCTCGGCGGCATTCCTGTCGCGTCCGCGCTCGGCGACCAGCAGGCGGCCCTGTTCGGCCAGACCTGTTTCTCCGAGGGCGAGGCCAAGTCGACGTACGGCACCGGCACCTTCCTGCTGATGAACACCGGCGACAAGCCCGTCAACTCGTACAACGGCCTGCTGACCACCGTCGGCTACCGCATCGGCGACCAGAAGGCGGTCTACGCCCTGGAGGGCTCGATCGCCGTCACCGGTTCGCTGGTGCAGTGGATGCGCGACCAGATGGGCCTCATCTCCACCGCCGCCGAGATCGAGACGCTGGCGTCGTCGGTCGAGGACAACGGCGGCGCGTACTTCGTGCCGGCCTTCTCCGGTCTGTTCGCCCCGTACTGGCGCTCCGACGCCCGCGGTGTGATCGCCGGCCTGACCCGGTACGTCACCAAGGCGCACCTCGCGCGCGCCGTGCTCGAGGCCACCGCCTGGCAGACCCGTGAGATCACCGACGCCATGACGAAGGACTCCGGCGTCGAGCTCACGGCGATCAAGGTCGACGGCGGCATGACCTCCAACAACCTGCTGATGCAGACGCTCTCGGACTTCGTGGACGCCCCCGTGGTGCGCCCGATGGTCGCCGAGACCACCTGCCTCGGTGCCGCCTACGCCGCCGGTCTCGCCGTCGGCTTCTGGTCCTCGACCGACGAGCTGCGCGCCAACTGGCGCAGGGCCGCCGAATGGACCCCCAACATGGCCGCGGAGAAGCGCGACCGTGAGTACAAGAGCTGGCTCAAGGCCGTCGAACGCTCCATGGGCTGGCTCGACGAAAGTGGCGAGGAGTAAGACATGACCACCCTGCAGAGCGTCCCTGCCCTCGGGACGCATCCGGCCGTCGGCTCGACTGCGTCGTTCAAGGCAGCGAGCCGCGCCGAGACCCGGGAGCAGCTCTCCAAGGCGCAGTACGACCTCCTGGTGATCGGCGGCGGAATCCTGGGCATCTCCACCGCCTGGCATGCCGCGCAGTCGGGACTGCGGGTGGCCCTGGTGGACGCCGGTGACTTCGCCGGCGCCACCTCCTCCGCCTCCTCCAAGCTCCTCCACGGCGGGCTGCGCTACCTGCAGACCGGCGCGGTGAAGCTGGTGGCGGAGAACCACTTCGAGCGGCGTGCGGTGTCGCGTCAGGTGGCACCGCACCTCGCCAACCCGCTCACCTTCTACCTGCCCGTCTACAAGGGCGGCCCGCACGGCGCCGCGAAGCTGGGCGCGGGCGTGTTCGCGTACAGCGCCCTGTCGGCGTTCGGTGACGGTGTCGGGCACCTGCTCTCCCCCGCGAAGGCACAGCAGGACGTGCCCGAGCTGCGGACGGAGAACCTCAAGGCCGTGGCCGTGTACGGCGACGACCAGATGAACGACGCGCGCATGGCCCTGATGACGGTCCGCGCGGCCGTCGACTCCGGCGCCGTGGTCCTCAACCACGCCGAGGTCACGGGCCTGCGCTTCACCCGGGGCCGGGTCACGGGCGCGGACCTCGAGGACCGCGTCGACGGCGAGGAGTTCGGCGTGAACGCCCGGCTCGTGCTGAACGCGACGGGCCCCTGGGTCGACCACCTGCGCGCCATGGAGGACCCGAACGCGGCCCCCTCCATCCGCCTCTCCAAGGGCGCGCACCTCGTCCTCAAGCGCACCTCCCCGTGGAAGGCCGCGCTCGCGACGCCGATCGACAAGTACCGCATCACGTTCGCTCTGCCGTGGGAGGACATGCTGCTCCTCGGCACGACCGACGAGGAGTACGAGGGTGACCCGCGCGATGTGTCGGTCACCGAGAAGGACACCGACCAGATACTCGACGAGGCGGCCTTCTCGGTACGGGACCAGCAGCTGAAGCGGGATCTGATCACGTACTCGTTCGCGGGTCTGCGCGTGCTGCCCGGCGGGCCCGGCAAAACGGCGCAGGCCAAGCGCGAGACGGTCGTCACCGAGGGCCGCGGCGGCATGCTGTCCGTCGCCGGCGGCAAGTGGACGACGTTCCGCCACATCGGCCGCACGGTGATGAAGAAGCTGGAGTCCCTGCCGGGCCACCCGCTGGGCGAGGACTTCGAGCCGGTCAAGGAGCTGCCGAAGCGGATGCCGCTGCCGGGTGTCGCCAACCCGCGCGCCGTCGCGCACCGCCTCCTGGTCGACAACCCGGCCCCGGGTCCGCGCATGGCGGCCGACACGGCCAAGCACCTGGCGACGCACTACGGTTCGCTGGCCTTCGACATCGCGCGGATGGCCAACGAGAACCCGGAGCTCGGCGAGCGGGTCCACCCGGACGCCCCGGAGATCTGGGCGCAGGTCGCCTACGCCCGCGACCACGAGTGGGCCGAGACGGCGGACGACGTGCTGCGCCGCCGCACCACGCTGACGATCCGCGGCCTGGCCACGGACGACGTGCGCGCCAAGGTCCAGGACGTGCTCGACAAGAAGTAGGTACCGCTGGATCCACATGACTTGAGGGGCGGCTCCCACGGGGGGGTGCCGCCCCTCTCGCATGTCCTGGCGCACTGCCATGCCGCGTACACACGTCCGCAATGCCGGGGCGTGAGAGTGGGGGCATGAAGTTCCAGGTCCTGTCGATCATCGGCCATGCGCCGCACCCCCTCACCGGTGAACTCCTCTCCACCTCCGACCGGTTGAGGCAGGTCATCGACGTCGGTGTCGCGGCGGAGGAGTTCGGCTTCGACGCGTACGCGGTCGGCGAGCGGCACGCGGGGGCGTTCCTGTCGTCGAGCCCCACGGTGATCCTCGGCGCGCTGGCCGCCCGTACGTCCCGTATCAAACTGCTGACCGGCGTGACGGTCCTCGCGATCCTCGATCCGGTGCGGGTCGCCGAGGACTACGCGACCCTGGACCAACTCTCTGGTGGTCGCGTCGAGTTGGTGATCGGCAAGGGCGCCGAGGCCGGCCATTTCGACCTCTTCGGGCTCGACGAAGCGCGCCAGTGGGACGTCCAGCGGGAGAAGTACGAACTCCTTCGGCGGCTGTGGAGCGAGGAAGGCGTCGACTGGGAGGGAGAGTTCAGGCCCGCCCTGAAGAACGTGACGACAGTGCCGCGCCCGTACGACGGACTGCCGCGCGTCTGGCACGGCTCGGCGACCTCGCTCAACTCCCCCGAGCTGGCGGCCCGGCACGGTGATCCCCTGTTCACTGCCAACGCCGTCCAGCCGCGGGCGGCCTACGCGAAACTCATCGACCACTACCGCGCGCGGTTCGAGGCGTACGGGCACGATCCGGCGCGGGCGCACGTCGCGGCGGGCTCGGGCGGCCTGCTCGTCGCGGACTCTCACGAGCGGGCGGTGGCCCGCTTCAAGGAGCTGTACGAGACCAAGGTCGCACAGTCCTTCAAGCCGCACCTGGAGGGCAGGGCGGGGTACAACACGCCGTTCCGCACGATCGACGACGCCATCGCGGACGGGCCCCAGCTGATCGGTTCGCCGCAGCAGATCATCGACAAGATCCTCGGCTACCACGAGGTGTACCGGCACGACCTCCAGTCGGTCACCGTCGACACCTTCGGGCAGGGGACGGGCGAGCAGGTCGAGACGCTCCAGCGGTTCGCCGAGGAGATCGCGCCGGTGATCAGGAGGGAGGCGCCCAGCTCCCTGTGGGAGTGAGCGCCCCCGTTTCCGGGAAGCCGCGTCGTCGCCCGGACACAGAGCCGCTTCGTCGCCCGGAGCCGCTTCGTCCCTAGGAAGCCGCTTCGTCCGGGGTGTCCGAGTCGAGGATGGAGTTCTCCAGCTTGCGCAGGAGCCGCGCGAGCTGGCGGCGCTCCGCCGGGGAGAGCTCGCCGAGCATCCGGCGTTCGTTGTCGAGGTGCTCGGTGAACACCTCGTCGACCGTGGCGAGCCCCGCGTCGGTGAGCCGCGAGTAGACGACCCTGCGGTCGCCGGCGTCGCGCTCCCTGACGATCAGGCCGTCCTTCTCCAGGCGGTCTATGCGCAGGGTGACCCCGGCCGACGAGACGAGACCCTGGTCGGCGAGCTGCCCCGCTGTCAGGCGGTACGGCGCGCCGGACCGGCGCAGCGCAGTCAGCACGTCGAATCCGGCGACGGAGAGCCCGTGCCGCTCTATCGAGGCGATGAGCTTGGTGTTGTACCGCAGGAACGAGCGGTGCAGCCGGGCGAGGACCTCCAGTGGGGTCGTGTCCAGCTCGGGCCGCTCACGCGCCCAGTCCTCGATGACCTCCGCCACGGCGTCACGCCGTGCCGCCTTCCGTTCAGCCATCCCCGTCCCCTCGGCCGCTCCCGGGCGCGACGCGATGTCCTACGCCCCTGAAAATCCTACCCCTGAAGCGATCGGGGGCCGGACGCGCGTCGGGCGACGAGACGGATCACGGCGATCGTGACGAGCACGGCCGCGGCCGGGACGGCGGCCTTCCGGAGGAGGACGGGCAGGGCGGCGGCGCCGAGGTCCACCGCCTCGGGCTCGCGGGCCCGGGGCGGGATCGCCGCCGCAGGTTCCGCGGTGGCCGGTTCCCTCAGCAACTCCTCCAGCCGCTCGGCGAATTGGCGCACGATGCGGTCGCCGACCTCGGTCATGATGCCGCGGCCGAACTGGGCGGGGCGGCCGGTGATGTCGAGGTCGGTGCCGACGCGGACCCGGGTGCCCGCCGGGTCCGCGGCGAGCGACGCGGTGACGGTGGCGGACGCGGTGCCCGCGCCCCGGGTCTCGCTGCCGCTGAGGTCGAGGACCATCGAGCGGCCGCTCTCGTCGCGGGTCACGGTGCCCTCACCGCGGTAGCTCATCTGCACGGCACCGACCTTCACCTTGACGCGTCCGGTGAACGCGTCGCCGTCGAGGGTGTCGAGCACGGCACCCGGCATGCAGGGGGCCACACGGCCGAGGTCGAGGAAGAGTTTCCACGCGTCGTCGGGCGTGGCCGGGACGGTGAAGGAGTGGTCGAGTCGCATGGGTGGGTGTCCAATCGTCGGGGTGGAGCGGCGCCGGGTCAGCGGGCGGCCGCGGGCCGGCCGGCCGTGCGGAGCAGGTCCCGGACGCGGCTGGGCGAGAGGGGGCCGCGCCGGACGACCACGCCGAAGGGGCGCAGCGCGTCCTCGACGGCGTTCGCGAGCACGGCCTGTGGGGCGATGGCGCCGCCCTCACCGAGGCCCTTGACGCCGAGGTCGTTCATCGGGCTCGGGGAGTGGATCTCGTCGAGGTCGAGGTCGGGTATCTCGGACGAGGTCGGCACCAAGTAGTCCATGTAGGTGCCGGTACGGGGCTGGCCGTCGGGGCCGTAGATCATCTCCTCGTGGAGCGCGCCGCCGATGCCCTGGGCGATACCGCCGGTGACCTGGCCCTCGGCGATCATCGGGTTGACGATGACGCCCGCGTCGTGGACGGCCACGTAGTGCAGGATCTCCGTCTCGCCGGTGCGTTCGTCGACCTCGACGACGGCGGCGTGCGCGCCGCTCGACACGGCGAAGCCGGGCGGGCGGAAGTGCACGGTCTCGCTGAGCTCGGTGCCGTGCCGGCCGTCGGTGGGCTCCGGGGTCCCCGGGAGCGGGGCCCGGCCGGCGAGTTCGGCGAGGGTGAGAGCCGGGCCTTCGGCGGCCTTGGCCGTGATGACGCCCTCACGCAGGTCGAGGTCCTCGCCGGGGACGCCGAGCCGGCGCGCAGCGGCCTCGATGATCTTCTCGCGGACGAGGCGGCCTGCCCGGTGCGTGGCATTGCCCGCGTTGACGAGGGCCCGGCTCGCGATGGTGCCGACACCGAACGGCGTCGCGGAGGTGTCCCCGCCCACCACGTCGACGGCGCCGAAGGGCACCCCGATCGCGTCGGCGGCGATCTGCGCCATGGACGTGCGATGCCCCTGCCCCTGGGAGGGTGCGCCGATCGCGAGCTTGACCCGGCCGCTGGGCGCGATGTCGATGCGGGCGGTCTCGAACGGGCCGAGTCCGGTCGCCTCGATGTACATCGCGAAGCCGATCCCGACGAGCCTGCCGTCACGGGCGCCCTCGCGCTGCCGGGCACGCACCCCTTCGAGATCGGCCTTGGCGACGGCGCGCCGCAGCAGCTCGGGGAAGTCCCCGGAGTCGTAGGACTGCGGCTTGCCGGAGCGGTCCACGAGACCCGTCGCGTACGGCATCTCGTCGGGACCCACGAGGTTGCGCGCCCTCAACTCGGCCGGTTCGAGGCCGAGTTCGCAGGCGAGGCGGTCCATCGCGCGCTCCATCGCGAAGACGGTCTCGGGGCGGCCCGCTCCTCGGTAGGGCGTGGCGAAGGTGGTGTTGGTGAGGACCCCGACGACGTCGATGTCCACGTGCGGGACGCGATAGGGGCCGAGGAGGTGGCACACCGAGTTGTAGGGCACGACCAGGCCGGTCATGTTGTACGCGCCGAAGTTGACGGTGATGCGGTCGCGTACGGCCAGGAGGCGGCCCTGTGCGTCCGCGGCGAGTTCGATGCGATGGATCTGCTCGCGGGCGTGCGAGGCGGCCGTCAGGTTCTCGTTGCGGTCCTCGCGCCAGAGCACCGGGCGGCCCAGGACGCGGGCCGCGTACGGGACGAGCATCTCCTCGACGTAGAGGATGCCCTTCTGTCCGAAGCCGCCGCCGACGTCGGTGGCGATGACACGGACGCGTTCCGGGTCGAGGCCGAGCGTGTGCGCCGTGGCCTCCCGCACCCGGTGCGGGGTCTGGGTGTTGGACCAGACGGTCAGCACGCCGCTGTACGGGTCCACCTGGGCCGAGACCGCGCGGGTCTCGATGGGCGAGGCGACGTACCGGTGGGCCCGGAACTCCTCGCTGACGACGGTGTGGGCCGAGGCGAACGCCGCGTCGGGGTCACCCACCTTGGTGGCCACGGCGACGGCGGTGTTGTCACGGAGGTCGTCGTGGAGCTGCGGGGCGCCTTCGGTCAGTGCGCGGTCGGGGTCGACGAGGACGGGCAGCGGCGTGTAGCGGACGTCGACGAGTTCGAGGGCGTCCTCGGCGAGGTAGCGGTTCTCGGCCACGACGACCGCGACGGGCTGGCCGACGTAGAGGACCTTGTCCGTGGCGAGGAGCGGCATCGGGGTGATCGCGACGTACGGGTCGAGGAGCTCGGCGAGCCCGGGCGGGGTACGCAGTTCCTCCCTGTTGAGCATGGCGGGCAGATGGGCCACGTCGGCGCCGGTCCAGACGGCGACGACGCCGGGGGCGGCGAGCGCGGCGGTGACGTCGACCGACCGGATGCGGGCGTGGGCGTGCGGGCTGCGCAGGAAGGCGGCCTCGGCGACGCCGGGCAGGGCGATGTCGTCGACGTAGCGGCCGTTGCCCCGCAGGAGGCGGTCGTCCTCGACGCGCGGAACGGGGCGGCCGGTCCAGGGGCCGCCGTCCGGCGCGGGTTGCTGGGGTGCTTGGGACGGTCCGTGGGACATACGGGTCACTCCCCCCGCCCGGCGGGGCCGCCGGCGAAGCGTTCGTCCAGCGCCTGGCACACGGCACGACGGATGTTGCGGTAGCCCGTGCAGCGGCACAGGTGTCCGCTGAGGGCGTCGGCGACATCGGCCGCGTCGGGCCGCTGGGGCTGTTCGGTCAGCGCGGTCGCCGTCATCACGAATCCGGGGGTGCAGAAACCGCACTGCATCCCGTGGCACTCGTGGAACGCCCGCTGTACGGGGGTGAGCGGGGCGTCACCGGGGGCGAGGCCCTCGACCGTGCGCAGCTCGGCGCCGGCGCACTGCACGGCCAGGGTGAGGCAGGAGCGGGCCGGCTCGCCGTCGACGAGGACGGTGCAGGCGCCGCAGACGCCGTGCTCGCAGCCGACGTGGGTGCCGGTCAGGCGCAGCCGGTCCCGCAGGAAGTCGCTGAGCAGCAGCCGGGACTCCACCTGGGCGGTCACGGGCGCGCCGTTGACGGTCAGGCGGATCTCGTGCCAGCCGGAGGGTTCGGCGAGCGGCGGCGGGGCGGCGTGGGTGGCCGTCGCCGGGTCGGAGGTGGCGAGGTCGGTGGTCATGAGCAGCGCTCCCAGGCGAGGGTGCAGGCACGGACGAGGAGATGGGCGGCGGCCTCGCGGCGGTAGGCGGCCGTGGCGTGGACGTCGTCGGCGGGCGTGAGCCCGGCGAGCGCGGCGGACGCGGCCGCGTCGAGGGCCGCCGCTCCCGCGCCGGTCCCGGTCAGCGCCTCCTCGACGGCGGGCAGGCGGACGGGGACGGGGCCCGCGCCGCAGAAGACCGCGCGGGCGGCGGCGACCGAGCGCCGGTCCGGCGCGCGGCGCAGGGTGACCGCGACGCCGACGGTGGCGAAGTCGCCATGTCTGCGGGCGAGTTCCTCGAAGGCCCAGCCGTCACCGGCGCGCGGCGGCAGGACGACCTCGGTGAGGAGCTCGTCCGGTGCCACGGCGGTCTGGAAGGTGGCCACGAAGAAGTCGGCGGCGCCGACGGTACGGCTGCCGCGGGGTCCGACGATCACGAAGCGGGCGTCGAGGGCGAGCGCGGCGGTCGGCAGTTCGGCGGCGGGATCGTGGTGCGCGAGGCTGCCGCAGACCGTGCCGCGGTGGCGGATCTGCGGGTGCCCGATGCGCCGGATCGCCGCCGCGAGCAGGGGCCACCCGGCGCGCACCACGGGGTCGTCCGCGGCCCGGGACTGACGGACGGCGGCGCCGATGTGCAGGGCGCCCGCGTCGTCGGCGTACAGGCGGTCGAGGCCGGGGACCCGGGTGATGTCGACGAGCAGCCCCGGGCGGGCGAGGCGCATGCTGAGCATGGGGATCAGGGACTGGCCGCCGGCCAGGACCTTGGCCTCCCGCTCCTCGTCGGCGAGGAGGGCCAGCACCTCGCCGAGGCTGCCTGGAGCGCTGTAGTCAAAGGGTGTCGGTTTCAACCGGCTTCCACCAGGCCTCTCGGGTCGACGCATCTATCTAATACCTGAAATGATTTACACTAAAGTTTCTTCTTGGCAAGAGGGTGCAGCCGATTCGATGTGCTCGAGGTGAGCGACATGCGACACGTGATCGACCAGGCAGCCGCGTGGCAGGCCTCCACGACCCGCTTCGCGATGGCGACGGTCGTCCGCACCTGGGGCTCCGCCCCGCACGCCGCGGGTACGTCGATGCTGGTCGCCGAGGACGGCCGCGTCGTCGGCAGCGTCTCCGGCGGCTGCGTGGAGGCCGCGGTGTGCGCGGTCGCGGAGGACGTCCTCGCCGGTGCGGGGCCCGCCCGCGAGACGTACGGGGTCAGCGACGACGACGCCTTCTCGGTGGGCCTGACCTGCGGCGGAACCATAGAGGTGCTGATCCGCGAGGTCACCGCCGACGCACCGCTGGCCCGGGTGGCCGCCGACCTCGCGGCCCAGGTCCCGGTGGCACTCGTGACGCCGGTCGAAGGCGGACCGGGGAGTCTCGCCGCGGGCGCTTCCGGGGTGAGCGGGACACTCGGCGACACACGGCTCGACCGGGCCGCGGCTCAGGCCGCCGAAGCGCTGCTCACCCGCGGCACGAGTGGCCTCGTACGCGTCGGCGAGCCGGGCCCGGACCCGTCGTGCGCCCCCGAGCGGGAGCTGTTCGTGCAGGCCTTCGGAGCACCGCCGCACCTCCTGGTGTGCGGCGCGGTCGAGTTCGCGCGCCCCCTCGTGCGGATCGGAGCGCTGCTCGGGCACCGGGTGACCGTGTGCGACGCCCGCCCGGCCTTCGCGACGGCCGCCCGTTTCCCGGACGCGCACGAGGTCGTCGTGGACTGGCCGCACCGCTGGTTCGCGGCCCACGAGGACCAGGTGGACGCGGCCACCGCCGTGTGCGTGCTGACCCATGACGCCCGCTTCGACGTGCCCGTCCTCGAACTGGCGCTGCGCAGCAGGGCCGGGTACGTCGGCGCCATGGGCAGCCGGCGCACGCACGAGGACCGGCTGGCACGGCTGCGGGCCACCGGGCTCGACGAGAGCGAACTGGCGCGGCTGCGCTCGCCGATCGGCCTCGATCTCGGCGGGCGCGGGCCGGAGGAGACGGCCGTGTCCATCGCGGCGGAGCTCATCGCGGTGCGGCGGGGCGGCAGCGGACGGGCGCTGCGCGGCCTCACCGGGCCGGTGCACGCGTCGTGAGCCATTTTTGAACGGGCGTTTTTGAACGGCTGTTTCGAAGGCGACCGCGAGGGCGCGCAAGAAGGGGCCGATCGGGGCGAGCGGCCCGGGCGCGCGGCGGCGACGGCCGCCCGGGCGGATCGCACCCTGCGGCCGGCCCGAACACCCCATTCTGAACACTCGTTTAATCTGAGGCACGTGGACGCAGAGCACAGCACCCCGGACCGGACTGCCCCCGAGACCCGTCGCGGCCGCTCCCACGACCCCGAGGGGCGGCGCAGCGCCGTGCTGGAGGCGGCCCGTCGGCTGTTCGCGGCCCAGGGCTACAAGGGGGTCGGCATCCGGGCCATCGCCGCCGAGGCGGGCGTCACCCCCGGCCTGGTCATGGCGTACTTCGGCTCGAAGGACGGACTGTTCCGCGAGGTCGTCGGCGGCGGGACCGGAGTCACCGAGGGCGTGCTCGACGACCCCTCGGTCGGCCGGGAGCAGCTGCCGCACGCGCTCGCCCACGACTATCTCGACCGCTGGGACCGGCTTCCCGCGCACGACCCCTGGCCCGCGCTGATCCGCTCGGGGCTCAGCCATCCACCCAGCGCCGAACTGCTGTCCACGATCCTCGACCGGCAGGTGAGCGAGCCCCTGCGGCGGCTGCTCGGCGACTGCGACGCGGCGGACGCGCGGATCGGCATGATCCGCAGCATCCTCTTCGGCGTGATCATGGAGCGCTATCTGTTCGCCCACGAACCTGCCGCGTCGGTGCCGACGGACACCCTGGAGCCCGTCCTCACCGACGTCCTGACGGCGGCGCTGACCGGGCGGATCCCAAAGCCGCACGTCGCCGAGCGGCAGGCCGAGGGGCCGGACCCCGTGTCGGCCGCCCGCCCGCCCGCGCGCGAGGCCCCCGGCGCGTCCGGCCCCGCCGTGTTCGCCGCGCTCAACGCCTGCACCGCGCGCTACCGGACCCTGATCGGCCGCGTCGTGAAGCGGCACGGCATCAGCCTGGCCGCCTTCGAGGTACTGTCCGCGCTGCACGCGACCGGCGCCCCCTATCAGCGCACGATGGGCGAGATCGCCGCGGCCGGCGCGGTCAGCGCGGGAGGTGTCACCCAGCACGCCGACCGCCTGGTGGAGGCGGGCCTCATCGAACGCGAACGTGACGGCCAGGACCGCCGCATCGTCCGCCTCCGCCTCACCCCGGCCGGGGCCGACCTGGTCGGCCGGGTGACCGAGGAGCGCCGCACGCACGAACGGCAGCTGCTCGCGGGGCTCGTACCGGGCGAGCAGCGGCAACTCGCGGCACTGCTGAGCGGTTTGGGACGGTCGATGACAGAGGGACAGGCCTGAGCCCACGCGGAGGGACAGGACTCGGCCCGCACCGAGGAACAGGGCCGAGCCCGCACCGCGGATACGCGAAGGCGCCGGTCTCTCGCACCCCCGCGCGAGAGACCGGCGCCGAACACCCGGACCGCCGTCAGGAGTTGAGTTCCTCCAGCGTCTTCCCCTTCGTCTCCACCGCGAACAGAGCGATCACCGCACCCACCGCGGCGACCCCGGCGAGCTGGGCGAAGACGACTGTCAGGCTGCCGCCCCCGCCGATGATCGCGCCGACCGTGACCGGGCCCAGGATGACGCCGAGGCGGTTCCACAGGCCGCCGAACGCGGCGCCCTTGGCGCGGTTGCGCGTCGGGTACAGCTCGGGCGAGTAGAGATAGAGGCCCGCGTTGATCGCGTACACGAAGAACGTCGTGCAGGAGGCGAAGATCGCGACCTGGCTGCCGGACGTCACGCCGACCAGGGCGAGCGTCGCGAGGGTGAACGTGGTGCCGCCGAGCGCGGCCACCAGGGCGGGGCGCCGGCCCACGCGGTCGATGACGAGGGCGACGACGAGGGTGCCGAAAAGTCCCGTCACATTGCTGAGCAGCGTGTAGACGAGCGCGGTGGTCAGGTCGAGCCCGAAGTTCTTGGTGTAGAGCGACGGCAGCCAGGTGGAGATGCCGTGGTTGACGTAGTACGCGACGAACCAGAGCCCGGAGACCACGGTCGTGCGGCGCAGGTAGCGGCCGGTGAACAGCTCGCGCAGGCGACCCCCGGAGGTCTCCTCCGCCCGGTCCGCGGCCGGTTGCGGCAGGGGTTCCCCGGTGGCGGCGGCGACCTCCGCCTCGATCTGCGCGATGGCCCGCTCGGCCTCCTCGGCACGGCCCTGGGAGAGCAGCCACCGGGGCGACTCGGCGACGTGCTTGGGCAGGGCGGCGGCGAGCAGGACGGGCAGCGCGCCGATCACGAACATCGCGCGCCAGCCGAGGTTCGGCACCACCCACACGGCGACGAGGGTGGCCGCGGCCAGACCGGCCGGGAAGATCATCTCGTAGATCAGGACGAAGCGTCCGCGTTTGTCGGAGCGGGCGATCTCGTTGATGTAGGTGGCCGCCACGGGGACGACTCCGCCGATGCCGAGGCCCTGGACGAAGCGGAAGAGCGAGAAGAGCTCGATGCCGTTCGAGAAGGCGACGGCGAGGCTGCCGAGCGCGGTGACGGCGACACCGAGGGCCACGGTCCGCACCCGGCCGATCCGGTCGCCCAGCCACCCGGCGACCAGGGCGCCCAGGAGCATGCCCACGGAGCCGGTGGTGACCGCGAAGGTGGCCTGGCCCGTGCTCAGGTGCCAGTCCTTGATCAGGACGGGCAGCGCGGACGCGGCAAGGAGCTGGTCGAACGCCTCGAAGAACGTCACGGCGCCGATCAGGAACCGGACCTTCACGTGCCAGCGGGATTGCGGGAGTCGTTCGAGCCGGGCTGCTATCGAGCCGAGGCCTGGCTTGCCGGCCACAGTCGTCATGAGGGGGTCCTTCCGCGACAACGCGAACAGAGGAGTTGCGCAGACCCTAAGAGGACTTATCTAAGCGGTCAATGATTAATGACTTAGATACATCGGAAGAGACCTCACCGTCACCCTCACGTAACCCACCTCGGACACCGTCCCGCGGCGATTTTTCCGGGGGGTCTTGCGGGAAGATACTTAAGCGCTTAGATTTCTAGCACTGAGCAAGCCGACGTACGCAACCCATGTGAGCGAGCGCCCCGGTGAGCCCAACTCCCCCGCACCCGTTGGCCGTAGACCGCCTGGAGGTCCCGCCCGTGCCTCACCACCCCACCGACATCCTGATCGCGGGCCAGTGGCGACGCGGCGCGGACGAACCGGTCGAGACCGTGGACCCGGCGACCGGAGAGGTGCTCGCCACCGTCCACTGCGCGTCCGCGGACGAGGTCGACGAAGCCGCCCGGGCCGCCGCGCTCGCCGTGGCCGACCCGGCCTGGCGCGATCTGCTCCCCCACCAGCGGGCCCGACTCCTGCACCGAATAGCCGAGTTGACCGAGGAGGCCGCCGACGAGCTCGCTGCCCTCCAGACCGCCGACACCGGCAAGACCCTCACCGAGACGAAGGCCCTCGCGCTCAGCGCGGCCGGCACCTTCCGGTACATGGCGGCGGCCCTGGAGACGGCCGAGGAGACCCTCACCCCCTCCCGCGGGCCGTACGTGACGATGAGCGTGTACGAGCCGATCGGCGTCGTCGGCGCGATCAACCCCTGGAACTCGCCGGTCGCCAGCGACGCGCAGAAGATCGCGCCCGCCCTCGCCGGCGGCAACGCCGTCCTGCTCAAGCCCGCCGCCTGGACCCCGCTGGTCTCCCTCGCGCTCGGGCGCCTGATCCACCGGGCGCTCGGCGAACTCGGCCTGCCCACCGCCCTGCTGTCGGTCCTGCCCGGCAGCGGCCGGGTCGTCGGGGACGCGATCGTGCACCACCCCCTGGTGACCAGGATCGGCTTCACCGGCGGCACGGAGACCGGCCGGTCCATCGCGGCGGTGGCGGCCTCGAAGCTGATCCCCGCCTCCCTCGAACTCGGCGGCAAGTCGCCGACGATCGTGCGCGCGGACGCGGACGTCGAGCAGGCCCTGGCGGGTGTGATGTTCGGGATCTTCTCGTCCAGCGGCCAGTCCTGCATCGCCGGTTCCCGGCTCTTCGTCGCTCGCGAGATCTACGACAGCTTCGTCGGCGAACTCGTCGAGCGGGTGAGCAAGCTGCGCGTCGGTCCCGGCACGGACCCCGGCACCCAGGTCGCGCCGCTGGTCCACCAGCGGCACCGGGACTCCGTCGCCGCCTATGTCGATCTGGCCCGCTCCGAGGGCGCCCGGGTGCTGTGCGGCGGCCGGGCGCCCGAGGGCGACGTGTACCGGGACGGCGCGTACTACCTGCCCACGGTCCTCGACGGGCTCCCCAACACATCACGGACCTGCCAGGAGGAGATCTTCGGGCCCGTCCTGGTCGCCCTGCCCTACGACGACGAGGACGACCTGGTCCGCCAGGCCAACGACTCCGTCTACGGGCTCGCCTGCGGAATCTGGACCCGCGACCACCGGGCCGCGTGGCGACTGGCCCGCCGCATCGAGGCGGGGACGGTCTGGATCAACACGTACAAGCAGTTCAGCGCGTCCACCCCGTTCAGCGGGATGAAGGACAGCGGTCTCGGTACGGAGAAGGGCCGTGACGCCATCCGCGCCTACCAGCGCCAGAAGTCCCTGTACTGGGGCACTTCGGACGCGCCCCTGCCCTGGGCCAACTGACCGCCCCGTCGTCTGGAGACACTCATGCCCCACCCATCGCCAGGACCCGTCGCCCGCCTGCGCTCCCTGCGCTACGTCGAGCTGCTCACCCCCGCCTTCACCGAGGCCGCCGACTTTTACGAGGAGGTCTGGGGCCTGCGGACCGTCGAGGCGGAGCGCGGCGCGGCGGCCTGGCTGCGCGGCACCGGCGAGGAGCACCACGTCCTGCACCTCACCCGCGCGGACCGCACGGGGCTCGGCCGGCTCGCGTTCGCCGTCGCCACGCCCGCCGAGGTCGACGAGGCGGCCCGGCGCCTGGAGGCCCGCGGGATCACCCCGGTCTTCGGCCCCGGACCGCTCGACCAGGTGGGCGGCGGCTACGGCCTGCGCTTCACCGACCCCGAGCAGCGGCTCGTGGAGATCAGCGCGCAGGTCGAGGCGGTCGCGCCGCGCGGCAGGGACGCAGCCGTCCCCGTCGGCGTCACACACGCCGTCCTGAACACCGCCGACATCGACGCCTCCGTCGCGTTCTACTGCGACGTCCTCGGGCTGCGCGTCTCCGACTGGTCCGAGCACCAGATGGCGTTCCTGCGCTGCAACGCCGACCACCACTGCATCGCGTTCAACCAGGCCGAGTGGGCTTCCCTCAACCACGTGGCGTACGAGATGAGTTCGGTCGACCACTTCATGCGGGGCCTCGGCCGGCTCAGGCACCACGGCATCGACCCGCAGTGGGGCCCGGGCCGGCACGGCCCCGGCAACAACACCTTCTCCTACTTCACCGACCCGTCCGGGCTCGTGTGCGAGTACACGTCCGAGGTCGCGCAGATCGTCGAGGACGCCTGGATCGCGCGGGTGTGGCGGCGCGTGCCCGAGCTGTCCGACCTGTGGGGCACGGCGGGCCCGCCGTCGAAGGAGATCCGCTGTCACATGGCCGGCTCCCCGGACCCCGGCCCGCTCGCTTCCCTGGAGGTCAACGCATGAGCACGGTACGCAAGGTGGGCCTCGTCGGCTGGGGCGCGATCGGCCGCGTCGTCGGCACGGCGCTCGCCGAACAACAGGTCCCTGGGGCCGAGCTGACGTGCATCATCGACAACCGCCCCCTCGGCGACACGGCGCCCGCGCCCCAGCGGACCTTCGACGAGGCCCTGGAGTGCTGCGACCTCGTCGTCGAGGCGGCCGGGCAGGGCGTCGTACGGGAGTGGGGCGAGCGGGTCCTCGCCTCCGGCACCGACCTGCTCGTCGCGTCGACCGGGGCACTGACCGACGACGAGCTGTCCAAGCGGCTGCTCGCGGCGGGTCCCGGCCGGGTGTACTTCACCGGCGGCGCGGTCGGCGGGCTCGACCTCCTCCAGGCGGTGCGCTCCCTCGGCCCCCTCGACGAGGTGCGGCTCACCACCACCAAGCTGCCGTCCACCCTCGAACAGCCCTGGATGGACGAAGAGTTGCTGTCCAGGCTGCGGACGGCGACCGGACCCGTCGAGGTCATGTCCGGCACGGCGCGCGACGTCCCCGTGAAGTTCCCCAAGTCGACGAACGTGGCCGCCTCGGTCGCCCTCGCCGTCGGCGACCTGGACGCTGTGCGGGTCCGGGTCGTCGCCGACCCCGGCGCCCGCCACACCCGGCACGTCGTCGAGGCGTCCGGCGCGCACGGCGCGTACCGCTTCGACGTCGCGCACCTGCCGGACCCGAGCAACCCCGCGACCAGCCAGGTCGTGCCGTACGCGGTGCTGCGCAGCCTGGCGGCGCTGGCCGGGCGGACGGGCCAGATCCTGTGAGCGCCGTCCATGTCGAGGAGGCGGGCGATCACGGCCCCCTGCTGCTGTGCCTGCACGGCATCGGCTCCTCGTCGGCGGCGTTCGCCCCGCAGCTCGCCGAGCTGTCCGCGTACGCGCGGGTCGTGGCCTGGGACGCGCCCGGCTACGCCAAGTCGGCGGATCCGGAAGGACCGTTGGACCTGGACGGGTTCGCGGACGCGGCGGCCGAGGTCGTCCGGGAGCGCGGCGGACGCGCGCACGTCCTCGGTGTCTCCTGGGGCGGGGTGATCGCGCTGCGGCTCGCGGCCCGCCACCCGGATCTGGTCGAGTCCCTCGTCGTCGCCGACTCCAGCGCGGGCTCCGGCACCGACCCCGCCAAGGCCGAGGCCATGCGGGCGCGGGCAGCCGAGCTGGCCGCACTCGGACCGCGCGCCTTCGCCGAGAAGCGCGGGCCACGGCTCGTGTCCGGCACGGCGCCCGAGGAACTCGTACAGCGCGTCGTCGACGCCATGGCCGCCTCCGTGCGGCTGCCCGGCTACGCCTACGCCGCCGAGTCCATGGCCCAGGCCGATCTGCGGCCCGAACTGCCCACGATCGCCGCGCCCGCGCTCGTCCTGTGCGGCGACCAGGACCAGGTCACCGGCGTCGAGGCCTCGCAGGTCCTCGCCGGCGCCCTCCACAAGACCGCCTACGTGATCGTCAAGGACGCCGGTCACCTGGCCAACCAGGAACAGCCCGCGCGCTTCGACGCGTGGGTCCTGTCCCACCTCCGCATCACCGCCCGCATCCCCGAGTAGGAGTCCCGCCATGCCCGTGACCACCACCGACTACGACAACGGCAGCGACCTCGGCAAGTACACCGACTCGCTCATCGCCACCAAGGAGTCCCGTGTCGCGGACTTCGACACGCTCTCCTTCCAGGAGAAGGCGGGCCCGCAGTACCGCCGCGGCCAGATCCGCTACGTCGGCTCCGGCGCCACCGGCAACCACGAGAACGACTCCCGGATCCTCCCGTCCGGCGGCTTCACCTTCTCCAACATGCTGCTGCCGCCCGGCGCCGAGGGCCCCGAGCACACCCACCACGACGTCGAGGAGGCCTTCTTCGTCCTGGAGGGCCAGGTCCGCGTGGGCATCCACCGCGGCGCCGACGAGGTCGAGTACCGCACCCTCGGCTACCGCGACATGATCGTCGTCCCGGCGGGCGTGGCCCGGTCCCTGAAGAACGAGGGCGACACCGACGCCCTGTTCTGCGTCGTCATCGGCACGCAGAAGCCACAGGTCCCGACGTACCCGGAGCACTCGCCGATGCACGGTGTCACCCGTGACTGACCCCTCAGGGGGCGCCGGCACCGTCGTCGTCACCGGGGCGGGCCGTGGCCTGGGACTGGCCATGGCCCGCCGGGCCGCCGAGGACGGCTTCCGCGTCGTGGTCGCCGAGCTCGACACCGAGCGCGGGACCCACGCCGTCGAAGGGCTGCGACGTGACGGGCTCGACGCCCACTTCGTGCGCTGCGACGTGGCCGACCCCGGATCGGTCGACGAACTCGCCACGCGTGTACGGGAACTGGGTCCGCTGTACGGCCTGATCAACAACGCGGCACTCGCCAACGGCGTCGGCGGCAAGGAGTTCCAGGACATCGACGTCGAGGTGTGGGACCGCCTGATGACGGTCAACGCCCGCAGCCCCTGGCTGGTGTCCAAGGCCCTGTACCCGCTCTTCGGCTCGCCGGGCCGGATCGTGAACGTCGCCTCGGACGCCGCGCTCTACGGCTCTCCCCGCCTCGCCCACTACATCGCCTCGAAGGGCGCGGTCATCGCGCTGACCCGGGCGATGGCCAGAGAACTCGGCGACAAGGGCGTCACCGTCAACGCGGTCGCGCCCGGGCTCACCGAGTGCGAGGCCACCGAGACCGTCCCCGAGGAACGGCACGAGCTGTACCGCTCGGGCCGGGCCATCTCCCGGCCGCAGGAGCCCGGCGACCTCATCGGTCTCGTCGCCTTCCTGCTCGGCGAGGAGTCCCGCTATCTCACCGGACAAGTGATCGCCGTCAACGGCGGCTTCACGATGAACTGACCCACAGGAGTGCAGAATCATGGATCTGGGCCTCGCCGACCGGACCGTCCTGGTCACCGGCGGCAGCTCGGGCGTCGGCCTGGCCACGGTCCGCGCCCTTCTGGACGAGGGCGCGCGCGTCGCGACCTGCGGCCGTGACGCCGACCGCCTCGCGAAGGCGGCGGCGCGCCTCGGCAGCGACCGCCTCCTGACCGGCGTCTGCGACGTGCGGGACGCGGCGGCCGTACGGGACTTCGTCCGGCACGCCGCCGACACCTTCGGGGGCCTCGACGGGCTCGTCAACAACGCGGGCCAGTCCCGCATGAAGAGCCTCGACGAGTCGACCGCCGACGACTGGCGCGACGAGCTGGAGCTGAAGTTCTCCGGCGTCCTCAACCCGCTGCACGCCGCCCGCCCCCACCTCGCCGCGTCGGACGCCGCGTCCGTCGTGAACGTCAACGCCGTCCTGGCCAAGCAGCCGGAGACCCGGCTGATCACGACGAGCGCCGCCCGCGCCGGCATCCTCAACCTCTCCAAGTCCCTCGCCACCGAGCTCGCCCCCGAGGGGATCCGCGTCAACTCGGTCTGCCTCGGCCTCGTCGACACGGGCCAGTGGACCCGCCGGCACGCCGCAGCGGAGTCCGGGCTCTCCTACGAGGACTGGCAGGCGGAGCTCGCCGCCGACCGCGGGATCGCGCTCGGCCGGCTCGGCCGGGCCGAGGAGGTGGCGTACGCGATCGTCGCGCTGCTCTCGCCGCGGGCCTCGTACATCACCGGAACCAGCATCGACGTCTGCGGCGGAGTCGGCCGCTCCATCCTCTGAGGAGACCACCATGCGTTACGACACCGGAGGCGATCTCCTCGTCGCCGTTCTGCGGGAACTGGGCATCGACACGGTCTTCGGGATCGTCAGCGTGCACAACCTGCCGCTCGTCGAGGCCGTCGACCGCGAGCTGCGGTTCGTGCCCGTGCGCCACGAGGCGTCCGCCGTCAACGCGGCCGACGCCTACGGCAGGGCCCGCGGCACGCTCGGCTGCGCCCTCACCTCGACCGGGACGGGCGCGGGCAACGCGGCCGGCTCCCTGATCGAGTCGCTGGCGTCCGGCACGTCCGTCCTGCACATCACCGGGCAGGTCGAGTCGGAGTTCCTGGGCAGCGGCCGTGGTTTCATCCACGAGACCAAGGACCAGCTGGGCATGCTGACGGCGGTCTCCAAGTACGCCGCGACCGTGCCGTCCGCCGAAGCCGCGGGCCGCATCCTGCGCGAGGCGGCCCGCGCCGCGCTCACCGCGCCGGGCGGCCCCGCGAGCGTGGAGTGGCCGGTCGACCTCCAGTACGCGGCCCAGACCGACACCGCCGTCGAGGAGTTCACGCAGACCGCCGTGCCCGCGCCCGGTGACAACGAACTCGCCGCCGCGGGCGCCCTGCTGGCCTCGGCCGAGCGCCCGGTGATCTGGGCCGGCGGCGGTGCCGCGCGCGCCCGTACCCAGCTCGCGGACCTGCTCGCCGCGACCGGCGCCGCTCTCCTGACGTCGAACTCCGGCCGTGGCGCGGTCCCCGAGGACCACCCGCAGGTCGTCGGCAACTTCGCGACGACGCCGGCCGGGCGCGCCCTGCTCGCCGACGCCGATGTGCTGCTCACGATCGGCACCCACTTCCGGTCCAACGAGACAGCCGACTACGGCCTCGGACTCCCCGCCGCCCACATCCAGATCGACCTGGACGCGGCCGCGCTCGGCCGCGTGTACCCGGCCCGGCACGCGCTCCACGGCGACGCCGCCGACGTACTGGAGCGGCTCCTCCCGTACGCGAAGCCCGCCGAGCCGGGCTGGACGGCGCGGGTCACCGCGGTCCGCGACGACGTGCGCGCCACCCTGCACGACAACATCGGCCCGCAGGCCGCCGTCTGCGACGCGATCCGGGCCGCGCTCCCGCGCGAGGCCGTCGTCGCCCGCGACGTCACCATCCCGTCGAGCAGCTGGGGCAACCGGCTCCTCGACATGTACAACCCGCGTGACAACGTCTTCCCGCGCGGCGGCGGCATCGGGCAGGGCCTCGGCATGGGCATCGGGGCCGCGCTCGCGAGGCCCGACGCGCCCACGGTCGTCATCGCCGGTGACGGCGGGCTGGCCGTGCACCTCGGCGAGCTGCTCACCCTCGCCCAGGAGCGCCCGCGCCTGACCCTCCTCGTGTTCAACGACGGCGGCTACGGCGTCCTGCGCAACATGCAGGACCGGCACAGCGACCGCCGCTCGGGCGTCGACCTCGCCACGCCCGACTTCGAACTCCTCGCCCGCGCCTGCGGTTTGCCGTATCTGCGGATCGCGGCCGCCGAGCACGCGGAGCCCGTCATCGGCGAGGCCGTCGCCTCCGACGGGCCGACGCTCGTCGAGGTCGACCTCGCGTCGCTCGGCCCGATGAAGAACCCGTTCACCCCGCCCGTGAAGATCCCCACCGCGTAGGGAGGCCCCGCAGCCATGACCGCAACCGACGAGACCCTCCTGGACCTCCTCGTACACCGCATGACCTGGGAGGCCGACGGCGTCCTGTCCGTCGAACTGACCCACCCGGACGGCAAGCCCCTGCCCGCGTGGGAGCCCGGCGCACACCTCGATGTCCACGTGGGCGGGCAGGTCCGCCAGTACAGCCTGTGCTCGGACCCGCGCACCCCGACGTCGTACCGCATCGGTGTCCTCGACGAACCGTCGTCACGCGGGGGTTCGCGCTACGTGCACACGAAGCTGCGCCCCGGAGGGCGGGTCACGGTGTCGGCGCCGCGCAACCACTTCGCGCTTCAGGACGCCCCGGGCTACGTCTTCGTCGCGGGCGGCATCGGTGTGACGCCGATCCTCGCGATGGCCCGCGAGGCCGTGCGTCGGGGCGCCGCGTGGCGCATGGTGTACGGCGGTCGCAGCCGTGCGTCGATGGCGTTCGTCGACGAACTCACCGCGCTGGGCGGGGACCTGACGGTGGTGCCACAGGACGAGCAGGGCCACATCGACCTCGCGTCCGCTCTCGCCGGGCTGCCGGACGGGACGCTCGTCTACTGCTGCGGGCCCGAGCCGCTGCTCGCCGCCGTCGAGGCTCTCTGCCCGGCGGACCGGCTGCGCGTCGAGCGGTTCGCGGCCCCGGTCGTCGAGCGCTCCGCGGACGACGAGGGCTTCGAGGTCGAGTGCCGCACATCCGGGCTCACCCTCACGGTCGGCGCCGATATGTCGATCCTGGAGGCGGCGGAGGCGGCGGGCCTGGATGTGGCCAGCTCCTGCCGCGACGGGATCTGCGGGTCCTGCGAGACCCGGGTGCTCGACGGCACGCCCGACCACCGCGACTTCCTGCTCTCCGATGCCGAGCGGGCCGCCGGAGCCTCGATGATGATCTGCGTCTCGCGCTGCGCCTCCGGCCGCCTGGCCCTCGACCTGTAACCCCTTCCCTGGAGGCACGTGTGACCACCACCTGGCCGTACCTGGACGTCCACCAGTCCCGTACGCACGAACCCACCCCCTACGAGTACAAGCTGGCCGCCACCCTCGAAGAGGTCTTCACCAAGGACGGCCACGAACTCGCCGACGTCATCCGTGGGCTGAATGCCCGTCAGGTCCACGCCCCCGACGGCGCCCCGTGGACCGAGGACTCGTTCCGCGCCGAGATGCACCGACTGGGAGCGTGACCTGATGACCGCCACGACGACCGCTTCGGCAGCTTCCACCGCCGATCACATCTACGCGACGGGCCTGCGCAACCAGTGGCACCCCGTCGTACCGTCCTCGTTCGTCGCGCCCGGCGCCATGCGCAAGGTGACCGCGCTCGGCGAGCAGTGGCTCCTGTTCCGCCGCTCCGACGGCACGCTGTCCATGCTCGCGGACCGCTGCCCGCACCGCGGCGCGCCCCTGTCGCTCGGCAAACACCTCGGCGACCGGGTGGCGTGCTGGTACCACGGCGTCGAGGTCGAGGGGGACGGCACCGTCTCCTCGGTGCCCGGCCTGCCCGGCTGCAACCTGGAGGGCAAGAAGCTCGTCAGGTCGCTGCCCGTACGCGAGGTCGGCGGCGCGATCCTCGCCTGCTTCGGCGACGAACAGCACCCGGAAGCACCCGAGTTGACGCTCCCCGAGCCGCTCACCGACCCCGGCACCGACGCGATCCTGTGCTACGCGGAGTGGGAGGTGCCATGGCGCTACGCCGTCGAGAACCTCCTCGACCCGATGCACGGCGCGTTCCTGCACCACGACTCGCACACCATGTACGACGGTGACACCACCGCCAAGTTCCGCATCCGGGAGACCGACCGGGGCTACTTCTTCGAGAAGACCGACCAGCGGGGCGTCAACTTCGACTGGGTCGAGCTGTGCCACACCGGCATCGACTGGGTCGACCTGTCGATTCCGTACCCGCCGTCGGCCGGTCCGGGCGGCCCGTTCGGGATCGTCGGCATGGTCTGCCCGGTCGACGAGCAGCGCTGCGGTGTCTTCTTCTGGCGCTACCGCCGGGTCGAGGGCTGGCAGCGCGACACCTGGCGCTTCCTCTACAAGACCCTCATCGAGGAGCGCCACTGGGAGGTGCTCGAACAGGACCGCGTGATGCTGGAGGCCATGCCGGCGGACGCCGACCAGCGCGAGAACCTCTACCAGCACGACCTGGGCGTGGTGCGCCTGCGCCGCATGTACCGGGCGGCCGCGCAGGCCCAGGCGGGCGCCGCGGGCTGACGGCCGGGCGCGGTGCCGGTACGAGTACACCGGCACCGGCACCGCGCGCCGCCTCACTACCCACATAATGGGCCGATACATCGGAGGTATCGGCGCTCCAGACGGTGGCGCTCCGACCGAGGACAGGGAGGCCGCCATGGCCGTCACCGACGAGGCCATCGAGAAGATCAAAGGCATGATCGTCTCCGGCGCCCTGCGCCCGGGCGACCGCCTCCCGAAGGAGAGCGAACTCGCCGCCGACCTCGGTCTCTCCCGCAACTCCCTGCGCGAGGCCGTCCGTGCCCTGTCCCTCATCCGCATCCTCGACGTGCGGCAGGGCGACGGGACGTACGTCACGAGTCTCGACCCCCAACTCCTCCTCGAAGCCCTGAGTTTCGTGGTCGACTTCCACCGCGACGACACCGTCCTCGAATTCCTCGCGGTGCGCCGCATCCTGGAGCCGGCCGCGACGGCGATGGCCGCGACCCGGATCGACGAGTCACGGCTCGACGCGCTCGCGGCCCAGCTCGACGCGCTCGGGCCCGCGCCCTCGGTGGAGGAACTCGTCGCCTCCGACCTGGAGTTCCACCGCGGCATCGTGCAGAGCTCGGGCAACTCGGTCCTGTGCTCCCTCCTCGACGGCCTGTCCGGCCCGACGACCCGGGCCCGCGTCTGGCGTGGTCTGACGCAGGAGGACGCGGTCAGCCGGACCTTGCACGAACACCGGGCGATCCTGGCGGCGCTGCGCGACGGTGACGCGGAGGCGGCCCGGTCGTGGGCGACGGTGCACATCGCGAGCGTGGAGCAGTGGCTGCGCTCGACGCTCTGACACGGGTTCCGCTACGGGCGTGAAGTGGGAGTGCGAGGGCGGATCGTGGGGCAGTGATCCGGTCACTCCCCCGTACAAGGGGACTGCGGATGGTCCTCGCGGACGCCGTAAGGTGGGCAGGTACGCGATGGGGGTACCTCCCAGGCCATGAGGGCACTGGGGGAACGTCGGAAGGAGGCGCTGGGTGATCGAGCTCGAGGGGGTTCCCGAGCTGGTCGACCCGGTCATGGTGGCCGCGTTCGAAGGCTGGAACGATGCCGGTGACGCCGCCTCCGCCGCGGTCGCGCATCTCGACAAGGAGTGGAAGGGCGAGGTGTTCGCGGCGCTCGACGCCGAGGACTACTACGACTTCCAGGTCAACCGGCCGACGGTGTGGCTCGACGGCGGCGTGCGCAAGATCACCTGGCCGACGACCCGGCTCTCCGTGGTCAGGGTCGGCGGCGACAAGCCGCGCGACCTGGTCCTGGTCCGGGGCATCGAACCGTCGATGCGGTGGCGTTCGTTCTGCAACGAGCTGCTGGGGTTCGCGCACGAGCTGGGCGTCGAGCTGGTCGTCATCCTGGGCGCGCTGCTCGGCGACACCCCGCACACACGGCCCGTGCCGGTCAGCGGCGTCACGTCCGACGCGGACCTGGCGCGCACCATGGACCTGGAGGAGACCAAGTACGAGGGTCCGACGGGCATCGTCGGCATCCTCCAGGAGGCCTGCACGCACGCGGGCGTCCCCGCGGTCTCCCTGTGGGCGGCGGTGCCGCACTACGTGTCGCAGCCGCCGAACCCGAAGGCGACGCTGGCGCTGCTCAACCGGCTCGAGGACCTCATCGACCTGCGTATCCCGCTGGGCGAGCTGGCCGAGGACTCCCGGGCGTGGCAGCTGGGCGTGGACCAGCTGGCGGCGGAGGACAGCGAGGTCGCCGAGTACGTGCAGTCGCTGGAGGAGGCCCGGGACACCGCGGAGCTTCCCGAGGCGTCCGGCGAGGCGATCGCCCGTGAGTTCGAGCGCTATCTGCGGCGCAGGGACGGCGGCGGCCCTCCGGGCGGTCCGGCCGGCCACGCGACGGACGGTGACACGGCGCCGTACCTGCGGGACACCCCGAGCGAGCGCACCCGGCCGCCGCGGCCCCAGCGCCCCGATCCGGACAGGGACACCCCCGGCGGGACGGGGGACACGGACACGCCCTCGGACTCCGGGGACGATTCCTCCGAGGACTCGCCGGAGTAGGGCGGCGACGGCTCGGCAGGGGCGGTGCACACGCGGTGTGCACCGCCCTTTCGCCGTGCGACCGCCATGGCCCGGGGCAAAGCTGACCGCCCCCGAACTCCGTGGAGTACGGGGGCGGTTGAGGTTGTCCGTATCCCGGGGCCGGGCCCGGGACCCGGGTGTCTAGAGCGCCACTCCGAGCAGGGCGTCGACCGCGCGGGACACCACGCCGGGCGCCCCCTCGTCCGTACCGCCCTGCTCCGCCTGAAGGGCGGCCCAGCGGTCCACCGCGACGAGCGCGGACGGTGCGTCGAGGTCGTTCGACAGCGCCTCGCGGATCTCCTCGACGAGCGCCGCTGCGGACGGACCGTCGGGGCGGGAGACGGCGGCACGCCAGCGGCCCAGCCGCTCGACGGCGTCGCTCAGGACCTGGTCGGTCCACTCCCAGTCGGCCCGGTAGTGGTGCGCGAGGAGCGCGAGGCGGATCGCGGCCGGGTCGATCCCGGCGCGCCGCAGCTTCGAGACGAAGACGAGGTTGCCCTTGGACTTGGACATCTTCTCGCCGTCGAGCGCGACCATGCCGGCGTGGACGTACGCCTTGGCCATCGGGAACTCGCCGGTGAGCACCTGCGCGTGCGAGGCGCCCATCTCGTGGTGCGGAAAGGCCAGATCGGACCCTCCGCCCTGGACGTCGAAGCCCATGCCGAGGTGGTCGAGGGCGATGGCGACACATTCGATGTGCCAGCCGGGGCGCCCCTGGCCCAGCGAGCCGCCGTCCCAGCTGGGCTCGCCCTCGCGGGCGGCCATCCACAGCATCGGGTCGAGCGGGTTCTTCTTGCCCGGGCGGTCCGGGTCGCCGCCGCGCTCGGCGGACAGCAGCCGCATCGCCGCGGCGTCCAGGCGGGAGACCTGGCCGAAGTGGGGGTCGGACTCGACGGAGAAGTAGACGTCACCCTCGAGCTCGTAGGCGGCGCCCATGTCCCGGAGCCGTTCGACGAGCGGCACGATGCCGGGTATCGCCTCGACGGCTCCGATGTAGTGCTGCGGCGGCAGCATCCGCAGGGCGGTCATGTCCTCGCGGAAGAGGGCGGTCTCGCGCTCCGCGAGTCCGGTCCAGTCGACGCCGTCACGGATCGCGCGCTCCAGCAGCGGATCGTCGACGTCCGTCACGTTCTGGACGTAATGAACCTGCCGCTTGGTGTCGAGCCACACGCGCTGAACGAGGTCGAACGCGTTGTAGGTCGCCGCGTGACCCATATGGGTCGCGTCGTACGGGGTGATCCCGCAGACGTAGATACGGGCGACGGGACCGGGCTCGAGGGTGACGAGTCCATCGGTCGCGGTGTCGTGGATCCTCAGGTCGCGGCCCTTGCCAGGCAGGACGGGGACCTCAGAAGCGGGCCAGGCATGCATGCCATGAGCCTAACCGGACGGAGCTTCCGCATACGAACCGGACCGGGTCCGATGGCCGGGAAGGCCCTCTTGCGGTCCGCCGGGGCACTGTGTCAGGCCTCGACGGTGGCACGGATGGATCCCGAGAGTCCGAAGTGGCGGATGCCGTGCAGCAGATGGGCTCTGAGCCCCGTCACGAAGTATGTCCACCCCTGTGTCTGCCCGACGGCCCGCGCGGCGCCCTCCAGGCCCTCGCCCATGGGCTGCTCGGTGATCGTGAGCAGCGTGGCCGCGCCGTCGTCGGCCCTCTCCAGCTCGATCGTCACGTCTCCCCCGGGCCAGCTCCACGAGATCAGCCGGTCCGTCTCCACGGGCCCGACCTCGACATCGAACGTGGCGTCGACATGGCCGAAACGCCAGGTCACCGTGGTGCCGGGGATCAGCGGGGCGGATGCGTCCGCCGTGAAGAAGCTGGACAGCGCCTCCGGACTCACGATGGAGTTGAACACGTCCTTCACGGGCCGGTCGATCCGGTCCTCCACGATCAGTTTCACGGCGTGGCCTCCGTTCCGGGATCCCCTGAGGGGTCTCTTCGAACGTAGCCGCAGCCACTGACATGCGCCCCCGGACAGCGCGGACCGGTGGGCTCAGAAGGAAGGCAGGCCCAGAAGGAGGGCAGGCCCGGGAAGGCAGACTCAAAAGGGCAGGATCAGACCGGTGGCCACGGAATGGCGGGCCACTCCCCGCTCGGCTCCCGATGCTTCCCGCTCGCGAGCAGCGCGTGGACCCGTGCGCGTACGGCGTCCAGCTCGGCCTCGGTGATCAGCTCGGCGAGCCGCAGCGCGAGGGGTTCCCCGGCCCCCAGGGCGCCCGTGAGCGCCTTCAGGGCCTCGGTCGCCTCCCCGGTCAGCGGCTCCCCCGCCCAGCCCCACAGGAGCGTGCGCAGCTTGTCCTCGGTGTTGAAGGAGACGCCGTGGTCGATGCCGAACAGGCGCCCTTCGGCGTCGACGAGGAGGTGGCCGCCCTTGCGGTCGCCGTTGTTGATCACCGCGTCGAGCACGGCGAGGCGCCGCAGCCGTACGTCGTCGGAGTGCACGAGCAGCGCGGTGCGCCCCTCGCCGACCTCCGCGAACCCGACGGCCTTCCAGCCGTCGCCCGGCTCCTCGCCCTCCACGAGAGCGAGCAGCTCACCGCCCTCGGAGGGCTCCTCGGGCTGGTCGATCCACAGCTGGCACATGCCTTCGCCGTACGGCCCGTCGCGCAGGACGGTCGGCGGTACGAGGCGCCAGCCGAGGGCCTCGGACACCTCGTAGGCGGCGACCTCGCGCCGGGCGAGATTGCCGTCGGGGAAGTCCCACAGGGGACGCTCGCCGGCGACGGGCTTGTACACGCAGGACGCCTCGCGGCCCTCGTGGGTGACGGTGCACAGGAGCACGGCGTTCGACGCCTCGCGGATGCGCCCCTGGACCGCCAGCTCGCCCCTGGTGAGGAGGTCCGTGTCCGAGACGGTCACGCTCCTCGCCGGTATCCGTTCTGACGCGGGCATACGTGTCCCTCCGGGTCGAGCGGCAGACTGCACAGGGGGCACGGCGGACGCCCTGCGTTCACGACGTCCAGGGCGCGCTTGGCGAACGCGCGCGCCTGTACGCCGGTGAGCCGGACCCGCAGCATCGGGGGGCCGTTCTCCTCGTCCTGGAGCAGCCGTTCCTCGGCCTCCGCCATGTCCTCGTCGGAGTCCGCGTCGAGCTCGACGAGCGCCTGCGCCTCGACGATCATCCGCTCCTCGTCGCCGTCCCAGGCCAGTGCCATGGTGCCGACCCGGAACTCCTCGTCGACGGGCGACTCCAGGGGCGCGGTGTCGTGGATCTCCGTGGGCACGACGGCGGGCACGGGCGCGTTCCCGCCGCTGCGGCGCACGACCTCGTCGAGGAGCTCGTCCATGCGCTCGGCCAGCGCGGCGACCTGGGTCTTCTCCAGGGCCACGCTCGTCACACGGGCGCCGTCCGAGGCCTGGAGGAAGAAGGTGCGGCGCCCGGGGAGCCCGACCGTGCCGGCCACGAAGCGCTCCGGGGGGTCGTAGAGGAACACCTGACGGGACACGTCCTGTCTCCATTGGAATCGACTGCTGGGACCCGACCGCTTGATCGGGCGCGGCAACAACTGCAGTTACTGCGACGGCTTCACCCTACTGCGGCGGACGATCACGGGGCGCCCGCACCGCCCCCGACCGGTGCGTCCCCCTCGGCCGGCTTCTCGCGCCGGGCGAGCGACGCGAAGTCGCCGGTGTCGCCGAGGCGTACGAGATAGGGGCGGAGCCGGGTGTAACGGATCGCGGTGATGGAGCAGGGCTCCACGGAGATGCGCTGGAAGAGGTCCAGATGAAGCCCTATGGCGTCCGCGACGAGCGACTTGATGATGTCGCCGTGCGAGCACATCAGATAGGTGGCGTCGGGGCCGTGGTCGCGCTCCACGCGCGCGTTCCACTCGCGTACGGCCTCCGCGGCCCGGTGCTGCATGGCCCGCATGGACTCGCCGCCGGGAAACGCGGCGGCCGACGGGTGCTGCTGCACGACCTCCATCAGCGGGTCGTCGACGAGCTCGGCGAGCTTGCGGCCCGACCAGTCGCCGTAGTCGCACTCGCCGATGCGGTCCTCGGTGTGCGGGGTGAGTTCCGGGCGGGCGGCGAGGAGCGGGGCCAGGGTCTCCTGACAGCGCTGGAGGGGGCTGGTGACGACCTCGGCGAGGGGTACCGCGGCCAGCCGCCCCGGGAGCGCGGCGGCCTGCGCGGCGCCGCGCTCGTCGAGGGACACACCGGGGGTCCACCCGGCGAGCAGGCCCGCGGTGTTGGCGGTGGAGCGTCCGTGCCGGACGAGAATCAGCGTGGGCATGCGGGCCAGCCTAGGCGGTGTCCGAACGTTTCCCGCGGCGTCCCGGGGACCGGCACTCCTTGCTCGACGGGGAACTTTCCGGTACCCCCGCCTCGCGACATGCGGCCCCGCCTCCCCCTGGGAAGAATACGAAGCGTGATCGTCGACTGCGGCATCTATCGCGACGGGCGCAGGACCGAGGGGCCCGCGGACTTCTCCCACGCGCTCGCCGAGGCCAGGGCCGCGGGCCGCTCCTTCGTCTGGATCGGCCTGCACGAGCCGGCGGAGGACGAGTTCGCGCGGGTCAGCGAGGCGTTCGGGCTGCATCCGCTGGCCGTCGAGGACGCGCTCAATGCGCATCAGCGGCCGAAGCTGGAGGTGTACGACGACTCGGTGTTCGTGGTGCTCAAGCCGGTCGTGTACGAGCCGGACAGCGACAAGGTCTCCTCCGGGGAGGTCATGCTCTTCATGGGCGACTCCTTCGTGGTCACCGTCCGGCACGGAGAGGGCGCGCCCCTGAAGGCCGTACGCAAGCGGCTCGAAGGCGATCCCGACGTGCTGCGGCACGGCCCCACCGCGGTCCTGTACTCGATCGCCGACGCGACGGTCGACCACTACCTGGAGGTCGCGACCGAGCTCCAGACCGACATGGAGGAGCTGGAGGCGGAGGTGTTCTCGCCGGAGGGGGGCGGCTCGCGCAACACGGCGTCCAGGATCTACACGTTCAAGCGTCAGATCCTGGAGTTCCGCAGGGCCACGGGCCCGCTGTTGCTCCCGCTCGCACGGCTCTCCGGAACCGGCCAGTACGTGGGGTCGGTGCCCTTCGTGAACGACTCGGCGCGGCCGTTCTTCCGCGACGTCAGCGACCACCTCCTGCGCGTCAACGAGTCGGTGGACGCCCTCGACCGGCTCGTCTCGGACATCCTGGCGGCGCATCTTGCGCAGATGGGCGTGCGGCAGAACGACGACATGCGCAAGATCTCGGCGTACGCCGCCATGGTCGCGGTCCCGACGCTGATCGCGGGTGTCTACGGCATGAACTTCGACCACATGCCGGAGCTCCACTGGACGTGGTCGTATCCGCTGGTGATCCTCCTGATGCTCGCCCTGGAGCTGCTGCTGTTCCGGACGTTCAAGCGGCGCGGCTGGCTGTAGCGCGCACGTCCCGCGGGCACCTACGCGAACTCGACCGCGCTCGTCGGGGGTCCGCCCAGCGCGTTGCGCCGCTCCGGCATCTCCAGGGACACCATCCGCCGCCAGCCGATCAGGCGCTCGTACGCGTACATGGCGTGGATACCCGCCGCGAGCAGGGCCGCCTTGGGCTTCGGCCAGCGCAGGATGTGCCCCATGTGATCCATCACGGCGAGGCTGACGTCGCGGTAGACGCGGATCTCCTCCAGGGCGCACTCGCGCAGGATGCGCTGGATGTCGCGGCCGTGGCCCGCGTAGGCGAAGCGCAGCAGCTCCTCGTGGCAGTACGCGAGGTGGTTGTCCTCGTCGGCCGAGATCATCCTGACCGCGCGGCCGATGTCGGGGTCGTCCCCGAAGTGCTTGCGCAGCAGGTCCATCTGCTCGGAGGCCCGCTGCTCGGTGACCCGGCTGTGGGCGAGATAGGTGACGACGTCGCGCACGGTGAGCGGTTCGTCGGCCTTGAGCTGCTGGTGGGCGAGGCCGATGCCGTGCCTCTCCAGGAGCATCGTGTAGTCGGTCTCCGGCGGTACGTCCACGGGTTGCAGGCCGCGCTTCCTCATCAGCGCGTCGAAGATCCGCCCGTGCTTGTCCTCGTCGGCACCGTGCCGCGCCACCTTCGGCGCGAGGTCCCGTTCGCTGAGGGGAACGAGCGCGGCGATACGGCCGTTCTCCCAGCCTCCCTGGGACTCCCCGCTCGCCGCGATAGAGCAGAAGAGCCGGAAGGACTCGTCGTCGTCGAGGATCTCCTGGAACAGGCTCTTGGCCGACAGCATCTCTGGCACCTCCGTGCGCGCCGCGCGTTCCGTGCATGGTTCCGCCGGAACGAGTCAAATACGGCATGCCGGACCGGGCAACAGCTGCATGGGGCCACTCGGCCGAAGGAAGGACCCCGGGAGGGGGTCCTCGGGCGTAACCAGGTGCCCGGTGAGGCGTTGTTACCCGTGACGGCCGTGGCGGGGAAGACCCCCGAGCCCCCACCACGGCCGCAGAACTTTCCTCCCCCGCGTTACGCCAGTCCGGCCCGCTCCAGGGCCTCGGTGCCGGCCCGCAGGGCCGCGATCCGCTCGTCGAGCGTGAAGCCGGCGGGTGCCAGCGTCAGCGTCGTCACCCCGGCCGCCGCGTAGGCCTGCATCCGCTCGGCGATCCGCTCCACGGAGCCGAGCAGCGTCGTCGAGTCGATCAGCTGGTGCGGCACCGCGGCCCCCGCACCCTCCTTGTCGCCGCCCAGGTACTTGTCCTGGATCTCGGCGGCTTCCTTCTCGTAGCCCATGCGCTGGGCGAGCTGGTTGTAGAAGTTCTGCTTCCGGCTGCCCATGCCGCCGACGTACAGAGCGGTGTACGGCCGGAACATGTCGGCGAGCGCGGGCACGTCCTTGTCGGCGCCGAGCGCGAGGGGCAGCGTCGGGACGACGTCGAAGCCCTCCAGCGTCTTGCCGGCCTTCTCGCGCCCCGCCCGCAGGTGCGTCAGGGCGGTCTCCTCCAGGTGCTCGGCGGCCGGGAAGATCAGCAGGGCGCCGTCGGCGATCTCGCCGGTCTGCTCCAGGTTCTTCGGGCCGATCGCCGCGATGTAGAGCGGGATGTGCTCGCGCTCGGGGTGCACGGTCAGCTTGAGCGGCTTGCCCGGGCCGCCCGGCAGCGGCAGCGTCCAGTGCTCGCCCTCGTACGACAGCCGCTCGCGGCTCATCGCGCGGCGCACGATGTCGACGTACTCGCGGGTGCGGGCGAGCGGCTTGTCGAACTTCACGCCGTACCAGCCCTCGGAGACCTGCGGACCCGAGACGCCGAGGCCGAGGCGGAAGCGGCCGCCGGACAGGGAGTCGAGGGTCGCGGCCGTCATCGCGGTCATCGCGGGCTGGCGGGCGGGGATCTGCATGATCGCGGAGCCGATGTCGATGCGCTCCGTCTGCGCGGCGACGTAGGAGAGCACCGTGGGCGCGTCCGAGCCGTAGGCCTCCGCGGCCCAGCAGACTGCATAGCCGAGCTTGTCGGCCTCCCGCGCGACAGCCAGGTTGTCCGCGTCCATTCCGGCGCCCCAGTAGCCGAGGTTGATGCCGAGCTCCATGGCCGATCCCCTTACTGCTCAGTAACGTCCTTTGTCCGGGCACCCTAGCGCGACGGTTCGGCGGTCGGCGCAGGCCGGTTGTCCACAGGCCCCCAATAACCGACTTCCGGCCAGTAATCTCAGCGCCCATGGAGCAGAGGCATCTCGGCCGCACCGGCCTGCGCGTGTCCCGGATCGGGCTCGGCACCCTCACCTGGGGCCGCGACACCGACGAGCACGACGCCGCGGACCTGTTGAAGACCTTCTGGGAAGCGGGCGGCACGCTCGTCGACACGGCCGATGTCTATGGGGGCGGGGAGGCCGAGTATCTCCTCGGGCAGCTCGTCGGGGGTCTCGTGCCGCGGCGCGATCTGGTCATCTCGACGAAGGCGGGCAGCGTGCCCGACCCGGACCGCCGCTTCGACGGCTCTCGCGGCCATCTCCTCGCCGCCCTCGACGCGTCCCTCGCCCGCCTCGGCACGGACTACGTCGACCTGTGGCAGGTCCACGCATTCGATACGGCCACCCCGCTCGACGAGACGCTCCAGGCACTCGACATCGCCGTGAGCAGCGGCCGCGCCCGGTACGCGGGCGTGTCCAACTTCTGCGGCTGGCAGCTGGCCAAGGCCGGCACCTGGCAGCTCGCCGCACCGGGTATACGCACCCGGCTCGCCAGTACGCAGATGGAGTACTCGCTGCTCCAGCGCGGGGTCGAACGGGAAGTGCTGCCGGCCGCGCTCGACCTCGGCATCGGCCTGCTCCCGTCGTCACCGCTGGGCCGCGGGGTGCTCACGGGCAAGTACCGCAAGGCCACGCCGGCCGAACCTCCGGGCGCGTCCGACCACATGGCGCCCTTCGTCGCGCCGTACCTCGACGACGCAGCGACCCGCATCGTCGACGCGGTCACCACGGCGGCGGACGGCCTCGCGGTGACGCCGCTCCAGGTCGCTCTCGCATGGGTCCGCGACCGGCCGGGCGTGGCCGCCCCCATCATCGGCGCGCGCAACGCGCAGCAGCTCACGGCGGCATTGTCAGTGGAGGCCCTTAGTCTTCCTGACGAGATCTGCCAGGCGCTCGACGATGTGTCGGCGCCCGTGCACCGATATCCCGATCAGGACTGGAGCACGCTGTGAGTACGGAGCCCGCTGCCGCGGAGGGCCACCCGGGCCCGGCCGACACCGACGCGCCCCGCGCCGGGCAGGGCGCGGAGGCCACCGGCCCCGAGGAAACCGGCCCCGAGGAAGGGGCCGGCGCCCCTGATGCGGCTGAGACGGACGACGGAGGCGATGCGGGATCCGACGCCGGTGCCCCCGCCGCGGAGACCGCCGCCGAGGGTGAAGGCGTGTCCGAGGCCGCTGCCGAGATCGCCGCGCAGCGTGAGTTGCAGGAGCGGATCGCCCAGCGGAAGGCGGCCAAGGAAGGGCCCATCGCGGCCGGAGGGAAGCTGAGCGGAACTGCCGCCGATCTCCTCGCCGCGGTCCGGGCCGTCGAGAGCGGCGAGCGGCCCGCCACCGTGTTCAGCGAGCCGGCGCCGGCTCCCCGCAAGGTCGTCGCCGAGCCCGTCCGCCGTGCGCCGGCCGCCGCGCCCGCGGGGCCTGCCGAACCGGCCACGGAGGCCGTCGACGCCGTGCGGGCCGTCCTGGCCGAGGGCGGCGCCCCCGTCTCGCTCGCCGCTCCCGCCGCCGCGACGCTCGGCGAGGGCGCGGACGGCGCGCTCCGGGACGACCCCTGGCAGCTGCTGCGGATCCCGGGTGTGCGCCCCGAGCAGGCGGACGGCTTCGCCCGCGCGCTGCTCGGCGCCGAGTGCGGCCCCGACGACGAGCGCAGGGGCCGTGCCGTGACCGTATGGCTGCTGGAACAGGCCGCGGTAGCGGGACACACCGCCCTGGACGCGCCGCTGCTCGCTCAGGCGCTGGGCAAGCGCGCCGTGCCCGATCCGGACGAGGCGGTGCAGAGCGCCATCGCGGAGGGCGACGTGCTCGTCTTCCAGGACGCGCTGGAAGAGCCGCCCGGGGGTCCGGCGAGCGCCCCGAAGACCGCCGCGGAGGACGAGGCCGAGGACGGCTCGGAGGACGGTGCGGAAGCCGAGCGGCCGGTCCGGGTGCTCGTCGGCCTCGAGCGCTACGCGCTGGCCGAGGAGAGCCTCGCCGACGGGCTCGCCCGGCTGGTCAACTCCCTCTCCAAGGAAGACAGTTCACAGTCCCTCGCGGACTGGGAGCCTGCCGCGGCGGCCGCGTCCGGTTCCACCGCCGAGCTGATCAGGGCGGCCGCCGGACACGGCCTCGTCCTGCACACGGGCGCCGAGGCGGCCCGCGCCGAACCCGCCGCACTCGTCCAGGCCGCGGCCCGCCTCGGGCTGCGCGTGTGCGCCGCGGCGCACACCGCCGACGGGCGGCGCCGCCTCGCCGAGCACTTCGGCCCCGGCGCCCCGCAGGGCACGGCGGTCACCGTGTCCGGACTGCTGTCCGGCGCAGAGGGCCCGGGCCGGGACCGGGACGGCGCGCTCGCGGTGGACCTCCTGGTCGTCCTGGACGCGCCACAGCTGGACGTGGAGACGGCCGCGATGCTCGCCGAGTCGCTCCCGGACGGCGCGCGGCTCGTCCTCAGCGGCGACCCGTCCGTCCTGTGGTCCGCGGGCCCCGGCCGGGTCTTCGCGGACCTCCTCGCGGCCCGCGTGTGCCCTCAGATCGCCTCCCGCACCCCGGACCCCGGCCCGGTCGGCGAGCTGGTCTCCGGCATCGGCGTGGGCGAGCTGAACCAGGTGGAGGCCCCCGGCAAGGAGGTGGTGATCGTGCCGGTGCGCGACGCCGCCGAGGCGATCCACCGTGCCGTACAGCTGGTCGCCGACTCGGTGCCGCGCGCGATCGGTGTGCCGTCCGAACAGACCCAGGTGATCACCCCGGGCCACGGGGGCGCCGCCGGGACGCGCGCGCTGAACGCGGCCCTCAAGGAGCGCCTCAACCCCGGCCCCGGCCGCTTCGCCGGCTTCGACCCGGACGACCGGGTCGCGTACGTACCGACGCCCGGACGCACCGTGCCCGGCCGGGTCGTGCGGGCCGACGCCGAGGGCCTGCACCTGGACTGCGCGGGGACCCCGGTCGTCGTACCGCAGGACGCGGTGGAGCGGACCGTGCGGCACGGGTGGGCGCTGACCGCGCACCAGGCGGTGGGGCTGCGGTGGCCCGCGGCGGTGGTCGTACTGCCGGGCGACGCGGCGCAGGCCCTGAGCCGCCCGTGGGTGTACACGGCGTTCGGCCGCGGTGAACGGCACCTCTCGGTGGTGCACGGCGCTGACGCGGCCCTGCCGCGCGCCGTGGCCGAGGTCCCGGCCAAGCCGCGTACGACGCGTCTGCAGACCCTGCTGCGCGCGCAGGTCCCTACGGCGCAGTAGGCGCACAACGGCAAGCGGGAGGGGTGGGCGGACCGAAGTCCGCCCACCCCTCCCGCTCACTCGCTCACACCGTCACCGGCCCGCGGGTGCGGACCGCGTCAGGTCGGTTCCAGCTCGTCCTCCGTCGCGCCCGCGACCGAGCCGGGCCCGTCGTCCGCGAGGTCGCCGTCCAGCTCGTCGTCGAAGACGGAGCTCACGTCGAAGCGGCAGACGACCCGCTGCGGATCGGCCTGGTCGAACGGCGCGTCCAGCCACTCCCCCGGCTCAGCCGGTTCGTCCGAGGCCGTCACCCACAGTGTGGAGTCGCCCTCCTCCAGGCCGAACTCCTTGTGCCGGGAGGCGATTTCGTCGGGTTCGAACTCCCCGAAGAGAACGCCGAGAGCAGCGTGCACGCTGTTCCCGATGGACCCGACGGCCGCCGCGGCCCCGTCGACGAGGTCCGAGTCGGCCTCCACGTCGGCGACCCGCTGGGCCTGCGCGAGCAGCCGCTGCGGCTCCACGACGGCGTAGTCGCGGCGGATGAGCACGCTCAGGGCGTTCGGTTCCTCGGGGCCGGTGTACGGGGGCAGCGAGTCCTCCGTACCGGGAATCTCGAAGGGGGTGACCTCGTCGTAGCGGTCGTAGAGGAGTTCGTCGTACTCCTCGGCCGCGGCGGCCAGTTCGTTGAACGCTTCGTAGACGGCCGGATCGTCCTCACCCGACCTGCGCTCGACAGCCGCCAGGTGGCGGTCGAGCGCAGCCTTGACCGCCTCGGCGGCGGCGCGTACCTCGGCAGCGGTGGGCTGCGCAGCATCAGACATAGTGCAGACGCTATCCGTACACGGCCCGTGCCCGCACAATAGATGCGATGCCGGAATACGAATTTGTCGACGTGTACGTCCCGCGCGGGGTCTCCCGCAAGGACGCCACACGCCTGCTGACCGACCATGCCGAGTACGGACACTGGGAGTTGGACCGCCTGAGCCTGTTGCGCGACGGCAGCCGCAGAGTGCGGTTGCGCCGGCGGATCATCCGCCAGCTGCGCGCCACGTGGTGAGTGAGCGGAGCGGACCCCGCCGCTGCTGGGCCCGCTCCGTTCCGCACCCGCTCAGTCACGCCGTGTCACACGGCGGTCACGCGCCTGCCCGCGCCCGCCGGTAGAGGAGCGCGCCCGCGAGCAGGGCGCCCGCACCGGCCGGCAGGACCGTGCCCAGCGGCATCGAGCTGCCGGTCTCGGCGAGCTGGTCCGAACCCTTGGGCTGGGTGACGGTCTGCGTCCCCGGGTGGTTCGGGGTGACGGGGTGGCTCGGCTTCGACGGCGTGACGGGGTGGTGGGGCGTGCCCGGCACGTTCTTCGTCGGCGGCTTGGTCGGCGGGGTCGTCGGGGTCGTCGGCTCGTCGCCTCCCGGCGAGTTCGCGCAGTCGTTGCCCCCCGCGGGGTTGAGCAGCCCGATGACCGAGACGCTGTTGCCGCAGGCGTTGACCGGCACGTGGACCGGGACCTGCACATGGTTGCCGGAGCCGACACCGGGCGAATCGCTCGTGCCCCCCTCGGCCGTGGCGCCGCCGCCGTGGTGGTGGCTTCCACCGGGGTGGCCGCCCCCTCGCGGCTTCGACGTGTTGGCGCAGTCGTTGCCCGACGCGGGGTTGAGCAACCCGACGACGTTCACTGTGTTGCCGCACGCGTTGACCGGGATGTCCACGGGGAGCTGGATCGTGTTGCCGGAAAGGAGGCCGGGCGATCCCGACGAGCCCCCCTCGGCACCGGAGTCTGCGTGTGCGTAGCCACCGGACACGGCGAGAACGCCGGTCGCGGCCGCCACGGTGATCAGGCCTTTACGCGTGACCTGTCGCATAGCTTTAACCTGCCTTATGCCTTGCGGAATGCGCACGGGCATCCATACGCGTGCGCGGAATGCCCAAGCGGCCCCGGAGCGCATGGCGCGCACTCCGAGGCCGATGGACTCAGGCCCTCAAGGGGCGATGCACAACGACGTCACTTGTTGACGCAGGCGTTGCCGAAGGCGGGGTTCAGCAGCCCGATCACGGACACCGTGTTGCCACAGGCGTTCACCGGGACGTGGACCGGAACCTGGATGACGTTGCCCGAGACGACACCGGGAGACTTCACGGCGGCACCCTGAGCCCCGGCGTCGGCAGCGGCGATGCCCGCACCAGCGAGCACGAGACCACCCGTGGCAGCCGCAGCAGCGACGACCTTCTTGATCATTATTCCTCCTTGTTGGCAATGCAGTCCCAGCCGCGGACTGCACCCCCTGTAACGAGGAGGGACTGATGAGGCTACGAGCCTATGTTTCCTTTCACCCTTCTCAGTCCGGTCGTACGGGCGGCCGAATATCCGGCGGCGCGGGCCCGTCGGGTCAGGACGCGTCGATGAACCGGTCGAGCACACGCACACCGAACTTGAGCCCGTCGACCGGCACCCGCTCGTCAACGCCGTGGAACATGCCCGCGAAGTCCAGCTCCGGCGGCAGCTTCAGCGGAGCGAAGCCGAACCCGCGGATGCCGAGGTCGTCGAAGGACTTGGCGTCGGTGCCGGCAGAGAGCATGTACGGCACCGCGCGGGCGATCGGGTCCTCGGCCTGGAGCGCCGTCTGCATGGCGTCGACGAGCGCGCCGTCGAAGGTGGTCTCCAGGGCCTTGTCCGCGTGCACGTCCTCGCGCCGGACGTTCGGGCCGAGGATGCGGTCGAGGTCGGCGAGGAACTCCTCCTCGTAGCCCGGCAGATAGCGGCCGTCGACGTGCGCGGTGGCCTGCCCGGGGATCACGTTCACCTTGTAGCCGGCGCCGAGCTGGGTCGGGTTGGCGGTGTTCTGCAGCGAGGCGCCGATCAGCTTGGCGATGCCGCCGAGCTTGGCGAGCGTCTCGTCCATGTTCTCCGGGTCGAGCTCGGTGCCGAGCGCGTCGCCGAGCTCGTCGAGGAAGTGCCGCAGCGTCTTGGTGACGCGCACCGGGAACTTGTGGCGCCCCAGGCGACCGACGGCCTCGGACAGCTCGGTGATCGCGTTGTCCCTGTGGATCATCGAACCGTGGCCGGCCGTGCCGTCCACGGTCAGCTTCATCCAGTGCATGCCCTTCTGGGCCGTCTCGACGAGGTAGAGCCGCAGCTTCTCGTTGACGGTGAAGGAGAACCCGCCGACCTCGCTGATCGCCTCCGTGCACCCCTCGAAGAGGTCCGGGTGCTTGTCGACGAGGTGCCGCGCGCCGTACGTGCCGCCCGCCTCCTCGTCGGCGAGGAAGGCCAGGACGATGTCGCGCGGGGGCTTGCGGCCGCTGCGCAGCCGGTCACGGACGACCGCGAGGGTCATCGCGTCCATGTCCTTCATGTCGACGGCGCCGCGGCCCCAGACGCACCCGTCGGCGATCTCGCCGGAGAACGGGTGGTGGGTCCAGTCCGCCGCGTTGGCCGGTACGACGTCGGTGTGGCCGTGGATCAGGAGCGCGGGCCGCGAGGGGTCCTCGCCCTGGATGCGGGCGACCGTCGAGGCCCGGCCCGGGTGCGACTCGAAGATCTGGGGCTCGAGGCCCACCTCGGCGAGCTTCTCCGCCACGTACTCGGCGGCCTTGCGCTCGCCGGGGCCCGAGTGGTCGCCGTAGTTGCTGGTGTCGATCTGGATCAGCTCACGACAGAGGTCGACGACCTCGTCCTCGCCCGAGACCGTCCTGCCCGTGCTCGACTCGCTCACGCCTGTTCCTCCCACTGTCGTTGCTGGTGGTCCCCCTCATCCTCTCTCTCCGGGCGCCGCGGCCCAAGGGCGGGCGGGGGTCGTCATCCGCCGTTCACAGCGGAGGGGTGGCGGGATCTGGCACCCCTTCGGGCCTGGTAATGTTCTCTCTGTCGCCGCGGGGAACACCCCGCGAAGACAGACACCTTGTCCGGGTGGCGGAATGGCAGACGCGCTAGCTTGAGGTGCTAGTGCCCTTTATCGGGCGTGGGGGTTCAAGTCCCCCCTCGGACACCAGCTAAGACCCCAGTTCACCTGGGGTCTTTTGCGTTTGGGGAACTCTCGCGGCCCCTCTCCCCGTCAGGCGGTCGAAGAGCAGCGGGCGGGCCGCGCGCAGGGCCGTGGTGATCGCTCCGAGAAGCACCGCGTCCGCTCCTGTCCTGCTGGCTTCGACGCGGGGGCGCAGCGGGGTGAGGCGGTGCAGGGTCCCGCCGACCGTGGCGAGCAGAAGGTCCGCGCCCCGGCCGACGCCGCCGCCGAGGACCACCAGATCGGGGTCGAGGACGGCGGTCACGGAAGCGACGGCGAGGGCGAGGCGCTCGCCTTCCTGGCGTACGGCGGCGAGCGCGGCGGTGTCGCCTGTGCGGGCCGCGTCGAAGACGCGCTTGGCGGTGAGCGGGCCGGTCATGCCCAGGGCGCGGGCGGCGCGCACGACGGCGTCGGCGGAGACCGCGTCCTCCAGCATCCCGCGCCGGGGTGCCGCCCCCGACGCCGGTACGCCGTCCAGCGGCAGGAAGCCGATCTCGCCCGCGGCGCCGTGTGCGCCGAGGAAGAGTTCGCCGTCGGCGACGACGCCCATGCCGAGGCCGGTGCCGATCAGGACGTAGACGAAGAGGTGGCTGTCGGCGCCCGCGCCGAAGGTGTATTCGCCGAGCGCGGCGAGGTTGGCGTCGTTGTGGACGGAGAGCGGGGTGCCGAGGCGGTCGCGCATGCGCTCGACGAGGCCGGGGCGGCCCCAGCCGGGCAGGTTGACGGCGTAGCTGACCCGGCCGGTGTGGCGGTCGAAGACTCCGGGGGTGCCCACGGCGGTGTGCACGATGTCGGCCTGGCTCAGCCCGGCGTCCGCGAGGGCCTGTTCGGCGCAGGTGACAGCGGCGTCGGCGACCGCTCCCGCGCTGCGGCCGCGGTTGCGTACCTCCGTACGGGAGACGACCGCGCCCGTCAGATCGGCCACCGCCGTGCGCAGGCGGGCGCGGCCGATGTCGATGCCGAGGACGTGTCCGGCGCGCGGGTCGGGTTCGTAGAGGACGGCGACGCGTCCCCGGCTCTGGGCGTGGGTGCCGGCCTCGCGGACCAGGCCGGCACGTTCCAGGGCCGCGAGGGCGGAGGAGACCGTGGGCTTGGACAGGCCGCTGTCGCGGGCGAGTTGGGCGCGGGAGGCGGGGCCTTCCAGGCGCAGACGTTCGAGGAGCAGCCATTCGTTGTTGCTGCGCAGGCGCTGCCGGTTCCACGGGGGTGTCGTCATGCGGCCGGTCCGGGGGCCGTGACGTGGCATGCGGCCGTGTGGCCCTCGTCGACGGTCTGGAGGCGTGGGGTGACCCGGTGGCAGATGTCGGTGGCGAGCGGGCAGCGGGTGCGGAAGCGACAGCTGGGGGTGGGGTCGATGACGACGGGCGGGTCGCTCTTGGCTGCGGCCGCGTCGACGTCCAGGGGGGCGCGCGGGTCGGGGACGGCGGACAGGAGCAGCTGGGTGTAGGGGTGTCGGGGCTGGGCCAGGACGTCCTCGGTGGGGCCGGTCTCGACGACATGACCGCCGTACATGACGGCGATCCGGTCGGAGAGATAGCGGGCGCCGGCGATGTCGTGGGTGATGTAGAGGATGGAGACGCCCTCGGTCTCGCGCAGGTCGGCCATGACGTTGAGCAGGCCGATGCGGATGGAGACGTCGAGCATGGAGACGGGTTCGTCGGCGAGGATCAGCTTGGGGCGGTGGGCGAGGGCCTGGGCGAAGCCGATGCGCTGGCGCTGGCCGCCGGAGAGTTCGTACGGGAAGCGGGACAGGACCTCGGCTGCCGGGGTGAGGCCGACCGCCTCGACGACCCGCTCGGCCTCCGCCTGGCGCTCGGCGCCGCTCAGTTCGGGGCGGTGCAGCTTGAGGCCGCGCAGGATGCCGTGGGAGACGCGGTAGGCGGGGTTGAGGGAGGCGAAGGGGTCCTGGAAGACCATGGGGACGTCGCCGCGGTAGGCGAGCTTCGCCTTGCGGCCGCGCTGGGCGGTCAGCGGCTTTCCCTCGTACCGGATTTCGCCGCTGGTGGGCTTGTGGACCTGGGCCACGAGGCGGGCGAGCGTGGACTTGCCGCTGCCGCTCTCGCCGACGAGGGCGACGATCTCGCGTGCGCCGATGGTGAGGTCGACGTCGTCGACGGCGTGCAGGACGCGGCGGGTGAGGCCGGTACCGACCTTGAAGTGGCGGGTGAGGCCGATCGTTTCGAGCAGCGGGCTCATGAGACGGCCTCCGTGAGGTGCAGCAGGCAGCGGGAGCGGGCCGCGCCGACTTCGTACAGGGCGGGCTCGGTGTCGTGGCACTGCTCGTGGACGAGGGGGCAGCGCGGGTTGAAGCGGCAGCCCGCGGGCGGTGCGGCGAGGTCGGGCGGGCTGCCGGGGATGCCCTTCAGGGGGACGCGGGGGCCTCGGATCGAGGGGAACGCTTCGAGGAGCCCGCGGCTGTAGGGGTGGGAGGGGTGGTCGAAGACGGTGCGGGTGGGGCCCTGCTCGACGACCTGGCCCGCGTACATGACAAGGAGCTGGTCGGAGAAGTGGCTGACGAGGGACATGTCGTGGGTGACGAACACAACGGCGAAGCCGAGGAGTTGCTGGAGTTCCTTGATCTGGACCATGAGGGAGCGCTGGGCGACGACGTCGAGCGCCGAGGTCGGTTCGTCCATGATGACCAGGTCCGGCGTGAGCAGCAGGGCCATGGCGATCATGGCGCGCTGGCGCATGCCGCCGGACAGCTGGTGCGGGTAGCTGTGCAGATGGACGGGGTCGATACCGACGAGGTCGAGGACCTCGACGGAGCGGGCGCGGATCTCCTCGTTCGTGTGGGTCCCGTGGGCGGCCATGGCGTCCTTGTACTGGGCGGCGAGGGTGGCCACCGGGTTCAGGGCGTTCATGGCGGACTGCAGCACGACGGAGTAGTCGCGCCAGCGCAGGGCGTTGAGTTCGCGTTCGCCGAGAGTGACGAGGTTCTCGCCGCGGAAGCGGACGGTGCCGCCGGCGATGCGGGCGGGCGGGTTGAGCAGCTGGGCGACGGCGAACATCAAGGTGGACTTGCCGCAGCCGGATTCACCGACGACGGCGGTGAACTGCCCCTTTTCCACCGTGAGTCCGACGTGGTCGACGGCTGCGACGGGGCCGCGCGCGGTGTCGTAGACGACGGTCAGGTCGGTGACACTCAGCAGGGGTTCAGGCACCTTTGCGCCTCCTTCGTACGGGACGCAGGGCCGGGTTGCCGATCTCGTCGAAGGCGTAGTTGACGAGGGCGAACGCGACGCCGAGCAGGGCGACGCAGAGGCCGGGCGCGAGGGACCACAGGGGGGTGCCGGTCTGCAGGGCCTGCTGGTTCTGGGCCCAGTAGAGCATCGTGCCCCAGCTCTGCGAGTTCGGGTCGCCGAGGCCGAGGAACTGCAGGCCGGCCGCGCTCAGCACCGAATAGAGGGCGGCGCCGAGGAAGTTGGCGACGATCAGGGACGTCATCGTCGGCAGGACTTCGAAGACGATGATGTACGAGCGTCGCTCGCCGCGCACCCGGGCCGATTCCAGGAAGTCCCGGTTGCGCAGCGACAGTGCCTGGGCGCGCAGTTGGTTGGCGCCGTAGGACCAGCCGGTGAGGACGAGGACGGCGAGGATCACGGTGAGCGAGCCCTTGCCGGCGTACTTGGCGAGGATGATCACGAGCGGGAACGCCGGGATGACGAGGACGACGTTCGTGAGCAGCGAGAGGAGGTCGTCGGCGATGCCGCCGAGGTACGCGGCGGAGACGCCGACGATCACGGACAGGACGGTGGCGAGCGCGCCGGCCACGACGGCGATGACGAGTGATTCCCGTGTGCCGTAGACGAGTTGGGAGTAGATGTCCTGGCCGAGCGCCGTCGTGCCGAGGAGATGGGCCGTGGACGGGTCGAGGCGCGGGGCGAAGTTCGCCTCGTCGGGACGGTCGACGGAGGTGAACAGGCCCGGGAACGCGGCGACGACGGTGAAGATCAGCAGGATCACCGCACCGGCCATGGCCTTGCGGTTGCCGCGGACCGCGCTCCACAGGCCGCCTCCCGCCCGGGTGCGGGCGGAGGCCTTCTCGGGCGGTGGGGCGGTGATGGCGGTGGTGGTCATCGGGCCCTCACCCCTTCGCCCTGGCTCGTGGATCGAGCCACACGGTCGCGATGTCCACGGCCAGCAGCGCCACCAGCACCGCGACGGTGAACAGCATGAACAGGGCCTGCATCAGCGGGTAGTCGACGTTCTGGACGGCGTTGTAGAGGAGGTAGCCGATCCCGGGGTAGTTGAAGACGTACTCGATGAGGATCGCGCCCGAGATGACGAAGCCGAGCGACATGGCGAAGCCGGACAGGTTGGGCAGGATCGCGTTGCGGGCCGCGTAGCCGTACATGATGCGGCGGGAGCCGAGGCCCTTCGCGCGGGCCATCCGGACGTAGTCCTCGGCCAGGGTCGTGATCATGTTGTTGCGCATGGTGAGGATCCAGCCGCCGATCGTGGTGATGAGCAGCGTCGCCGCCGGGAGTACGGCGTGGGAGAGCACACTGGCGACGAAGCCCGGGGAGAAGCCGGGCACGATCGTGGTGTCGTAGTTGAAGTTGGCGGGGAGCCAGCCGCCGGTGCCCTGCGAGAAGACCAGGATCAGCAGCAGGCCCACCCAGAAGTACGGCAGCGCCGACGTGATGACGAAGATCGGCGGGAGGATCGCGTCGAGGGCGCCGCCGCGGCGCCAGCCCGAGACCGTGCCGATGAGTGTGCCGAGCACGAAGGCGAGGACCGTGGTGATGCCGACGAGGCCGAGGGTCCAGGGCAGGGCGCCGCCGATCAGCTTGGTGACCGGCTCGCCCAGCGTCTGGCCGATGGAGCGGCCCCAGTTGCCGGTGAACATGTGGCCCAGATAGTCGAAGTACTGAACCGCCACGTTCTGGTCGGGCTTGAAGCCGAACGACGTCAGCATCTGTTCGAGCGCGTCCCGGGAGACCCTGCCGCGGGTGCGCACGGTGAGCGCGTCGACCGGGTCGCCCGGCATGAAGCGCGGGATGAAGAAGTTCAGGGTGAGGGCCGCCCAGAGCGTGAGGAGGAAGAACCCCAGGCGGCGCAGGATGAAGCGCACAGGCCACCGCCTACTGGGCCGACTTGGAGTACAGATGGGTGAGCACCTGGCCCGTGTCGGGGAAGTTGTAAGCCGCGGGCTGGGCGTAGGGGTTGTCCTCGGTGGGCCAGCCGCCGATGTCCTTGGTGTTGTACTGGAACCAGTCGACCGACTCGACGACCGGGATCAGCGGTACGTCGTCGATCATGTACTGGGCGACCTGCTTGACGATGCCGACCTGCTCGGTCTCGCTCGCCGAGGCGTAGTCGTTGAGGAGCTGGTCGACCTTCGGGTTCTTGTAGCGCTCCCAGTTGCTGGCGGCGTTCTTGCCGAGCGGCGCGGTGTTCGCGGAGTGCAGCATCTGGCGCAGCTCGTAGTACGGGGTGGGGCCGCTGGTCTGCTGGCTGTAGTAGGCCAGGTCGTAGTCACCGGTGTAGAGCTTGCCCACCATGGTCTGCTGGGCGAGGTCCTGGACGGTGAGGTCGATGCCGACCGCCTTCAGGTTCTGCTTGATGACGTTCAGCGAGGCGTCCCAGTCGGTGTAGCCGGTGATCGTGATGATCTTCAGCTTGAGCGGCTTGGACGGGGAGTAGCCGAGCCCGGCCATCAGCTTCTTGGCGCGGGCCGGGTCCGGCTTGTCGAAGCCCGCCTTCTCCACGGCCGCCTTGTCGTAGTACTTGTCGAACGTCGGGGTGACGATGCCCGACTGGTTCGCGGCCGGCTCCTGTCCGCCCACACCGATCTTGGAGACCTTCTCGCGGTCGATGGCGTACGAGATCGCCTGCCGGACCTTGAGGTTGCTGGTCATCTTGTGGGACGGGTCCAGGTTCGGGTGGATGCTGACGTTCTGGACGGGCGGCGACCACGTGTGGTTGTCGGGCGACTTGTCCAGGTAGAACTGCTTGATGCCCGGGATGAACTGGCTGCCCCACTGCGCCTTGCCGTTGGCGAGGTCGAGGTTGGCGGGGCCGTTGTCGAGGTAGGCCGGGTACTCGACCTTCTGGATGTACGGCTTGCCCTGCTGCCAGTAGTCCGGGTTGGCCGTGTACTGGATGTTGTTCGGCGAGCAGGGGTCGACCTCGAAGGGGCCGGTGCCGACGGGCTTCTTGTCCACCCACGTGTCGGGATGGGCGGCGGCCGCGCCGGTGCCGAAGACGTGCTCGGGCACGATCGCGACCTGGTGGGCGAACGCGTAGAAGTAGGGCTGCGCCGCCTTCTCGAACTTCAGGCTGACCATGTCGCCGGAGGCGGTGGCCGACTGGAGTCCGGCCGTGGTCCACAGGGCGTACAGGTCGGTGGACTTGACGCGCTTCATGAGGTTGAAGGTGAAGGCGACGTCCTTGGCGGTGAACGGCTTGCCGTCGTTCCACTTCACGCCGGAGCGGATCGTGAAGTCGATCTGCGTCTTGTCGGCGTTCCACCGGTAGCTCTTGGCGAGCATCGGCGTCTCGGCCTGGTCCTTGAGGGTGTTGACGTGGATCAGGGGTTCGTAGACGAAGCCTATGGAGGTGTTGTAGACCGCCGGGTTGAACGGGTTGAAGTTGCAGGTCCAGGTCTGCCCCGCCGTGTTGGCGATGGTGACCGTGCCGCCCTTCTTCTTCGGGCCGCTGCTCTGTGTGGCGTTGTTGCCGTCGGAGTCGCCTTTGTGCTTGGTCTCCGAACAGGCCGTCGCCGTCACGGCGAGCGCGCCGATGACCGCTGCGGCGAGGATGCGCGTGGGCCTCATGTCCTGCCAGTCCCTTCGTGGGCCGGGTGCGTCAGGTTCCGGTGCGCGCGGCCTCGACGGCCAGCGCGAGTGCCCCGAGCAGGGGCGCGTCGTACGGATGCGCTGCGGGTACGAGCTGGGGCGGATAGGGCACGGCCGCGTCCAGGGCGTGGCGCAGCCTGTCGTGCAGCGCCTCCCAGGAGCGGACCATGCCGCCGCCGACGACGATCCGCTCGGGATCGACGGCGATGGCGAGGTTGACGAGGTGGAAGGCCAGCTCGTCGACGAACTCACCGATGTGACCGGCGAGTTCGGTGGATCCTTGCGCCTGCGCGGCCTGACTGAGGGCCTTGCCGCTGACGACGTCCTCCAGCGGGATCCGCTCTCCGGAGGCCAGGCCGACATCGGCGGGTGCCCGCAGGTTGTAGCCGATCTCGCCGGACGCGCCGTGCCGTCCGGTCAGGACCGTGCCGCCGGCCACGATCGCGACGGCGAGGCCGGTGCCGAGGTTGACGTACAGGCCCGGGTCGCAGCCCTTCAACGCTCCGGCATCGCACTCGTAGCGGGCAGCGGCCTTCACGTCGGTGGCCAGGCTCAGCTCCGACTGCGGGAATTCCAGGGCGAGTTCACGGCCCAGTGCCAGGTCTTCCCAGCCGGGGATGTTCGGCGAGAGGGCGACGCCGTCGGCGCCGGGGATGCCGATGGTGGACACCCCGACGGCGACGGGTTCACGGCCGTCGAGGAGGATTCGGGCGGCGCCCACGGCCCTTTTGAGGCCTGCCTGTGCGCCGTGCTCCGCCGCGGTCTCGACGGTGACGTCGTGCAACCGGGTGCCGTGCTGGTCTGCGACGGTCAGGGCCGTCTTGGTGCCGCCGAAGTCGAGGGCGAGGACGACGGGCGTGGATGGAGGCACGTTCACATGGAGCTCCTCACGCGGGAGGGAGGCACCAGTAAAGTTACGTAACTAAACGAGGTGGCCCGGACTGTACGCGCGATGCGCCGCGCGCGTAAGCCCTCTCGCCCGCAACGGAGTTGATGATCTTTCGGGCCTCCGGAGCCTTTGGAGCTTTCCGAGCTCTCGGGCAACGACAGGGCCCCCGGGAAATCCCGGGGGCCCGTCCGTTCGGCGTGCGCGGTCAGCCGGTGAATCCGGCGGTGATCTTCGTGAACTGCCAGTTGTCCTGGCTGATGCCGGAGCAGTTCTCCGCCACTCCCCCGCCCGCGCACGGCCGGTCGCGGTTGACCGACCAGAAGGCGAGGCGTGCGATGCGGTGGCTGTTGGCCCAGTCCTTGACCTGGGTCCAGATCGCCGGCGTCGTGGTCTCCTGCTGGTCGCTGAGGCCGTTCATGCCGGAGATGCCGATGTGCGCGTACGCCGTCGCGTCGTCCCAGCCGAAGACCGACTTGAGCTTGGTCTTGAGGCCCTCGGCGGCGTTCACCGTGTTGCCGTACATGTCGGAGCCGCCGCCGAAGTCGAACGGCATGATCGTGAAGACGTCGATGTCCGCGTTCAGGGCCTTGGACTGCTCGATGAGGCGGTTGCCGTAGTACGTCGGTCCGGTCGTCGAGGTGCCGAAGGTGAGGATCGTGCGCAGGCCCGGGTTGTTGGCCTTGACGATCTTCAGGGCACCCAGGACGCGGTCCTGGACGGCTTCGTTCTCGAACTCGTCGGAGTTCTCGATGTCGACGTCGATGGCCTTGAGCCCGTAGGCGTCGATGACCTTCTGGTAGGCGCCCGCGAGGGCTTCGGGGGTCGAGCAGTTGGGGCCGAGCTTGTTGCCGCTCCAGCCGCCGATGGACGGGACGACATCGCCGCCCGCGGAGCGGATGGCGTTGATCGCGGTCTGGTCCTGGCCGCCGGTGAGGGCGCGCTGGCCGTCCCAGGCGGGGTTGCAGCCGCCGGAGGAGAGGACGAACGCCATCGTGAACCACTTGACGCCGGTCGCGTTCATGACCGTGGCCGGGCTCGGCGGATCACCCCAGCCGGTGTAGAGGTACGGGGCCGCCTGCTTGAAGCCGGTGCCGCCGCCGGAGCCCTGATCGGTGGTCACGGAGACCGAGTTGGAGGCGGCGGAGGAGTTGCCGGCCGCGTCATGGGCCTTGACCGTGAAGGTGTACGCGGTGCTCGGGGAGAGGCCGCTGACGGTGGCGCTCGTGCCGGAGACCGTCAGGAGCTTGTTGCTGCCGCCGCTGTAGATGTCGTAGCCGGTGACTCCGACGTTGTCGCTCGACCCGGTCCAGGACAGGGAGACACTCGTCGAGGTCTTGCCGGTGGACTTCAGGGCCGTCGGGGCGGTGGGCGCCTGGGTGTCGCCGCCCCCGCCACCGGGCCCGTCGAGGCTGATGTCGTCGGCGTAGTAGGTGCCCTGCGCGTACCAGCCCTGGGTGTAGACGGTGGCGCTGGTCTGGGAGGCGCCGGTCGTGAACTGCACGGTGAGCTGGCTGTACGCGGTCGGGGACTGCGTCCAGGTCGAGGCCCCGCCGTCCACGCCGAGGTAGACGTAGTTGCCGCGCACCCATCCCGAGAGGGTGTACGCGGTGTTCGGCTGGACGGAGACGGTCTGGCTGCACTTCGCGTTGTCGCTGGAACTGGCCGCCCCCGACAGGGCTTTGGTACCGCCGTGGACCGGGCTGGACACGATCGAGCCGAGCCCGCCCGAGCAGGTCCACGGACTCGTGCTGCCGCTCTCGAAGCCCGCGTTGGACAGCACGTTCGCCGCCTGCGCGGTGGTGGGGAGGGCGACCGCGCCGGCCACGGCGAGTGCGGCGGATCCGATGAGGGCGAGAAGGCGGGGCCTTGCGGAGCGTCTCTTGCGTCTGGAGAACACACGAACTCCCGGTGGGGGCAAGGGGATTGGACCGGACACAACACCAGCGGCGCGCGAAGCGCGACCACCAAGTTGGTATGGACCAATCCCCTTGTCAAGACCCCGCGTTCACTCGGCTCACTCGTGTCCGGGCGCCCGCACGTTCCACTCCGCGATCACCGGTCGCCCGTGCTCCGTCGAAAGGCGGCTCACCGTCCCGGTCGCCAGCTGGAAAAGGCGGCCGTCCGCCGGGGCGAGGCCCAGGCGGCGGGCCGTCAGCACGCGCAGGACGTGGGCGTGGGCCACGAGGACCACGTCGCCCTGCGCGAGCGCGGGCGCCACACGGGCCAGGACGCGGTCGGCCCGCTCGCCGACGGCCTCCGGGGACTCGCCGGGCCCGCCCTGAGGACCCTGCGGGACGCCCTGGGTCCACAGGTCCCAGTCGGGGCGGGTGCGGTGGATCTCGCGTGTGGTGATGCCTTCGTAGGCGCCGTAGTGCCACTCGTGAAGATCCGCCTCGGCCCTGGCCCCGCTCAGGCCCGCGAGGTCGGCGGTGCGGACCGCGCGGCCGAGCGGACTGGTGAGGACGAGTGCGTACGGACGTCCGGCGAGGAGCGGGGCGAGGGACTTGGCCTGTTCCTCGCCGTGCTGGGTGAGGGGCTTGTCCGTCCAGCTGGTGTGCTGTCCGGACAGGCTCCACTCCGTTTCGCCGTGGCGGACCAGCAGGAGGTCGCCCATGGCTGTCGTCTCCCCCTGATTACTTCTTCTCGACGGCGTGGCCGCCGAACTGGTTACGCAGGGCGGCGATCATCTTCATCTGCGGCGAGTCGTCCTGACGCGAGGCGAAGCGCGCGAAGAGGGACGCGGTGATCGCGGGCAGGGGCACCGCGTTGTCGATGGCCGCCTCGACCGTCCAGCGGCCCTCACCGGAGTCGGCGGCGAAGCCGCGCAGCTTGTCCAGGTGCTCGTCGTCGTCCAGCGCGTTGACCGCCAGGTCGAGCAGCCAGGAACGGATGACCGTGCCCTCCTGCCAGGAGCGGAAGACCTCACGCACGTCGGTGACGGAGTCGACCTTCTCCAGGAGCTCCCAGCCCTCGGCGTAGGCCTGCATCATGGCGTACTCGATGCCGTTGTGGACCATCTTGGAGAAGTGCCCGGCGCCGACCTTGCCGGCGTGGACGTAGCCGAAGTCCCCTTCGGGCTTGAGGGCGTCGAAGACCGGCTGGACGCGGGCGATGTGCTCCTTGTCGCCGCCGACCATGAGGGCGTAGCCGTTCTCCAGGCCCCAGACGCCGCCGGAGACACCGGCGTCGACGAAGCCGATGCCCTTGATGGCGAGCTCGGCGGCGTGCTTCTCGTCGTCGGTCCAGCGGGAGTTGCCGCCGTCCACGACGATGTCGCCGGGCGAGAGCAGTTCCTTGAGCTCGTCGATCGTGGACTGGGTGGCGGCGCCCGCGGGGACCATCACCCAGACCACGCGCGGGCCTTCGAGCTTCTCGACGAGCTCGGCGAGGGAGTCGACGTCGGAGACCTCGGGGTTGCGGTCGTAGCCGATGACGGTGTGGCCGGCGCGGCGGATGCGCTCGCGCATGTTGCCGCCCATCTTGCCGAGGCCGATGAGTCCGAGCTGTATCGCGGTCATGTCTGTCTTCACTTCTTCCGGAGCGTGCGGTAGGTGGCGACGAGCGCCTGGGTGGAGGCATCGAGGCCGGGGACGTCGGCGCCCTCGGTGAGGGCGGGCTCGACGCGCCTGGCGAGGACCTTGCCGAGTTCGACGCCCCACTGGTCGAAGGAGTCGATGTTCCAGACGGCGCCCTGGACGAACACCTTGTGCTCGTAGAGGGCGATGAGCTGGCCCAGGACGGAGGGCGTGAGTTCCTTCGCCAGGACGGTGGTCGTGGGGTGGTTGCCCTTGAAGGTGCGGTGGGGCACCTGGGCCTCGGCGACGCCTTCGGCACGGACCTCGTCGGCGGTCTTGCCGAAGGCGAGGGCCTGGCCCTGCGCGAACAGGTTGGCCATCAACAGGTCGTGCTGGTCCGCCAGTTGGGGCGAGAGTTCGCCGACCGGCCGGGCGAAGCCGATCAGGTCGGCCGGGATGAGCTTCGTGCCCTGGTGGATGAGCTGGTAGTAGGCGTGCTGCCCGTTGGTGCCGGGGGTGCCCCAGACGACAGGGCCCGTCTGCCAGTCCACCGGGCGGCCCTCGCGGTCCACGGACTTGCCGTTCGACTCCATGTCGAGCTGCTGGAGGTACGCCGTGAACCTGGACAGGTAGTGCGAATACGGCAGGACCGCGTGCGACTGGGCGCCGTGGAAGTTGCCGTACCAGATGCCCAACAGGCCCATCAGGAGAGGGGCGTTGGACTCGGCGGGGGCGGTGCGGAAGTGTTCGTCGACGAGGTGGAAGCCGTCGAGCATCTCGCGGAACGCGTCCGGGCCGATCGCGATCATCAGCGAGAGGCCGATGGCCGAGTCGTACGAGTAGCGCCCGCCGACCCAGTCCCAGAACTCGAACATGTTGGCCGTGTCGATGCCGAAGTCGGCCACCTTCTCGGCGTTCGTCGACAGGGCGACAAAGTGCTTCGCGACCGCGGAGTCGTCGCCGAGCGCGGCGAGCAGCCAGCTGCGCGCGGAGGTCGCGTTGGTGATCGTCTCGATCGTCGTGAACGTCTTCGAGGCGATGATGAACAGCGTCTCGGCCGGGTCGAGGTCGCGGACGGCCTCGTGCAGGTCCGCACCGTCCACGTTCGACACAAAACGCACCGTCAGGTCCCGGTCCGTGAAGGACCGCAGGACCTCGTACGCCATCGCCGGACCCAGGTCGGAGCCGCCGATGCCGATGTTCACGACGTTCTTGATGCGCCTGCCGGTGTGGCCCGTCCACTCGCCCGAACGGACCCTGTCCGCGAAGGCGGCCATCTTGTCCAGCACGGCGTGGACCTCGGGGACGACGTTCTCACCGTCGACCTCGATCACCGCACCGCGCGGAGCCCGCAGCGCCGTGTGCAGCACGGCCCGGTCCTCCGTCGTGTTGATCTTCTCGCCGCGGAACATGGCGTCGCGCTGCCCGAACACGTCGGTGGCGGTGGCCAGTTCCTGGAGCAGGGCGAGCGTCTCGTCCGTGATCAGGTGCTTGGAGTAGTCGATGTGCAGGTCGCCGACCTGGACCGTGTAGCGCGCGGCACGGTCCGGGTCGGTGGTGAACAGATCCCGCAGATGGACCTGGCGCTGCTTCGCGCGGTGGTCCGACAGGGCCGTCCACTGGGGGCGGACCGTGAGGTGCGGGGTGGTGTCAGGCATGTTGAACGCGCTCCTTGGTGCCGTCGCCGCGCAGGGCGACGGCGTACATCTCGTCCGCGTCGAGGCGGCGGAGTTCTTCGGCGATCAGCTCGGAGGTGGTGCGGACCTTGAGGGCCAGGGTGCGCTGCGGCTGGCCGGGCAGGGTGAGCTGCGCGAGGGGGCCCTCGGGACGGTCGATGCGGATCTCGCCGCCGGCTGTGCCGAGGCGGACGGCCGTGACGACCGGGCCCGCGGTGGTGACGCGGTCGACGGGCACGCCGAGGCGGGCGCCCAGCCAGCGGGCGAGCAGCTCGGCGCTGGGGTTCTCGGCCTCGCTCTCGACGGCCGCCGAGATGATCTCGGCCCCGGCCTGGTCGAGGGCGGCGGCCAGCATGGAGCGCCACGGCGTGAGGCGCGTCCAGGCGAGGTCGGTGTCGCCGGGGGCGTACGAGGCGGCACGGGCGGCCAGCGCGGACAGCGGGTCCTCGACGGCGTACGCGTCGGTGATACGGCGCTGGGCGAGGGCGCCCAGGGGGTCCTTGGCGGGGACGTCAGGGGCGTCGACGGGCCACCAGACGACGACGGGCGCGTCCGGGAGCAGCAGCGGCAGGACGACGGAGTCGGCGTGCTGGCCGACCTCGCCGTACAGACGCAGCAGGACGGTCTCGCCGGTGCCGGCGTCCGCGCCGACGCGCACCTCGGCGTCGAGGCGGTTGCCCTGGCGGTCGCGCGGCGAGCGGGCGTGCCGCTTGATCACGACGAGGGTGCGCGAGGGGTGCTCGCGGGAGGCTTCCTCGGCGGCCTTGATGGAGTCGTAGGCGTTCTCCTCGTCGGTCACGATGACCATCGTGAGGACCATGCCCACGGCCGGGGTGCCAATCGCCCTGCGGCCTTGCACCAGGGCCTTGTTGACCTTGCTTGCCGTCGTGTCGGTGAGGTCGATCTTCATGGCCTGCGCCAGCTCCGTCCGTCTCGTGCGAGCATCTCGTCCGCTTCCTTCGGGCCCCAGCTTCCCGAGGCGTACTGCGCGGGCCGGCCGTGGCTGTCCCAGTGGCCCTCGATCGGGTCGAGGATCTTCCAGGACTCCTCCACCTCCTCCGTGCGGGGGAAGAGGTTGGCGTCGCCGAGCAGGACGTCCAGGATGAGCCGTTCGTACGCCTCCGGGCTGGACTCGGTGAAGGACTCGCCGTAGGCGAAGTCCATCGACACGTCCCGGATCTCCATCGACGTACCCGGGACCTTCGAGCCGAAGCGTACGGTCATGCCCTCGTCGGGCTGGACGCGGATGACCACGGCGTTCTGGCCGAGTTCCTCCGTGGCGGTGGAGTCGAACGGGGAGTGCGGGGCGCGCTGGAAGACGACGGCGATCTCGGTGACGCGGCGGCCGAGGCGCTTGCCGGTGCGCAGGTAGAAGGGGACGCCCGCCCAGCGGCGGTTGTCGACCGACAGCTTGATGGCCGCGTAGGTGTCGGTCTTCGACCCGGGGTCGATGCCGTCTTCCTGGAGGTAGCCGGGGACCTTCTCGCCGCCCTGCCACCCGGCCGCGTACTGGCCGCGGACGGTGTGCTCGCCGAGATTCTCCGGCAGCCGCACGGACTTGAGGACCTTGAGCTTCTCGGTGAGGAGCGACTCGGCGTCGAAGGAGGCGGGCTCCTCCATGGCGGTCAGCGCCATGAGCTGGAGGAGGTGGTTCTGGATGACGTCACGGGCGGCGCCGATGCCGTCGTAGTAGCCGGCGCGGCCGCCGATGCCGATGTCCTCGGCCATCGTGATCTGCACGTGGTCGACGTAACTCCGGTTCCAGACGGGTTCGTACATCTGGTTGGCGAAGCGGAGGGCCAGGATGTTCTGGACGGTCTCCTTGCCGAGGTAGTGGTCGATGCGGAAGACCTGATCGGGGGCGAAGACGTCGTGCACGATCGCGTTGAGTTCGCGGGCGCTGGCCAGGTCGTGGCCGAACGGCTTCTCGATGACGGCGCGGCGCCAGGAGCCCTCGGGCCCGTCGGCGAGGCCGTGCTTCTTGAGCTGCTGCACGACCTGCGGGAAGAACTTCGGCGGTACGGAGAGGTAGAAGGCGTAGTTGCCGCTGGTGCCGCGCTTCTCGTCGAGGTCGTCGACGGCCTCGCGCAGCTGCTTGAACGCCGTGTCGTCGTCGAAGTCGCCGGGGATGAAGCGCATGCCTTCGACGAGCTGCTGCCAGACCTCCTCACGGAACTCGGTGCGGGAGTGCTCGCGCACCGCGTCGTGGACGACCTGGGCGAAGTCCTGGTCCTCCCACTCGCGGCGGGCGAAGCCGACGAGCGAGAAGCCCGGCGGCAGCAGTCCCCGGTTGGCGAGGTCGTAGACGGCCGGCATCAGCTTCTTGCGGGACAGGTCGCCGGTGACTCCGAAGATGACGAGCCCGGAGGGGCCCGCGATGCGCGGCAGGCGGCGGTCGCGGGGGTCCCTCAGCGGGTTCTGCCAAGCAGTGGTGCTCACTTGGCCTGCGCCTCCTTGCCGGCGAGGCGGTTCGCGACGGTGCCGAGCAGGTCGTTCCAGGCGACGTCGAACTTGGCGACGCCCTCGTCCTCGAGCTGCTGGACGACCTCGTCGTAGGAGATGCCGAGCGCGTCGACCGCCTTGAGGTCGGCGCGGGCCTGCTCGTAGCCGCCCGTCACCGTGTCGCCGGTGATCACGCCGTGGTCGGCGGTGGCCTTCAGGGTGGCCTCCGGCATGGTGTTGACCGTGCCCGGGGCGACGAGCTCGTCGACGTACAGGGTGTCCTTGTACGCGGGGTCCTTGACGCCGGTGGAGGCCCACAGCGGGCGCTGCCTGTTGGCGCCGGCGGTCTCCAGCTTCGTGGCGCGCTCGGAGGCGAAGACCTCTTCGTACGCCTCGTACGCGAGGCGGGCGTTGGCGAGGGCGGCCCTGCCCTTGAGGGACCCGGCCTCGTCGGTGCCTACCTGGTCGAGGCGCTTGTCGATCTCGGCGTCGACGCGCGAGACGAAGAAGGAGGCGACGGAGTGGATGCCCGCCAGGTCGATGCCCGCGGCCTGCGCCTTCTCCAGACCCGCGAGGTAGGCGTCCATGACGGCCTTGTAGCGGTCGAGGGAGAAGATCAGGGTGACGTTGACGCTGATGCCGAGGCCGATGACCTCGGTGATGGCCGGGAGGCCCGCCTTCGTCGCAGGGATCTTGATCATGACGTTCGGGCGGTCGACCAGCCAGAACAGCTGCTTGGCCTCGGCGACGGTGGCCACGGTGTCGTGGGCGAGGCGCGGGTCGACCTCGATGGAGACGCGGCCGTCGCGGCCCTGCGTCGCGTCGTACACGGGGCGCAGGATGTCGGCGGCGGCGCGGACGTCGGCGGTGGTCATCATGCGGACCGCCTCGTCGACGGTGACGCCGCGGGTGGCGAGGTCGGCGAGCTGCTCCTCGTAGCCCTCACCGGAGCCGATGGCCGCCTGGAAGATCGAGGGGTTCGTCGTGACGCCCACGACGTGGCTGTTCTCGATCAGCTCGGCGAGGTTGCCGGACTCGATGCGCTTGCGGGACAGGTCGTCCAGCCAGATGGAGACGCCTTCGCCGGCGAGGGACTTGAGGGGCGTGACGGTGGAGTCGGCGTTGCTCATGTTCTTCAACTTCTTTCGGGTGTACGGGTGCGTACGGGTCAGGCGCGGGCGGCGGTGAGGGACTCGCGCGCCTGGGCGGCGATGTTGTCGGCGGTGAAGCCGTACTCGGCGAAGAGCGTGGCGGCGTCGGCGGAGGCGCCGAAGTGCTCCAGGGAGACGATGCGGCCGGCGTCGCCGACGTAGCGGTACCAGGTCAGGCCGATGCCGGCCTCGACGGCGACGCGCGCCTTCACGGACGACGGCAGGACGCTGTCCTTGTAGTCCTGCGACTGCTCCTCGAACCACTCGACGGACGGCATCGACACGACGCGCGTGCCGATCCCCTCGGCCTCCAGCTGCTCGCGGGCGGCCACGGCGAGGTGCACCTCGGAGCCGGTCGCGATCAGGACGATGTCGGGCGTCGCGGTGGACGCCTCACGCAGCACGTAACCGCCCTTCGCCGCCTGCTCGTCGAGCTCGTACGTGGGCACGCCCTGGCGGGTCAGCGCGAGGCCGTGCGGGGCGGGCTTCGTGGTGCCGCGGCGCAGGATCTCGCGCCAGGCGACGGCGGTCTCGTTGGCGTCGGCCGGGCGGACGATGTTCAGACCCGGGATGGCGCGCAGGGAGGCGAGGTGCTCGACCGGCTGGTGCGTGGGGCCGTCCTCGCCCAGGCCGATGGAGTCGTGGGTCCACACGTACGTGACGGGGAGCTGCATCAGCGCGGAGAGGCGGACGGCGTTGCGCATGTAGTCCGAGAAGACGAGGAACGTGCCGCCGTAGATGCGGGTGTTGCCGTGCAGCGCGATGCCGTTCATCTCGGCGGCCATCGAGTGCTCGCGGATGCCGAAGTGGATCGTGCGGCCGTACGGGTCGGCCTCCGGCAGCGGGTTGCCCTTCGGGAGGAACGAACTGGTCTTGTCGATGGTCGTGTTGTTCGAGCCCGCGAGGTCGGCCGAGCCGCCCCACAGCTCCGGGATGACCGGGCCGAGCGCCTGCAGGACCTTGCCGGACGCGGCGCGCGTCGCGACCTTCGTGCCCTCGTCGAAGGACGGGAGCGCCTGCTCCCAGCCCTCGGGGAGACGGCCGGCGACGATGCGGTCGAGGAGGGCGGAGCGCTCGGGCTCGGCCGTGCGCCACTCGCCGAGCCGCTTGTCCCACTCGGCGTGCGCGTCGGCGCCGCGGTCGAGGGCCCCGCGGGTGTGCGCGATGACGTCGTCGGCGACCTCGAAGGTCCGCTCCGGGTCGAAGCCGAGGACGCGCTTGGTGGCGGCGATCTCCTCGGCGCCGAGCGCGGAGCCGTGGGACGCCTCGGTGTTCTGCGCGTTCGGGGCGGGCCAGGCGATGATCGTGCGCATCGCGATGATGGACGGGCGGCCGGTGTCGGCCTTCGCCGCGGCCAGGGCCTCGTACAGGGCGTGCACGTCGGTGTCGCCGTCGGCCTTGGGCTCGATGCGCTGCACGTGCCAGCCGTAGGACTCGTACCGCTTGAGGACGTCCTCGGAGAACGCGGTGGCGGTGTCGCCCTCGATGGAGATGTGGTTGTCGTCGTAGACGAAGACGAGGTTGCCGAGCTTCTGGTGGCCGGCGAGGGAGGACGCCTCGGCGGAGATGCCCTCCTCCAGGTCGCCGTCGGAGACGATCGCCCAGATGGTGTGGTCGAAGGGGGACTCGCCCTCGGGGGCCTCGGGGTCGAAGAGGCCGCGCTCGTAGCGGGCGGCCATCGCCATGCCCACGGCGTTGGCGACACCCTGGCCGAGCGGGCCGGTCGTCGTCTCGACACCGGCGGTGTGGCCGTACTCGGGGTGGCCCGGGGTCTTCGAGCCGTGGGTGCGGAAGGCCTTCAGGTCGTCGAGCTCCAGCTCGTAGCCCGAGAGGAAGAGCTGGGTGTAGAGGGTGAGGCTGGTGTGGCCCGGGGAGAGGACGAAGCGGTCGCGGCCGGTCCACTCGGGGTCGGCCGGGTCGTGGCGCATGACCTTCTGGAAGAGGGTGTACGCGGCGGGGGCCAGGCTCATCGCCGTGCCGGGGTGGCCGTTGCCGACCTGCTGCACGGCGTCGGCCGCGAGCAGGCGCGCGGTGTCGACGGCACGCCGGTCGAGGTCACTCCACTCGAAGGGGCCGAGGGCGTCCGGTGTCTGCGTGCTCATCTGTACGACTTCCTTCGCATCCGTTGTGCATCCGAGGTACCGAAAGGCACCGCCCGACCCGGCCGAAAGCCCTGGTCGAACTACATACGAATCTAAAGGTCATACTTTTGGCGCGGCAGGTGCCCCCGTGCCAGCGGTCGGTGAAAATGGGACACCTATCAGAGGCCGAGCCGGTTTGAGTCAAGGAAATCGAATGACGGAGCAGGGCGGCGCCCATCCGAGCGCACATATGGGAGACCCGGAGCACATCCGTACGTATCCCTTCGACCCGAGCGCCAGCGTGTCCGGGGTCGGGATACAGATCGGCCCGATGGGCACGGAGGGCCCCTGGGCGGGCGGTGTCGGTCTGTCGCGCCGTGTGCACCGGATCGACTTCCACGTGCTGCTCTTCTTCCGCGAGGGCCCGGTCCACCACATGATCGACTTCACGGAGCACGAGGTCGGCGCCGGCGACATCCTGTGGATCCGGCCCGGCCAGGTGCACGGATTCTCGACGGGCGAGCGCTACGTCGGCACGGCGCTCACCATGCAGCCCGGCTTCCTGCCGCGCGCGATCGTCGAGGCGACGGGCCTCTACCGCTACGACCGGCCGCCCCTGCTCCACCCCGACGAGGCCCAACTCGCCGCCCTGGACGCCTCGTTGGACCAGCTCCAGCGCGAGTACCTGGACACGGCCACGCTCCCGCTCAGCCTGCACACCTCGGTCCTGCGGCACTCCCTGACGGCCTTCATGCTGCGGGTCGCCCATGTGTCGGCGCGGGCGGCGGCGGACGAGTGCAGGCCCCAGCCGGACACGACGTTCAGCCGCTTCCGCACGGCGGTCGAGCAGGGCTTCACCACGAACCACAGCGTGAGCGCGTACGCGGACGAGCTCGGCTACTCCCGGCGCACTCTCGTCCGCGCAGTGCGGGCGGCGACGGGCCAGACCCCGAAGGCGTTCATCGACCGCCGGGTGACCCTGGAGGCGAAACGCCTGCTCGCCCACACGGACCTGCCGGTGGGCCGCATCGGCGTGGCCGTCGGCATCGGCGACTCGGCGAACTTCTCGAAGTACTTCCAGCAGCACGCGGGCGTGACACCGGCGGCATTCCGGGCCGAACAGGCCTGATACGGGCCTTTTCCCCGGGTACGCACGGCCCTGCGGCGGCCCCGTTTCACCCTGCGCAACGAGGGGTTGACCGTTCCCCTGCCGCCCCTTACGGTGCTCGCACCTCCCACAGGTATATCGATTAACCACCCCGGCCCCCGTGGGCCCGCCCCGGTTGGAGACATACCGCTGTGCCCTCTGTGCCCTCGACGATGAGTCGGCGCGGATTCCTCGCCGCCGGTGGCTCGCTCGCCGCCGCCACCGCCCTGTCCGGCTGCTCCGCCCTCGCCGCGGCCGACGACGACCCCGACACGCTCGTGGTGCACAGCCAGCTCGGCACCACGGCCCCCGGCTCCCCCACCTACCTCTCGGCCCTGGACCGGTTCCGCAAGGAGACCGGCCTCAAGGTGCGCAACCTCGTCAACGGCGACGACCTCACGCAGGTCTACGAGACCTCGCGGCTGGCCCGCAAGGAGCCGGACGTCGTCATGGTGAACCTCTACGACAAGACGCTGGCCTGGACCGATGTCGGCGCCACCGTGGACGTGAAGGGCTACCTGGACGACTGGGGGCTGCGCGAGCGCGTGCTGCCCGTGGCCCTGGACGCGTGGACCGACGGCAAGGGACGGCTGCGCGCATTCCCGTACTTCGCCACGAACTGGCCGGTCGCCTTCAACCGGGCGCTCCTCGACCGGGCGGGAGTCGACGAGATCCCCGCCACCGGGGACCAGCTCATCGCCGCCGCAGGCAAGCTGCGCAAGAAGAACATCGCGCCGGTGACCGTCGGCGGCAACGACTGGACCGGGCAGAAGCTGCTCGCGCAGATCATCCAGACGTTCCTGACCGAGGACGAGGCCCGGCACGTCTACGCGACCGGGGACTTCGGCGGCCGGGGCGCACGGCAGGGCATCGACTACTTCGTCGAGCTGCGCGACGCCGGGGTGTTCGCCGACAAGGCCCAGGGCCTGACGTCGGACACGATGACCACGCATTTCAACACCCAGGCCGCAGCGATGCAGTCCGCCATGTCGTCCGCCCTCGCGAAGGTGCCGGCCGAGGTGGCGCGGCACACCGACGTGGGCGGCTGGCCGCTGGCCCCGGGCGCGGCGCACGACAAGCCGACGATCCTGCGCACGTACACGCTGATCGGCTTCTGGATCAGCCCGAACGGCACGAAGAAGATCGACGCCGTCGAGAAGTTCCTGCGGTTCATGTACCGCCCGGACACCGTCTCGCGGTTCATCAAGGAGGCCGGGCGCGACATGGCGCTGCGGTCCGACACGGTCAGCTCGGACTTCCCGCTGGTGGCGGAGGCGCAGCGGCTCGGCGGTGACGTGAGCCAGGTGCTGCTGCCCGACCTGTTCGTCCCGCCGGCCGCGACGCAGCCGCTGATCACGGCGACGAGTACGTCCTTCACGCGCGGCACGAGCGCGGCCGAGGTCCGCTCGGTGCTCGAGGCCGCGTACCGCGGCGTCTGACCGCCCGCCCCCCTCTCTCCTCATCCGTAAGGGAGTTGCTCATGACGACGATGACGTCGACAGCGGGCGAGACCGCGGTCCGCCGCCCCACCCCGTCTTCCCCGGACACCGCCCGGCGGCCGCGCCGCCAGGGCGGCACGGTCCTCGCCCTGCCCGCCCTCGTCTGGTACCTGGTCTTCATGGTCGGCCCGCTGGTCGCCATCTTCGTGGTGGCGGCGCTGCGCTGGCCGGGCATGCTGCAGCCGGTGTCGTTCGCCGGGTTCGACAACGTGCGCACGGTCTTCGACGACCCGGTGTTCTGGGACGCGGTGAGCAACACGGCGATCCAGCTCGTCGTCGCCGTCCCGGTGATGGTGGTGTGCGCGTACATGCTGGGCTACTACGTCGCGCAGAAGCCGCCCGGTCACAAGGTCATCCGGTATCTGCTGTTCATCCCCGGGCTGATCTCGACTCCGGCGAAGGCCATGGTCTTCTACGCGGCCCTCTCCCCCGACGGCCTGGTCAACGGCGGCCTGAAGGCGGTCGGTCTCGGCTCGCTCTCCGACGCATGGCTCGCCTCGCCCTCGACCGCCCTCGCGTGTCTGATCGCGCTGGACATCTGGGCGGGCATCGGATTCACGGCGGTGCTGTTCGCGGCGCGGCTCGGCAGTGTGCCGGACGAGCTGGGAGAGGCCGCACAGCTCGACGGGGCCGGGCACTGGCGGACCATGTGGCGTATCCACTTCCCGGTGATCAAGGACTATGTGGGCGTCGTGACGATGCTCCAGTTCCTGTGGACGCTGTTCGGCTCGGCGCAGCATGTGCTGCTGCTGACGCAGGGCGGTCCGGGCAGCTCGTCGACAACGCTGTCATTCCTCGTGTACCAGAAGGCGTTCATCGCGGCGGACCTCGGCTACAGCCAGACCGTCGGTGTCTTCCTCTTCCTCGCCGGACTCGTCGGACTGCTCGCCATCCGGCGTGCGTTCCGCCCGAACCACTGATCGGAGCCGTCGCCATGAAGTCCGCCAAGCACAGCCGCCTCGGCAGGTCCTGGCTGCCCGCGCACATCCTCGTCTGGCTGTACGCGGTGCTCCTGGTCATCCCCCTCTACTACTTCGTCGCCTCGGCGTTCAAGACGAACGAGGAGATCTTCGCCAGCCCGTTCGCACTGCCGTCGTCGTTCGGCCTCGGCAACTTCAGTACCGCCTTCCACAGCGCCGGCCTGGGGCTCGCCGTCGTCAACTCGGCGCTGGTGACGGTGTTCTCGCTCGTCCTGACGCTCGCGCTCGCGATACCGGCGGCGTTCGCGCTGGCCCGCTCGACGGGCCGGCTCGCCTCCGTGGTCGAGAGCGTCTTCTCGCTGGGGTTCCTGATCCCGACGTTCGCGGCGCTCTTCCCGACGTTCCTGCTCGCCGCGGCCACCGGCCTGTTCCACACCCGCACGTTCATGATCCTGTTCCTGCCGGCCACGGCGATGCCGCTGTCGGTGGTGATCCTGGTCCAGTTCATGCGGACCATCCCCAGGGAGATGGAGGAGGCGGCCCGCATGGACGGCGCCTCGACCTTCGCGGTGCTGCGGCACGTGTACACGCCGATGTGCCTGCCCGGCATCGCGACGGTGCTGCTCCTGAACTTCCTGACGTTCTGGAACGAATACCTGTACTCGCTCGTGATCATCGGCCCGGATCCCGCCCAGCGCACGGTCCAAGTGGCGCTGCCCACGCTGAAGTCCATCACCGGGACCGACTACGGGGTTCTGACCGCGGGGACCGTCCTCACCCTCGTACCGGTGTGGATCGTCTATACGGTGCTCCAGAAGCGGATGCAGCAGGCACTCGTCAGTGGGGCGGTGAAGATGTGAGCAAGGCCCGTACCGGAAGCCGGCCGACCATCAAGGCGGTGGCGGCCGCCGCGGGGGTGTCGACGGCCGCGGTGTCGCAGGCGTTCAACGACAAGGGGCGCCTCGCCGAGCCGACCAGGCGGCGGATCCTCGACGCGGCGGCGGAACTCGGCTGGTCGCCGAGCGCGTCGGCGGCGGCGCTGCGCAGCGCCCGTACCCGTACGCTCGCGCTCGTCGTGCGCAGGCCCACCGACGTGCTCGGGGCCGACCCGCACTTCAGCGAGCTGATCACCGGTATAGAGGGCGAGTTGGCGCCGCGCGGCTACGGTCTGCTGCTGCATCTGGTCGCCGGTGTCGACGAGGAGAGCGCCCTGTACGAGCGGCTCGCCGCGGAGGGCCGGGTCGACGGGGCCGTCCTCACGGACGCACGCGCCGACGACCCGCGCCCGGCCCTGCTGCGCCGCCTCGGACTTCCGTCGGTACTGCTCGGCGCGCCCGACCCGGAGGCCACCGTGCCGACCGTCGGCCTGGGCAACCAGGGGTCGGGCGTCCACGAGGCGGTCGACCACCTGCTCGGGCTCGGCCACCGGCGCATCGCGTACGTCTGCGGGCCCGCCGAGCTCCAGCACACCCGGCTGCGGCGCACGGTGTTCGAGGAGACGCTCGGCCTCGCCGGGCTCCGGCCCGTCGCCGTCCTGAGCACCGACTTCTCGGAGACGGCCGCCGTCGCCGCGACCGAGGAGCTCATCGGGCGCACCGAGCGGCCCACCGCGATCGTGTACGCCAACGACTCGATGGCCGTGTGCGGCATCGGCACCGCCCAGCGCGCCGGCCTGCGCGTGCCCGACGACCTGTCCGTCGTCGGCTACGACAACCTCCCGCTCGGCAGCTGGCTGCACCCGCGCCTGACGACCGTCGACCAGCAGGTGCAGCGGGTCGGCGCGGCCGCCGCGCGCGTGCTGCTCGCCCGGTGCGGAGAGGACGTCCCCGAGACACCGCTCGAGGGGCGCCCGCACCTGGTCGTCCGCGAGTCGACCGGACCCGCAACTCCCTTTTAGAGCCCCTCAGATCACCGCATTTCAACGGAGCTAGGTACCACCATGCGACGCCACAGCGCCCACCTGACCCACGATTCCGCCGTCCTGCCCTGGCTCGGCGCCAACTTCTGGTCCCGTACCGGCGGTCCCCTGATGTGGCGCGACTACGACCCGAAGGTGGTCCGCGAGGAACTGGCGGTGCTGCGCGAGCACGGTCTGAACATGACCCGCTCGTTCTTCTACTGGCCCGACTTCCACCCCGAACCGCACCGGATCGACGAGGAGCTGTGCGCGCGCTTCAGCGACTTCCTCGACGCGCACACCGAGGCGGGCATGGGCACCGTACCGACGTTCATCGTCGGCCACATGTCCGGCGAGAACTGGGATCCGGCGTGGCGCGGGGGCCGGGACCTGTACGAGGACGTGTGGATGGTCGGCCGCCAGGCGTGGTTCGTGTCGCAGATGACGCGCCGCTTCAAGGACCACCCGGCGGTCACGGGCTGGCTGATCACCAACGAGATGCCGGGCTACGGGCGGATCTACCAGGTCGACCCGCCCTCCAGTGACGTCGTCACGGCGTGGGCGCAGGCCATGTGCAATGCGGTGCGCGCGGCCGGCGGCACCCAGCCCGTCTCCCTCGGCGACGGGGCGTGGGGCATCGAGGTGACGGGCCGCGACAACGGCTTCTCGCTGCGGGACACCGCCGAGTACGTCGACTTCGTGGGGCCGCACGTCTACCGCTCCGACACGGACCGGCCTCGCCAGCACTACCGGGCCGCGTTCGAGTGCGAGCTCGCGGCCGTCACCGGGCAGCCGGTGGTCCTGGAGGAGTTCGGCCTGTCGACCGACACGGTCTCTGCCGAGAACGCGGGCGTGTACTACCGCCAGACCCTGCACAACTCACTGCTGGGCGGCGCGACGGGCTGGGTCGCCTGGAACAACACGGACTACGACGATCTGTGGGACCGGTCCCCCTATGACCACCACCCCTTCGAGATGCACTTCGGCATCACGGACAGCACGGGCGCCCCGAAGACCCCGCTCGTCGAACTCGCCTCGTTCGCGAAGGTGTTGGAGCAGGTCGACTTCGCGCGCTGCCGCCGCTCGGACGCCGGGGCCGCGCTCGTCGTGCCCGCGTTCCTGGAGCGCGGCTACCCGTACAGCCGCCCCGCCGACCGCCCGCTCATCTTCACCTCGCTCCACCAGGGGTACGTCGCGGCGCGCGCCGCGGACCTGGCGGTGGGCCTCACCCGGGAGGCGGACGGCATCAGCGAGGACGCGCAGCTCTATCTCCTCCCCGCGACAAGGCAGTTGACGACCCGCACCCGGCGCGCACTGGCACGGCGGGCCACCGAGGGAGCCACGGTCTACCTCTCGTTCTGCTCGGGCGAGCACCCGGGCACACGCGGGCCGTGGTTCGACGACCTGGACGGGCTGTTCGGCGTCGAGATGCAGCTGTCGTACGGGGTGGCCGAACCGATCGAGGACGAGGTCCTGGAGATGACGTTCACGACGGACTTCGGTGGCATCAGGGCCGGTGAGACCCTGCGCTTCCCGGTTGCGGGCAACGAGGACAGCCGGGCGTACCTGCCTGTCGAGGCGCGCGACGCGGAGGTCGTCGCCGTCGACGCGCACGGGCGCCCGGCACTCCTTTCGCGGGCCACGGGCCTCGGCCGCACCGTCCTCGCGACGTATCCGCTGGAGCACATGGCCGCCCGCACGGCGCACGTCAACCCGGAGCAGACGCACCGGCTGTACGCGGCGCTCGCCGAGGTCGCCGGTGTGGCACGGCCCGTGACGGTCGAGAGCCCGTACGTGTCGGCCGACGTGCTGGTCCACGAGGACGGACGGCGGTTCGTGTGGCTGGTGAGCCAGTCAGGGCAGGAGGTGGCGGTGCGTCCGGAGGCGGACGGGTCGCTGCACGACGCGGGGACGGGCGAGCCCGTCACGGACGTCACCCTCGACCCGTACGGCGTGCGCGTCCTGGAACTGCGATGAGCGGGCCGCTGTACCGCGACCCCGCGGCCCCGGTGCGTGAGCGCGTGCGGGACCTGCTCGGCCGGATGACCCTCACCGAGAAGGTCGGACAGCTCAACCAGCGGATGTACGGCTGGGACGCGTACGAGCGCACCGGCTCGGGCCACCGGCTGACGGACGCGTTCCGCTCCGAGGTCGCCGCGTACGACGGCATGGGCGCCCTGTACGGGTTGCAGCGCGCGGACCCGTGGTCCGGGGTGACCTTCGCCGACGGGATCACGGCGGCGGACGCGGCGGGCGTCGCGGCCGCGGTGCAGCGGCACATGGTCGAGCGGACACGCCTCGGCATCCCGGTGCTCCTGGTCGAGGAGGTCCCGCACGGCCACCAGGCGCTCGACGGCACCGTCCTGCCGGTGAACCTGGCCGTCGGCTCGACCTGGGACCCGGACCTCTACGAGGAGGCGGCGGCCGCGACGGCGGCCGAACTGCGGGCCAGGGGCGGCCATCTGGCCCTGGTGTCGGCGCTCGACCTCGTGCGCGACCCGCGCTGGGGCCGGGCCGAGGAGTGCTTCGGCGAGGACCCGTATCTGGCGGCCCGGTTCACCGAGGCGCTCGTACGGGGCATGCGGCGGGCCGGGGTCGGGGTGGTGCTGAAGCACTTCGCGGGCCAGGGTTCCTCGGTCGGCGGGCGCAACAGCGCGGCCACCGAGCTCGGCGCCCGCGAGCTGCACGAGATCCATCTGGCGGCGGCGCGGGCGGGGGTCCGTGCGGGCGCCGCGGGCGTGATGGCGGCGTACAACGAGTTCGACGGCCTGCCGTGCGCCGCGAGCCGGTATCTCCTGACCGAACTCCTGCGGGAGCGCTGGGGGTTCGACGGCATCGTGATGGCCGACGGGGGCGCGCTCGACCGGCTGACGCGGCTGGCCGGCGATCCCGCGGCGGCGGGCGCGCTCGCCCTGGCGGCGGGCACGGACCTGAGCCTGTGGGACGACTGCTTCCCGCGGCTGGGCGAGGCCGTCGAACGGGGCCTCGTCGCGGAGGCGACCGTGGACACGGCCGTGGAGCGCGTCCTCGCGCTCAAGTTCCGGCTCGGCCTCTTCGAGCAGCCGTACGCCGAGAGGCCCGAAACGGAGTGCGGCGTAAGGGAGTTGAGCGAACGCCTGGCGCGCGAGTCGATCGTGCTCCTGGAGCACGACGGGGTGACGCTGCCGCTCGGCCCGTCCCCGCGCCGCATCGCGGTCGTGGGTCCCGGTGCGGACTCCGTTCCCGGCCAGATCGGTGACTACACCGCGCCGCAGCGGCCCGGCTCGGGTGTCACCGTGCTCGACGGGATCCGGGCGGGGGCGGCGCCCGGCGCCGAAGTGACGTACGCGCGCGGCTGCGAGCTCGTCGGCGGTGACCTGTCCGGCGTGCCGGAGGCGGTCGCCGCGGCCGCGTCGGCCGACGTGGCCGTACTCGTCCTCGGCGGGTCGAGCGCCCGCGAGGCCGACACGCGCTTCGAGGCCAACGGGGCGGCCGTCGTCGCCTCGGGGAACCCGGTGGGCATGACCTGCGGCGAAGGCGTCGACCTGGCCGATCTGCGGCTGCCGGACGGGCAGTCGGCGCTGCTCGACGCGGTCGCGGCCACGGGCACCCCGGTCGTCGTGGTCCTCGTCCAGGGCCGCCCGCACGTGCTGCCCGACCTCACGGGGAAGGCGAAGGGCGTGCTGTGCGCCTGGTATCCGGGGCCGTGGGGCGGACGGGCAGTGGCCGACGTCCTGTTCGGGGCCGCGTCGCCGACGGGCCGGCTCCCGGTGTCGGTGCCGCGCTCCGCCGCGCAGCTCCCGGTGTTCTACAACGCCAAGGACCACGGCTACCGCGGCTACGTGGACCAGAGCGCCACCGCGCGGCACCCCTTCGGCCACGGCCTGTCCTACACGACGGTGGAGTACGCGGCGCCCCGACTCACGCACTCCACCGTCACGGCCGGTGAACCCGGCACGACGTGCTCCGTCACGGTGACGAACACCGGGACGGTGCCCGTGCGCGAGACGGTGCAGCTGTATGTGCGCCGGGTGTCGGGCGGTACGTCGTGGCCGCGGACGCGGGAGCTGCGCGGGTTCGTACGGCTCGACCTGGAGCCCGGCGGGAGCGCCGAGGCCGTGTTCGCCGTCGACGCCGAGGTGCTCGCCTCGGTCACCCGCGATCTGGACCTCGCCGTGGAGCCCGGCGCGTTCTCGATCGAGACGGGACCGTCGTCGGACCGCACGCGGGGCGCGGCACTGACCGTGACGCGGTGACGGGGGTGGGGGCCGGGCGCCCGGCGGCGGAGCTGGTTGAATCGTCCGCATGTCACGCCCCGCCCCCACCTGCCCCTGCGGGCTCCCCTCCCCGTACGACGCCTGCTGCGGCCGCTACCACTCCGGACGGGCGAACGCGCCCACCGCCGAGGCCCTGATGCGCTCCCGCTACTGCGCCTTCACCGTCAAGGACGCCGCGTATCTGCTGCGTACCTGGCACCCGGCCACCCGGCCCGCGACCCTCACCTTCGAGCCCGGAATGAAATGGACCGGCCTGGAGATCCTGGGGACGACCGAGGGGTCGGCGTTCCACACCACCGGCACCGTGACGTTCCGGGCCCGCTTCACCGACGGCGGGCGTCCCGGCTCGCTGCACGAGCGGAGCAGGTTCATACGGCTCGACGGCGCCTGGGTGTATGTGGACGGCGACTTCATCGAGTAGGGCCCGGCCCTGCGATCAGGGCGCGAGGATGTCCAGTTCCTCGAGCGCGCCCACCGCGATCTCGCGCGTGAGTGCCTCCGCGCGGATCGCGTCCCCCTCGCGGACGGCCTCGGCGACGTGCACATGGAGGGACACGGCCGCCGGGTCCGGGTCCTCGAACATCACCTGGTGGTGCGTGCGGCCCGCGAGGACCTCCGCGACCACGTCGCCGAGCCGGGCGAACATCTCGTTGCCCGACGCGTTCAGGACGACCCGGTGGAACTCGATGTCGTGGACGAGGTACGCCTCCAGCTGCTGGCCGCGTGACGTGGCGACCATGCCGAGCGCGCACTCGGTGAGCGCCGCGCACTGCTCTGCCGTGGCGTGGGTTGCGGCGAGCCCGGCCGCGACCGGCTCGACCGCGGAACGCAGCACCGTGAGGGAGCGCAGCTGCCGCGGCCGGTCCGCGCCGGCCAGCCGCCAGCGGATGACCTGCGGGTCGTAGACGTTCCACTCCTCCGTGGGCCGGACGGTCACACCGACCCGGCGCCGGGACTCCACGAGGTGCATCGATTCGAGCACCCGTACGGCCTCCCGCATGACCGAACGTGACACCTCGTACCGCTGGGCCAGCTCGTCCGTGCGCAGCACGCTGCCCGGTGGGTACTCCCCGGCGGTGATGGCGGGGCCGAGGTTCTCCAGTACGTGGGCGTGCAGCCCCCGGCCCTGTGTGGTCATGACGTCAGCGTACGAGGCGGACCTGAGGAATAAAAAGTCAGACTTTTATGTCACAGTCTCTTGAATTTGTCCGACCATTTAGGTTTCAGTGGCGTGACACAGCGATGTCGAAGAAGACAGCGAGGACGCGATGAACGCACGACGCACCCCCCACGTCGTCGTAGTCATGGGCGTGGCAGGGACCGGCAAGACCACGATCGGCCCCCTGCTCGCAGACAAGCTTGGCGTCCCGTACGCCGAGGGCGACGACTTCCACCCGCCGGCGAACATCGCCAAGATGTCGGCCGGCACCCCCCTGACCGACGACGACCGGTGGCCGTGGCTCGACGCCATCGGCACCTGGGCGCACGGACGGGCGGGACTCGGCGGTGTCGTCAGCAGCTCCGCCCTCAAGCGGAGCTATCGCGACCGGCTCAGGGCCGAGGCCCCCGGAGTCGTGTTCGTCCACCTCACCGGTGACCGTGCCCTCATCGAGGACCGGATGTCGCACCGCCAGGGCCACTTCATGCCCACGGCCCTGCTGGACTCGCAGTTCGCCACGCTCCAGCCGCTCGCGGCGGACGAGGCGGGCGTCGACGTCGATGTGTCGGGCAGCCCCGAGGAGATCACGGAGCGGGCCGTCGCGGCCCTCGCCGACCTCGAGAGCCAGTCCTCGTCCCCCAGCGCCCGGCGCTGAAGCAGTTCCAGAAGTCCCCACCCACACCAAGGAAGAAGCCGTGACCAGTCTCAGCGTCGAGACGCTGGCAGCGGATGCCGTCGAACCGATCACCTCGGCGGGCCACGCCCAGCTGGGGATCGCCGTCCTCGCGGGCATCGCTGTCATCGTTCTGCTCATCACGAAGTTCCGGGTCCACGCCTTCCTGGCGCTGACCATCGGTTCTCTGGCCCTGGGAGCCTTCGCGGGCGCCCCCCTCGACAAGACCATCGTCAGCTTCACCACGGGCCTTGGTTCCACGGTGGCCGGTGTGGGTGTGCTGATCGCGCTCGGCGCGATCCTGGGCAAGCTGCTCGCCGACTCCGGCGGCGCCGACCAGATCGTCGACACGATCCTCGCCAAGGCGGGCGGGCGCGCCATGCCGTGGGCGATGGTCCTGATCGCCTCGGTGATCGGTCTGCCGCTGTTCTTCGAGGTCGGCATCGTGCTGCTGATCCCGGTCGTCCTGATGGTCGCCAAGCGCGGCAACTACTCGCTGATGCGCATCGGCATCCCGGCCCTCGCCGGCCTGTCGGTCATGCACGGCCTGATCCCGCCGCACCCCGGCCCGCTCGTCGCGATCGACGCCGTCGGCGCCAACCTCGGCGTCACGCTCGCCCTGGGTGTGCTCATCGCCATCCCGACGGTGATCATCGCGGGTCCCGTGTTCTCGAAGTTCGCCGCGCGCTGGGTGGACGTCCAGGCCCCGGACAAGATGACCCCGGCGCGGGCCACCGACGACCTGGAGAAGCGTCCGAGCTTCCGCGCGGCCGTCGCCACGATCCTGCTCCCCGTCGTCCTGATGCTCGCCAAGGCGCTCGTCGACATCGTGGTGGACAAGCCCGAGCACACCGTCCAGCGCGTCTTCGACGTCATCGGTTCGCCGCTGATCGCCCTGCTCGCCGCCGTGATCGTCGGCATGTTCACCCTGGGCCGCGCGGCCGGGTTCACCAAGGACCGGCTGTCCTCCACCGTCGAGAAGTCGCTCGCCCCGATCGCGGGCGTCCTCCTCATCGTCGGCGCGGGCGGCGGCTTCAAGCAGACCCTCATCGACTCCGGTGTGGGCCAGATGGTCCTCGACATCTCCAAGGACTGGTCGATCCCGGCCCTGCTGCTCGCCTGGCTGATCGCGGTCGTCATACGTCTCGCCACCGGCTCCGCGACCGTCGCGACCATCTCGGCGGCCGGCCTCGTGGCACCGCTCGCGGCCGACATGTCCACCGCGCACACGGCCCTGCTGGTCCTCGCGATCGGCGCCGGCTCGCTCTTCTTCAGCCACGTGAACGACGCGGGCTTCTGGCTGGTGAAGGAGTACTTCGGCCTGAACGTCGGGCAGACCATCAAGACCTGGTCCGTCATGGAGACGATCATCTCGGTCGTCGCCGGTGGCCTGGTCCTGCTGCTGTCCCTGGTCATCTAGCGACGGGAACACCGAGCCATGACCCACCCCCTCTTCGACATCAGCGGCCGCACGGCCCTGGTGACCGGTTCCAGCCGCGGGATCGGGTTCGCCCTGGCCCGCGGCCTCCTGGAGGCCGGCGCGACCGTCGTCCTCAACGGACGCGACGAGTCCGCCCTCGCGGACGCGGCCGAGCGGCTGTCCGGGCTCGGCCCGGTCCACACCGCGGCGTTCGACGTCACGGACGGACCGTCCGTGGCCGCCGGAGTCGCCGGGGTCGAGGAGCGGGTGGGTCCGCTCGACATCCTCGTCAACAACGCGGGCATGCAACTGCGCGCCCCGCTCCTGGAGTTCACCGACGCCGACTGGCACCGGGTGCTCGACACCAATCTGACGAGCGCGTTCCTGGTGGGCCGTGAGGCGGCCCGCGGCATGGTCGAACGCGGCCACGGAAAGATCATCAACATCTGCTCGCTGCAGAGCGAGGTCGTGCGGCCCGGCATCGCGCCCTACGCCGCCACCAAGGGCGCCCTGAAGATGCTCACCAAGGGCATGTGCGCCGACTGGGGCCCTTCCGGGGTCCAGGTCAACGGGCTCGGCCCCGGCTACATCGAGACCGAACTGACCGAACCGCTCGTCCGCGACGAGGAGTTCAGCGCCTGGGTCCGCCGCAGGACCCCGGCCGGCCGCTGGGGCCGCACCGACGACCTCGTCGGCGGCACCCTGTTCCTGGCCTCCCCCGCGTCCGACTTCGTCAGCGGGCAGATCCTCTACGTCGACGGCGGCATGACGAGCGTTCTCTAGAAGACCTCATGGCTGGAGGAGACCTGATGCTGGGCTGCGTGATCCATGGCGCGGGAGATCTGCGCGTCGACGAACTCCCCTCCCCCGAACCCGGCCCGGGCCAGGCGCTCGTCGCCGTCCGCTACGGCGGGGTGTGCGGCTCTGACCTGCACTACTGGCGCCACGGCGGCGTCGGAGACTTCCGGCTCCAGGAACCCATGCTGCTCGGCCACGAGGTCGTGGGCACGGTCATGTCGTACGGGGAGGGTGCCACCGGCCCCGCGCCCGGCACGGCCGTCGCCGTGCACCCCGCCACCCCCTGCGGGACCTGCCCCGAGTGCGTGGACGGGCGGCGCCATGTGTGCCGCGACACCCGCTACCTCGGCAGCGCGGCCCGCACCCCGCACGTCCAGGGCGGATTCGCCGCACGGATCGCCGTCCCCGCCGACCAGTTGAGGGCCGTACCGGCCGGGCTTCCGCTCGACCGCGCCGCCCTCGCCGAGCCCCTCGCGGTGGCGCTGCACGCGGTGCGCCGGGCGGGACCGGTCGCGGGCAAGCACGTGCTCGTGACCGGCGCGGGCCCCATCGGCTGCCTCGTCGTCGCGGCGGCCAAGGCGGCCGGGGCGGCCCATGTGACCGCCACCGACCTCCTCCCGGAAGCTCTCCGGTACGCGGAACTCGCCGGCGCCGACACCCTCGTACGCGCGGACGACCCCGCCGACAAGGGCTGGCCCGACGAGGCCCACGCGGCCGTCGAGGCTTCGGGCGTGGCCGCCGGGCTCGACAGCTGCCTGCGCCATGTGCGGCGCGGCGGTGTGGTCGTACAGCTCGGGATGCTGCCACCGGGGCAGAGCCCCTTCGCGGGGAACCTCGTGGTCAGCCGGGAGATCGAGCTGCGCGGGGCGTTCCGCTTCGACACGGAGTTCGACGACGCGCTGCGCCTGCTCGCCGAGCGGCCGGGGCCGGCGGAGCTGATCAGCGCGGTGGTCCCGGTGGCCGAGGCGGAGTCGGCGTTCGCGCTGGCCGCGGACCGCTCGCGGGCGTGCAAGGTCCTCCTGGACTTCGGCGCGGACGCGCCATAGGGCGCCGTCACGGCAGCCACTCGCCGTGCTCGCGCTCGGCCCACTCCCTCCCCACGAACCCGGTCCGCATCCCGAGCCGCGCCTCGGGATCCGCCCACGCCTTCGCGATGTGCCCGGCGACCACGATGCCGAGGGCGAGGGACAGCCAGTCGTGCACGAACGTGCTGCCCGTGCGCCAGGTCAGGGGCGCGATGTAGGTGAACCACATGAGCAGGCCGGTGCCGAGCATCACCAGGACCGCTCCCCCGAGCCAGCCCGCGTACAGCTTCTGGCCCGCGTTGAACTTGCCCGCGGGCCTCGGGCCCGAACGACGCAGGGCGGAGCGCAGCCAGGTCCGGTCGTGCGGGACGAAGCGGTTCAGGCGGCGCAGGTCGGCGCGGAAGGCACGGGACGCGAGGCCGGCGAGGTAGGGCGCGGGCAGCAGGAGACCGGACCACTCGTGGAGCCTGACCACGAGTTCTCGGCGGCCGACGAGCTCCGCGAACTGGGGCACGTACAGGCAGGCCGCCGTCACGACGCACACGCCCATGAGGGCCGCCGTGGACCGGTGGACCCAGGTCTCGGAGCGGGTGAAGCGCCTTACGCGCGCCGTCGGTTCACTGGGTGGGTTCATCGTCGCGTCCGTTCGAGCGGCCGACCCACGCGTCCACGTCGTAGCCGCGCTCTTCCCAGTAGCCGGGTTCGACGCGGTCGGTGACCGTGATGCCGGACAGCCATTTCGCCGACTTGTAGAAGTACATGGGGCCGACGTAGAGGCGGACCGGCCCGCCGTGGGAGTGGCCGAGGGGCTTGTCCTGCATCCGCAGCGCGACGAGCACGTCGGCGCGGCGGGCCTGGGACAGCGTGAGGCTCTCGCTGTACGCGCCGTCGAAGCAGGTCAGCCGCAGCGCCTTGGCGGACGGCCGGACCCCGGCCGCGTCGAGGATGGTGGAGAGGCGTACGCCCTCGAAGGGGGTTTCCGGCACGCGCCACCCGGTGACGCACTGGACGTCGCGCACGAGGCGGGTCTGCGGGAGTGCCCGCAGCGCGGGGAGCGTGTAGGTGGTGGGCCGGTCGACGAGGCCGTCGACGGTGAGGCGGTAGTCGGCGGCCGATCTGTGCGGGACGGAGGAGGCGACCGAGTAGTAGCGGAAGCCGCCGCCGTTCGGCAGAAGGTCCGTCAGGCCGGTGGGGTCCTTGTCCGCGGCGCTGCCGAGGAAGGATTCGAGGCCGCGCTGAAGGGTGGGCGCGGCGGCGACGCCGAGGGCGCCGAGTCCGAGCATGCCGAGGACGAGACGGCGGCCGACGGGCCCGCCCCGCGGCTCGTCCCGCTCGGGCGGTACGGGTTCTTCCGGGTTCACACACCGATTCGAGCACCCGTGGCCGCCGGTGACCAGTGGCCACGGGTGTTCGTCAGCGTTCTGTCACTTCTGGGCGGGCACGCCGGCCGCCTTCTCCAGCTGGAACGCCTCGTTGCCGAGACCGATCCTGGCGTGCGCCTCGGGGTTCCTGCCGCGCAGGACGACGCCGTGGACGAAGCCGATGACGGCGGCCAGCGCGATGATGCCCGGCAGCACCCAGTTGAGGGAGGAGCCGGGGCCCGAGCCGACGAGGACGTCGAAGTCCTTGACCGTGTAGAAGGCGATGACGAGCAGCGCGATCCCGGCGATCCCCGACGCGATCAGGCGCCAGATCTGAGCGCCGGCGGCGCCGCGCCGGACGAAGAAGACGATCACGGCCAGCGAGGCGGTGGCCATCAGCAGGATGATGCCGAGCGCGCCGACGTTGCCGCCCCAGGTGAAGAGCTTGAGCACGGGCGCCGTCGGGTCGCCCGCCTTGCCGTCGTCGGTGACCGCGAAGGCCACGACGATGACCAGGGAGAGGGCGGTCTGGAGCAGGGAGCCCGTGCCGGGCGCGCCGCTGGAGCTGTTGGTGCGGCCGAAGGCGGCGGGCAGCAGTCCTTCGCGGCCCATGGCGAAGGCGTAGCGCGAGACGACGTTGTGGAAGCTGAGGAGCGCCGCGAACATGCCGGTGACGAACAGGACATGGACGATGTCCGTGAACGTGCCGCCGAGCCTGCTCTCCGTCAGGAAGAACATCAGGCCCGCGCTCTGCTTCTGCGCGGTCGGAATGATCGCGGAGGGTCCCGCGGCGACGGTGAGCGCCCAGGAGCTGATGGCGAAGAAGACGGCGACGAAGCCGACCGCCATGAACATCACCCGCGGCACGAGGATGTGCGGGCGGCTGGTCTCCTCCGCGTACACGGGCGCCTGCTCGAAGCCGGTGAAGGCGGCTATGCAGAAGCACAGGGCGGTGCCCACGCCCGCGCCGGTGAGGGTGTCCGGGTTGAAGGCGTGCAGCGACAGGCCCTCCTTGGCCGGGTCGCCGATCGCCGCGATGTCGAAGACGACGACGAGCGCGACCTCCACGAGCAGGAGTACGCCGAGCACGCGCGCGTTCACGTCGATCTTCAGCAGGGCGAGCGCGCCGACGGCGAGCACGGCCACCAGCGCCGGGATCCACCAGGCGATGCTGAGGTCGAGGTAGGTGGCGAGGAGGTTGGACACCTCGAAGCCGAACATCCCGTAGATGCCGACCTGGAGGACGCTGTAGGCGACGAGCGCGACCAGGGCGGCGCCCGCACCGGCGGTCGGGCCGAGGCCGCGGGATATGTACGCGTAGAAGGCACCGGCGTTGTGGACGTGCCGGCTCATCTCGGCGTACCCGACGCTGAACAGGGCGAGGACGACGCCCAGGATGAGGAAGAGCAGCGGCTGCCCGACGACGCCCATCACGGCGAACGTGGTGGGCATGACGCCGGCGACCACCATGAGCGGGCCCGTCGCGGCCAGCACGGAGAGCAGCAGGCCCGCCGTGCCGAGGCGGCCGGCGCGCAGAGCGCTCTCCTGTCCCTTGAAGGTGTTGATCCCCGCGTCGGACGCGGGGGGTGCTGCCGTGTCGCTCGTGCTCGAACTGCCCGTCGTCATGGCGGGGTTGTCCCTTCCCTGTGGATGAGCGCTGCTGGTGCGGGTGTCTGGGATACCTGGGGGCGTCGTCCTAGGCCGTGCCGAGCGCGGCGCGGCGCGCGGCGCTGAACGCTTCGTGCGGATCCCGGTCCGGGTACGACCAGGGGGCCGCGGTGGCGTGCCGGCCGATGCGGTGGAACAGGGCGGCGGCCTCCGCGGGCCTGCCCTCGCAGGACTTGGCGTGGGCGAGGAAGTTGAGGTCGACACGGCCGCGCGGATGAGCGGGGCGCTCCGGAGATCCCCATTCGAGCCACCAGTCGAAGGCGGCCTTCATCACGAGGCGGGCGCGGCGGCCCGTCCAGTGTCCGGACGCCTCGGGGTCGGGCGGTTCACTGCCGGCGGCGGCGAGGACGCGGTAGCGCTCGGCGTGCGCGACGACGGGGAGGACGGCCAGCGGTGATCCGGGTCCGGCCTGTTCGGCGGCCCAGGACGCGAAGTCGTAGACCTCGTGGAGCGGGTCCTGGCCCGCGTCGGGGCGGCGTTCGGCGAGCCTGGCGACCATCAGGTGGTGGGCGTGGTGGTGCTCGGGGTGGCGGTGGCGGATCTCGTCGAAGAGGCGGACGACGTCCTCCTCGCGGCCCATGTCCCGTTCCAGGAGCAGGAGTCCGAGCCAGGGGCTGGGGTCGTCGGGCGCGAGGGCGGCGGCGGCGCGGCAGGCGTCGCGGGCCTTTTCGGGCCGTGACTTGCCGATACGGGCGCGCTGCACGGCGGCGAGGGCGAGCAGGACGGCGGCGTCGGCCGACTCGGGTTCGGCGAGCCGCCAGTCCCTGACCCAGGCGGTGGTCGTGGGTTCCTCGGCGAGGACGACGAGGCGATGGCCGCGGCGGTCCCAGTCGTCGCCGGTGGCCGAGATCAGTTCCCTGACCTCGGTCCAGCGCCCCTGAGCGAGGGCCGCGCGGGCGGTCACGAGGCCGCCGTCGTCGAGCGCGGAGTCGAACGGGGCAGCGGCCCGCTTGCGGGCACGCCCGAGTGGGGGCGGGGGTGGGGGCACCGCAGGAAGTCCTCTACGACGCGGCATACTTGAGGTGATCACGCACAGCAAAGCGGTACGGGGCACTCCGAGTCAAGGGCAGACCAAGGACGACCTTCACCAACTCGTTTCACAATCCTCCGAGTTCGCCCTCGCGATCCGTCAATTCCCTTTCCCACCTGGGCTGTTGAGCGGGTGACACGAGACAGCACCCCGGACCGCAAAGAAGCGTGCGGGGCACTGTCAAGGCGAGATTCAGCCGGTGGCGGCGGCCGCGGCGCGGCCCGCCGTGCGGCCCGAGAAGAGGCAGCCGCCGAGGAAGGTCCCCTCGAGGGAGCGGTAGCCGTGCACGCCCCCGCCGCCGAACCCGGCCGCCTCCCCCGCCGCGTACACGCCCGGCAGGGGCTCACCGCCGTCGGTCAGGACGCGCGAGGACAGGTCGGTCTCCAGCCCGCCGAGCGACTTGCGGGTGAGGATGTTGAGGCGCACGGCGACCAGCGGGCCCGCCTTCGGGTCGAGGATGCGGTGCGGGGCCGCGGTGCGGATGAGGCGGTCGCCGAGGAACTTGCGGGTGCCGCGGATGGCGGTCACCTGGAGGTCCTTGGTGAAGGGGTTGACGATCTCGCGGTCGCGGGCGACGAGGGTGCGGCGCAGCGCGGCCTCGTCGATCAGCGGACCCGACGACTTCTCGGCAAGGGCGTTCATGCCGCGCACGAGGGCGGGGAGGTCCTTCTCGATGACGAAGTCGGCGCCGTTGTCCATGAAGGCCTTGACGGGCGCCGGGACGTCGGCGCGGGCCCGGTCGATGACGCCGCGCACGGACTTCCCGGTGAGGTCGGGGTTCTGCTCGGAGCCGCTGAGGGTGAACTCCTTGCCGATGATGCGCTGGTTGAGCACGAACCACGTGTAGCCGTACCCGGTCTTCATGATGTGGTCGAGGGTGCCGAGGGTGTCGAAGCCGGGGAAGAGCGGCACGGGCAGGCGCTCGCCGCGCGCGTCGAGCCAGAGCGAGGACGGGCCCGGCAGGATGCGGATGCCGTGCTTGTCCCAGATGGGGTTCCAGTTCTCGATGCCCTCGGTGTAGTGCCACATGCGGTCGCGGTTGATGAGGTGCGCGCCCGCCTCCTCCGTTATCCCGAGCATCAGGCCGTCGACGTGCGCGGGCACGCCGGAGAGCATCTTCTCGGGCGGGGTGCCGAGGCGCTCGGGCCAGTTGGCGCGGACCAGGTCGTGGTTTCCGCCGATGCCGCCGGAGGTGACGATCACCGCCTGCGCCCTGAGTTCGAAGGAGCCCGTGACCGTACGGCTGCTGCCCTGGCCGCGCTCGATGGACGACGGTTCGAGGATCTCGCCGCTGACGGTGTCGACGGCGCCGGCGCTGCGCGACAGGCCGGTCACCCGGTGCCGGAACTTCAGCTGTACGAGACCGCGCGCCACGCCCTCCCTGACACGGCGCTCGAAGGGGGCGACGAGGCCGGGGCCGGTCCCCCAGGTGATGTGGAAGCGCGGCACCGAGTTCCCGTGCCCGTTGGCGTCGTAGCCGCCGCGCTCCGCCCAGCCGACCACGGGGAAGAACCGGACGCCCTGCTGGTGCAGCCAGGACCGCTTCTCGCCCGCGGCGAAGTCGACGTACGCCTCGGCCCACTTGCGCGGCCAGTGGTCCTCGGCACGGTCGAAGCCGGCGGTGCCCATCCAGTCCTGGAGGGCGAGCGCGTGGCTGTCCTTGATCCGCAGGCGGCGCTGCTCGGGCGAGTCGACGAAGAAGAGACCACCGAAGGACCAGTGCGCCTGACCGCCGATGGACTGCTCCGGTTCCTGGTCCAGCAGGATCACCTTGCGGCCCGCGTCCACGAGTTCCGCCACCGCGGCGAGCCCGGCGAGGCCCGCCCCGATCACGATCACGTCCGCGTCGTACGTCGTCATTGGGGTCCGTCCCTCTCGAAAGTTACCGGTGGGTCAGATCTTGGGCACGGGGGTCGGCGGCGTCAACCTCGCCGACCGGGTCACTCGCGGGGCAGCCGCTGCCGTGGGGCGCTATCGTCGGCCATACACCCGTGCAACGACCCACCCACGGCCGATCTTGATACCTGCATTTCTCGAGGTGCGCAGCGTGTCGGTTCTCGTACTCGTCCTCGCCGTCTCCGCGGCCTTCTGTCTAGGCATCGGATTCGTGCTCCAGCAGAACGCGGCGCAGCACGCCCCGCTGAGCGACTTCCTGTCGCCGCGCCTGCTCCTCGACCTCGTTCGGGTGCCCCGCTGGCTGGGCGGCATAGGTTTCATGGTGTGCGGCATGGTGCTCGGCGCGATCGCGCTGGGCAACGGGGAGATCTCCCTCGTCGAGCCGCTGCTCGCGACCAACCTCCTGTTCGCGCTCGCCCTCTCGCGCCACCAGACCCGCCAGCCGCTGGGCAAACAGGGCTGGGCGGGCCTGGCCCTGCTCGCTGGCGGGGTGACGGCCTTCATCGTGGCGGGCGAGCCACGCGCCGGGGACGCGGTCACCGACCCGCTGCGGCGCTGGCTGATCATCGGCGTGATGGTGGGCGGCGCGCTGCTGCTCACGGCGTACGCGAAGAAGTCACGGATGAGCGCGGCCCCGGTCCTGCTGGGCGTGGCCGCCGGGCTCCTCTACGGGGTGCAGGACGCGCTGACGCGGATGAGCGGCCAGCTGTTCTCGTCGGGCGGCTGGGCCGGGTTGTTCACCAGCTGGCAGCCGTACGGGGTCCTGGTGCTGGGCGTCACGGGCCTGATCCTGGTGCAGAGCGCCTTCGAGATGGCGCCCCTGCGGATGTCGCTGCCCGCGCTGACGGCGGCGCAGCCGCTTGCGGGCATCGCGTGCGGGGTCGGCTTCATGGGCGACCAACTGCGCACGGACGCCGGAGCGCTCGCCTGGCAGGCCACCGGGCTCACGGCGATCGTTTCGGGGATCGTGCTGCTCGGGATGCATCCGGCGATGCCGACCGCGGGCCCTCGGGAGGGGGACCGGGCGGGGGTCGGGGTCTGAGCTGCCGGGGTCTCCCGGCTTCTGATGTCATGGCCGCATGACCCCTCCCACCGATCCCACGAACGCCGCTGAAGCCGCTGCCGCCCCGGATCCGGCGGCGGAGGTGCTCGACATCGTCGACGAGCACGACCGGGTGGTCGGGCAGGCCCCGCGTGGCGAGGCCTACGCACGCGGACTGCGCCACCGGTGCGTGTTCATCCAGGCCAGGGACTCCGCCGGCCGGATCTTCGTGCACCGCCGCACCCCGACGAAGCTGGTGTTCCCGTCGCTCTACGACATGTTCGTCGGCGGCGTCGTGGGCGCCGGCGAGTCCTACGACGACGCCGCACTGCGCGAGGCGGAGGAGGAACTCGGTGTGTCCGGGCTGCCGCGCCCCGAGCCGCTGTTCAAGTTCCTGTACGACGGCGGGGCGGGCCGCACCTGGTGGTCGTACCTGTACGAGGTGCGCTGCGAGCTGCCGGTGGACCCGCAGGCCGAGGAGGTCGCCTGGCACGGTTTCCTCACCGACGAGGAGCTGGAGCGCCGGCTTCCCGAGTGGCCCTGGGTGCCGGACGGGCTCGACGCCTACGAGCGCCTGCGGGCCTACCGCGCAGGTGCCGCGGGCCTGCCCGGGCCGCCCGGATAAGGTCGCTCCGTGATCGAATTCGTACGCAGTGTCCGCCTCTGGTTCGCGCCCGAGCGGGTGCGGGATGACGGCGAGACACCCGACTACCGCTTCTCGCTGGCCAACGAGCGCACGTTCCTGGCCTGGCTGCGCACGGCGCTTGCGCTGATCGGCGGCGGGTTCGCCGTGGACCAGTTCCTGCCGGACCTGCGCTGGGCCTGGCGGGCGGGGCTCGCGCTCGCGCTGCTCGGGGCGGGCGCCCTGTGCGCCCTGCGCGCGGTCAGCCACTGGGTGCGCTGCGAGCGGGCGATGCGGCGGGGCGAGGACCTGCCCGTCTCCCGGTTCCCGGCGTTGTTGAGCGTGGTCGTGGCGCTGGTGGCCGTCGCGATGGTGGTGGTCGTGCTGGCCGGGTGGGCGGGGTGAGCGGCCCGTCCCAACCGCCCTGCGACGGACAGGGCGACGCAGGAACGGCCGGGCGCGATCCGGGGCTCCAGCCGGCGCGGACGCGGCTCGCCTGGCGGCGGACGACACTGTCCTGCACCGTGGCGGCGATCCTCGCCGCCAAGACGACACTGAGCAGCGGCGCGGACGCCGTCGGTGTGGTGGGCGCGGCCCTGTGCTTCCTGGCGTGGCTGGGGTTCCTGGCGGTGGCGCACCACCGGATCCGCGAACTGGCGCTGCACGAGGCCCGGCCGCCGGTGCTGCCCCTGCGGGCGGCCGTCGTGGCGGTGGCCTGCTCGGTGGCGCTGGCCGTGTTCGCCGCGGCGCTGGTGGTGTGACGGCGGCCTGCGCCGCTTGCCGCCGGCCGGTCAGCCGGTCGGTCGGTCGGTCGGTCAGTCGGTCAGTCGGTCGGTCAGTCGGTCAGTCGGTCCACGGCACGGTGACCACGACCTTGCCCCTGGTACGGCCCTCGGCGTTCAGCCGCTGGGCGTCGGCGGCCCGCTCCAGCGGGAACGTCTCGTCGACGTGCACCGTGACCACGTCCTGTTCCGCGAGGTCCGCGAGGCGCGCGAGGTCGGCGGCGTCGGGGCGCACGAAGACGTAGTGGCCCCCCAGGTCGACGACCGAGGCGTCCGCGATGGACGCGAGCCGGCCGCCCGGCGCGAGCAGGTCCGCGGACACCTTCAGGGCCTCCCCGCCCACCGTGTCGAACACGGCGTCCACGCCCTCCGGAGCGAGCGCCCGCACGCGCTCGGCGAGGCCGTCCCCGTACGTGATCGGTTCGGCGCCCAACTCGCGCAGGAAGTCGTGGTTGCGTTCGCTCGCCGTGCCGATGACGCGGGCGCCGAGGTGGCGGCCCAGCTGGACCGCGATCGACCCGACGCCGCCGGCCGCCGCGTGGACGAGCACCACGTCGCCCTCCTGCACGGCGAGAGCGCCGGTCAGGACCTGGTAGGCGGTGAGTCCGGCGAGCGGCAGCCCGGCGGCCTCCTCGTAGGTGAGGTTCCGGGGCTTGCGGGCCAGGGTGCGCACGGGCGCGGCGACGTACTCGGCGCAGGTCCCGCGGGAGAGGAAGTCCTCGCGTACGTACCCGATCACCTCGTCGCCGGTGGCGAACTCGGTCACGGAGGAGCCGGGCTGGACCACGACGCCGGACACGTCCCAGCCGGGGATCACGGGGAAGACGGCGTCGAGCACGGGGTCGAGGTAGCCCTCGCGGGCCTTCCAGTCGACGGGGTTCACCGCCGCCGCCCTGACCTTCACCAAAACGGCGTCGGGCCCGACCTTCGGGTCGCGCACCTCCCCGTATTCGAGCACCTCGGGACCGCCGTAGCCGCTGTAGGTGATCGCCTTCATCCGACGTACTCCTCGCGAAAGGCACAGGAACAGAACAAGGGTTCCATAGCCGAATGATCCGGGCATTTCCGGCTAGCCTGACTCCATGACCACTCTCCACCGGGAACACCCCGTCCACGAGCACACGCACGGCGAGGGCTGCGGCCACGCGGCGGTCCCGCACGGCGACCACGTCGACTACGCACACGAGGGACATCTGCACGCGGAGCACAACGGCCACTGGGACGAGTGCGAGCCCGGCGCCCACACCACGCACCAGGGCCACGAACACCAGCACGGCCAGAACTGCGGGCATCAGGCCGTCACACACGGCGACCACGTCGACTACGTCCACGACGGGCACCGGCACGCACAGCACGACGGTCACTGGGACGACCACTGACGGTCCACCGGCGGCGCGGGGTGCGGCCGGCGTTCTCGACGGACGCACCCGCACCGCCCGGCCGCGGGCAGTAGCGTACGAGATGGATCACATTCGACCCCCGCCCTGGACGACATACCGACTGGTCGGCATCATGTGACGCGACACCGCTTCACTCTGCCTCCGGAGGACATCGATGAGCGCCGGCCACCCCCCAGGTCTCGATCTCGACCAGCTGCGCGGCCACCTCGACCGGGAGCGTCCGGGGCTCGTGGCCGGTCCGCTGTCCGGGCGTCTGGTCGAGGGCGGTCGGTCGAACCTCACGTACCTCGTCGGCGACGGCTCGTCGACCTGGGTGGTCCGCCGCCCGCCACTGGGCCATGTACTCGCCACCGCGCACGACATGAAGCGCGAGCACCGGGTGATCAGCGCCCTGCACCCGACGTCCGTGCCGGTGCCCGAGGCGCTGCTCATGTGCGAGGACGACAGCGTGCTCGGCGCGCCGTTCTACGTGATGGAGTACGTGGCGGGCACGCCGTACCGCACGGCCGGCCAGCTCGCGCAGCTGGGCCCCGAGCGCACCCGCGCCGCCGTGCTCGCCCTCGTGGACACCCTCGTCGACCTGCACGCCGTGGACCCCGCCGAGGTCGGCCTCGCGGACTTCGGGCGGCCCGAGGGGTTCCTCGACCGGCAGCTGCGGCGCTGGGGCAAGCAGCTCGACGCGTCCAGGAACCGCGAACTGGCCGGCGTCGACGAACTGCACGCGGCGCTCGGCCGCTCGCTGCCCACCTCGCCCGCGCCCACGGTCGTGCACGGCGACTACCGCCTCGACAACGTCCTGATCAACGAGGACGCCGACGGCGTCGACCGGATCAAGGCCGTCCTCGACTGGGAGATGTCCACCCTCGGCGACCCGCTCACCGACCTGGGCCTGCTGGTGATGTACAGCGCGAAGCTGGACATGCCCGACTCCCCCGTCTCCACGACCGCCGCGGCTGCCGGACACCCCGACCCCGCCGAGATCATCGAGCGGTACGCCGCGCGCTCGGGGCGCGACGTCTCCGCCGTCTCCTGGTACACGGCCTTCGCTTGGTTCAAGCTCGCCGTGATCCTCGAAGGCATCCACTACCGCTACACCCTCGGCCAGACCGTCGGGGCAGGCTTCGACCGCATCGGTGAACTCGTGCCCGTGTTCATCGACCACGGTCTGACGACCCTTCAGAAGGGCTGACCCGCAATGGACTTCACATTCGACGCGCGCACCGAGGAACTGCGCGCGAAGCTCCTCGCCTTCATGGACGAGCACGTGTACCCGGCCGAGGCCGTCGCGCACGAGCAGCGCGCGCGGCTCGCCTCCCCCTGGGACACCCCGGCCGTCGTCGAGGAGCTGAAGGCCGAGGCCAGGCGGCAGGGCCTGTGGAACCTCTTCCTGCCCGACGCCGAGTACGGCGCCGGGCTGACCAACCTCCAGTACGCGCCGCTGGCCGAGATCACCGGCCGCAGCCCGCAGCTGGCGCCCACGGCCCTCAACTGCGCGGCCCCCGACACCGGCAACATGGAGGTGCTGAGCCAGTTCGGCGACGAGCACCAGAAGAAGCAGTGGCTGGAGCCGCTGCTCGCCGGCGAGATCCGCTCGGCGTTCGCGATGACCGAGCCCGAGGTGGCCTCCTCGGACGCCACGAACATCACCACGCTCATCGAGCGCTCCGCGGACGGCTCCGAGTACGTCATCACCGGCCGCAAGTGGTACATCTCCGGGGCGATGAACCCGGACTGCAAGATCTTCATCGTGATGGGCAAGACGGACCCCGACGGCGCCGACATCCGCCGCCAGCAGTCCATGGTGCTCGTCCCCCGCGACACCCCCGGCCTCGAGATCCGGCGCGCCATGCAGGTCTACGGGTACGAGGACCACTACCACGGCGGTCACGCCGAGGTCGTCTTCGACCAGGTCCGGGTGCCCGCGAGCAACCTGATCGGCGAGGAGGGCGGCGGCTTCGCCATCGCCCAGGCGCGGCTCGGCCCGGGCCGCATCCACCACTGCATGCGGCTGATCGGCATGGCCGAGCGGGCCATCGAGCTGATGTGCAAGCGGGCCGTGGCCCGTACGGCCTTCGGCAAGCCGCTGGCCCAGCAGGGCGTCGTACAGGAGTGGATCGCGGACGCGCGGGTCGCGGTGGAGCAGCTGCGCCTCCTCGTCCTGAAGACGGCCTGGCTGATGGACACCGTCGGCAACAAGGGCGCCCACACGGAGATCCAGTCCATCAAGATCGCGACGCCGCGTACGGTCGTCGACATCATCGACCAGGCCGTGCAGCTGCACGGAGCGGGCGGCGTCAGCCAGGACTTCCCGCTGGCCGAGCTGTGGGCGGGGGCGCGCACCCTGCGCCTCGCGGACGGCCCCGACGAGGTCCACCAGCGCTCGCTGGCTCGGCGCGAGCTGAAGAAGTACCTGTGACGCGGTGACCCCGTGACGGCGAAGGGCCCCCGCACTCGGCCTGAGTGCGGGGGCCCTTCGCCGTCGCCCGGAGCGTGCGCGGCGTCAGGGACGCAGCGCGCGCAGCAGCAGGTCCGCCAGGTGGTCCGCGACTTCCTGCGGGGCGAGCGGGCCGCCCGGGCGGTACCAGGTGGACAGGTGGTGCACAGAGCCGAAGTGGTAGTCGACCACCAGGTCGGCGGGCGTGGCCGTGGAGAACACGCCGGCCTGCTGGCCCTCCTCGATCAGGGCCCTGAACCGCTCGTGGTAGCGCCGCCGCTCGGCCCGTACCTGCTTGTTCTTCTCCGGGCTGAGGTGCTGCATGGAGCGGAAGAAGATCGAGGCGTCGTCAAGGTTCTCGATGGTCGTGACGACCACGTCGGCGGCGGCGTCGCGCAGCCGCTGCTCCACCGGCGCGTCGGCGTCCGCGAACGCGTCGAGGCGCTCCTGCTGCACGCGGAGCACGCGCGCGTACACCTCGTGCAGCAGGTCGTCCTTCGAGCCGAAGTAGTGGTAGAGCGCGCCCTTGGTGACGCCGGCCGCCTCGACGATCTCCTGCACCGAGGTGCGGTCGTAACCGCGCTCGGCGAAGAGCCGGGTGGCGGCGGCGAGCAGCCTCTGAGGGACGGGCGTACCGTCTCCGTCCGACGTCCTGGGCACTGCCGCCACCTGCCTTTCTCCTGCGATCAGCTGTTCTGTGTACGGGAACGCAATTCCCGCCGGAGGATCTTCCCACTTGTCGTCTTCGGCAGCTCGGGCAGGATCTCCACCTCGCGCGGGTACTTGTACGCGGCGAGCCGCTCCTTGCAGTAGGCGGACAGGTCGTCCGGGCCCACCGATGCGCCCGGGCGCAGACTCACGTACGCCCTGACCGTCTCCCCGCGGTAGGGGTCGGGGACACCTACGACGGCGGCCTCGCGCACGGCCTCGTGGGTGTAGAGGACGTCCTCCACCTCGCGGGGCCAGACCTTGAAGCCGGAGGCGTTGATCATGTCCTTCTTGCGGTCGACGACGTAGAGCCAGCCGTCGGCGTCCATGAAGCCGATGTCTCCGGTGCGCAGTTCGCCGTCCGGGAAGGACTCGGCGGTGGCGTCGGGGCGCTTCCAGTAGCCGGGCACGACCTGGGGGCCGCGGACGGCTATCTCGCCCTGCTCGCCGAAGGGGACCTCCTGGCCGAGGTCGTCCACGATCCGGACGACGCTCTCGGGGCCAGGGACGCCGACAGCGAGGGTGCCGGAGACGGGGTCGACGGGGGCTTCCTTGCCGGGCGGCACGGAGGCGCAGGGGGCGGTGCACTCGGTGAGGCCGTAGCCGTTGTGGATGTAGGGGCCGAAGCCGGCCCGGAACTTCTCCACGAGGGCGGGCGGCACCGGCGCGCCGCCGGAGGAGATCGACCGGAAGGACGCGAAGTGCTCGCGGGTCGCGGCCGGGTGCGCGGCGAGCGCCATGAACGCGGTCGAGGGACCCACGGTGTAGTCGGGCCGGTGCTCGGCGAACGCGTCCAGGACGACGCCGGCGTCGAAGCGGTACGCGAGGACGAGGGTGCCCGTGTTCGCGAAGGAGGAGACCAGCTCGCAGACCATGCCGGTGATGTGGAAGAGCGGCGCGAGCCCGAAGTACGTGCCGCCTTCGGGGATGCCGAGTCCGGTGCGCTGGCGCTCGGCGTTGTACGTGATGTTGCGGTGCAGGTTCGTGGCGCCCTTGGGCGTGCCGCTCGTGCCGGAGGTGTAGCTGATGAGCGCGATGTCGTCCGGGCGCGGGTCGCGGTCCTCGGGCGCCGCGTGGCCCGCGCGGGCGACCGTCAGGAGGTCGTCGGCGTCCTCGGCCTGCGGCTCGACGCGTTCGAACTTCAGGACGCGCTCGTCGCCCCGCGTCTGGAGGTCCAGCTCGCAGGCGGTGAGCACGATCCGTACGGGAGAGTCCGCGGCGGTCTCGCGCAGGTACGTCTCCCAGGCCCGGTCCGAGCAGATCAGGGCGGCCACCTCGGCGTCGTGCAGGACGTGGGTGACCTCGCCCGACTTGTACATCGGGTTGACCGGGACGACAGTGGCGCCCGCCTTGTAGGCGGCGAGCAGGCCGATCACGAAGTGCGGGGAGTTCTGCAGCATGAGGGCGGCGCGGTCGCCGCGCTCGAGGCCACGCGCGGCGAGGTGCCCGGCGACGGAGTCGCTGAACTCGTCGAGCTCCCGGTAGCTGAGGCGGCCGTCGAAGTAGGCGACGGCGGTGCGGTCGGGGGCCTTGCGGACCGCGGCGCGGAACGCGTGCAGCACGGACTCGGCCGGGGTCACCGGGGCCCGCTGCGCCTCGGAGAGCTGCCCGAGCCAGGGCATGGCCGCGTAGATCGAGGAGCTCACTTCTGTGCCGCCTCCCACTTCTGCTGGATGTGGTTCATGTTCGACAGCCAGCGGTCGGGCGTCGCCGCCCTGGCCGCGTAGTAACCGGCGACCTCGGGGTGCGGGAGGATCAGGAAGCGGTCCTCCGCCATGCCCGCGAAGAGCGCGTCGGCGACGTCCTCGGGCTCGATCGCGGTCGGCGCGAGGACGAGCTCCCCGGCCGAACCGGAGGCGGTGAGCATGTCCGTACGCACGCCCTGCGGGCAGATCGCGTGGACCTTGAGCCCCCGGTGCCGGTAGGTGAGGGAGAGCCACTCGGCGAAGGCGTACGCGCCGTGCTTGGTGACGCTGTAGGGCGCGGCGCCGACCATCGTGAGCAGTCCCGCCGCGGAGACGGTGGAGACGAAGCGGCCGCTGCCGCGCTCCAGCCAGCCGGGCAGCAGGGCCTTCGCGGCGCGGACGTGGGCCATCACGTTGACGTCCCAGGCGTCGGCCCAGATCTGCTCGTCGGCGTCCTCGGTACCGCCGGAGGCGAGCCCCGCGTTGGCGCAGTAGACGTCCACGGTGCCGTCCAGGGCGTCCAGCGCCTCGGGCACGATCGCGGAGGCGTCGCCCGGCACCGCCGTGGCGCCGATCTCGTCCGCGACCGCCTTGGCCTTCCCCGCGTCCAGGTCGTTCACGACGACGCGCGCTCCGGAAGCGGCGAAGCGACGGGCGAGCGCGGCTCCGATGCCGCCTCCCGCGCCGGTGACGACGACCCCCGTGCCGTGCAGGCTGTCCACCATCGGTCTCCCTCGACTCGACATCGGTCACAGACTAAGCAGTCGGTCAGCTCAGCGGAAGAGGTGTCGGCGGTCGGCTTCGTTCCGCCGGAGGCATGCCGCGCGCTAGCGTGCGTGCACATGCCAGCTTCCGCGATCTCGGAGGTCACCACATGAACGTGTCCAGACGGAGCCTGCTCGCCGCCACCACCGCCTCCGCGGTGGCCGCCACGGCGGGCGCGGCCTCCCCCGCGCTCGCCGCGGAGAAGGACGGCGGCAAGCTCCGCACCGGTTTCGAGCGGCTCGCGGCCGACGGATACCGGATCCTCGCCGGGCAGAAGGTCGGCTTCGTGACCAACCCGACCGGCGTCACGCGCGACGTCAAGCACATCGTCGACGTGATGCACTCCGACGAACGGGTGAAGCTGACCGCGGTGTTCGGGCCGGAGCACGGCTTCCGGGGCACGGCGCAGGCCGGCGGCTCGGAGGGGCGCTACGACGACCCGGCGACCGGACTGCCGGTCTACGACACCTACTTGAAGAGCGGGCAGGCGCTGGCGGACGTCTTCACCGCGTCCGGTGTCGACACGGTCGTCTTCGACATCCAGGACGCGGGCGCACGCTTCTACACGTACATCTGGACGCTCTACGACTGCATGGAGGCCGCGCAGCTCGCGGGCAAGAAGTTCGTGGTGCTCGACCGCCCGAACCCGGTGACCGGCCGGAACGCCTACGGGCCCGTCCTGCACAAGGAGTTCGCGACGTTCGTCGGCCGCCGCGAGATCTCCCAGGCCCACGGGATGACGGTCACCGAGCTGGCGCGCCTGTTCAACGGCGAGTACCTGGCGAAGCCCGTCGAGCTGGAGACGGTCCTGATGACGGGCTGGAAGCGGCGCGACTTCTACGACGCGTCGGGGCTGCCGTGGGTGCCGCCGAGCCCGAACATGCCGACGCCCGACACCGCGCTGGTCTACTCGGGCACCTGCCTGTTCGAGGGCACGAACCTCTCCGAGGGGCGCGGCACGACCCGCCCCTTCGAACTGCTCGGCGCCGAGGGCCTCGACGGGCGCTGGGCGGCCGCCGCCAATGAACTGCACCTGCCCGGCGTGGACTTCCGCGAGGCGTACTTCGCGCCGACGTTCTCCAAGTTCCAGGGCAAGACGATCGGCGGCGTGCAGATCCACGTCAGGGACCGGGCCGCGTACGACCCCGTACGCACCGGCATCGCGCTGCTGGTGACGGCGAAGAAGTCCTGGAGCGACTTCGCGTGGCGCTCGGACAACTGGATCGACAAGCTCACGGGGTCCACGCAGGTCCGGACGATGATCGACGCGGGGGCGTCCACGGACGAGGTGGTCGCGGCCTGGCAGGGCGAGCTTGCGGCGTTCCGCGCGGTGCGCGGCCGCTATCTGGCGTACAAGTAGGACCCGTCGTCCCGTAACGTCTCGCGATACGGGACGACCCATTCCGCGTATTGACTGCCATGTACACGTACAACCACAGTGCAGTACGTGCTCAAAGACGACTCCACCAGGCAGAACACGGTCACCGGCGCGGATTCTGACGGGGACAGCCCCGAGAGCCTGCGCCGTGTGGCCGTCGCCAGTTTCATCGGGACCGCGATCGAGTTCTACGACTTCTACGTCTATGGAACGGCCGCCGCCCTCGTCCTCAACGAGGCGTTCTTCCCGAACCTCTCCTCCCTCAACGCGACCCTCGCGTCCTTCTCGACGTACGCGGTGGCCTTCGCGGCCCGCCCCATCGGCTCGCTCCTGTTCGGCCACTTCGGCGACCGCGTCGGCCGCAAGTCCGTCCTCGTCGCCTCGCTGCTCCTGATGGGCCTGTCCACGGCGTGCGTCGGCCTGCTGCCCGGGTACGGCACCTTGGGCGTGTGGGCACCGCTGCTGCTCGTCCTGCTGCGCTTCCTCCAGGGCGTGGGTCTCGGCGGCGAGTGGGGCGGGGCGGCGCTGCTCGCCGTGGAACACGCCCCGCGCGGCAGGCGCGGACTGTTCGCCGCGTTCCCCCAACTCGGCCCGTCCGTCGGCTTCTTCGCGGCGACCGGAATCTTCTGGATCCTGTCGACCACGCTCGACGACGAGGCGTTCCACTCCTGGGGCTGGCGCGTGCCCTTCCTGCTCTCCTTCCTGCTGGTCGCCGTCGGCCTCTTCGTACGGCTGAAGATCAGCGAGACACCGGTGTTCGCGAAGGTGATGAAGGAGCAGGAGACGAGCAAGGCCCCTGCGCTCGAGGTCTTCAAGCGCCACCCCCGCGAGATCCTGCTCGGCGCGGGCGGCATGGTGGTCGCGTACGGGCTCTTCTACACGGCCACCACGTACTGCCTCGCCTACGGCACCACGACCCTCGGCGTGCCGCGCGACACGATGCTCGCGGTCTCGCTCGTCGCCTGCCTCTTCCTCGCGGCGGGCACCTGGCTGGCCGCGACCCGTTCCGACGCGGGCGGGCGCCGCAAGCTGGTGCTCGCCGGCGCCGGGCTCGCGGTGGTCTGGGGTCTGGTCCTCTTCCCGCTCATGGACACCGAGCAGCCCGTGCTGATCGCACTCGCCCTGGGCGGCGCGCTGTTCTGCATGGGTGTCGTGTACGGGCCGATGGGCGCGTATCTGCCGGAACTGTTCGGGGTGCGCGTGCGCTACTCCGGGGCGTCCTTCGCGTACAACCTGGGCGGGGTGCTCGGCGGCGCGGTGGCGCCGCTCGTGGCGACGCGGCTCCAGGGCGAGTTCGGCTCGTCCTCGGTGGGCTGGTACGTCAGCGCGATGGCCGTCGTCTCCCTGCTCTGCGTCCTCGCCCTCCCGGAGACACGGGAGCGCGAACTCGCCTGACCTTCCATGGGGCACGCGCGCGCGTGCCCCATGGAAGCGGTCGACTACGGCCGGTGTGCGGGAAATTCGACGACCTGCTGGTACGTCGGACGGTTCTGCCACTGGATCCCGCGGTGCGTGATGCCGCCGAGGGCCCGGTGGATGATCGTGTCCGAGCACCACTGGTCGCCGGCCTTGCACGCGTCGTCGCCCGGGTAGACCTCGGCGGCCGGCTCGGCGGCCGCCTGCACGAGCGTGGCGAGCAGGACGTCGCGGCAGGCGTCGAGCTTGCCGCCGCCGCAGTAGGCGGCGCCGAGCTTGCCCTTCACCGGCTGACCGAGCACCGTACGCAGATCCTTGTCGACGTAGCCCCACCAGCCGTACTGGAAGGACGATCCCGCGTGGGCGCCGGTCGGGCCGTGGCCCGCGGACGGCGACTCGTCGACGGTCAACTGGCCGGTGAGCGCCCCGTACAGGTCACTCCCGAGACCGGGTTCGAACTCGGCCTTCACCAGGAGCGGCCACCAGGCGTCCATGATGCGTACGGCGTCCGGGTGCGCGTAGGTGTGCGAGCCGGCCGAGGTCTGGTTGCGCCGGGCGCCCGCCCTGCGCCAGGCCTCCAGCTGCTGCACCGCCTTGTTCAGGGCCGGGTCGTCGACGGGCTCGCTGCGGATGACCGCGAGGATCTCGGGCAGCACCTGCTCGCCGCGCAGATCCGTGAGGGCGGCCTCCTCCATGGCCTGGGTGAGCGAGGCCCGGGTGACCCCGCCCTCGGCGACGAGCCGCTTCACGCGCCCGTCGAGCAGATCGGCGCGGTGCACGGCGCCGAGGCTGAAGTTGGCGGCGCCGAACCCCTTGGCCTGCTTGTTGTTCCAGGAGATGTAGTAGTCCTGGTCGACGGAGTTGGGGTGCTGTGACGGCGTGGTGTAGGCGGCCGTGTTGTCCGCCGGGTCGAAGTCCCGCCACTCGTACGCCTTCTCGGCCTTCACCGGGAAGGAGGCGTCGACTCCGTCGGCGCGCACCGGGTTGGCGCCGCTGTTGTAGTACGCGATGTCGCGCGAGTCGGCGTAGAACCAGTTGAAGGCGTAGTTGATGTGCTGCGCGGCCTTCTCGAAGGTCGCGGCGTCCTTCACGTACGACGGGTCGTTCAGCATCTGGAAGCCGATGATGGAGTCGGCCTCGTGCCGGTACGACGAGCGCAGTGAGGTGTACGCGACGGGCTTGCCGCCGACCGTCGCGCGGTGCGTGACGATGCCGTACTTCGTGCGGAAGACCTGCATCCGGTAGGAGCCGGCCGCCGTGGAGTCGGCGAGGGTCGGCTTCCAGGAGTTCTTCTTCTCCAGCTTCTCCATCGGGGTGCAGGTGCCGCGGTACAGGTAGTTCGTGGACTGCCGGGTGGGCGTCCCGCCGCCGGGCTCGCACAGCTCCACGGCGTACGTGTCCGTGATGTCCTGGCCCGCCGAGGTCGCCGACCAGGCGTAGTCCTGGCCGCGGCCGAGCTGGATGTACATGCCGACGCCCGCGAACGAGACGCCGCGCGCGCTGATGCCCGGACCCTGGAGCTCCTGCATCATCAGCAGCTGCGGCGCGAAGTACCCGGTCTGCGGGCCGAACACGGCGACCGGGTGGCCGGACGCGGTGTGCTTGCCGGAGACGAGGAGGGCGTTGGACATGCCCTTCTTCGAGTCGGAGTTCCTGAATGTGTCCGCGGGCAGCACGCCCTTGTCGTACATGCCCTGGAGCGGCTTGAGTTTCGCCGGCGCCTTGACGGGGGTCTTGCGCCCCGCCTCGGCCGGCTGGGCCGAGCCCTCGCGGTCGTGGACGAGAGGTTCGCTCTCGACGGTGCCCTTGTCGGGCAGCGCCTCGCCACGCAGGTTCTCGGGCTTGGCGCCGTAGGGGAAGCTCGTGCCGTCGTGGATGGTCGTCACGGCCTCGGGGTCGTCGCGTCCGCGGAAGGACTCCCAGACCTCGGTGCCCCGCTCGACGCCGTACTTCTGCTGCGCCGACAGGAGCGAGAGGGCCTGGCCGACCTCTCCCCCGCCGCCGCCTCCGAAGAGGCCGCCGACGACCGAGGCCAGCGCGATCATGTCGGTCACCTTGAACGGCTGGATCTCGCCCACGTTCGTGATGGCGTCGATCTTGCCGGTCAGAACGTACTCGCCGGGGAAGTAGCGGCCGTTCTTCGCCTTTTCACGATAGGCGTTGAGCCCGTCGATGTAGGCCTGCGCGTCGTCCATGGCCTGCTCGCCACGGGCGCCCTGGGTGGTCCTGATGTACGCGACCTGCTTCTCCAGGTCCTGCTCGGTGTACGGGGCCTGCGGCCAGAACTCCTGCTCGAGCCCCTGGTTCGCGAGGGCGCCGCCCGCGAACGACGTGAGCTCGCCGCGGCCGATGTGCCGGAACAGGTCGATCAACCAGAGGCGGTCCTGACCTGCGGCGTAGCCGGCGCCGAACTCTGTTCCGTAACGCGTGGAACCTTTGACGTGGGGTACACCGTTCTTCTTGTCACGGGTGATCGTCACATCGTCGCGGGGGCGCGTGACGGAGCCGACCTGACCATCGGGGACCCCGAAGGAGGAGTCGTTGAAGAACTGGGTGAGGGTGTCGTCCGTCAGGGACGGGTACCCGGCGGAGAGCGCGTCGTAGGGGCCGAGTTGATCGTCGGCGTGGGCGGGCTGCGTGCCGAGGAGCCGGTGGCCGAGTATCTCGGCCAGCGTGGCGCTGCCGTTCGCGCCGGGCGGCAGGATGTCCGCGCACCGGCCCGCGCAGTAGTCGGGCGCCGGTGGCGGCTCCGCGGCGGACGCCTCACCGGCCGGGGACAGCAGCCCCGCCGTGAGGACGAGCACCGCGGTGGCGGCCGTGCGCCTGAGAGTTCTACGGAGGCTTCCGTGCTGGGTGGTTCGTGGGGTGCGCCGTCGCATGCCTGATCCTCCCGACGATGGTGCGCCGGAGGTTACCGGCGGTAGGCCTCCGGCTGGAGATGAACATGCGTCACTTTTTCGGAATCGCCACACGAGACCCCCTGGGACGTACCGGTCCCAGGAGGTGCCGCTGATGGAGTCCATCGGAAATTGGATGGACCGGCATGGATCCGAATCGAGTGTCGATACGTCTATTCGGCGACGTCCGTTCGACGACGACGCCGAAGTACATGTACGTGTGACGGAGGTGCAGGGCGATGGCCGGATTCCGGAGTCTGGCGAGACAAACGCGCGACCCGCGCAATGATCTGGCACTGCGGCGGTACTCGCTGCGCAAGTGCCTGGAGCGGTTCGCCCCTTATGGGCACCGAGCGACCTGGGACCACCTGTGCTCGCGGGCCGGGTTCGACCCCGAGGACCGCTCCCCCGAGCCGGCGCGGCTGACGGCCGCGCTCGACGAGCTCGAGGAGGCGCGGGCGGTCTGGCTCGCGTACGAGACGCAGTTCGCGGAGCGCCGCCGCAAGGAGAAGCACGACGGGCTGCGCAGGCCGGGCACGGTCGACGACTGGCACCGGCTGACGTGGGGCGGCTTCGGCGTCGCCTGGTGCGACGACCCGATGGTCCACCCCTCCGAACCCCTCGCGGAAGTCCTGAACCGGCTGATCGCGGCCCTGGAGCGCGCGCCCGGCACGGCCTGCCCCGTCTGCACCGGCACGGAACTCCTCTGGAAGCACGACCTGGCGCACGAACCGTCGTCAGGACCGGTCTGCACCCACTGCGGCATCGTGGTGCCGCGCCCCGTCCTCACCCCCGCGTCCCTGGCCGGAGCCTGGCGGGCGCGGGCCCTTGTCTCGGCGTGAGCGCATCGGCACGGGCACGACGGGGGTGCCGCCCATGAGCCGCACCCCCGGTCCACTCGCGCGCCTCGTCGCGGGTGGCTGCGGTCACACGTCCCGGCGCCGCACGACGAGCAGTGCCAGGGCGAGCGTGACCAGTGGCCAGAGGGCGTACACGGTCCAACTCCCGGCGATCGTGGCTCCGTTGTACGCCTCTGCCGGCGTTCCGTAGATCTGGGCCAGGCGCTGCCACGCGTTGCGCACCATCGCGTGGGCGAAGGCGGCGGACAGCGGCTTGCGGGACGAGAAGAACACCGGCAGCAGGAGCAGGACGAAGGAGCCCGCGACCACGGTGGTGGCGCTGTGCCGGATCAGGACGCCCAGGCCGAGGCCGACCAGGGCGCACACCGGGGCGAGCAGCGCGGACGCCGCGCACGCGCGCAGTGCGCCGGGGTCGCCGAGGGAGATCGCGGCGTCGCGCCCGCTGAGGACGGCCTGCGCGACGAAGAAGGAGCAGAGGGCGACGATCGCCCCGACCACGCTCCACAGAACGGCCTGCACGACGGCCTTGGCGAGGACCACCGCGCCGCGCGCGGGGACAGCCACCGTAGTGGTGCGGATGAGGCCGCTGCCGTACTCGCTGACCGTGGCGATCGCGCCGACGGACACGGCGGCGAGCATCAGCGTCAGATACGCCTCCGCCGGAAAGGAGTCGCCCAGCGAGAAGGGGTGCTCCCGCCGCGTGAGGGCGTCGTAGGACGGGAAGTTGGTGTAGTCGGCGAGGGCGCGGGCCGCGGCGACGCCGGTCACGACGAGCGTGACCGCGGCGATCACCCAGGGCGTGGAGCGCAGCGACCGTACCTTGATCCACTCGGCGGCGACGAGGTCGATGAAGCGGGCGGGCGGTTCGTCCACGGCGGCCGTGCTCGCGGTGGGCCCGGTGCGGGAAGTCGTGTTCGTCATCGGGGCTGACCCGCCTTTCCCGCGTCTCCCGACAGGTACTCGACGCTGCCGGCGGTGAGTTCCATGAACGCCTCCTCCAGCGAGGCCGTCCGGTCGGCGAGCTCGTGCAGCATGATCCGGTGCTCGAAGGCGAGTGCTCCGATCCGGTCGGCGGGCAGCCCGGTCACGGCGAGCCTGGCCGCCTCCGGCGGGCCGTGCGGCGCGACGGAGGCCCCGGCCGCCGTGAGCACCGTCGCCAGCTCGCCGGCCTGCGGCGTGGCGACCAGCACGCTGCGGCGGGTGCTGCGGGCCGCGAACTCCCTTACGGACTCGGCGGCGATGAGGCGTCCCTGTCCGATCACGACGAGCCGGTCGGCGGTGCTCTCCATCTCCGTCATGAGGTGACTGGAGAGGAAGACGGTGCGTCCCTCGGCGGCCAGGCGACGGAAGAGCCCGCGCACCCAGAGCACGCCCTCCGGGTCCATGCCGTTGATCGGCTCGTCGAACATCAGGACAGGAGGGTCACCGAGCAGGGCCGCCGCGATGCCGAGCCGCTGCTTCATGCCGAGCGAGAAACCGCCGATGCGGCGCCCGGCCGCCTCGGTCAGGCCCACCTCGGCGAGCACCTCGGCGACGCGGCTGGCGGGGATGCGGTTGCCACGGGCGAGGGCGCCCAGGTGCGCGGCGGCACTGCGCCCGCCGTGGACCTGCTGGGCGTCGAGCAGCGCGCCGACGTGGCGCAGGCCGCGCCGGTGGGTGCGGAAGGGGACGCCGCCGACGGTGGAGGTGCCGGCGGTGGGCGCGTCGAGGCCGAGGACCATCCGCATGGTGGTCGTCTTGCCCGCGCCGTTGGGGCCGAGGAAGCCGGTGACCTGCCCCGGCCGCACGGTGAAGGAGAGATGGTCGACGGCGGTCTTGTCGCCGTAGCGCTTGGTGAGTTCGCTGACTTCGATCACAAGGGCAACGGTGCCGGTGCGGACGTGGTGCGCGCATCGGCCCGTCGGTGGCCCTCCCAGGAGGCGGCCTGCACCCGTGGGATGCAGCCCGTGGGCTCATGCCACGGGCGGGCGGCGCGCCTACGATCCCTGTGTGGACGCCACCTCGAAACCCCCGCCGCCCCAAGGCACTTACCGGACGTTCCGTACGGTCCTGACCTGGACCGGGGCCGTCCTGTACCCGTTCATGGCGCTGCTCCCCTCGGTGAGCGCGGACCGGCGGGTGCCCGGCCTCCTCCCGGCCTGCGGCTCCGCGCTCGCGGCGGTCCTGCTCGTCGGCATGGTCCGGCGCAGGCCCATGGCGGCCCTGGTCATGACGCTGCTCGTCACCGCCCTCCTGCCGGCGGCGGCCAAGTACCACGGCCCGGTGTGGTTCGTGCCGTTCGTCGCGGTCGACATCCTGCTGGGGTACGTCGTCGCGACCCGCGCCCTGCGGGCATCGGTGGCCGCCGTCTGCCTCACGTTCCTCACGCAGTGCCTGACGGTCCTCGGCTTCACACACGGGCCCGACAACCTCGTCGTGATCGGGGCGATCGCTCTCCTGGCGCTGGTCACCGCCTGCGTCGTGGGCCTGCTCGGCAGCGAGCGCCGCCGGTACGCGAAGGAGCTGCGGTCGCACGAGGTCGCCGAGGCGATCACGGCCGAACGGCTGCGGATCGCCCGCGAGTTGCACGACCAGGTCGCGCACAGCATCGGCATCATCGCGATCCAGGCCGGTGTCGGCAGCCGGGTCATCGAGACTCAGCCGCTGGAGGCGCGGGCCGCCCTGCGCGCCATCGAGGCCACGAGCAGGGAGACCCTGTCAGGGCTGCGGCGCACGCTCGTCTCGCTGCGCAGATCGAGTCCTTCGGCGGAGTCGGGGGCGGCGCCGTACGGACCCGCGCCGGGCCTCGGCGACCTGGAGCGCCTCGCGGCCACGACCACGGACGCGGGCGTCGAGGTGGACCTGCGGTGGAGCGGGCAGCGGTGTCAACTGCCGCCCGACATCGACCTGTCGGCGTACCGGATCGTTCAGGAGGCGCTGACCAACGTGGTGCGGCACTCGGGCGCCGGGCGGTGCCGGGTCGGCGTCGGGTATGGGGAGGATGAGCTGTCCGTGGAGATCGTCGACGAGGGGCGTGGGATGCGGGGCGCGGGGACGGGCACGGGGTTCGGGATCACCGGGATGCGGGAGCGGGTGGCGCTGCTGCACGGGGAGTTCAGCGCGGGGCCGCGGCCGGAGGGCGGATTCCGGGTGGCGGCACGGCTGCCGCTCCCGGAGCCGGTGGCCACGCCGGCGGACGGCACCGCCGCGGCCGGGGCGGACGCCCGATGACCGTGCGCGTGGTGCTCGCCGACGACCAGCCGCTCGTACGTTCCGGGCTGCGCGTCCTCATCGCCGACACCCCCGACCTGGAGGTCGTCGGGGAGGCCGCGAACGGCGAGGAGGCCGTCCGGCTGGCCGAGGAGGTCGGCCCCGATGTGATCGTGATGGACATCCGGATGCCGGGCATGGACGGGATCGAGGCCACGAGCCTGGTCACCTCGGGCCCGGGGGCCACCCGTGTGCTCGTGCTGACGACCTTCGACGAGGACGACCACGTCTACGGCGCGCTGCGCGCCGGCGCGAGCGGTTTCGCGGTCAAGGACATGGCGCTCGACGACATCCTCGCCGCGATCCGGGTCGTCGCCGCCGGGGACGCGCTGATCGCGCCGGGCATCACGCGCCGCCTCATCGCGGACTTCGTGGGGCGCCCCGCACCGTCGCCCGCCCGCGCGCCGCGCCCGGTCGAGGGCATCACCGAGCGGGAGCGCGAGGTCCTGACGCTGGTGGGGCTCGGTCGGTCGAACAGCGAGATCGCGGTCGAGCTCCACATCACCGTGGCCACGACCAAGTCGCACGTGGCGCGCCTGTTCACCAAACTGGGCGCCCGGGACCGGGTCCAACTGGTCATCATCGCCTACGAGTCGGGGCTGGTCTCGGCGCCCCGTTGAGCGGCCCTCGGGCGCCTCAGGCGCCCTCCCGGCTCTCCTTCATCAGGCGGGAGCCGGTGAGGCGCTCGCCGAACACGTCGTCCGGGTTGGAGAGCACACAGTTCTCCAGGGACAGACAGCCGCAGCCGATGCAGTCGGTCAGATGGTCGCGCAGCCGCCCCAGCTGGGTGATGCGCTGGTCCAGTTCGGAACGCCAGGCCTCGGAGAGGTGTGCCCAGTCCTCGCGGGTCGGGGTGCGCCCCTCGGGCAGCTCGGACAGCGCGTCACGGATCGTGGCGAGCGGGATGCCGACGCGCTGCGCGGCGCGGATGAACGCGACCCGGCGCAGGGTGTCGCGCTGGTAGCGGCGCTGGTTGCCCGTCGTGCGGCGGCTGCTGATCAGGCCCTTGGCCTCGTAGAAGTGCAGGGCCGAGACGGCGGCTCCGCTGCGCGCCGACAGCTGACCGACGGTGAGTTCGTGGATCTTCACTGGAATCTGGGGCACTGTGCCGAGCCTACTGGGCAGGGCCTGCAGTCGTTGACAGAGGTCGCCCGCCCTAGCATGCTGAGCAAGCGCTTAGACATTGCCTTAGAGATCCGCACATGGTGCATACATGGGAGGCCAGGACATGGCAGAGCCGAGGGTTTTCGCGACGGTCGACGAGCTGCGCGCGGCGGTGGGCGAGCAGCTGGGGTACAGCGACTGGGTCGAGATCGAGCAGAAGCGGATCGACCAGTTCGCGGACGCCACGGGTGACCACCAGTGGATCCACGTCGACCCCGAGCGCGCCAAGGAAGGACCGTTCGGCACCACGATCGCGCACGGCTATCTGACCCTGTCGCTGCTCCCCCTCTTCGGGCCGCAGCTGATCCAGGTCGACGGCATGAAGATGGGCGTGAACTACGGGACGAACAAGGTCCGCTTCCCCGCCCCCGTGCCGGTCGGCTCCCGGCTGCGCGCCACCGCGAAGATCACCGGCGTCGACGACGTGCCCGGCGGCGTCCAGGTCTCGGTCGCCTTCACCGTGGAGCGCGACGGCGGCGACAAGCCGGTGTGTGTCGCCGAGTCGGTGTCCCGCTACTACCTCTGAGCTCCGCCGGGGTCAGGAAACCCGGACCCCCACCATCCGCAGGACGAGGTCGGCGTACAGCGCGCCGACCTCGTCGGGCGTGCGCCGGCCCTCCGTGTTGAACCAGCGCGCCACGTCGATGCAGAGCGACAGCACGGCCAGCGTGGTGCCCGGGACGTCCGGGACGTCGAACTCCCCCGCCTTCACACCGTCGTTGATGATCTCACGCACGGTCGCGTCGCTCTCGCGGCGCAGGGCCACGATCTCGGGCCGGTGCTCCTCGCCGAGCGAGTCCAGCTCGTACTGCACGACGCGCGCCGTCAGATGGCGTGCCGCATGCCAGCGGACGAAGGACCGTACGGCCTCGGAGAGCCGCTCGGAGGCGGTGCCCTCCTCGGCGGCCGCGTCCTTGAGGATCTCCAGCGCCTTCTCGTGGCCGATGCGGCTGATGCGCAGGAGCAGATCCTCCTTGGTCCGGTAGTGGATGTAGAGCGCGGCCGGACTCATGCCGGCCCGGCTCGCGATGTCCCTGGTGGTGGTCGCGTGGTAGCCGCGCTCAGCGAACGCCTCGACGGCGGCGATCAGCAGCCGCCGGGCCGCGTCCGGGGTGACCTCGGCCCAGGACATGTCGTCCGTGGCAGCCTCGTTCTGGCCGTGCCGCTCCGCGCTCATCGCTCGCTCACATCCTCCCGTGGACAGGACGCACACCATACCCCTAGAGGTGAGCGAGCGCTTAGTTCTGTACGTCAGGGGTGGGCTTGAAGGGGTCGTGCTCGGAGAGGATCTTGTCGATACGGGCCTGATCGATGCGGCTGACGACCTGATCGATCTCCTGGCGGTCCCGGATGACCTTGGCGAGGGTGAACGCGGAGGTCGTCAGATAGAGGACCGCGATGGCGAGGAATCCGCGGACCCAGCCGCTGGCGTCGATGCGATAGATGCCGACGGCCGTCGCCACGAGCGCGAGCGCGAAGGAGGCGACGGCCTGTCCGTAGAAGGCGTTCGTGGTCCCGTGCTTGACCGGTGTGTCACTCATGGGCGACAGCATGGAGCGGACGGGGGCGCACCCCCATCCGCTCACGTACTCAGAAACGTACTCAGAAGGCCGATACGCCGGTGAGCGCGCGGCCGATGATGAGCTTCTGGATCTGGCTGGTGCCCTCATAGAGGGTCATGACGCGGGCGTCGCGCAGGAGTTTGCCGACCGGGTACTCGTCGATGTAGCCGTAGCCGCCGAAGACCTGGAGGGCGTTGTTCGCGCTGCGCACCGCGGCCTCGGAGGCGAAGAGCTTGGCCTTGGACGCGGCCGTCGCGAAGTCCTCGCCCCGGTCGATGAGATCGGCGACGCGCCAGGTCAGCAGGCGCGCGGCGTCCACGTCGACGGATATGTCGCTGATCAGCTCCTGCACCAGCTGGTACGAGGCGATGGACTTGCCGAACTGCTCGCGCTCCGCCGCGTATCCCACGGCCGCGTCGAGTGCGGCCTGCGCGATGCCGACGCAGCCCGCGGCCACCGACATGCGCCCCTTGGCGAGCGCCGACATGGCCACGGAGAAGCCCTTGCCCTCGGGGCCGAGCATCGCGGAGGCGGGGACGCGGACGTCCTCGAGGACCAGTTCGGCGGTGGCCTGGCCGCGCAGGCCGAGCTTGCCGTGGATGGTGCGGCGGGTGAGGCCGGGGGTGTCCGTGGGGACGAGGAAGGCGGTGACGCCCTTGTGTCCGGGGGCGTCGGTGGAGCGGGCGAAGAGGAGGACGACATCGGCCCAGGTGCCGTTCGTGATGAACATCTTGGAGCCGTTGATCACGTAGTCGTCGCCGTCGCGGACGGCCCGGGTGGTGAGGTTGCCCGCGTCGGAGCCGGTGCCGGGCTCGGTGAGCCCGAAGCAGCCGAGGGCCTCGCCGGACGTGAGCCGCGGCAGCCACTCCCGCTTCTGCTCCTCGGTCCCGTACGACTGGACGGTCTTGGTGACCAGGCCGAGCGAGACGGAGACGATGCCGCGCACGGACGAGTCGCCGCGTCCCAGCTCCTCCGTGACCAGGCAGTACGCCAGGTGGTCGCCGCCCGAGCCGCCGTACTCCTCGTCGATGGTCAGGCCCAGGAAGCCGACGTCGCCGAGCTTCTTGACGATGCCGCGGTCGACCTCTTCGGCGCGGTCCCAGCCGACGACGTTCGGGGTGATCTCGCGTGCCACGAAGTCCTTGGCGAGCTGACGGACAGCCGTCTGCTCCTCGCTGAGCTCCAGATTCATGGACCACACCCCAGGCATGAGTGAATGAGCACTAAATTAGCACTGCTAGTTTTCGGATGACAGCCCTACTATGTGCCGCATGGCCCGACCGCGCAAGCCCCTCCTCAGCACAGACCGCATCGTCACGACGGCGCGCTCTCTCGTCGACGCCGAGGGCCTCGCGGCCGTCTCCACGCGGCGGCTCGCCGCCGAGCTGGGCGTGAGCGGCCCCTCGCTGTACAACCACTTCCGCACCAAGGACCAGATCCTCGAGGCGGTCGCCGACTCGGTGAGCGCGCAGGTCGACCTGTCGATGTTCGACGCCGCGGACGCCCGCGACTGGCGCACGGCCCTGCACGACTGGGCGGTGTCCTACCGGGCGGCCCTCCTCGAGCACCCGAACATCGTTCCCGTGCTCGCCCAGGGGCCCGGCCGCAGGCCCGCGGGGCTCCGGCTCGCCGATGCCGTGTTCGGCTCGATGGTGGACGCGGGCTGGCCCCCGGCACAGGCCACGTCGATCGGGGCGCTCATGCGGTACTTCGTGACGGGCTCCGCGCTCGGCTCGTTCGCCGGGGGCTTCGTCGACGACGAGACGGCGTACGACCCGGCCGACTACCCCCACCTCGGGCAGGCGCACCTGCTCGCCGACCGCCAGGAACTGATCGACGAGCGGGCCTTCGAGACGGGCCTGCGGGCGCTCCTCGACGGGCTCACGCAGCAGTACGAGCAGGTCGCGGCGCTGCACTGACGTTTCGGCCGCCACCGAACCGTGCGGGGCGCATGCTTGACCCATGAAGTCCGCAGAACCCGGCGCACCGCGCCTCGCCGCGCTCGCCGCACTGATGGCCGACGAGACCCGCGCGGCCTGTCTGCTCGCGCTGCTCGACGGGCGGGCGTGGACCGCCGGTGAGCTGGCACGGCACGCGGGGGTCGCGGCGTCGACGGCGAGCGAGCATCTGGGCAAGCTCGTCTCGGGCGGTCTCCTCTCCGAGGAGCGGCAGGGGCGCCACCGCTATGTGCGGCTCGCGGACGCGCGCGTGGCCGGGCTCGTCGAGGAACTCGCGGCGTACGCGGCGCCGGACGGCGGGGAGCGGCCGCCGACGCTGCGGGCGGTAAGCGCGCGGGACGCGATGGCGCGCGGGCGCACCTGTTACGACCATCTCGCGGGCCGCCTCGGCATCGCGCTCACGGACGCACTCGTCCGGCGCGGGGATCTGCGGACGGACACGGGGTTCGCACTGACCCCGCAAGGGGTCGACCTGTTCGGCGCGTTGGGGATCGGGCTCGACCGGTCGGGGCGCCGGCCCCTGGCGCGGGCGTGCCTGGACTGGACCGAGCGCCGGCCGCATCTCGCGGGGGCGGCGGGCGCGGCGCTGTGCAGCCATGCGTTCGACGCGGGCTGGGTCGTGCGGATCGGTTCGGAGCGGGCCGTGAAGGTCACGCCGGCCGGGCAGCGGGCGTTCGGGGACGTTCTGGGGATCGGGGCGGAGTCGCTGCGCTAGCGACGCCGGGCATCGGGGGCAGCGGCACCACGCGGCCGGGAGGGAGCTTCCTGCCGTGATAGGCCCCTTCTTCCGGACTTCGGGGGATGTCGATAAAGTGCCTCCGTTCTGCTCGGTGAAACAGGGACGTAACACGGGGGCACGGGATGCGGCAGGCCAAGGACGGCCCAATTCCGGGCGAATCGGCCTCTGACCGGGGTGCGGGTTGTAGGCAATTCGGCGTTCAGGTCCTGCGGGGGCAGGCTCAGGTCGCCTTTCTGTCCAGCGTCCCGGCCGGGCTCCTCCTCTCCGCGGCACTGTTCGCTGCGGGGTGGCAGTACGGGCTCTACGCGATCGCGGGAACGGCGCTCGGCACGGCCACCTCGCGGCTGCTCGGCGCGGACCGCGAGCGCGTGTCGACGGGCCTCGAAGGATTCAACGCCTGTCTGACGGCGCTGTGTTTCGCGGTGTTCCTGGGCGCCGGCCATCTGTCGACCGCGCTGCTCGCCGCGGCCGGCTGCGTCGTCGTCACCGTCGTCACCGCGGCCGTCGTCAATCTGCTCGGCGTGTGGAACCTGCCGTCGCTGACGCTCCCCTACTGCCTCCTCGCGAGCGCGATGACCACCGCGGCGCCGGGGTTCGAGCGGATCTGGCACCACGGCGACGGCCTCGCGGCCCTCACGAACGCGGCGACCGGGCCGACCTCGCTCCGCTTCTCCGATGTGTGGCGCGGGTTCTTCACGGGCTTCGCCGAGGTCTTCTTCATGCCGCAGTGGTACGTCGGCGCGCTCGTCCTCGCCGCGCTGCTCGTCGCGAGCCGCAGGGCCGCCGCCGTGGCATGCGTGGGCAGCCTCGTCGGGATCCTCTCCGGGTGGGCGCTCGGCGCTCCCGCCGCGCAGATCGCGGACGGAACCATGGGCTACAACGCGATCCTCGTGACCCTCGCCCTGTGCGGGGTGTACCTCGAGGCGGGTCCGCGCACTCTGGCGTACGCGGCGGTGGGCGCGTTCACCGCGACGGCCGCGACGCCGGCCATGGCGGCGGTGCTCGCGCCGTCGGGCGGGCACACGTTCACCTGGCCGTTCGTCCTGACGACGTTCGCCTTCCTGGCGGCGGCCCGGTCCTTCCCCGGGCTGCGCACCTCGGCTCCGGCACCCGCGGTGCCGGAGCCGATGGCGGCGGGGACGCTCAGCGCGCAGCCGCCCGCCCCGCAAGCACCTTGATGGAGATCAGGGCGATCACGCCGAGCCCGATGATGTAGCCGGACACGGCCATCGACGTGCCGGTCGCCTCCAGGAGCAGCACCATCACGAACGGCGCGAGTCCGCCGCCGAACACGGCCGCGATCTGGTAGCCGAGCGAGGCTCCCGTGTAGCGCATCTCGGCGGTGAACAGCTCGGCGAACAGCGCGGCCTGCGGTCCGTACATGATGCTCAGGAAGCAGCTGGTGACGAACGTGCCGACGGCCAGCCAGAGCAGTGAGCCGGTGTCGATGAGCAGGAACATCGGCACGGCCCACACGACGAGGCCCGCGGCGCCGAGCGCGTAGATCCGCAGCCGTCCGATGCGGTCGGAGAGGGCCGCCGACGCGGGGATCAGGGCGAGCTGGGTGAGGCTGATGCAGAGCGAGACGGTGAGAACGGCCTCGCGCTGCATGCCGAGTTCACGGGTCGTGTAGTCGAGGACTCCCGTGATGATGATGTAGAACGTCGCGGTGTTCACGGCGAAGGAGCCGCCCGCGAGGAAGACGGTGCCGAGGTGTTCGCGCAGGATCCTGCGCAGCGGGGAGCGGGAGCGGTCCGCCTCCGCCTTCGCCAGTTCCGCTTCCGCGGCCTTGAACTCGGGGGTCTCCTCGACCTTCGTGTGGATGTACCAGGCAAGGACCAGGACGAGCAGGCCCACCAGGAACGGGAGCCGCCAGCCCCACGCGGTGAAGGCGCTGTCGCTGGTGAGGGCGCCGGCGACGAGGAACACGGTGTTGGCGGTCACCACGCCGATGGGGACGCCGAGTTGGACGAGGCTGCCGTAGAGGCCGCGCTTGCCCTCGGGGGCGTACTCGGTGGCCATCAGCATCGCGCCGCCCCACTGGGCGCCGACGGCGAGGCCCTGCACGACCCGCAGGGCGACGAGGAGGATCGGCGCGGCCACGCCGATCGTGTCGTACGTGGGGAGCAGGCCGATGCCCGTGGTGGCGAGGCCCATCAGGGTCAGGGCGAGGACCAGCATGGGCTTGCGACCGCGCTTGTCGCCGAGCTGGCCGGCGATGACCCCGCCGAGCGGGCGGGCCAGGAAGCCGACGGCGAAGGTCGCGAAGGCGGCGAGCACGCCCGCCGACGAGCTGCCGGAGGGGAAGTAGAGGTCGCCGAGCACGAGGGCGGCCGCGATGCCGAAGACGAAGTAGTCGTACCACTCGACGGCCGAGGCGAGCGCGGCGGCGGTGGCGACCTTCCTTCGGGCGCGGGTCTCGGCTTCGGGGGAAGCGGTGGCTGCGGGGCGAGCGGATGGTGCCGTGTCCATGCGTGCACACTCCGGTGACTGCGGGGAGGGGACGGTCCGCGGCGCCGCGGTCCCGGGAACATACTGACCAGACGGTACGTGGGTCAACGGGTTGCGCAGCAGCAGTTTTTGCCTGCGCATGGGAAAGCGCGGGCCGTGTGCGGGCAGCCCTGCGACCCCGGCCGCACGAGGGCGGCCGGGGTCGTGGGGCACGGGTCCGCGCGGGTCTAGAAGACGACCAGCGCCCGTCCGCCCTTGCCCGCGACCATGTTGTCGAAGGCGGCGGGGATCCCGTCGAGAGCGATGTGTTCGGTGACGAGCGCGCTCAGGTCGAGGCGGCCCGCGCGGATGTGCTCGGCCAGGACCGGGAGGTCCTTCGCCGGGTCGGAGTTGCCGTAGACGCAGCCGGACAGCGTGCGGCCGAAGTGGAAGAGCTCCAGGGCGTTGAAGGTGACCTGCTGGTCCTTGCCGCCGATGCCGACGACCGTGGTGCGGCCGCCGCGCCGCGTGGACTCCCACGCGGTACGGATGGTCACGGCGCGGCCCACGCACTCGACCGCGACGTCCACGCCCTGCTTGCCGGTGAGGCCGCGGATCTCACGTGCGGTGGTCTCGGAGGCCACGACGTAGTCGGTGGCGCCGGCCTTGCGGGCCAGCTCCTCCTTCTCCGGGGAGACGTCCACCGCGACGATCTTCGAGGCCCCGGCGATACGGGCCGCCTGGAGCGTGGCGAGCCCGACCCCGCCGACGCCGAACACGGCGACCGTCTCGCCCTCGCGGACCCGCGCCGAGTGGTGCACGGCGCCATGGCCGGTCAGGACGGCGCAGCCGAGGAGGGCCGCGTCGGTGAGGGGCACGCCTTCGGGGGCGCGCAGGACGCAGTTCGCGGCGACCACCGTCTCCTCCGCGAACGCGGCGACGTTCAGGCCGGGGTGGAGGTCGCTGCCGTCGTCGGAGCGACGGGCGTACACGGAACCCGCGCCGGTGAGGGCGTCGGCGCACAGCCACACCTCGCCGAGCGAGCAGGCGTGGCACTTTCCGCACGCGGGCGCCCAGTTGAGGACGACGCCGTCGCCGGGCGCGACATGGGTGACGCCCTCGCCGACGGAGACGACCGTGCCGGCGCCCTCGTGGCCGAGCACGGCGGGGACGGGCACGCGCATCGTGCCGTTGGTCAGGGACAGGTCGGAGTGGCAGACCCCGGCGGCGGCGAGCCTGACCCGGACCTGTCCGGGGCCGGGTTCGGGCAGGTCGATCTCCGTGATCTCCAGGGGAGAGCCGACGGCGGGAAGTACAGCGGCACGGACCATGACGGGCGGAGCTCCTAGAACTGGAGGGACTTGGTCTGGAGATACTCGGACAGGCCGTGCGCGCCCAGCTCGCGGCCGACGCCGGACTGCTTGTAACCGCCGAACGGGGCGAGGGGGTTGAAGCGGCCGCCGTTGATGTCGACCTGGCCGGTGTCCATGCGGCGCGCGAACGCGACCGCCTCGGCGTCGTCCGCCGCCCAGACGGCGCCCGCGAGGCCGTACACCGTGCCATTGGCGATGCGCAGGGCGTCGTCCTCGTCCTCGTAACGGATGATCGAGACGACCGGGCCGAAGATCTCCTCCTGGGCGATGGCCATCTCGGGGGTGACGTCGGCGAAGACCGTCGGGGCGACGAAGTAGCCCTTCTCGTGCGGGGTTTCGGCGCCTCCGGTGACGATGCGCGCGCCTTCCGCGACGCCCTTCTCGATGTAGCCGCGCACACGCGCCTGCTGTTTGGCGTTGACGAGCGGGCCGATGCGGTCGCCGTACTTCGCGGCGGCGGCCCCCGCGAGCTCCACGGCCTCGTCGTACCGGGAGGTGTGCACGAGCATGCGGGTCCAGGCGCTACACGTCTGGCCGGAGTTGCCCATGACGTTGGCGATGCCGACATTGACGGCCTTGGCGAGGTCGGCGGAGGGCAGGATCACGTTCGCCGACTTGCCGCCGAGTTCGAGAGCCACGCGCTTGACGGCCGCGCCCGCCGTCGCGCCGATCTGCTTGCCGACCGCGGTGGATCCGGTGAAGGAGACCAGGTCCACGCCCGAGTGCTCGGCGAGCGCCTGGCCCGCGACCGCGCCGATGCCGGTGACCAGGTTGAAGACACCGGCCGGGATGCCTGCCTCGTCGACGGCCTCGGCGAACAGCTGGGCGGTGAGCGGGGTGTCCTCGGCGGGCTTGAGGACAACCGTGCAGCCCGCGGCGAGGGCCGGGCCGACCTTCGCGACGATCTGGTGGAGCGGGTAGTTCCAGGGCGTGATCGCGCCGACGACACCGACCGGTTCGGCGTAGACGGTGGAGTTGCCGACCTTCTCCTCGAAGGCGTGGGCGGCGGCCAGTTCGGCGTACGAGCCCGCCACCAGGATCGGTACGCCCGCGTGCACCATCTGCGAGAACTGCAGGGGCGCGCCGAGCTCCGCCGTGACCGTCTCGGCGATCTCGTCCTTGCGGGCCACGAGCACGTCGCGCAGGGCGGCGATACGGGCGGCACGCTCAGCCGGAGGGGTCGCGGCCCAGCCGGGGAACGCGGCACGGGCGGCGCGCACCGCGACGTCGACGTCCTCGGCGGTGCCCGCCGGGACGTGGCCGATGACCTGCTCGTCGGCCGGGTTGACGACGGCGATGGTGTCGCCGGTCAGGGCCGGGCGCCACTCGCCGTCGATGTACATGCCGTCGTGGGCCTTCATGGCTCTCCTTCTGGTCACGCCTCGGTTCGTCCGCAACTCAAACTAGCGTTGATAGTTTTCTGACGCCAGAGACGCCCCGTCACTCGTGTTGCCGACGAAGCCGGCGATTCCTCGGCAACGGGGCGGCCCCCGCTGCCGGCCGGGCTCGGCCGGAGTGGCAGGCGCTGGGTCTGCGTGCAGACTCTCCGACGCTACCGACCCCCCTCCCACCAGGGCGGGGCCCTCCGGTAACGCCTCAGTCATGGCCGCGCCCCAGCGTCCGCCTGCCTCGCCGGTCGACGGGCAACTCCCCTTCCTTCAAGCGTGGTTCGAGCCGGTCACGAGCCGTGCCCAACTACCCAGGGAATTACTCATGTTGCGACACACCGCACTGCGCGCCGCGCTGGTCGGCGCCACCATGACCGCCATGGCCGCGTTCGGCACGGGTACGGCGAGCGCCGCCGGTGCAACGACCGACGCGGCCAGCTGCCACGTCACCGGATACGTGTGCATCGTCCCGGCCGACAACCCGGACCAGGGTCTGCTGATCCCCGAAGGCCAGTCGTACACCTTCGATCCCGGTGTCGCGATCCTGAGCATCTCGAACGACACGGGATACACCGTCTGCGTCAGCGGAGACCACGGCTTCGGGCTCAACCCGTCCGCAGAGCGCAGCGTCGCGTACACCATCACCGGCCTGGAGCCGAACTTCGGCGGAAGCAACTGCGGCTCGTGACCGTGACCATGTGGTCCGTCAGGGCGTGACAGTGGGCGGGCGCCGTCGATACGCAATCGGCGGCGCCCGCCGGCACGTTTGACGTGGGCGCAGGCACGGGTGAGGGCACTGCTGTCGTAGGGCCTGACGTGGCCAGTAATTCCTCAGTAACGGCAGCTTTCTAGCGTGCGAACTCCCTTGTACCGTTCCCGGAGGAGTGCCCCGATGCACCTGCCCCGACCGCCACGGCGCAGATCCGCCGCATGGGCGGCTGCCGCGTTCACCGCGACCGCCCTGGCCGCAGGCGTCATGCCGGCCGTCGCCGCCGACACCCCGTCCGCCACCGCCACCGCGAAGGTGGACTCGGCGCTGCGCAGCGCCGTCGCCAAGGGCGGCGACGCGACCTTCTTCGTCACCCTCAAGGACCAGGCCGACCTGTCCGGCGCCAAGAAGCAGAAGACACACGTGGCGAAGGCGAAGGCCGCGTACAAGGAGCTGCGCGCGCACGCCAAGTCCAGCCAGCAGTCGCTGACCTCCTTCCTCGACAAGGAGAAGGTCGGTCACACGGACTACTGGATCGCCAACACCGTCAAGGTGACCGGCGACCAGGATCTGGTGAACGAGCTCGCGAAGCGTTCGGACGTCGCCTCGGTCGTCAAGGAGCGCACGTTCAAGCTTGACGACATGGAGACCTCCGACAAGAAGGTCACCAAGTCGCGCACCAACCCGTCCGCCACGGGCTCCTCCACCGTCGACACGGCCGGCAGCGGGGACGACACCCCTGAGTGGGGCATCGACGACATCAACGCCGACGACGTCTGGAAGCAGTACGAGGACCGCGGCGAGGGCATCGTCATCGCCAACGTCGACACGGGTGTGCAGTACAACCACCCCGACCTGGTGCAGCAGTACCGCGGTAACAACGGCGACGGCACCTTCACGCACGACTACAACTTCTTCGACCCGACCGGTGAGTGCGCGGGCGGTGTCCCGTGCGACACCGTCGGCCATGGCACCCACACCATGGGCACGATGGTCGCCAAGAAGGGCATGGGTGTCGCGCCGAACGCCAAGTGGATCGCCGCCAAGGCCTGTGTTCCCACCGGCTGCTCGGAGGAGGACCTGCTCGCCTCGGGTCAGTGGATCCTCGCGCCGACCGACCACAACGGTCAGAACCCGCGCCCGGACCTCGCCCCGAACATCGTCAACAACTCCTGGGGCAACAACGACCCCGGCACGCCGTTCTACCAGGACATCATCGACGCCTGGAACTCCGCGGGCATCTTCGAGGCGTTCGCGGCCGGCAACGACGGGGACGGCACGACCTGTTCGACGACGCACCCGCCCGGCTCGCAAGCCGACACCTACGGCGTCGGTGCCTACGACTCGACCGGCACGATCGCCAAGTTCTCCGGCTTCGGCCCCTCCCTGGCCGACGGTTCGGCGAAGCCGAACATCTCGGCCCCGGGCGTCAACATCGAGTCGACCTGGCCCGGTTCCTCGTACAACTCCATCCAGGGCACGTCGATGGCCACCCCGCACGTCGCGGGCGCGGTCGCGCTGCTGTGGTCGGCGGCCCCCTCGCTGATCGGCAAGATCGACGAGACCCGCGCGCTCCTCAACGAGGGCGCCCGTGACGTCGAGGACACCCACTGCGGCGGCACCGCCGACATGAACAACGTGTGGGGCAACGGCAAGCTCGACATCCTCAAGTCGATCGACCTGGCGCCGCACATCGCCGCCACCGTCAGCGGCAAGGTCACCGACAAGGCCACCGGCAAGGCCCTGGCCGGCATCACCGTGAAGACCGTCAACGCCCTCGGCGTCGTCCGCACGGTCACCACCAACGCGGACGGCACGTACCGCCTGCCGCTGCCCGCCGGCACGTACTCCTTCACGGCCGGCGGCTACGGCTACGCCAACGGCTCGGCCACCGACGTCACCCTCACCGCCAGCCAGGAACTCACCGAGGACTTCGCGCTGACCGCGGTCGCCTCGCACAAGGTCTCCGGCACCGTCCTGGACGTCGCCGGCAAGCCGCTGGCGGGCGCGAAGGTCGCGCTGGTCGGCACGCCGCTGGACGCCACCACCACGGACGCGAAGGGTGCCTACTCCTTCGCCACCGTCGCCGAGGGCTCCTACACCCTGACGGTCAATCCGGCCGGCCCCATCCTGTGCAACGGCGCCTACACCGGCGCAGCCACCGTCGGCTCCGCCGACCTGGCCAAGACCGTCCAGGTCCCCAACCGCACCGACAACGCAGGCAACTCCTGCGCCCCCGCCACGTACTCCTGGATCGCAGGTTCCAAGAAGGTCACGCTGACCGGTGACGAGGACTCCGCCACCGTGGCGCTGCCCTTCCCGGTGAAGCACTACGGGGTCTCGTACACCTCGGCGTCGGTCACCACGGACGGCCTGGTCAACTTCCTGTCCTCCCGCGTCGGCGACTACAGCAACACCGCGATCCCGACCACCGGCAGGAACGGTGTGAAGGGCTTCATCGCCCCGCTGTGGGACGACCTCACCCTCGACAGCAAGTCCTCGGTGCAGACGGTCACCACCGGCACCACCGGCCACCGCAAGTTCGCCATGGTGTGGAACAACGCCGCCTACGCCAACGGCACCTCGGGCCGCGCCACCTTCGAGGCCGTCTTCGACGAGGCCACCGGCGCCGTGACCCTCCAGTACAAGACCGTCCCGGACAAGGGCGCGAGCGCCACCGTCGGCATCGCCGACCAGGCCGGCACCGACGCCCTGCAGTACTCCTTCAACCAGTCCGTGATCGCCAACGGCACCGCCGTCAGCTTCACGCAGGGAGCCAAGTGATGAGAGCTCACCATTCGCGGCGGGCTTTGACGCTCGCCTCCGCCCTGGTCGCGACGGGCCTGTGCCTGACCGCCGTCCCGCAGGCCCTGGCCGCCGACGGCGACAACGGCAGCAAGCCGGCGATGAAGCTGACCAGCGCCGAGGCCAAGAAACTGGCCGCCAATGTCACCCTCGACCCGTACGTCAAGGCCGAGGACACCACCGCCCCGAAGGCGGACGACGGATCCGCCTCGACCGGCTCGGGTACGGACGCCGGTTCCGGCAGCGCTGCGCAGCCGGACGACGCTTCGACCGCCGTCGACCCTTCCACCAAGGTCACGATGACTGCGAAGTCCACGCTGGAAGGCGTGCGCGGCATGGGTGCCACGGTGCCGATCGGCAAGAACGGCGACTACTTCTCCGTCAACAGCATGGGCTACGTGCAGCGTCACGCCGCCGACGGCAGCCAGACCTGGGCCCGCACCAGCAGCTCGTTCTTCACGGACTGGCAGGTCAAGCCGCTGCAGGTGTGGCGGGTCGAGCCGTACCCGGCCCAGATCCTCATGGGCTACAACGCGGTCTCGCCGTTCTCCGCCCACTCGGACTCCGGTTACTCGACCGGCGACCTGACCGGCGACGGTGTCCCGGACCTGGTGTTCTCGGCCCAGGTCGGCACCCTCCCGTACCCGCGTGCCTTCACCTCCCCGGGCTCGCCCCTGACCACCGGCACGTTCGTGACGGTCCTCGACGGCAAGACCGGCACCACCGTCTGGTCGAAGCTCTACAACCGCGCCTCCATGGTGAAGATCGTCGACGGCACTCTGCTGATAGCCGACGCGCCCCGGATGAGCGACGACGCGAAGGTCCCGGCCGACGCGACCCTCACCCTGACCGGTATCCGTTTCTCGTCCGCGGACGGCAAGCTGACCCCGGACAAGACGTGGACGTACGACACCAAGGAAGCCCGGTACGGGAACTGGGGCGACATCCAGGACCTCGGGGGCGGCAAGATCGCCGCTTCCTGGAATCTGGGCCAGGCCACTGGTGTCGATGCCCGTGGCCGCACTCTCGTGCTCGACACTGCCGACGGCTCCATCACCTGGCAGACCGACAGCACGCTGTACAGCCGTCAGCTGCGCCTGGACGCCGGCCGCAAGCGCCTCGTCGCCATCGAGCAGACGGACGCCACCAGCGGGGTGCGCTACGAGGTTGCCGAGTACGACCTGAAGACCGGCACCCGCGCCACCCTGGAAAGCCGGGACAACGTCGTACCCACCGCGCTGACCGTCGGCGACCTCGGCGCCAAGGCCGGCGACGAGTACGCGGTCGCGGAGTCCTCGTTCAACGAGAACCTGTACGTCAACGCCAGCACGGTGCGGGTGCTGGACGGTGCCGACGGGAACACGCTCCTGTGGTCGAACACGGTCAAGCGGGACGCCGACAACAGCCACGACGGGCCCAGCATCTGGGGCCTGACAGTGGCCGACGGGTCGCTGGTCACCTCCGGCCAGGACGACCGCGAGTTCAACAACCCGGACAACCGCGGCGGCACGCGGTACGCGTCCCTGACCGTGTTCTCCGGCAAGGGCACCGTCAAGTGGCAGAGCAAGGGCGTCGCTGCCGCCCCGATGTACCAGGACATCTACAGCGACGGCCGGGGCACGCACGTCCGCGTCGTCGACCAGTCGCAGAACATCCGCACCTTCAAGCTGGGCACCGGCAAGGCGGAGAAGGTCACGCCGCTGCAGGGCGACATCGCCTTCGCCAAGGGCGCCGACCTGAACAGCGACGGCAAGAACGACTTGATCATGGGCGGTCAGTCGAACGGCGTGTGGGCCTACTCGGGCCCCTCGCTCGTCGACGGCGGCAAGCCGCAGAAGCTCTGGCAGGCCACCCTCCCGGGCACGGTCCACGACATCGAGACCGGTGACGTCAACGGCGACGGCAAGAAGGAGATCGTGATCGCGGCCGACACCGCGACGGTCGTCCTCGACGGCAAGACCGGCAAGACCCTCGCCACCATCGCCGCCGGCGAGGGCCAGTACGTCCGCTCGGCCAAGCTCGCCGACCTCAACGGCGACGGCGAGCAGGACATCCTCGTCCCCACGGACGCCCTGCGCGCCTACTCCGGCGACGGCCACGCCCTGTGGACGTACAGCGCCCCCAAGGCCGCGGGCAATGTCCGCTTCGCCGACCCGTCGGTCAACGACGGCCAGGTGTACGCCTCATATGCCAGCCTCAACGCGGTGCAGCTGACCACGCCGGTCACGAACGCGGTCGCGCTCAACGCCAAGACCGGCAAGACCCGCTGGTCTGCCGCGCCCAAGGCTCCCGGCACCGCGGTCGACGGCATCCGTACCGCCGTCCCGAACGAGGGCGTCTTCGCCTCCAAGGAAATCCCGTACGCCGACGGCCACGCGGTGATCTACCTGTGGGGCGTCAACGCGCCCATCAAGTGGGACAGCACCAACGCGATCGGCCCGCAGGGCTACTTCGAGATCCGCGACGGCCGCACCGGCGAGGTGCTGCACTCCGGGATTACGGGCGGCATGTGGACGCACCACAGCTACTTCGCCAAGGACGGAGTGCTGTACGAGGGCGGCGTGGCGTCGTTCCGCCGCTACCGGGCGAACGGCGACGACAAGCAGCAGGGCGTCTTCCCGATGTCGATCGGCGGTGGCTTCCTGACCGGTCCCGGCGGACGTCAGCTCCTCGTCGCCGGCACCGAGGCCGGCCTCTACCTCTGGGACCCGAGCATCCTCGACTCCGAGGACAGCTGGGCTGGGTCCGTCGGCAACATCCCCACCCTCATGGGCGCCTGGAACTACTTCGCGGGCGACCTCGACGGCGACGGCGTCGACGAGGCGTTGTCCCTCAACAACGACGACTCCGGCTGGGACCGCACCCTCGGCGAGTTCGGCGGCGGCAACTTCAATCCCAACAACGCCATCCACCAGGTCACCACGTACAAGCTCTCCTGAGCCCGTCACGCTGACCTGAACCGGCCATGAGCCGGACGAACCCCCTGAGCCTCGCCCAGGGGGTTCTCAGCGTGCTCGGTTACAGTGACGCCCTCATGAGCGCGCGACAGACAGACAGGACGAATGTCGCGGCCCCCGTGCTGCGTCTGTACCTTTTCGGCGGGTTCCGGGCGACTCGCGACAGCGGCCCCGCCCTCGCCGAACGGTGGCCGCGCCCCAGCGCCCGCGCCCTGGTGAAGCTGCTCGCGGTCACCCCGGGGCACAGCCTCCACCGCGAACAGGCCATGGACATCTGCTGGCCCGACGCCGACGCACAGGCGGCCACCGGCAGCCTGCGGGTGGCCCTGCACGCCGCGCGCCGCGCCCTGGAACCCGAACTCGCGCCACGCGCCGCGTCGTCGTACCTCATATCCGACGGGGCGATGCTGCGGCTCGACCCGTCGGTGTGGATCGACGCGGACCACGCGGAGGAGGCGGCGCTCGACGCCCTCGGCTCCGGGGACCCGGCCCGGTTCGATGCCGCGCTGCGGGAGTTCGACGGAGAGCTCCTGCCCGAGGACCGGTACGCGACCTGGGCCCAGCCACGCCGCGACCGGCTCGCCGCGCTGCGCGAGGAACTGCACCTCGGTCTCGCCGCCGCCCATCTGGAGCGCGGCGCCGCGCAGGAGGCCACGGCCGTCGCCGAGCAGATCCTCGCGGCCGCCCCCGCCGACGAGGCCGCCCACCGGATCCTCATCGACGCCTACATACGCCAGGGGCTGCGGCGGCGCGCGGTGCGGCAGTACCACGTGTGCCGGGAGGCCCTCGACGCGGAGCTGGGCGTACGCCCCGGACCCGAGACGGAGGCGCTGCACCGGGCGGCGCTCGCGGCGGAGCCCGCACCGCTGCCGTCGGCGCCGTCACTCCCCGCACCGGTCCGGGCCCCCGCGGCCTCACCCCTGCGCGGCCGTGACAACGTTCTCCGGCGGCTGCTCGCGACGGACGGGCCACCCATCACACTGCTCACCGGCGAGGCCGGTGTCGGCAAGACGCGGCTGGTCGGCGAGGTCGCGCGGCGGGCCGCCGGGGCCGGATCCGCCGTGCTGTGGGGCGGCGGACACGACGCGGAGGGGCACACACCGTACGGGGCGTTCGCCGAGGCACTCGACGGCTGGCTCGCCGGCCGGGACGCCGGGGAGCGGGCGCGGGTCGGCACCGAGCACCCCGAACTGGCCGCGTTCCTGCCGTCGCTCGGCCAGTCGGCGGGCGAGCGCGACGGGCGCAGCCCGGAGGAGGAGCGGGACCGCCTGTTCCGCGCGACGGCCGCGCTCCTCGGCGAACTGGCCGCCGCCCACCCGGTGCTGCTGGTCCTGGACGATCTGCACGCCGCCGACACGGGCTCCTTCCAGCTGCTCAGCCATCTGGCGCGGCGAGCCGCGGCCACGGGCGTGCGACTGCGGTTCCTGGTGACGTGCCGCGAGGAAGAGCTGCCCGACGGCGATCCCCGCCGCGCGGGCCTCGCGTCCCTGATCCGCCACCGGCTGGCCGCCCGCGAGGAACTGGGGCGGCTCGACCGGGAGGCGTGCCTCGCGGTGGCGCGTGACGTGGGCGCCGCCGGGCACCGGGTGTGGGAGCTCTCCCTCGGCAACCCGCTGTTCGCGGTGGAGCTCGCCCGCGAACCCGCCGAGGGCGAAGCCCCGGACGGCGTACGGGAGTTGGTCGCGGAACGGCTCGGGCGCCTCGACCAGGACGCGCGGCGGATCGTCGAGGCACTGTCCGCCGCCGGGAGCGAGGCAGCACTGTCCGAGCTGCTCGACGTCGCCGCGCACGGCCTGAGCCCTGCGGTCGACGGGGCCGCCGCCACCGACGCCCTGGAACGGGCCATCGGAGCCGCCCTCGTGGAGGAGCGGCAGGTCGTGGTCGCCGGACGCCCCGAGGCGGGCCTCGCCTTCCGGCACCCGCTGGTCCGCCTCACCTGCTACGAACAGCTCACTGCCGTACGCCGCCGGCAGCTGCACGCCGCGTTCGCGCAGGCCGTGCTGCACCGCCGCCCCGACGCGGTCGACGCGCTCGCCTCGCACTTCGCCCGCGCCGACGACCCCCGCGCGGCCGAGTACCTGCGCCGGGCCGCCGAACGCGCCGCCGCCCTCTACGCCAACGACACCGCCGACCGCTACTACCGCGACCTGGTGGCCCGCCTCGACGTCGACGCGGCCCGCGCCCGGCTCGCCCACAGCCAAGTGCTGCGCAGGATGGGGAACTTCGAGCAGGCCGCGGACGTGCTGCGGCTCGCGCTCGGCGAGTTCGAGCGGCGCGGCGAACACGACGACGCGGTGCTCGCGGCGGCGCGCCTCGCCGAGACGCTGGTGAAGACCGGCGCCCACCCGTCCGCAGCCGAGGTGCTGCGCGGCCATCCGCCCACCGACCACACCGCGCCCGAACCGACGGCCACGCACCACATCGCCTGGGCCGTCACCCACTTCGTGAGCGGCCACTACGACCGGGGATACGACGCCGCCCGCGCCGCGCTCGGCTCCGCGCGGCAGGTCGGGGGCGTCGCCGGGCACGGCCTGGTGGCGCGCGCGTTCGCCCAGCAGGCCGCCAACCTCGGCCTCGCGGGCCGGTTCGGCGAAGCCAGGGAGGCCGCCGACCGGGCCCTCGCGCCGGCCGAGGCGTACGGCGACCCGACGCTGCTCGGCGGGGTCCTGTCCACGCTGCGGGAGAACGCACGGCGCGGCGGCCGGCTGCGCGAGGCCGTCGACTTCGGGCAGCGCGCCCTCGACCTCGCCGAACAGTCCGGCGATCCGACGGCCGCCGTGTTCGAGCGGGCCAATCTGGCCGAACTGAGACTGCTCCTGGAGGAGTTCGACGCGGCGCGCACCCTCGCCGAGGCGGCCGTGGCAGGCGCAGCGTCGGACGGCGCCTGGTGCCTGCCGTACGCGCTCGCCGCGCTGGCCCGCGTGCTCATGCGCACGGACGCCTGCGGGCAGGCACCGCCGCTGCTCGACCGGGCGGACCGGGAAGCCCTCGCGCGGGGCGACCACCAGGCCCGCTACGAGGTCCGCACGGCCCGCGCCGAACTCGCCCTGCGCGAGACCCACCCCGAGCTGGTGCGCCCGCTCCTCGCCGGCGACGAGGCGCCCACTCTGGTGGCCTGGGCCGAACTCCTCTCGGGCGAGCGGGAGTCGGCACGCCGGACCGCCGCCGCGGAGGCGCTCCGCGCGGAGCGTGCCGGGGAACGGCTGGCGGAGGTGGAGGCGCGGGTCGTGCTGGCGGTATGCCTGACGGGGGACGCGGCACGGGCCGCTCTCGCGGAGGCGGAGGAACTGGCCGCCGCCCTCCCCTACCCCGCGGGACTGCGACAGGCCGAGGAGGCCCGCCGCCTACTGACGGCGGAGTAGCCGAGGAGCCCCGGCGCCTGCTGACGGCTGAGCAAGGGGCAGCAGGGCAGCTGGTCGGCCGGGACGGGGCACGCCACCCCGGCGAGCAGCCGACCCACACCAGCCCGCGCGACAGCGACTACGCGCACCAGCGAGTCAGCCCACGTGCGGCACGCCACCCCGGCAGGCAACCGACACCCACCCACCCGCGACACCGGCTACGTGTGGCGCGCCGCGGCACGGCGTTCCCGGCGACGGACCAGCCGGCCCGAGCGCGGCTCCGTCCCGCCCCCGCGCATCCCCAGCCCCGCCGCCACCAGCAGCAGCCCGCCCAGCATCACGAACGGCGCCGCCGTCCCCGCCACCCCCGCCACCAGACCCGCCGACGCGGGCGCCGCGACCTGTCCCAGGCGGTTGCCGGTGAGGCGGAGAGCCAGGGCCGTGGAGCGGGCGTCGGGCGGGGCCGCCTGAACCACTGTGGTCATCGACAGGGGCTGGCCCACGCCCAGGCAGAAGCCGAGCAGGATCAGCATCACGCCGAGGGCCCATACGGGGACAGGGAGCGCGATGCCCGCGCAGAGCACGGCGGCCAGCAGGCACGTCGTTGCAATCAGAAGGGCGCGGCCGAGCCAGTTGATGAGCGGGGTCATCACCAGTCGACAGGCGATCGTCGCCCCGGCCCGCAGGCTGAGCAGGACGCCGACGACGGACGGCGTGATCCCCCGATGCTCGCCGACGACCGGCAGATACGCCGTGAGGATGTCCGTCGCGGACAGCACGGCGAGGGAGATGAAGATGCCGCCGGGCACACCCCGGGTGCGCAGGATCCGGCCGACCGGCACGCGCGGCCCGGCGGGCGCGGCCGCACCCGTCACCGTACGGGGGTGCTCGATGCGCCACAGCGAGGTGAAGGAGACCGCGGCGACGGCGGCCGCGACGAGCAGCGCGAGAGCACTCGTGGCTCCCAGGTCGGGCCCGCCGATGAGCGCGCCCGCGGCGATCGGCCCGACGAGCTGGCCGAGGGACGCGCCGATCGTGAAGTGACCGAAGTTCCGGTCCTGTTCGGCCGGAGCCGACTGCCGGGCGACGATCGACTGCGCGCCGATCACGAACGACAGATGCCCCAGACCCATCACCCCGCTCCACGCGGCCATCGCGGCGAGCGAGTCGGCCGTGCCGCTGAGCGCGCACCCGCCGGCGATGAGGACGACGCCGACGGGCAGCAGGGGCGCGCACCGGCCGTGGTCGGTGCGCCGTCCCAGCGGCACGGCCGCGAACAGCGGAAGGAGCGCGTACACGCCCGCGATCACACCGATCGCGCGCTCGTCCGCGCCGAGCGCGAGAGCCCGGTAGGAGACGGCGGGCCGCGCCATCGACACCGCCCCCTGCGCGAAGCTGAAGGCGATGACGAGGCGGAGCAGCCAGCTTCTCCTGCCGGGCTCTGTAGTGGGACTCATCGGGGTCAGAGGATCCCGAAGAGGAATCCGGCGCCGAGTATCACCAGTGCGGTGAGGGCGGCCCATTTGACCGTGAACTTCGTGTGGTCGCCGAACTCGACCTTGGCCATGCCCACGAGGACGAAGACGGCGGGGACGAGCGGGCTCGACATGTGCAGCGGTTGCCCGATGAGGGAGGCGCGGGCGACCTCGAGGGTGGAGACGCCGTGCGCGTTACCGGCCTCGGCGAGGACGGGCAGGATGCCGAAGTAGAAGCCGTCGTTCGACATGAAGTACGTGAACGGGATGGACAGGACGCCGGTGACGAGGGCCATGTGCGGGCCCATCCAGTCGGGGATCCCGCCGACGACCCACTTGGCCATGTGGTCGACCATGCCGGTGCCCTGGAGGACGCCGGTGAAGACGGCGGCGGCGAAGACCATGCCGGAGACGTTCAGGACGTTCTCGGCGTGGGCGGCGATGCGGGCCCTCTGGTCGGGCATGTGCGGGAAGTTCACCGTGAGGGCGAGCGCGGCGCCGAGGATGAACAGGACCGGGATCGGCAGCCACTCCATGATCATCGCGGTGAGCAGCGTCACCGTCATGAGGGCGTTGAACCAGTAGAGCCTGGGGCGCAGGGTGGCGCGGTTCGGATCGAGGGCCGCGAAGGTCTCGCCGTCCTCGTTCTCGTACGAGGGCGCGGCCGGACCGGAGCCCGTACCGGAACCGGCGGAGGCATTCTTGCCGGACCCGGAGCCGGACCCCGTCCCGCCGGAGGCACCCGCACCGACGAGCACCTTCTCGTCGGACGTCTCGGTGACGGTCTCGGTGACCTCGTCGAGGGACAGGTAGCCGAGGCGCTTGCGCTCGCGGCGGCCGAGCACGTAGGCGAGGGCGAAGACGAAGAGGAGGCCGACGGCGAGCGCCGGGATCATCGGCACGAAGATGTCGCTGGCGTCGAGCTTCAGCGCGGTCGCGGCGCGGGCGGTGGGGCCGCCCCAGGGCAGCGTGTTCATGACGCCGTTCGCGGTCGCGGCGACACCGGTCATCACGATCAGGCTCATCTTGAGGCGCTTGTACAGCGGGTACATCGCCGAGACGGTGATCATGAAGGTGGTGGAGCCGTCACCGTCGAGGGAGACGATCGCCGCGAGGACGGCGGTGCCGACGACGATGCGGACCGGGTCGGCCTTCGCGAACTTCAGGATGCCGCGCACGATCGGGTCGAAGAGGCCGACGTCGATCATCAGACCGAAGTAGACGATCGCGAACATCAGCATCGCCGCGGTGGGCGCGAGATCACCGATGCCCGCGACGACGTAGTCGCCGAGCTTGGCTCCCTTGCCCACGAGGACGCAGAAGAGAGCCGGGATGAGCACGAGCGCCGCGATCGGCGACACCTTCTTCATCATGATCAACACCAGGAAGGTGGCAATCATGCCGAAGCCGAGGATGGTCAACATGTGGATACCTAACGTTCGCCCTTGAACTACCACCGGGGCCTTGCGGTCAGCGAGACGTTAGGGCGCGCGCATCAGCGTTAACAAGATGTTGACGTGCGAGCAATAAGCGCAAAACTCCAGGTCACGGGGTTGGACGGCGATCGGGACTGCCGGTGAGGACGTTCCGTGCTCCGATACACGCCCCCGCCGGGCCCCCCGGATCAGTCCAGCACCCGCGCCAGATAAGCCCGCAACAGCTCCCGCGTCTCCGCGATGACGTGCTCGTCGCCCGCCGGGTCGAGCCGGAACGCGAGCCGGACCAGGGCGTCCGCTGATTCGACGGCGACGAGGAACGTGCGGCGCAGGGTGTCGTCGGGCGTGCGGGCGAGGTGGACGGCGAGCAGTTCGGTGAGGCGGTCGGTGAGGCGGTGGTTGGGGCCGGCGTCGGCACCGACGGGGACCTGGTTGCCGAAGTCGACCAGGGAGAAGCCGGGCGCGGTGCGTTTCATGGCGAGGTACTCGTCGAGGACGGCGTCCATCGCGGCGCGCCAGTCGGGCGCGGGGATCGCCGCGAGGCGCCCGGCGATCCGGTCGGCGTAGCGCTGCAGATTGCGTTCGGCGAGGGCGTCGACGAGGGCGCGCTTGTTGCCGAAGAAGCGGTAGACGGAGCCGATGGGCACCCCGGCGCGGACGGCGACGTCCCGGGTGCTGAGTTCCTCGTAGCCGCTTTCGTCGAGCAGTTGCGCGCAGGCGTCGAGTATCCGGCTCAGGCGTTCGGCGCTGCGCTGCTGGACGGGGGCGCGGCGCAGGGACCCGGAGTGGGTCACGGGTTCCACGGGCGGCGTCCACATGACCGGGAGAGTAGAGGACCGTTCAGCTTCACGGAGTGCTCTTGCGCGAGGAAAAAGGGAATCCTACGGTAGAGCATAGGAATCATGGACGAGGGAGCGACATGCGTGACGCGAGGAAGACCGCCGAGGGGCTTGCCTACCTTTCGGGCTTCGGCAACGAGCACAGCTCGGAGGCGGTACCCGGCGCTCTGCCCCACGGCCGCAACTCGCCGCAGCGCGCCCCGCTCGGTCTGTACGCGGAGCAGCTGAGCGGCACCGCGTTCACCGAGCCGAGGGCGTACAACCGGCGTTCGTGGCTGTACCGGATCCGCCCGTCGGCCGCGCACCCGGCGTTCGTACGGGTGGACAACGGCGCGCTGCGCACCGCCCCCTTCACCGAGTCCGTCCCCGACCCGAACCGGCTGCGCTGGAACCCGCTGCCCGAGCCGGCCCCCGGCACGGACTTCCTGGCGGGCCTGTGGACACTCGGCGGGAACGGCGACGCGAGCCAGCGCACCGGTATGGCCGTGCACCTCTACCACGCCAACTCCTCCATGACGGAACGGGTGTTCAGCGACGCGGACGGCGAGCTCCTGATCGTCCCGGAGCGCGGCGGGCTGCTGCTGCGCACCGAGTTCGGGCTGCTGCACGTGGATCCGGGCCACGTCGCGCTGATCCCCCGCGGGGTCCGTTTCCGCGTCGAGCTCCTCGACGGCGACGCCCGCGGCTACGTCTGCGAGAACTACGGCTCCCCCTTCCGCCTGCCCGACCTCGGCCCGATCGGCGCCAACGGCCTGGCGAACGCACGTGACTTCATGGTTCCCGTCGCCGCGTACGAGGACACCGAAGGGCCGGTGGAGGTGGTGAACAAGTTCTGCGGAAACCTCTGGCGCGCCACGTACGACCACTCGCCGCTCGATGTCGTCGCCTGGCACGGCAACCATGTCCCGTACGTCTACGACCTGCGTCGGTTCAATGTCATCGGGTCGCTCAGCTACGACCACCCGGATCCGTCGATCTTCACGGTCCTCACGTCGCCGAGCGACACCCCGGGGCTCGCGGGCGTGGACTTCGTCGTGTTCGCGCCGCGCTGGCTGGTCGGCGAGGACACGTTCCGGCCGCCGTACTTCCACCGGAACGTGATGAGCGAGTACATGGGTCTGATCGAGGGCGCGTACGACGCCAAGGCCGAAGGCTTCGTTCCGGGCGGTGGTTCGCTGCACAACATGATGTCGGCGCACGGCCCGGACCGTGAGACGTTCGACAAGGCGTCGGCGGCCGAGCTCAGGCCGCAGAAGGTCGATGACGGGCTCGCCTTCATGTTCGAGACCCGATGGCCGGTGACCGCGACAGCCCAGGCGGCGCAGGCCGATCACCTCCAGCGCGGCTACGACGATGTGTGGAGCGGCCTCGAACGGCACTTCAGGCCGTCGCACTGAGCCGTTGCACTGAACGCGCCCGACCGATACGGATAGCCCCGTGACCTCTTTCGCGCCGGACTCGATCGTCCTGAACCGCAAGCTGCCGCTCTGGTATCAGGTGTCGCAGTCCCTGCGCGCCTCCATACTGGGGCGCTCCCCCGACGACCCGCTGCGCCTGCCCACCGAGGAGCAGCTCGCGGGGCACTACGGGGTGAGCGTCCTGACCATGCGGCAGGCGCTCAAGGAGCTGGAGGACGAGGGGCTCATCACCCGGCACCGCAGGCGCGGCACCTTCATCGAGCCGGCCGCGCGGCGGGGAGCGCCCGTACGGCTGCTCGGCTCGGTCGACGCCATCGTGGCCCAGCAGTCCGGCATGACGACCGAACTGCTCGGCCACGGCACGGTGCCGGTGCCCGGCGCGCTCGCCGAGCACTTCCCGGGGGCCGAGACCGTGGCGACGTACCACCGGCTGCGCTGCGACGAGAAGACCGGCGAGCCGACGAACCACGCACGCAACTACATCAGGACCGACCTCGCCGACCGTGTCGACCTGGACGACCTGGTGCGCTGGCCGATGACGAAGGTCCTGCGCGACGTCGTCGGCGTGCGCATCAGCCGGATCACCGACACCGTCGAGGCCCGGCTCGCGGACCCGGAGACGGCCCGGCTCCTCCAGGTCCCGCTGCTCAGCCCGATCCTGCACTACACGGGCATCACCTACGACGAGGACGGCCGGCCGCTGGACGTCGCCGTCATCCACTACCGCGGCGACCGGTTCTCGTTCACGGTCACTCTCGACGCGCACTGACCGCGTCGTACGATGCCGAACGTGACGCCCGACAGCCTCGAAAGCCTTGTTGACGCGCCGCTGCTCGCGGACCTCATGCCGTGGTCCGTCGCGCCCCTGCGCCTCGGCCGCGCCTGGCCGCTGGCCCCGGACCCGGCCTCCCTGAAGGCCCGTTGGTCCGCGTTCGTGAAGGCCGGGGAGGCGGAGCGCGAGAGGCTGCTCGAACCGAGCCGGGCGCGCACCCTGCGCACGGCCCTCGCACAGCTCCCCGGCCGGCACACCGCGACGGACGACCTGACCCACGCCGACGGCCCCTGCCCCGAACCCGTCCGGGTGCTGCACGCCCCCTTCGACGAGCAGTGGCTGATACCGGACCACCGGCTGATCGACGCGGCCCGGCCGGAGCTGTGGCGGGTGGCCGACGAGAGCCAGCTGTTCGTCGTCGAGCAGGGGTTCGTGCCCGGGGCGGGCGGACCCGCGGCGCTCGCCTGCGCGATCCTGCCCGAGGGCCGCTCCCCCGCAGGGCGCCCCGGCCGCATCCGCCCGCTGTACCGGCGCCCCGGGGGCCTTGAGCCGAACGTCACGCCCGGTCTGCTCACCGAGCTGTCCGGCCGGTTCGGGCACGAGGTCGGGGCGCGGGACCTGCTCGCCTGGACCCTCGCCGTGGCGCGGCCCTCCCCGCAGGGGCCGCGGGTCCCGCTCCCGGACGACGCCGGGCTCTGGGCCCGCGGCACGGCGCTCGGGGAGCGGATCCTGTGGCTGCTGCGCCGCGGCACCGACGGCGACCGGCCCAAGCTTCCCGGCGGCAGGCGCCCGTACGTGCGCGCGCCGCTCCCGGACCGTCCCGCCGAGCTGCTCTACGACCGCGAGGAGCAGGCCCTGCTCGTCGGCGACGGCCGCATCTCCCCGGTGCCCGCCGAGGCCTGGGACTTCGAGGTGAGCGGGGTGCGGGTGATCGAGCAGTGGTTCGCGCGCAGGACCACGGCTCCCGAGCCGGGGACGCTGGCCGGGATCCGCCCCGGCGCCTGGCCGCAGCCCTGGACGTCGGAGCTCCTGGAGATCGTCACGGTACTGGCACTGCTGGCTGAACTGCGATCGCGGCAGGAGGAGTTGACGGCAAGCGTCTCCGCGGCGTGCATGACGGCGACGGACCTGCTGAAGGCGGGCGTCCTGCCGCCGGCGCCGGCCACCCGCAGGCCCGCCTCGGTCCTCGACCATCACGAGGAGGGCCCGGGCGGCCAGTTCGCGCTCCTGTGAGACTGGGCGCTTCCCCCGTGTTCAGGAGGAGGCGAATCCGTCGAGCGTGCGCCCGAGGGCCCGCTCGAAGGCCTCATCCATGTCGACGGGCCCGGTGCTCTGGGCGAACGCGGCGGCCACGTGCGGATACTCACCGGTCGAGATCCGGCTGACCAGGTAGGCGGTCCGCGCGGCGTACTCCTGCTCCTCGGACCAGGGCAGAGAGCGGGTCCGCTCGGCGGCGGCGATCTCGTTGGCGACGTAGAAGGTCACGACGCCGGTGAGGGACGCGACGAGTTCCATCTTCGTCCCGGCCGGCAGGTCGACCGGTTCGAGACAGGCCATGCAGTACTCCAGGTACCGCAGCGCGTTCGGGCTGAAGCCGTACACGGGTGACATCAGCCGGGGCATCCACGGGTGCCGGATCATCAGGGCGCGGGCCTGCCGGGCGAGGGCGAGCAGGTCGGCGCGCCAGTCGCCGGTCGGCTCGGTCAGGTCGTACTCGGCGCTGACCGCGTCGACCATCAGTTCGTAGAGGTCGTCCTTCCTCGGCACGTAGTTGTAGAGCGACATCGTGCCGAGGCCCAGCTCGCCCGCGACCCGTCGCATCGACACGGCGTCGATCCCGTCCGCGTCCGCGACGCGGACGGCGGCGGCCGCGATGTCGTCCCTGCGGTAGGCGGGTTTCGGGCCACGTCCCGCGCGCTCGGGGCGCGCCCAGATCACTTCGGGTTCGGCCGCTCGGCCCGTCATCGATCATCACCTCGCCCACCATCGTAGTTACGTACACCGTACGTAGTGCGCTACGGTGGCCCCATGACTTCTACGTACGCTGTACTTAGTGAAGGTCTGGAGAAGCGTTACGGCTCAGGGGACCAAGTGGTCCACGCCCTGCGGGGCCTCGATCTCGCCGTCGAGGAGGGCACGGTCTGCGGGCTGCTCGGGCCGAACGGCGCGGGCAAGACGACTGCCGTCCGGGTCCTCACCACCCTCCTGCGGCCCGACGCGGGGTCCGCGCGTGTCGCGGGCCACGACGTGCTGACCGAGTCCGCGGCCGTACGCCGCCGGATCGGCGTCACCGGGCAGTACGCGTCGGTCGACGGCGACCTCACCGGGCGCGAGAACCTGCGCCTGTTCACCCGTCTCCTGCGGCTGCCGCGTACCCGCGCCGACGAACTGCTCGACCGCTTCGGCCTCACCGCGGCGGCCGACCGCACCGCCCGTACGTACTCCGGCGGCATGCGGCGCCGCCTCGACCTCGCGGCGAGCCTGCTCACCCGGCCCGCCGTGCTCTTCCTCGACGAGCCGACGACCGGCCTCGACCCGCACAGCAGGAACGACATCTGGGACGCGGTCCGCGAGCTGACCGGCCGGGGCACGACCGTGCTGCTCACCACGCAGTACCTGGAGGAGGCCGACCAGCTCGCCGACTCCGTGGTCCTGATCGACAAAGGCCGCGCCGCCCACCGGGGCACCCCCGCCGAACTCAAGGCACAGACCGGCAGTTACGCGGAAGTGGTGGTCGCCGAGGACGCGGCCCTGCACGCCGCGGCCGTCGTCCTCGACCAGCTCACCGGCGCCGAGCCGGCCCTCGACCCGGACCGCAGGGCGGTCGGCGTCGTCACCCTCGACCAGACGCTCACTCTCCCCCGCATCGTCCGCGAACTGGACGCGTCCGGCGTCCCGATCGTGGATGCGACCCTGCGCCCGCCGACCCTGGACGAGGCGTTCCTGCGCCTCACCGGCGGCCGGGAACTCGTCGCATGACCGCACCGCTCACCGGCCCCGACTCCCTTCCGGAGGAGATCTGATGACCACCGCGCTCCTGTACGACGGCACGGCGATGCTCGGCCGGCACCTTCAGCGGATCCGGCACGCGCCGGCGATCCTCGTGATGACGCAGACGATGCCGATCGTCTTCCTGCTCTTCTTCGGATACGTCTTCGGCAGCGCCCTGGCGATGCCCGGCGCGGACTACCGCGCCTTCCTCGTACCGGGCATGCTCGTCGCGACCGCGGCGAACGGGATCATGACGGGGATGTTCACCGCGGCCCAGGACTCGCACCGGGGCGTCATGGACCGCTTCCGCACACTGCCGATGACCCGCGCGGCCGTCCCGCTCGGGCAGGCGGCGGCCGATGTCGTGACGACGGCGGCCGGTCTCGCGCCCCTGCTCCTCGTGGGCCTCGCGATGGGCTGGCGGATCGAGGGCGGCGCACTCGAAGCGGTAGGCGCCTTCGGTCTGTTGCTGCTGTTCCGCTTCGCCACGACGTGGGTCGGCATCCTGCTCGGGCTCGTGTCGCGCAGCGAGGAGGCGGCGGGCCAGCTCGGCGGCGCGACGTTCATGCTTCCGCTGCTGTCGAACGCGTACATCCCGACGGCGGGCTTCCCCGGCTGGGTGCGGGTGCTCGCCGAGTGGAACCCGATCAGCGCGGTCGCCACGGCCGTACGCGACCTGTTCGGCAACGCCCCCGTCCCCGGCGGCTCCTCGTGGCCGGTGGCGCACCCGGTGGCCGGCTCGCTCGCCTGGTGCGCGGTGCTGCTAGCGGTGTGCGTGCCGCTCGCCGTCCGCCGGTACACCACCGGCGGACGCTGAGCGAACCGCGGCCGGTCTACTTCTGCGGGGCCAGCTCGGGTCCCAGGGAGGAGAACTTCTCGTTCGAGACGACCCGACGGGGCGGCCAGGTGATGTTGTTCGGCGGCCACTTCTGCCCGGTCTTCTTCAGGAACCAGGCCGGCGGCTCGTACATGGGCGGCTCATAGCCGTCCGGCAGCGCCGTCTTCCACTCGATGTCCTTGGTGCGCTGCTTGAACTCGTCCTTGAGGGCCTTGAGCCGCTCGGGCTGCGTGATCAGATCGACCGCCGTCGCCGCCAGGTACTTCGCGGCGGCGATCACCGCGGCCTGACCGGGGGCCGCGGCCGCGCACGCCGCGGTGGACCAGGTGTGGAACTTGCCGCCGATCGGAGCGAGCGCGGCGCCCATCGACACGGTCGGCACGTTCCAGCTGATGTCGGCGACGTCCGTCGAACCGCCGCCCAGGAACACCGGGTTGGGCGGGGTCAGCTCGGCGACCTTGTCGTGCATACCGACCTCGGGCAGGCCGAGCGACTTCTGCAGGTCCTTCGCCAGCTGGTGCGCCTCGGCGGTGAACGCGGGCGGGCCGATCTGCCGCATGTTGTCGTACAGCAGTTCCGCGGCGGCCTTGTTGGGCAGCTGGTTCCAACATGCGGAGGTGATGCGGTGCTGCACCTTCGTCTGCGAGGCCTTGGCCGCGGCCTCGGATATCGCGATCACCTTGTCCAGCAGCACCTGGACGCGGGCCGTGCTGCCCTCGCGCACGTAGTAGGAGATCTCGGCGATCTCCGGGGTCACGTTCGGGATGTCGCCGCCGTTGTTGATGACCCAGTGCAGGCGCGCGGCCGGAGCCATGTTCTCCTCGCGCAGGAACTCCGACATCGTCGCCATCATCACGGCGGCGTCCAGGGCCGACTTGTTGCCCAGCGGGGTGCCGCCGTGGCCGGCGACGCCGAGGAACGTGAAGGTGACCGCGGTCATGGCGTTGCTGGTGCCCCAGCCGGTCGCGTTGGCGGTGGAGGGGTGCCAGTCGAGGAACGCGTCGAGCCCGTCGTACACGCCCCGGCTGACGGCGTACGTCTTGCCGATCAGCGCCTCCTCGGCCGTGGAGCCGAAGAACTTCACCGTGACGGGCAGCTTGTGCTTCTGCGCGGCCTGCGCGACGGCGGCCGCCGCTGCCGCCGCGGCGGTACCGAGGGCGCTGTGCCCGCAGCCGTGGCCGGGCCCGTAGCTCGGGGAGAACGGGTCGTGGATGTACTCGCGCGGATCGTGGTGGCCGACGCCCTTGTTCTGGGAGAGCCCCGGCAGCGCGTCGTACTCGCCGCTGAAGCCGAGAACCGGGCCGCCGCTGCCGTACGAGAAGGTCGCCGTGAACGCCGTCGGGAAGCCGGCCGTGCCGAACTTGACGTCGAATCCCGCCTTTTCGAGGAATCCGGCCTCGGCGACGGAAGAGTTCCACTCGCGCAGCGACAGCTCCGCGTGCTCCCAGATCTCCTCGTTCAGGCCCGTGATGCGGGAGGAGTTGGAGGTGATCCAGCCGAGGGCGGAGGACTTGGCCGGGCTGTCCTCGGCGAGGCCCTCGGGCGCCTTGTACGCACCGGCCTCCTCGACGATGGAGTCGGCGGCCGCTGCCATCGCCGGATCGGCCTCGGTGGTCATGGCGGCTGCGGTCACTCCCGCCGCGCCGAGCAGTTGCATGATGCGGCGCCTGCTGAGCTGCGGGCCGGCGGCGGTCTGGGTCGTCCCGTGCTCATGCTCATGCTCGTGCTGGTCATGCAGGTCACACACGCGCGTACCTCCGGGGGTGAGGTGAGGGTGTCTCCGTGTACAGGCCAAACGATCAGGATCAGGCGCAACATTGACCCCGGAACATTGCCCCGTCAACATCCGTGCATGACAAAGCTGTTACGCACCGGACATGGACGACTGCACGCGGCGATGCCTGCGGGGGCCGTCAACAGGCCCTGGAATGACAGAAAACCGACCGTGCGACGGGCACGCGTCGGAGGCGTAAGGAGACGTACGGCGGCGCGAGGATGACGAGGATGCACGGCGGCACAAGGGTGGCAAGGATGTACGGCAGCGCACCGGGAGCGGGGAGGGTGCGGCTCACATGCCGTGTCTGCGCGTGTCAGCGCCGTTTCCGTGCCGGGCCGTCCGATGGGGAGTGCGGTACCGGGGCGGCAGGAGATTTCTGTCCCGCGTCAGGCGAACACACCTGGATGACGCCGCGTGCCGTGGGGATGACGGTCGCGGAGATCGTGGCGCCGTGCCGGTACGGCATGGTCGCCTGAGCGCGGGATCGGGCTGTGCCGGTGATGACCGCCTGTCAGCGGCGGCCGCCGAACAGCGAGCGGCGCAGTCGCCGCAGTGGTGCGAAGAGCGAGACCCGGCTCACTCGCGCGCCCCTGCTGCTGCGCTCGTGCGCGGCGTCACGCGAGGTGAGCTCACGCATCAGCAGTGTCGCCTCGGCCGCTTCGCGCTGCGGGGCGGCGGGACCGCCCAGCACCGAGAGATGGCGGTCGAGACGCGTGCTGGTCGCGCTGCTCCCGCAGGTGATCGCAGGCACACGCGGCCTGCTGCGCACTGTTATCTGTTCCATGTCACTCCCCACCCGTACGAGGGCACCCGGCCCGGGCAGGTTAACCCTATCGCCCCGCGGTGACACTCGTGTATCCCGGTCGCAGGATTCACCTCCCCTATAAGGAGGTTGACGATTACTCACCGAATCTGACTGATTCCAGGGCGAGTTGGACATGGCGGGCATGAACGGGCGCGTCCGGAACGTGGGCGATCTCACGGACACTGGGCTAGCTTTGTGGAGAATCGCACCGCTACGGATGGGGGTCGCCCGTGAGCGAGAGTCCGGGCAGTCGAGGGGCCGGCGAAGCGCGTGTGATCGCGGGGCGGTACCGGCTGCTGAGCCCCCTGGGCGAGGGCGGCATGGGCACCGTCTGGCGCGCCCGCGACGAGGTCCTGGGCCGTGAGGTCGCCGTCAAGGAGGTACGCGCCCCAGCAGGGCTCCCGACGGGCGAGGTCGACCGGATGTACGCGCGCCTGGAGCGGGAGGCCTGGGCCGCGGCCCGCATCTCGCACCGGAACGTGGTCACCGTCTACGACGTGGCGACGGAGGACGGCCGCCCCTGGATCGTGATGGAACTGGTGCGCGGGCTGTCCCTCTCCGACCTCCTGGACGCCGAGGGCCCGCTGCCCCCGCGGCGCGCCGCGCACATCGGGGCCGAAGTGGTCGCCGCGCTGCGTGCCGCGCACGAGGCGGGCGTTCTGCACCGGGACGTGAAGCCGGGCAATGTACTGATCGCGAACGACGGGCGCATCGTCCTGACGGACTTCGGCATCGCCATGGTCGAGGGCACGTCGGCGATCACGATGACGGGCGAGGTGATCGGCTCGCCCGAATTCCTCTCTCCGGAACGGGCGTTGGGACGCACGCCGGGGCCCGAGTCCGACCTGTGGTCGCTCGGGGTCCTGCTGTACGCGGCCGTAGAGGGACAGTCTCCGTTCCGGCAGGAGACGCCGCTGAGCACGCTGCGGGCGGTCGTGGACGAGGAACTGCCGCCCGCCCACCGCGCGGGCCCGCTGGCCCCCGTCATCGAGGGGCTGCTGCGCAAGGACCCGGCCGAGCGGACGCCGGCGGCCGACGCCGAACGCGATCTGCGGCAGGTGGGCGCGGGCGGCACGCCCCGCGCGGGCACCGTCCGGGCGTCCTCCCCGGAGTCGGCGCCGACCCAGACGTCTTGGCAGGGGACGCCGCCGGCTCCGGTTCCGGCCGGGTTCGGCCCGGGGCACGGCACGACGGTCTCCCCGGATCCGGCCACGACGCGTCCGGAGCGCCCTCGCCGCTCCGTCGCCGTCCTGCTGGCCGGTGTCGTGGCGCTGCTCCTGGTGCTCGGCGGGCTCACCTACGCGCTGATGAACCGGGGTGACGGGAGCGACAACTCCGGCGGGAGCGGCGGGAGTTCCGGCGGCACTTCCTCCGGCGCGTCGCACAGCCCCTCGGACGATGATTCGAAGGGTGGCGGTGGCGGCTCGCCGAGCGCGGACGACGACAGCGGCAAGGGTGGCGCGGGAGAGCACTCGACGCCGCCGCAGCAGTCCGTGCGGGTCAGCGTCTCGGCAGTGCACGGGAGTTACAGCGGCGCCTGTCCGCCGCCGGGCGGCGGGGCTCCGGCGTTCAGGGCGACGTTCACGGTGGGCCGCGCGCCCGTCGACGTCCAGTACCGCTGGGTGACGGAGAGCGGCGAGTCGAGCGACCCGGGGTGGAAGACGCTCAGCTTCGCGTCCGGCGGCCCGCGGACCAGGTCGGTCGACCATGTCGAGACGGGCTACACGGACGGGGCCACGCTCCACAACCAGGTCAGCGTGGAGGTGCGCGACCCCGTCCGTGCCACGTCGAACGCGGTGGCGTACACGGTGACGTGCAAGACGGAGTCCCCCACGGACGGGACCTCCCCCTCGCCCTCACCGTCGTACTAGGCAGCAGACGTACGCAGAAGTACAGGTGGTACTAGGCGGCGGCGCTGAACACGGTGAGGTAGCCGCCGGACTGGCCGGCCGCGGTGGGGTGGTAGGACTCGCTGGGGTCCAGCCAGTTGACGCTGTGCAGCCAGGCGCTGCCCGAGCAGATCTCGTGACCGGTGAAGGCCGAGGTCACGTTGCCGAACGCGAAGCCGTGGTCGGCGGCCTTCTTGGCGGTGGTGGAGTTGATCAGGTCGGCCGCGCCGTTGATCGCGGCGCGCTCGGTCTCGGTCAGGCCCGCGATGCAGGAGCCGTTGAGCTGGTAGAAGCGCGGGTAACCGAGGACGACGACATGGGCGGCCGGTGCCCTCGCGGTGATCGCGGAGTACACCGATTCGAGCTGGCCGGGCAGGGTGTTCTGGACGTACGCCTTGGCCTCGTTGACGCGGGCGACACAGGTCGACTCGGACTGCAGGACGCAGGTGGTCATCACGTCCGCGAAGCCCGCGTCGTTGCCGCCGATCGACAGCGAGACGAGGCCGGTGCCGGAGTTGAGCGGGCCGAGCTGTCCGGAGAGAACATCGCCGGTACGTGCGCCCGAGCAGGCGGTGAAGCTGAAGCTCGAGGGTGAGTGGGCGGCCGCCCAGAGTGCGGGATAGGCCTTCGTGCTGCGCTTGCAGGAGCCGCTGGAGCTGTCGTAGCTGCCGGAACCGACGCCGGACGAGTACGAGTCGCCGAGGGCCACATAGCCCGTCGCGGCGGCCTGTTCGGACGCCTGGGCCGCCGTCGCCCCGGTGAGGGCGACGCCGGCCGCGAAGAGGATTGAGGTCACGTACGCCGTAATTCGGAAACGTCTCATGAAAACCTCCCGTAGCAGGATCTCTGCCACAACTGTGGTAGCACGCCCCACAGTTCACGGGAAGTGTTCATGTCAACCTTTTCCCGCACGCCTCACGAGAGTTCGCTCGTTGTTCGATTGCAGGTACATGTCAGGCTTATGACATACCCTCAACTTCCTTGCGCTACGCCCGTAGACCGGCCATCCCCAACAACCCCTGTTGCGCAGTGGGGACGCATCAGGGACGTCACCCCTGACAGCCGGGATGGCCGCGGCCGTCGCAGAGGTCGGCGCGGCACTGGCGCTCACGGACATCTCGTCGCCGTCGCGCGGCCCATTGACGCTTTTCTTCCTGATCGCGGCGCCGGGGGCCGCGATCGGTGCGGCGCTGCGCGGACTCGATCCGTCGGGCCGCCGGATCGGCGATCTTCCCGTTCCAGATCCCCGCCCCCCGAATTCCACCCATGACGTCACATCAGGGATGCAAGTAACTACGGCCGTTCGTGGACGGGCAGACTGCGCCGTCACGACGCGCGGGCCCCGGACACCCTGCGGGCAAGCGTGTGACGCGCTGCGGAAATCCCGTGCGGGAGCGCCGTGCGTGGCGGATCATGGCGGCATGTCTGCGAACCCACACGACGCGCTGCCGATCCGGCTCAACGTCGACGACAGCGACTCTCCTGCCGACGTCGTCGACGCGCTGTTCCTCGGCCGTTTCGCGACGGGCGAGCAGCCGCACTCGCACGCGGCGAACATCGACCGCGTACGGTCGGGGGCCACCCTCCTGCCGCCCGACGCGGTGGTCCTGCGCTCCGCGCGTGACGACGACCGCAGCGCGACGCTCGCCGAGGGCGACGGCTGGACGGTCCTCGTCTCCCGCTGGAACAGGGGCGCCGACGTCACGGTGACGGCGACCACCTCGGAGCTCGCCGAGAAGGTGCTCGGACAGGCCACGGACGGCGCCGCCGACGAGCCCGAACCCCAGCCGGAGAACGTGACGATGGGGTTCTGGTACGTCTCGCCCCGGCGCGGGCCGCACCGCACCACGCGGCAGATCTCGGCCGGTACGTGGGACGAGGTGCGGGACAACTACACGGCGCCGGTCGCCGGCGCCATGGACCAGCTCATGAAGACGACCCCCCAGGACATCGCGGGCCGGCTGCTCCTGCTGCACGGTCCTCCCGGCACGGGCAAGACGTCCGCGCTGCGCACCCTGGCCCGGTCCTGGCGGGACTGGTGCCAGGTGGACTGCGTACTCGACCCGGAGCGGCTGTTCTCCGACGTCGGCTATCTCATGGACATCGCGATCGGCGAGGACGACGGCACGGCGAAGGGTCGCTGGCGCCTCCTCCTCCTGGAGGACTGCGACGAGCTCATCCGGGGCGAGGCCAAGCACACGGCGGGGCAGGCGCTCTCACGCCTGCTCAACCTGACGGACGGCCTGCTCGGGCAGGGGCGGAACGTCCTGGTCGGCGTCACGACGAACGAGGACCTGGAGCGCCTGCACCCGGCGGTCGTGCGCCCCGGCCGCTGCCTGGCCCGTATCGAGGTGGGCCCCCTGACCCACCGCGAGTCGGTGAACTGGCTAGGCAGCGAGGAGGGCGTGAGCCGCGACGGCGCGACACTCGCCGAGCTGTACGCGCTGCGCCGCGGCACCAGCCCGACATCGGTCCCGGACCCGCGCGAGTCGGCGGACGCGGGGCTGTACTTGTAGGGGTGGTGCTGCACTTGTAGTGGCGGGCTGTACTTGTCAGGGGCAGGCCGTACTTCCCGTCAGCCCTTGTCCCCGTACGACGCCCGCAGCGCGTCCCGTACCGCGGCGAGTGCCTGCGACTCGGTGAGGCCGAGGCGGTGAGCCCGTTCCGCGAACGCGGCGGCCGCCACCGAGGCCTCCCGGGCCGACGCGTCACCGGCGGCGGCGACGAACGTGCCGTTGCGGCCGCGCGTCTCGATCACCCCGTCCGACTCCAGCGCCCGATACGCCTTGGCCACCGTGTTCGCGGCCAGGCCGAGCGTCTCGGCGAGCCCGCGCACCGTCGGCAGTTTGTAGCCGACGGGCAGGGTCCCGGAGAGGGCCTGCCCGGCGATCTGGGCCCGAACCTGTTCGTAGGGCGCCGTCGCCGCGCCCGCATCGATGTCGATCTTCAAGGTCACGCGCCGATTGTCCCGCACCTCGGAAAAATGGGAGGCACCCCGGCGCGCCCCGCGCGTAGCGTGCGGCCGTATGACGGTGATCGTCCGGGCCCTGCGGCCCGAGGACTCCGCGGCGTTCGCCCGGGTACGGCGGGCCACGCTGCCCGCCATGCTCGCGACCGCCGAGTCGGTCGCCTTCGATCTGGCGCACGCCCATCCGGACGCCCGGTACCGGCCGCTGGTCGCCGAGGCCGACGGCGAGGTCGTCGGCACCGCGCAGGTCGGGATCGCGTACGACAGTCCGGACCCGGGGCAGGGCTATGTGAACGCCTATGTGCACCCGGAGCGCCGCGGACTCGGGGCCGGGTCCCTGATCGTGCGGGCGGCGGAGGAGTACCTCGCCGGTGAGGGCGCCGTCGCCGTGTACTCGTGGGTGCTCGACACCCCGGACGACCGGGCGTTCGCCACGCGCCGCGGTTATCGAGCCAGCCGCCCCGCCCACTTCCTCCGACTCGACCTGGCGCACGGCACGCTGCCCCCGCTCACCGCGCCGCCGGCCGGAGTGACGCTGCGGACCGGCGCGGACTTCGCGGACGACCCGCGTCCCCTGTTCGACCTGGACGCGGAGACGGTGAGCGACGAACCGAGCGACGTGGCCACGGAGTTCACGGACTACGAGCACTGGCTCGACGAGACCTGGCACCATCCGCTGACCGACCATCGGCTGACCTCGGTGGCCGTGGCCGACGGCCGGCCCGTGGCGTTCAGCCTGGCCCGCACCGACGACGAGACCCGCTACATGTCCGGGATGACCGGCACCGCGCGGGAGTTCCGCGGCCGTGGCCTGGCCAAGCTCGCCAAGAACGACTCCCTGCACCGCGCCCGCGAGGCCGGCGTCACCGAGGCGTTCACGGGCAACGACGCGGAGAACGGACCGATGCTCGCGATCAACAAATGGTTCGGCTACGAGATCTGTGCCACGGAGGTACGCCATGTCCACACCCTCACCTGATCCCGCCGAGGCCCTCGACGTGGTCCTCGTCAAGGCGGGCCGACTCAAGATCCGTTACCCCGCGGACGTCGTCCGCGACGACGGCACGCGCGTGACCGTCACCGCCGCCTGGGCCTCCCCCGGGGTCCGGGACTTCGGGTTCGTGCAGTTCGGGCCGGGCGACGTCTTCACCGAGCACTACTGGCGGGACCGGTGGTACGCGGTCAAGGAGGTGCGCACCGGCGGCGGCACGCTCAAGGGCTGGTACTGCGACGTGACCCGGCCGGCGGTGCGCGAGGGCGGCGAGCTCCGCGTGGAGGACCTCGACCTCGACCTGTGGGTCTCGGCGGACGGCAGCGACGTACTGCGCCTCGACGAGGACGAGTTCGCGCAGAGCGGGCTCGCGGAGAGCGACCCGCACGCGGCGGAGGCCGCGGTCCGCGCCCTCGACGACCTCGAACTCCTCGCGCGCACCGAGGGGTTCGGCCGGCTATTGGCCTAGCGTCGCGACCACCGCGTACCGATCGTCCTCGACCTGTTTCCCCCACAGCAGCGCGTCTCCGGAGAGCGGTTCGTGCCGGACGTGGGCAACGAGCGGGGCGAGAGCGCCGGTGAGCCGGGCCGCCGGGACGCCGACGGGGCTGAGCGTTCCCCACACGCCCTCGACCAGGATCAGCCGCCCGCCGGGCCGCAGCAGCGAGAGCCAGTGCGCCAGGGCGCCGTCGAGGTCGGGCAGTGTCCACGCCACGTGCCGCACGAGTATGACGTCGAAGGTCTCGCCTGCGACGGGCGGCGCCGCGGCGTCCCCGACGAGCACCCGCGCGGCCCGGCCGGCCAGCTTGGCGCGCGCGAGGTCCACCATGGCGGGCGACAGATCGACCGCGGTCACACCGTGTCCCTGGTCGGTGGCGAGCAGTGACATGCTGCCCGTGCCGCAGCCCAGGTCGAGCAGGTCGCAGGGGTGGTCCGGCAGCCAGTCCCGCAGGCGCGCGGCCCAGGCCCCGCGCACGGCGGGATCACGCAGACCGTGGTCGGGTTCGTCGTCGAACGCGGCCGCCTCGGCGTCCCAGTCGACCGGTTCGAGGGGCGCCATGTCCCGATTCGTGGTGTCCTCACTCGTCGTCATGCCCAGATCGTGACACCTGCCACTGACAATCACGCTTCGATGCGTCACCCTCCGGGGAACACGTCTACAGCGGTACCGCAGTGGAACCGGGGTAGGCACAGGAGGCAGTCATGCGCCGTGTGACCATCAACAAGCCCGTGGCGAAGACCAGCACCACCCGCCGGCAGCGGCAGGACGACGCCGCCGCGGAGAGCCGCCACGACCGTCCGGAAGTGCGCAAGGACATCCGCCGCACGTGGTGGCCCGACGAGTGAGCGGGCCGGGACACACGCGTCAGGCGGGCGAGGCCGCGGAGAGCCGCTTGCGGTAGTGGATGCGGTCGTAGAGGCCGTCGGTGCGGCGCTCCACGACCTCGTATCCATAGCGCGGATAGAGCTCTTGGTTCTCCCACATCATCGCGTTCGTGTAGAGCCGCACCTCTGGAAGGCCGAGCACGCGCGCGTGCTCGTCGACGAACGCCAGCAGCCGCCGCCCCACACCCTGTCCATGGGCATCGGGGTGCACGGCGATGCTGTCGAGGAACAGATGGTCCTCGCGGGGCTCGACGACGACGAGCCCGATGACGGCGGGCGCGCCGCCCCGCTCGCCGTCCACGACGTACACCTTGCCCGCGGTCACCTCGGCGCCGTGGTCGGCCTCCATGGGCGCGGGCACCACTCCGATCCGGTCGATGTAGTGGTGGTACGCGGCGTCGGTCACCGCTTTCACTGCGGGTACGTCGGCTGCTTCGGCGCGGCGAACTGTGTGAGTCATGGCCGCACAGTACGGGAAATGATCGCAGCCTGAGCCCTCGATTAGCCCGCCCTTAAACCCACCATAAAGATCGCCATCGCCTGCCCTCAGCAGGCGATTTCGCGGTTTTCAGGGGCTAGTTTTCTCACCGCCGGGGCCGTCGTCGCGGTCCTTCCCCCCACCCCTGAACCGCCGTTGAGGAGTTCCACTCATGACAGTTCGCCGCAAGGCCGCCGCGTTCGCCGTCGCAGGTGCCGTCCCGTTCGCCCTGACCGCGCTGGCCGCCGCGCCCGCGTCGGCGCACGGTTCGATGACGGATCCGGTGAGCCGCGTCTCCGCCTGCTACGCGGAGGGCCCGGAGAGCCCGCGGTCAGCGGCGTGCAAGGCCGCCGTCGCAGCCAGTGGCGCGCAGGCCTTCTACGACTGGAACGCCGTCAACATCGCGAACGCCGCGGGCAAGTCGAAGGAGATCATCCCCGACGGCAAGCTGTGCAGCGCGGGCAACGACAAGTACAAAGGGCTCGACCTTCCGCGCGCCGACTGGCCGTCGAGCCCGATGTCGGCGGGCAGCCACACCTTCCACTACAAGGGAACGGCCCCGCACAAGGGCTCGTTCGAGCTGTACATCACCAAGGACTCGTACGACCCGGCGAAGCCGCTGAAGTGGTCGGACCTGGAGGCTCAGCCCTTCGTGAAGGTCACCGACCCGACGATGGAGAACGGCGACTACGTCTTCGACGGTGATGTCCCGGCGCGGTCGGGCCGTCACCTCATCTACTCGATCTGGCAGCGCTCGGACTCCCCCGAGGCCTTCTACACCTGCTCCGACGTGGTGTTCGGCAAGGACGGCGGGGCCGGTGCGGCCGCTCCCGCCGCGTCCGCGCCCTCCGACCAGGAGATCGCGGACGGTGCCGGCAAGTCGTCCGTGGAGCACCACCACGGTGACGCCGGGGGCAGCGCCGAACCGCAGGCCGAGGAGTCCGCGGCCCCCGCTGCCGACGCCGCCGATGACTCGACGGGCGGCAACGGGCCCGTGGCGAAGGGCGGTGCCGCGAAGCCCCTCGCCGACGAGAACCTCGCGGAGACGGGCGGCGACGGCACCACCCCGTACATCGCGATGGGCGGCGCCGCGGTTCTGGCGATCGGTGCCGCGACGATGTTCGCGTCGGTGCGTCGCCGCTCCGTGGCGGGCGGGCGTCACAGCCGCTGACGCCGCACAGCCGGGCCGCCGCCTCCCTGCCCGTTTCTGGAGGCGGCGGCCCTTGTGCGTTTCTGGCTGCGGTGCGCTCAACTCACCGCCGAGGCGCAGGTGGTGGGGGTGGCGTGGGCGGGGTCGAGGGCGTTCGCGACCTCGTGGAAGGCGACGCGGTCGATGGTGCCGATGGCGACGTGCTCGGACAGGTCGACGGAGCACAGGTCCTGGAGCTTGACGTTGTGGACGTCGGGGCCGCTCAGGAACTGGGTGCCGTACGGGGTGACGACCTCGTCGTACTTGGTCGCGATGACGGTGTAGTGGACGCCGGGGACGGTGTCCCCGCCCTGGTTGAGCTTGGTGATGAACGGGGAGTCCGCCATCTGGTCGGCGAGGCCGGGGGTGGCGAGGGTCAGCAGGTCACCGGCCCCGGGGAAGTACGGCAGGAGGTTGGTCAGGCCGTTCAGGGTGGTGCCGTGGTTGTCGGGTGCGATGCCGACGAGGGAGTTCACCTTCGCGGCGCCGCCGAGGAACTTGAGGTAGTAGCGGGGCATCATGCCGCCCTGCGAGTGGCCGACGAGGTCGGCCTTGGGGGCGCCGGTGGCGGCGAGCACCTTGTCGACGAACGTGTCGAGCTGGCCCGCCGACTTGTCGATGGGGCCGAGGCCGTTGAACAGCGGGACGCCGGGCAGCTGTCCGTAGTCGAGCGAGAAGACGCAGTAGCCGCGGTTCACCAGGTAGGGGGCGAGGACGAGCCAGTTGTCGACGGAGTTCCCGAAGGTGCCGTGGACGAGGACGACGGGGCGCGGGTGCGCGGCGGACGGCTTGCAGTCGTAGTTGTTCCAGCCACTGCTCGGGGCGGTGTCGGCGTGGGCGGCGGGGACCGCGCCGGCCGCGGCCGTGAGCAGGAGGGCCGCGGTCAGGGATCTGACCGCACATTTCCAGTTCCGGGGCAGCATCGTGTGATCTCCTTGCGGCTCAAGGGAGTTGCGATGTGGGGTGCGTGCCCTGTGATCCGGATCACGAGGATGCTGTACTGCCCCTTAAATTACGCGCCAGTAGTAAAGGAGTGAAGTTACGCGTCAGTAAAAACTCTCCGTGTCGGCTGGACGCTCCCGGTGCTGATGCAATGTCACCAGGTCGGCCTGATGGGACCGTCGGGCGCGACGGCGGTCAACTGGTCGAGCAGCGCGCGGGCCTTGCGCTCGCCGAGCCGCTCGACCCACGGCCGCACGGCGTCGGCGGCCGACTCCTCGGCGGCCCGCGCGCAGGCCCAGCCGCGTTCGGTCATGACGACGAGCCGGGCGCGGGCGTCGTCCGGGTGGGGCCGGCGCTCGGCGTAGCCCTTGCGCACGAGCTCGTCGACGAGCTGGCTCGCCGCCTGCTTGGTGACCCCCAGATGTGCGGCGAGGTCGGTGGCGGTCGCGCCGCCCCGGGACAGTCGCGCGAACGCGAATCCGTGCGCGGGCCGCAGCCCTTCGAAGCCGCGGGCGACGACCCCGTCATGGATGCGTTGCGTCAGCTCGCCGGCGGCGGAGAGCAGGGCGGCGGACAGGGCCATGGCCTCGGAGTTCTGCACGGAGCCATTGAAACACCCTTGACGGTTTGGTCAAGCTGCCTGACTATGTAGTCAAGCTACTTGACTACATAGCTCACTCGACCGATCCGCTCAAGGGAGTCGCCATGCCAGTCGTCCGCGCATCCGATGCCGTCGTTCACGAGATGCACGGCGTCCGTTTCGTCTCGTACGCCAGACCCGCCGCCGGCAGCGAGGAGCTGTGCGCCTGGCGGGCCGAGGTCCCGGCGGGCACCCCGGGCGTCGCCCACACCGTGTCCCGCGAGGAGATCCTGCACGTGCTCAGCGGCAGCCTGCGCTTCACGATCGACGGGCGCACGGACACGCTCGCCGCGGGCGACACCGCGATCGTCCGTCCGGGCGCGATCCTGACCGTCGAGAATCCGGGCGACTCGCCCGCCGCCATGTGGGTCACGACGTCCGTGGGCCTGGAGGCCGTACTGGCGGACGGCACGCGCGTCACGCCGCCCTGGGCTCAGTAGCGGCTCACGCAGCGAGCCGCCCGGGCACGATCGCCCCGGGTCCGAACCGCGCCCGGGCCCGGTCGGCCACCGCCTCCAGCGCCCGTGCCTTCTCGTCCGCGGGGTCGAAGGTCAGCTGGCAGGCGGAACCCTCGGCCGGGCGGAGCCCCTCCGCCCGCAGAGCGAGCGCCCGCACCCTGGCCCGCTGCAGGCCGAGCGCCTCGTACATCCGGTACGCGGCCGTGGACAGCGCGGCCGTGTGCCCGGTGGGCTCGGGGAGCGTACGACTACGGGTCGTCGTGGACCGGTCGGCGTAGCGCACGGTGAGGGTCAGCGAGCGGCACACCTGCTTCCCGTCGCGGAGCCGGGCGCCCAGCTCGTCGGCGAGGGAGAGCAGGGCACGGCGGTGCCGGTACGGGTCGAGTTCGTCGCGCGGGAAGGGGCGTTCGGCGGCGGTGGACCGCGTGGCGGCGTTGGGGGTGACCCGGCTGCGGTCGACGCCGCGCGCCTTCTCGTGCAGTTCACGGCCGATACGGGCGGTGGTGAGCCGTTGCAGGGTGCCCTGCGGGGCGGCGGCCACCCTGTCCAGGGTGTCGAGCCCGTACTCGCACAGGGTGCGGGCGGTGGCGGCGCCGACGCCGGGCAGCGCCGCGACCGGCTGCCCGGCGAGGAACTCCGCCACGGCGCCGGGGTCCCCCGGCACCACCCGGGTCACCCCGGGCGAGGCCGTCCGCGCGGCCATCCGCGCCAGCATCGGGCCCGGGCCCGCGCCGATCACGCACTCCACCCCGTACAGGGCGAGCGCACGCACCCGGATCACCGCGGCGAGCTCGACGGCGTCCCGCCCGAAGTAGCGCACGGCGCCGCCCAGGTCCACGAGGGCGGCGTCGGGCGGCAGCGCCTCGACCGTCGGGCTGAACTCGCCCAGCAGGCCGATCAGTTGGGGCAGCGCCGCCTCGTACATGGGGGGCAGCAGGAACCGTACGTACAGAGTGGTCATCCCGCGCTCCCGGGGCTCTGGTGCCACAGTTTGCGCGGCGGTCCGGACTGACCGTCGCCCGCCGGGCGCAGGTCCGCCCAGGGGTGCATCTCGTATCCGGTGGCCATGCGGATGCGGCGGCCGTCGACCGGGTCTTCCTCGTCGGACGGCGGCTGTTCGGGCGGCTCCGCCAGGCGCAGCGACACCGCGTCGAGGCCGCCCTGCCGGCGCACCTCCACCAGGTCGGCGAGGTTCCACGCGGCCGCGCCGACCACGCTGAGGCTGCGCGGTCCGCGCCGCTGGACCGTGCCGCGGACCAGGAGCAGCCACGAGTGGAAGACGGTGTGCGCGCACGCGGCGTGCGCGTCGTCGAAGAAGGCCAGGTCGACCAGGCCCGTGCCGTCGTCCAGGGTCGTGAAGATGACGCGCTTGCCGGAGCGGATCGGCGGGGTCTGCGTGGCGACCTTGGCACCCGCGACCAGCACGACCTTGCCGTGCTCGGCCTCGCGCAGGCGGCGCGCTGTCAGCACCCCCAGCTCCTCCAGGAACTTCTCGTGGTCACCCATGAGATGGCGGGAGGCGTCCATCCCGAGCACCCCGAGTTCGGCGCTGAGCCGCTCGGCGTCGCCGAGGTCGGGCAGGCCGGCCGGCGCGGTCCCGTGGCCGCCGGACAGGGGCAGTTGGGCGCCTCGGGACCCGCGTGTTCCCCGGTGCAGTTCGGTCAAGTGGAGTTGCAGGTCACGCCGGTTGGCGCCGAACGCGTCGAGCCCGCCGACCTGGGCGAGCCGCTGCGCGAGCGGCCGGCTGGGCCTGGCCCGCTCCCAGAAGTCGAGCAGCGAGGAGTAGGGCTGACCCTCCTCGATGCGGGCCGCCTCGGCCTCGCTGATGCCGTGCACGTCGGAGAGCGCGAGCCGCACGCCCCACTTCTCCTCTTCGTGACCGCCGCTTTCGTGACCACCGCTTTCGTGACCGACACTTTCGTGACTGGCACTTCCGCGACTGACACTTTCGTGACTGGCGCTCCCCTTATCAGACACCAGTTCGATACGGTGAGCGACCGCGGACCTGTTCACGTCCAGCGGAAGGACCGGCACCCCGCGCCGCCGCGCGTCCGCGAGAATCAGCCGCTTCGGGTACATCCCGGGGTCGTGGGTGAGCAACCCCGCGTAGAACGCGGCCGGGTGATGGGCCTTCAGCCACGCCGACTGGTAGGTCGGCACCGCGAAGGCGACGGCGTGCGCCTTGCAGAACCCGTACGACCCGAAGGCCTCGACGATCTCCCAGGTGCGGGCGATGGTCTCGGCGTCGTATCCGTGCGCCGCCGCCTGCTGTGCGAACCAGAACCGGATGCGCCCCTGCGCATCGGGGTCGGACAGCCCCCTCCTGACCCGGTCCGCCTCGTCTAGGCCGCATCCCGTCATGATGTTCACGATCTCGATGATCTGTTCGTGGAAGACGACGACCCCGTACGTCTCCTTCAGGGGTTCCTCCAGGTCGCGGTGCGGATAGCGGACCGGCGCGCGCCCGTGCCGCGCCTCGATGAACGGCCGCACCATGTCGGCGGCGACGGGTCCCGGGCGGAACAGCGAGATGTCCACCACGAGGTCGTGGAAGGTGGCCGGCTGGAGCCGTCCCACCAGGTCCCGCTGGCCCGGCGACTCGATCTGGAAACAGCCCAGCGTCTCGGTGGACTTGATGAGCCGGTACGTCTCCGGGTCACCGGGCGGCACCGCGTCCAGGTCCACCGTGGAGCCGGTCGCCCGCTCGGTCTCCGCGACCGCGTGCGCCATCGCCGACTGCATCCGCACCCCGAGGACGTCGAGCTTGAGCAGACCGAGGTCCTCGACGTCCTCCTTGTCGAACTGCGACATGGGAAAGCCCTCGCCACTGGTCGGCATGACGGGCGTACGGGTGAGCAGCGAGGCGTCCGAGAGCAGCACCCCGCACGGGTGCATGGCGATACCACGCGGCAGCGCGTCGAGCGCCTCGACCAGCTCCCACATGCGTCCGTACCTGTCCCCGCCCCGCCGGGACTCCCCTGCCAGTTCCCGCAGCTCGGGCAGTTCCTCCAGCGCGGCCCGCGCGTCGCGGGCACGGATGTGCGGGAAGGACTTGGCGATCCGGTCGATGTCGGCCGGGTCCATGGACAGGGCCGCGCCCACATCGCGTACGGCATGGCGGACGCGGTACGTCTCCGGCATCGAGACGGTCGCGACGCGCTCGGCGCCGAACCGGCCGATGATCGCCCGGTAGACCTCCAGGCGCCGGGCCGACTCCACGTCGATGTCGATGTCGGGCAGGACGGAGCGGCGCTTGGACAGGAACCGCTCCATGAGGAGGCCGTGTTCGACCGGGTCCGCGTGCGCGATCCCGAGCAGATGGTTGACCAGGGACCCGGCGCCGGAGCCGCGCGCGGCGACCCGGATGCCCATGCCCCTTACGTCGTCGACGACTTGGGACACCGTCAGGAAGTAGGTGGCGAAGTCGTGGTACGCGATGATGTCCAGCTCGCGGTGCATCCGCTCCCAGTACTCCCGCTTCCGGTCGTACCCGAGGCGCAGCATCCCCGCCGCCGCCCGTGACGCGAGGACCCGCTGGGCGGTGCGGCGGCCGGCGCCGACGAGCCGCGGTTCGGGAAAGTGCACGGAGCCGATGCCGAGGTCGTCCTCGGGGTCGACACGGCATTCGGCCGCCGCGGCGCTGGTCTGTTCGAGCAGCCGGTACGCGGCGTCGCGGCGGAAGCCCGCGGCCTCCACCACCCGTTCGGCCGTCACCAGCATGGCCCCGGCGTCCTTCAGCCAGCGCTCGCCGCTGTCGAGTTCCTTGCGGGGGTCGACCGGGACGAGGCGGCGCGCGGCGTCGAGGACATCGGCGACCGGGCCGAGGCCCGGGTCGGCGTACCGGACGTCGTTGCTGAGGACGGGGCGGATGCCCTGCTCGGCGGCGAAGCCGACGGTGCGGGCGGCCAGGCGCAGGGATCCGGGGCCCGTGCCCTCGCGTCCGTGGTGGACGGCTTCGAGGCGCAGGGCGTCGCCGTAGATCTCCCGCCAGGGGACGAGGAGGCGCGCGGCCCGGTCGGGGCGGCCCGCGGCGAGCGCGCGGCCGACGTCGGACGCGGGTCCGAGCAGTACGGTCAGGCCGTCGCCGTGGTTGTCCTCCCAGGTCAGCCGGGTCTCGCCGGCGGCGTGGGCGGCGGTGACCAAGCGGCACAGGGAGGCCCAGCCGATGGCTCCGTCGCGGGCGAGGAAGGTCACGCGCGGGGTCGACTCGTCGATGAAGGCACCGCCGCGCACGGGCTGCCTGCGGCGCTCGGCCGGGGTACGGCCCGGCGCGGGGGATCCGGCCGGCGGGGGTCCGCTCACCGCGAGATCCGTCCCGAACAGCGGCCGTACCCCTGCCTTGACGCAGGCCTTGGCGAACCTGACCGAGCCCGAGAGGGTGTCCCGGTCGGTGAGGGCGAGCGCGTCCATGCCCCGTTCAAAGGCACGCTCGGCCAGCCGCTCCGGGTGCGAGGCCCCGTACCGAAGGGAGAACCCGGAAACGGTGTGCAAATGCGTGAACCCTGGCACACGCACCTCCTGCACACCTCGAACCGACCTGCTCTCGCCTCCCCACCACCACCATAGACCAAGTATCGAACGTATGTGCGACATCCGAGGGAGGTCGCTGCCCCGGGCACCCGTTCAGCCCACCCCACCTGCACGAACATCACGCTCCCCGGACCGTGGGAGCATGATCCAGACAGCCGACACCCGGCCCGGGCCCCGAAGCGCCCGGAACGCCCGAACCGCTCAGAACGCGAGGGGCCGACCCGTCGATGACGGGCCGGCCCCTGTGTCCGACTGTCCTGCTTTTCGGCTGTCTCGCTGTCGCGACCTCAGCCGATCTCGGCGCCGAACGTGGACAGCGCCTCCGTCACCGGCTGGAAGAAGGTCTCCCCGCCGGAGCTGCAGTCGCCGCTGCCGCCCGAGGTGAGGCCGATCGCGGTGTCGCCCGAGAAGAGCGAGCCGCCGCTGTCGCCGGGCTCGGCGCAGACGTCGGTCTGGATGAGCCCGTTGACGATGTCGCCGTTGCCGTAGTTCACGGTGGCGTCCAGGCCGGTGACGCTGCCGTCGTGGACCTGGGTCGTGGAGCCGCTGCGGGTCACCTTCATGCCGACGGTCGCGTCGCCCGCCTTGGTGATCTGCTGGCTGGAGCCGTTGTAGAGGTTGACCTCGCTCGGGTGCGCGACACCGGCGGCGTACTTGACCAGGCCGAAGTCGTTGTCCGGGAAGCTGGACTGCTCGTTCGTGCCGATCTCCTTGCCGCTCGAGTCCGACCAGGTCGAGATCGCCTCGGTGCAGTGGCCGGCCGTGATGAAGTACGGCTGGCCGCCCTTGACCACGTTGAAGCCGAGGGAGCACCGGCCGCCGCTGCCGGTGATGGCGTCGCCGCCCGCGACGAGGGGCTTGAACTCCCCCTTGGTGCGCTGGAGTTCGGCCTTGGAGCCGAGACCGTCGACGACCTTGCTCAGCTTGCTCCACGCGGCCGTGTCGACCGTGCGGTCGGCGGTCACGACGACCTTGTTGGTGGCCGGGTCGACCGCCCACGAGGTGCCGGGGATCGTCGCGTCCTGCTTCAGGGTGGTGCGGGCGCCCTTGAGTTCGGCCAGGGAGTTCTCGACGACTCTGGCCTTGGCTCCGGCCGCCCGCACGATGCCCGCCGCGTCCTCGTTCAGGACGTTCACGACGAGGTGCTTGGCCTTCGCGTCGTAGTAGGTGCCCGCCGAGTCCGCGCCGAGGTCCTTGGTCAGGGACGAGGCGAGATTTCCGGCCTTCGCGATCGACAGGGTCTGCGGGGCCACATCGGAGGTGTCCGTGCTCGCGTTCGCAGTCTGGAAGGTGACTCCCGCGGCGACCAGGGCGGCGATGCCCGCTCCTACCGCGGCGGCACGCCGCTTGGGTATGCGTCGGTGCTTCAACTCTCGTCCTCCTGTGGGGGGTCGGAACCGACCGCTGTGGGGTGAGCCGGTCCCGTAGGTTGACGCGCCCACTATCCCGACGGCCACAGGGGACACACAAGGTCGACTTCAGGACGCGCGTGCGATTGACGCTATGCGCTCCCCCGGCCGCATGCACCCCCGTCATGCGCCTGTCGCACCACGTCGGTTCCCACTGCAAACACTCCACGCAGAGGGGCCGTCCGCAATGGGTGAGGTCTAGTCCTGTCCTGATTCCGACGTCGCCGGGCCGGGAATCGGCGGCCGTGCAGCGGCCGTCTGCCGCGCCTCGTCCCCCGGGGTCGCCCGTTCCAGGAAGCGCAGGAGCTCCACTGGGAAGGGCAGTACGAGCGTCGAGTTCTTCTCTGCCGCGACGGCCACCACGGTCTGCAGGAGCCTCAGTTGGAGCGCCGCGGGCTGTTCGGACATCTCCGAGGCCGCTTCGGCGAGCTTCCTGGAGGCCTGGAGTTCGGCGTCCGCGTTGATGATCCGGGCGCGCCGCTCGCGCTCCGCCTCGGCCTGACGGGACATCGAGCGCTTCATGGTCTCGGGCAGCGACACGTCCTTGATCTCGACGCGGTCGATCTGCACGCCCCAGCCGACGGCCGGGCTGTCGATCATCAGCTCAAGTCCCTGGTTGAGCATTTCGCGGTTCGACAGCAGGTCGTCGAGGTCGCTCTTGCCGATGATCGACCGCAGCGAGGTCTGCGCCATCTGGGAGACGGCGAACCGGTAGTCCTCCACCTGCACGACGGCCTCGGACGCGTCGATCACCTTGAAGTAGATGACGGCGTCGACCCGCACCGTGACGTTGTCCCGCGTGATGCCGTCCTGCGCGGGCACCGGCATCGTGACGATCTGCATGTTGACCTTACGGAGCCGGTCCACGAACGGCACGATCATCGTGAACCCCGGGCCGCGCACATCCGGTCGCAGCCGCCCCAGGCGGAAGACCACGCCCCGCTCGTACTGTTGGACGACGCGCGCCGCCGCAGCCGTCACGCAGATCACCGCGGCGGACACGGCAGCGGCTCCCGCCACCACCAGTTCCTCGACCATGGAGGCCTCCAGGGGTCGGACCCAGCCACTCAGGACGTTTTTCGACGGTTTCCCCTTCGAAGGTAACTCCGGAACGCGCACAAGAGCGAGCCCTCGCACGGCAGTTGCCGTACGAGGGCTCCCTGCTGCGGGGCCGCAGGTCAGACCGTCCGAAGGCCGGTGAGCGCCGGCCGGAGGACACGGATCAGTAGACGCTCACTCCGTACGCACTCAGCGCCTCGGTGACCGGCTGGAAGAAGGTCGTGCCGCCGGAGCTGCAGTTGCCGCTGCCGCCGGAGGTCAGACCGTACGCGGTCGAGCCGCCGTAGAGCGGGCCGCCGGAGTCGCCGGGCTCGGCGCAGACCGTGGTCTGGATGAGGCCGGAGACGATGTCGCCGCCGCCATAGTTCACGGTGGCGTTGAGCGCGGTGACGCGGCCGCTGTGGATACCGGTGGTCGAGCCCCGCCGGGTGACCGTGGTCCCCACGGACGGCGTGGCCGCACCGGTGATGTCCTGGCTGCCGACCGTGCCGGGCGGGGTCCCCGTGCTGGTGTACCTGACGATGCCGTAGTCGTTGCCCGGGAAGCTGGATCCCGCGGTCGAACCGATGGCCGTCGAGTGGGACGAGTTCGACCACCAGGTGCCGGCGCCGTCGGTGCAGTGGCCCGCGGTCAGGAAGTAGTAGGTGCTGCCCGAGCGGACGTTGAAGCCGAGCGAGCAGCGCCAGCTACTCGCATAGATGGCGTCGCCGCCGGAGACCAGCTTCTTGAACGTGCCGGGGGTGCGCTCGATCTTCAGGGCGCCCGCGTTGCCGCCGGCCGCCTTCTGGATCCTGGCGATCTCGGCCTGGGAGACCGTGCTGTCGGCGGTGACGACGACCTGGTTGGTCTTCTGGTCGACCGCCCAGGCGGTGCCGGGTACATCGGACTTCAGGACGGACGTGCCGGCCTGGCTGAGCTGGGTCGCGCTGAAGGTGTGCGCGACGGGCGCGTCCGACGCGCTGGCCGTGGGGACGGCGAGTGCGCCGATGGCGACGAGTCCGGAGGCCACGGAGATCATCCGGGCGCGTCTCGTTATGCCACTGCGGGGGGTGGTGCGCTTGATCCTCACTGGTCGTTCCTCCCGAGGGAAGTCGGGGGCCCCGCGTGGGGTCGGGGGCCCGTGAGGCGCAGCCAGCGGCCCCGTTCGGATTCCGGATTCCGGAATGTTCCGAAGATGCGGTGCCCCTGACAAGCGCTGCTCGGGAGTATTCGGCGTTTCAACTGACCGGCACAAGGGCGCCTTTCGGCCGTCCGTCCGGTACACGGCCACATGCCCCGACGGCTTCTGCGGTGGGTCGCAGGCCGCCGGGGCTCGGCTCCCCTGTCAGACGGAGCGGTGGCCGACGAGGTTCCGTTCGCCGGCCTCGATCTTGACCGGCAGGGTGTTGCCGGGCGGCGGGAAGGGGCAGACGAAGTGGTCGGCGAAGGCGCAGGGCGGCAGCACCGCGCGGTCGAAGTCGACGCTCGTCCGGCCTTCGGCGTCGGGTGCGGCGGGCCGCAGGAAGCGGAACCGGAAGGTCCCGTCGCCGCTGGTGGCGTCGGCGAACACGGCCCACAGCGAGCCGTCCGCCTGCACCGCGACCTGGAGGGTCAGGTCCCTGCCCGTCGAGGGAGAAGGCCAGTTCACCGCCGAGGCCGAGGCCGCGCGTCTTGCCGTCGGCTTTCTCGACGCGGACCGTGCGGCTGGTCTCGTACGGCGTGGAGCGGCCCTCGACGGTCCAGCGGGGGTCATGGGCGGTGGCCTCGATGCCGCGGAAGGCACGCCGCGGCCCCGACAGCGGGTCGAAGTCGCGTACGGCCCACAGCCCTTCGCGCACGATCGCGACGAGGCGGCGCCCGCCGAGGCCGACCTGCGCGTCGGCCGCGAGCCGTACCCCGCCGGTGACCGGCTGTCCGTCGTGGGTGAGTCCGTCCTCGGGGGCGGCGGTCAGGGCGACCCGGTCGCCGTCGGCCCGCCATGTCCCGGGAATGGCCGGAAGTTTGCCTTCCGGATAGTCGTCGAGCAGGGGGTCCCCCCTGCTCCTCAAGAGCTTGGAGGAGGGTGCCGGTGAGGGCGGGCGGTCCGTAGGGCTCTGCGACGGATGCGGTCCGCTGCTCGCGCCACTGCTGCCAGGCGTCGGCTGCGTCGGCGGTCATGCGCTCGGGCCTTCCTCGCGTGCGGGGTGTACGGGTGCTTTCAGCCCCAGGTGGGAGCGGAGCGTCGTACCGGTGTATTCCGTGCGGTACGCCCCGCGTTCCTGGAGCAGGGGCACCACCTGGTCGACGAACTCGTCCAGGCCGCCCGGGGTGAGGTGCGGTACGAGGATGAAGCCGTCGGCCGCGTCGCTCTGCACGAACTCGTCGAGCTCGGCGGCGACGGCCTGCGGGGTGCCGATGAACGACTGGCGCGTGGTGGTCTCGATGACGGTCTGCCGGATGGACAGACCCTTGGCGCGCGACAGGGCGCGCCACTGCTCGGCGATGGCACGGGGGTCGCCGCGCTTGGTGCGGCCCTGGGAGAGATCGGAGTCGACGACCGGATCGATGTCCGGCAGCGGCCCGTCGGGGTCGTACGCGCAGAGGTCGACGCCCCAGATCTGCTCCAGGGTGAGGAGCGCGTTCTGCGGGGACACCTGCTGGCGCCTGATCCCGGCGGCGCGCTCCTGGGCCTCGGCGGCGGTGTCGCCGAGGACCACGGTGACACCCGGCATGATCTTCAGGTCCTCGGCGGTACGCCCGTACGTCGCGAGCCGGCTCTTCACATCGGCGTAGAAGGCGCGGCCCGCCTCCGGCGTGCCGTGCCGCGTGAAGATCACGTCCGCCGCCGACGCCGCGAACTCACGCCCCTCGGGCGAGTCCCCGGCCTGGATGACGACGGGGTGCCCTTGCGGGGAGCGCGGCAGCGTGAACTCGCCCTCGATGCCGAAGTGCCGGCCGGTGTGTGCGAAGGGCCGCGGCTCGCCTTCGGGCGTCCAGGAGTCCCACAGTTCGCGGGCCGTGGCGACGAACTCTGCGGCACGCGTGTACCGGTCCGCCGTGTCGAGGAAGCCGCCGCGGCGGAAGTTCTCGCCCGTGAAGGCGTCGGAGGAGGTGACGACGTTCCAGGCGGCTCGGCCCCCGCTGAGGTGGTCGAGCGTGGCGAACCTGCGGGCGGTCTCGTAGGGCTCGTTGAACGTCGCGTTGACCGTCGCGGCAAGGCCCAGGCGCTCGGTGACGGCCGCGAGGGCGTTCAGGACGGTGACGGACTCCGGCCGCCCGACGACGTCGAGATCGTGGATGCGCCCCTTGTGCTCGCGCAGCCGCAGCCCCTCCGCGAGGAAGAAGAAGTCGAACAGGCCGCGCTCGGCGGTGCGGGCGACGTGCTCGAACGACGCGAAGTCGATCTGTGAGCGGGAGCGCGGATCGGTCCAGACGGTGGTGTTGTTGACCCCCGGGAAGTGGGCGGCGAGATGAACTTGTTTACGTGGCACGGCAGTTGAGGTCATGACGGGTCCCCCGCGAGCGCGGCGTACCGGTTGGCGGGCCGGGCGAGCCCCAGGTGCTCCCGGAAGGTGCTGCCGGGATAGAACGTGCGGAACAGGCCGCGGTGCTGGAGCAGCGGCACCGTGCCGTTGACGAGCCGCTCCAGGTCACGGCGCGGCTCGACGGGTGTGAGGTGGAAGCCGTCCACGGCTTCGGCGCGGTGCCAGGCGGTGACCAGGTCGGCGAGGTCGACCGGGCCGCCCCGGTAGAGCGGGCCGAGCTCGCTCGGCAGCGGCCCTCCCCCGCCGTGGCCGGGCACGGCCGCGTGCTCCCCGCCGCCGAGGTCGATGCGCAGCGCGGCCAGGACACGCAGCCCGTCAGGGTCGCGGCCGTGCTCGGCGGCGCGGCGGCGCAGCCCGGCGCGGACGGCGGCGGCCCGCGCCGGGCTCGTCACGTTCACCAGGGCGACGTCGGCGTGGCGCGCGGCGACGTCGTACGCGTGCCGCTCCGCGGTGTCGACGACCGTGACGGGGTGGCCCTGCGGCGGACGCGGCACGATGGACGGGCCGCGCACGGAGAAGGCGCTGCCCCGGAAGTCGACGTAGTGCAGCTTCTCCCGGTCGATGAAACGTCCGGTCGCCGCGTCGCGGATCTCCGCGTCGTCCTCCCAGCTGTCCCACAACCGTGTTGCCACATCGGCGACTTCACCGGCCTCGCGCCACAGCTCAGCGGCGGGCGCGGCAGCCCTGCGGCCGAAAAGGCGGGCCTCCTCCCCGGTGGCGGACACCTCGGGCCGCCAGCCGGCGCGGCCCCGGCTCACCCAGTCGAGGGTGGCGACGGCGGCCTGCACATGGAAGGGCTCGGTGTGTGTGGTGGTGACGGTGGGGACGAGGCCGATGCGGGTGGTGGCCGGGGCGACCCGGGACAGCACGGCGAGCGCGTCGGGCCCGGGCCGGCCGAAGGAGTCCCCGAGGGTGACGAAGTCCAGGGCGCCGCGTTCCGCGAGGCGCGTGAGCGTGAGATACGGATCGGCGTCGTAGGTGTCGGGCTGGTCGACGGCCGCCGCGAGATGCAGCAGGCCGCGCCCGGTTGACGTAGTCATGAGCAGGTCCTTGGACGAGAAGGGGCGTACGGGGGTTGGGGCGGGCTACGGCTTGGGCAGACCGGGCGGGTTGATCTCCGACTTCTCGACCGCCTCGGTCGACAGGCCCCAGCGCTTCAGGACGCGCCCGTACGACCCGTCCTCGATCACGTGGTCGAGGGCGGCGGCGTACGCGTCGGCGAGTCCGCTGTCCTTCTTCGTCGTGGCGGCGATCTTGCCCTGGATCCGGTCGCCCGCGCCCGAGAGCGTGCCGATGATCTGCGACTGGCCCGCGGACTGCACGTGGTAGGCGGCGCTGGGGCTCGGGCCGAGGTAGGCGTCGATACGGCCCGACCGGAGAGCGAGGTAGTAGTCGGTGTCCTTCTGGAAGTACTTGATGGTGACCGGCTTCAGGCCCGCCTTCTCGTCCTGCCGGCTCCAGTCGACGAGGATCTTCTCCTGGTTGGTGCCGGAGGAGACGGCGATGGTCTTCCCGGCCACGTCCCTGGGTTCCTCGACCCGCCAGCTCGTGCCCTTCCTCGCCTCGAACGCGATGTTGTCGAGCCGGTAGGTCGCGAAGTCGTACTTCTCCTTGCGCTCCTCCGTGACGGTGACGTTCGAGAAGACGGCGTCGAACTTGCCGCTGTCGAGGCCGACGAAGAGGTTCTCCCAGGACACCGGGGAGAACTCGATCTTCAGGCCGAGCGTGTCGGCGACGAGGGTCGCGAGGTCGATCTCGGAGCCGATGCGGGTCTTGTCGTCGGTGGCGTAGAAGCCGAGTGGCGGCGAGGCGTCGGCGCTGCCGCCGAGCCTGAGCGTGCCGCGCTCGCGGACCGCGGCCGGCAGCTTGGCCGCGATCGCGTCGACCTTCCTGGCGCGGATGCGGTGCTGGTCGGGCCCGATGTTGATGCCGCCCACCCTCTCGGAACCGCCCTTGCCGGTGCCGGTCGCGGCATCGCTGTCACCTCCGCAGGCGGTGAGCAGGGGCGCGGCCGCGAGTGCGGCGACGGACAGGGCGAGGGCGCGGCGGGACAGCATGCGTGAACTCCTGTTGGTATAAGGCGAGTTGAAAGGTGGTGCGGAAACGGGGACTGGGGGTCACAGGACCTTGGAGAGGAACGCCCTCGTGCGGTCGTGCCGCGGTGCGTCCAGTACGTCGCCGGGGGCGCCCTGTTCGACGATGCGGCCCTCGTCCATGAAGACGACGGTGTCGGCGACCTCACGGGCGAAGCCGATCTCGTGCGTGACGACGATCATCGTGGTGCCCTGGAGCGCCAGGTCCTTGATGACGTCGAGGACTTCACCGACGAGCTCCGGGTCGAGCGCGGACGTCGGCTCGTCGAAGAGCAGCAGCTTCGGTTCGAGGGCCAGCGCGCGGGCGATGGCGACGCGCTGCTGCTGCCCGCCGGAGAGCTGCTTCGGGTAGGCGTCGGCCTTGTCGGCGAGCCCGACCCGGTCGAGCAGCCCGCGCGCGTGGCCGAGGACCTCCTTGCGGGGGCGCTTGAGGGCGGAGACGGGGGCCTCGGCGATGTTCTCCAGGACCGTGAGGTGCGGGAACAGGTTGAAGTTCTGGAAGACGAAGCCGATCCGGGTGCGCTGTTTGAGCACCTCGCGCTCGCGCAGCTCGTACAGCTTGTCGCCGGATCGCCGGTAGCCCACGAGGGAGCCGTCGACGCTGATCCAGCCGCTGTCGACCTTCTCCAGGTGGTTGATGGTGCGCAGCAGCGTGGACTTGCCCGAGCCCGACGGGCCCAGGACGACGGTGACCTCGCCGGTCCGCACCTCCAGGTCGATGCCGCGCAGCACCTCCAGCGTGCCGAAGCTCTTGTGGACGGCCTTGATGTCGACCATGGTCCGGTCGGCGCCCGCGTCGTTCATCGGGTGGTTCCCTTCGAGAAGTGTCGTTCCACGTAGTGCTGGAGGACGGAGAGCGCGCTGGTCAGGAGCACGTACCAGACGGTGGCGACCATCAGGAGCGGCACCACGCGCCCGTTGCGGCCGTAGATGACCTGGACCTGGTAGAAGAGCTCGCCGATCGCCATGACGGAGACGATCGAGGTGCCCTTGAACAGGGAGATCACCTCGTTGGCCGCGTTGGGCAGGATCGAGCGCATGGCCTGCGGCAGGACGATGCGGCGGATCTGCCGCAGCCGGGGGATGCCGAGCGCGGCCGCGGCCTCCGACTGGCCGCCGTCGACGGCCAGTACGCCACCGCGCACGATCTCGGCGGCGTACGCGGCCTGGTGCAGTGCGAGCCCGAGGACGGCCGCGCTCATCGCGCCGACCAGGCCCATCGTGTCGAAGGAGAGGAAGCCGGGCCCGAAGGGCATCCCGAACTGCAACTCCTTGTACAGATAGGCCAGGTTGAACCAGAAGAGCAGTTGCACGATCAGCGGGATCGAGCGGAACGCCCAGATGTAGCCGAAGGCGACGGCCCGGAGGAACCGGCTGGCCGACAGGCGCATGAAGGCCAGGACGAGGCCGAGCGCGAACCCGAGGGCCGTTCCGTAGAACGTCAGCTGAAGGGTGGTCCACACCGCCTTGAGGATCACGTCGGCGGTGAAGTAGTCGGCGAACACCCCCCATTCCCAGCCGGTGTTGGTGATGAATCCGTGCGCGAACTGGGCGAGCAGCACGGCGGTCGCGGCGACTGCGGCCCAGCGCCAGGGGTGGCGGACGGGCACCACCTTCAGCGCGCCGTGGTCGACGGCGTCGCCGGCTGTCGTGACTGATGTCGCTTTGTCGATGGGTGGATCACTGGTCAGGGACATGGGGGTTCCTCAAGAGGGCGGAAAGGTACGGGGGCGGGGCCGGGGGCTCAGGCTGCGGCGCGACAGGAGAGGTCGCGCAGGAACGCCAGGACCGCGCGTGCGGTGGCGTCGTTCTGCCGGAACGAGGGGCTGTTCGTGCGCGGCCGCGTGAACGCTCCGGCGCCGCGCGCGTTCGTGTGCGGGCCGAGCGCGAAGCGGCGCGGGTGCGCCGTGCCGTCGCGGTGCAGGACGCGCCCGTCCTCGGGGTCGACCGCGAGGAGCCCGGCCGGGGTCGCCCGCGCCCCGTCCTCGTACAGCTCGCGCAGGAGCTGGTCGCGGGTCCGGGCGAGGGTGGGGTGCGGCAGGCGGGCCTCGACGAGGGCGCGGGCCTCGACGACGGAGCCGGGGACGGTGGCACTCGTCGCGCGGAAGACGCCGCCCTCGGCGGTGACCCGCATGTCCGCGCCGACGAACTTCACGACTCCTGCCCGGGAGAGCGCGAGCAGTTGCCGCAGCCGCGGTCCGGGCGGCCCGGAGGCGAGGTAGCTGAAGAAGCCGTGCCACCAGGACCCGATGTCGCCGAGCCGCACAACCTGCCCGTACACGGACAACAGACCGAGGAACACGGCGAGGTCGGGGCTGTGCGCGGGGTCGTGGCGGCGCTCGAGGTCCGCGGTGATGTAACCGCGCAGCCCGTCCTGGAGTGCCTCGTTCGAGGTGTGGCGTACGCCGTCCAGCGGGTGGTCGAGGGCCGTGAGGTCGAGGCGGTCCGCCGGGTCGGGCACGGCGGAGGCCACGAGGGCGTGGAGTTCGGCGCTCAGCGGTTCGGCTGCCGCGTACTTCTCCTCGAAGCCGGCCCAGGCGGCACGGGTGCGCTCGGGGTGGGCGGTGAACAGGCGGTGGTAGTGGGCGAAGCCCAGCTCCTTGTCGATGAGGGGCCACACGTCGCGCCGGAAGTCGTAGCCGCCGGGGCGCGCGAGGAGGTCGTCGATCTCGGCGGGGCCGAGGAAGCGGGGCAGCGGCGGACGCTCGCCGGTCCAGTCGTAGCCGATCTTGGAGTGGTACGGGACGCCGCGCCGGGAGCCGACGTGCAGGACGGGCTCACGCCCCGAGGGGATGTACGTGTCCCCTTCGTACCGTCCGCCGCGCCCCTCCGTCAGGAGCACCATCAGGTCGACGAAGGCCAGGCCGAAGCCGCGGACGAGGACGTCCTCACCGGGAGCGAGCGCGGTCAGATCGCTGTCCGCGGTGAAGTCGGGCGGCAGATGGACGAGTCCGTGCGCGCCGGCGTAAGCGTTCAACTCCCGCTGCTCTGCGTCGAGTTCTGCGTCCAGGTGACCTTGGGCGAGGACGACCGTGTCGGCGAGGAGGGGGCGGGCGCGCCCGTCGAGCCACACCTGCTGGCGGCCCTCGCGGGGTCCGCTGACACGCAGGGCGCGGCACGGGTGGTGGCGGACGGTGACACCCGGCGGGAGCGCCGCCACCGACCGCTCGTACACCCAATGGAGATAGGCGCCCTGGAGCTGCCGGCCGGCGAAGGCGCGGCCGTCGAGGTCCGCCCACTCGTGCAGGGCGGGCCCGGGGAGTACCGGACCGTCGAGCTCGACCGTGTCGTCGGTGAACATCGTGACGTCCTGGGACTGCGAGTTCATCCAGAGCAGCGGGGACTGCGCCTGCCGCCAGACCCGTCCGCCGCCCGGCGGGAACGGGTCGACGAGATGGATGTCGAGTTCGAGGCCGGCGTGGTCGGGTGCGTTCGCGGCGATCCGCTCCAGGATGCCGGTCCCCCGCGGACCGGCTCCCACGATCACCAGCGAGGGCCTCATCGGGTGCGCTCCGAGCCGCGCGCGTAGTGCCGCTCGACGTAGAACTGGCCGGCGCTGAGGAGCGAGGTGACCACGACGTACCAGATGGTGGCGACCAGGAGCATCGGGATGACCTGGTAGGTGCGGTGGTAGACGAGCTGCACCGAGTAGAGCAGGTCCTGGACGGCGATGACGCTGACGATGGAGGTGCCCTTGAGGGTGCCGATCAGCATGTTCCCGGCCGGCGGCACGATGGAGCGCATGGCCTGCGGCAGGACGATCCGCCGCCGGCGCCTGAACCGGCTGAGGCCGAGCGCCTGCGCGGCCTCGATCTGCCCGCGGTCGACGGAGAGGATGCCGCCGCGCACCACCTCGGCGGCGTACGCGGCCTCGTGCAGCGTGAGCCCGATGATGGCGACGGCGACAGGCCCGAACAGGTCGACGGTCCTGATGCCGAGGATGTGCGGGTACAGCGCGCCGATGTTGAACCAGAACAGCAGCTGCACGAGGATCGGCATCGACCTGAACAGCCAGACGTAGCCCCAACTGACCGCGCGCAGCACGGGGTTGGCGGACAGGCGCATGACGGCGAGCAGGGCGCCGAGGGCGAAGCCGAGCGCCATGACGAGGGCGGTCAGCCAGAGGGTGAGACCTAGTCCGCGCAGGACGGACGCCGATGTGAAGTAGTCGGCGACGACGTCCCATTGGAAGGCGTCGTTGCGGATCACCGAGTCGACGGCGAGCGCGAGGAGTACGAGGACGACGGCGGCGGCGAGCCACTGGCCGCTGCGGGGCCGACGGACGATGCGGGGCTGTGCCTCACCGGCGCCGACGGGCGGTCCGGCCGCGGGAGGCGCGGTCTTTGCGAGTGTGTTCGAGGACATGCGAAGGCTCCGTGGGCACTGGAATCCAGCACGGTCTTGCCTTCACACGGAACATGCGGACCGAGCCCCTCAGCAGCGGTCCCTCACCGAGGGTACGGGGCTCGCTCCGCTCGCTGTCAAGGCTGTCCAGAGTGTGAGCCGTACGTCTCAAGTGAGTTGACGCGGAAACGGATGCCTGTTCCACTTGGCCCATGCATCCGCAGCAGTGGCTGGTCACGCGCTCCCACATCGACTTCGGTCGAGTGTGGTCGGCGTCCTGTTGATGCCCTTCTGACGCCCGCTGCGCGTCTACTTCTCTCTCTTCCACGCTCCCTGACGCTCGCCGCGTTCTGAGCGTTCCTTTCTGCGTTTTCTGCGTTTCCCGGTGCGCCCAAGTGCGCGCACTCGTCCACGCCTTCACACACCCACGCGTCCTCGCGTGCCCCTCCCCTCTCCCTCTCGTCACCCCTGCGTGCTTGTTGTCTTCGAAGGGCAGAACTCCACGTCATGCGTACGCTTTTGATGTCCCGTCAGCGAATTCCGACCGCGTTCGCCCTGATCACCGCGGCCACCCTGGCATTGGCCGGCTGTGGCTCCGGAAACCCCCGGTCCGCCGCCGGCGGCGCCGCACCTGCGGGCAGGAGCGACCGGATCCCCACGACCGACGTGGTGAAGAGCGTCGGGAAGGACGAGGCGGCGGCGAAGCTGCTGCCCGCCGGCGTCCGGGCGAGCGGCAGGCTGACCGTCGGCGCCTCCATCGGCGGCACCCCGCCCGGCGCCTTCTACCTGGAGGACGGCAGGACCGCCGCCGGCCAGGACATCGACTTCGCCGACGCCGTCGCCAAGGTCCTCGGACTGAAGCTGAAGCGGGAGGCCGCCGGTTTCGAGGCGATCCTTCCCGCGCTCGGCAGCGGCAAGTACGACCTGGGCACAGGCAACTTCGGCGTCACGGAGGAGCGGCGCAGGACGATCGACTTCGTCACGTACATCAATGACGGCCAGGGCTTCGCCGTGCGCGAGGACAGCGGCCTGAAGAAGGTCACCGACCTCAGGCGGCTGTGCGGCCTGAACGTGGCGACCGGCGCGGGCACCACCTTCGAGGCGACCCTGGAGGAGAACAAGCACCTCTGCACGGCCGCCGGGAAGAAGGCGTACAGCGTGAAGACGTACGCGGACCAGAGCGCGATCTGGTCGTCCCTCCAGCAGGGCAGGTCCGACGTGGTGATGAGCACCATCAACGGGCTGCGGTACGCCGTCGCCCACCAGGAGGGGCTGAGGTTCCTCAACGAGTACCACCGCCTCGACGTCGGCTTCGCCTTCAAGAAGGGCACGAAGCTGGCGCCCGCGTTCCGGGCGGCGGTGAACAAGCTGATCGCCGACGGGACGTACGACAAGATCCTGCAGAAGTGGGGCACGAGCGACTCCGCGATCGAGAAGTCACAGATCTCACCGCCCGAGATCAAGGACTGACGCCGGACCCCGGGTCCGGACCCGGAAGCAGGAACCGGACCCGGCCCGGGACCCGGGAGCCTCAACAGTCGCAGCAGGAGCAGCACTCACAGCATTCGCAGATGGAGCACGCCTCGCAGCAGCTGCAGTCGGTGGAGCAGCATTCACTGCACCAGCCGTCGCGCTTCTTCCGGGACCAGGGCCCCTCGAACTCGTCGGCACAGCACACCTTGCAGGTGCAGCAGAGCCCGATCGCCGCGGCGCACCCGGCGAAGAACCCCCGCTTGCCGGGCTTCGGCGGCTGAAAGGACGGCCCCCCGCCGAAGCCACCGGGTCCGCCCGGACCCCCGGGACCGCCCTGCCCGCCGCCGTACGGATTCTGCGAGCCGTACGGTCCGGAGGACCCGGGTGGCACATACGGGCCCGATCCGGTGGGCACCCAGGGGCCGGGCGCACCCGGGCCGTGCTGCGGGCTGGACGCCGTCGGTGCGTGCGCGCCGCGGGAGGGGCCGGCTCCTTGAGAGGGATCGGCGCCCTGGGACGCGTCGGCGCCGTGCGCGCAGCCCGACGTGCCGAAGGCGCGGTCGACCGAGCGGCGCAGTTCGTGGACGAGCAGCAGATGCGCGAGCGTGCCGTCGACGAATTCGGCCTCGCGCAGGGCGAGACGGATACCGCGCAGCGCGTCGTCGGCGAGGCGGCGCGCCTCGATGAGGTCCGTGCCCGTCGCCGTGAGCGGGTTCCAGGCATCCGACGCGGCGTCAGCTTCCTTGTCCTCCACGGCATCCAGGAGGTGTGCGAGCCGCCCGAAGAGCCGGCCCGCCTCGGCGAGCGGCGCCGCGTTGCCGGGGCGTCCCGCGAGGACGGCGGTGTGCGCGAAGGCGGCGGCGGTCGCCGTCTCGGTCGGCTCGGTGAGCGTGAGCACCGGAGTTCCGAGGCCGGCGAGCGACTCGATCCCGATCTGGCGCTCCACGGCGTCGACCAGGATGGCCGTGTCGAACCCCACGTCAGAACCCGTACGGGAGCCGGCCTTTCCCCACTTCGTGGCCACCCGGCGGGCCGCCGCGGCCACCGGCCTGCGGGCCAGGAGGCCGTCGCCGTCGGCGACGTGGTCGCGGACCTTCGCCGAGGCGAGGACCAGCGAGACGGCGGCGGCGAGCCGGGCGCCCTCGCCCTGCGCGACGGAGGCGGTGCGCATGCCGCGCAGTGGACAGGGCCCCGCCGTGCGCCGTCCCCCGGCGGCGTGTTCGGCCTGAGCCTCCGTCAGAACCGAGATCAGCAAACCGTCATAGTTCGTGACAATCCTCGCGAACTGCCCGTGGTCACCGCGAAGCGCCAGGCAGAGTCCGCACAGATGAGCCATCCATTGCGCCTTGAGCCCCTCGCCGAGACGATGACTGCAAGGCCGGACTATTCCGAACAAGACGACTCCCCCGAGGGTCCTGAAGACGTAAACTGCAGCATCGTAGCGAGGGTGCCGTTCACCCGTACGCACCGGTCGTCACCCGTACGCCGCGAAGAATCATATTTCACTCACTGTCAGCAGCCGTATGGGATACGACCCTTGGGATTCATGGGACAGCGCCGTGTTGACTCTGCACCAGTAGCGTCACGAAAACCCCGCGCGGCGACTATCCACTTGGCGCACCATCCGCATCATGGACGACCATAGGGATGCGAAACGCAGAGGAACCGCTGTGAGAGGAGGCGTCCATGGGATCGGTGCGCAAGGCGAGTGCCTGGCTTGGCCTCGTCGACGACAACGATGACGAGCGTTACTACGACGGCTACGACGACGACAGGGTCGAGGAGTCCGAGCCTCAGACCGGCGCCGCCTGGGTCACGGACCCGCGCGTGAAGGTGGCGGCCGACACCGCCGAGGAGCAGGGCCGCCGGATCGGCACGGTCACCCCGGACGGATTCCGGGACGCCCGAGGCATCGGCGAGATGTTCCGGGAGGGTGTCCCGGTCATCATCAACCTCACGGCCATGGAGCCCGGGGACGCCAAGCGCGTCGTCGACTTCGCGGCCGGGCTCACGTTCGGGCTGCGGGGTTCCATCGAGCGGGTGGCGAACCGGGTGTTCCTGCTGAGCCCTGCCGACACGCAGGTGGTCAACGGCGAGGCGGAGAGCCGTCCGACGGACGGTTTCTTCAACCAGAGCTGAACGTCACGGGTGGGTAGGGCCCGGCCCCGCGGCCGGGTCACCGCCCGCGGCATCCGTCACGCGACAGTGGACTCCACGCCGACCCGCTCGGGACCGCGCTGGGGCCCGATCTTCGCCGTGCCCTCAGCGTCCTGCGGGGCAGCGGCATCGCACTCCATGCGCTTGGGCAGCCGCAGCGCGGCCAGCGCCCCGAGCAGCAGGAGACCGGCGCTGACGAACAGCGTCACGTGCAGTCCGTGCACGAAGGCGACCCGGGCGGCGCTGCGCAGCGCCTCACCGGCGGTACCGCCGAGCCGCGTCGCGACCTGATACGCCTCGCCGAGCGAGTTGCCCGCCTGGGCGCTCGCGGATCCGGGCACTCCGGCGACCCGGGCGATCCCGGGTGCGTACGCGGCGTTCATCACCGAGCCGAGCAGCGCGATGCCCATGCCCGCGCCGAGCTGGTAGGAGGTCTCCCCGATCGCCGCGGCGCCGCCGGCGTCCTGTGCCGAGGCCTCGCTGAGCATCGACTCGTAGGCACCGAAGAGGGTGGTCTGCAGGCCGAAGCCGAGAAGGACGAAGCCGAAGGTGAGCAGCGACGGCCGGTCGTGCTGCCCCATCAGCGTGAGCAGGAGCACGGCGGACGCGGTGAGTACGAAGCCGGCCGAGACCATGCGGCGCGGTCCGAAGCGGCGCAGCTGGGCCGAGCCGAGGACGCCCGCAGCCATCGCCGCGAAGGTGAGTGGCAGCAGCCGTACACCTGTCTCCAGCGGGCTCAGGCCGAGTACCAGCTGGAGGTACTGGACGGCGATGAGCTCCAGGCCGACCAGGGCGAGCATGGCGAGGACGATGCAGCCGACCGCGGTGGAGAAGGCGGGCCTCACGAACATCTTCATGTCGATGAGCGGGTGCTCGCGGCGCTTCTGCCGCCGCACGAACACGATCAGCACGGCGGCGCCGACGAGGAGGGGGCCGACGGCGGACGGGTCGAGCAGGTCGCGGTCGACGCCGAGCCGCTTCACCCCGTAGACGACACCGAGCATTCCGACGGCCGCCATGAAGGCGCCGACCACGTCCCAGGGCCCGTCGGAGCGGCCCTTGGACTCGGGAAGTATGAGACGGCCGAGGGGCAGCATGACGGCCATCAGCGGGATGTTGATCAGGAAGACCGAGCCCCACCAGAAGTGCTCGACCATGAAGCCGCCGAGGACCGGTCCGGTGGCGGCGCCTATCGCGGCGACCGCCGACCAGACGCCGATCGCGACGGCCCGCTCGCGACGGTCGGGGAAGACCGCGCGCAGGATCGACAGGGTCGCGGGCATGATCATCGCGCCGCCGACGCCGAGCAGCGCGCGGGCCAGGATCAGGATGTGCGGTGTCGAGGCGAACACGGCGAGCGCGGAGGCCACGCCGAAGAGGCCGTATCCGAGGAGCAGTACGCGTCTGCGGCCGACACGGTCGCCGAGCGTGCCGAAGAGGATCAGGAGCGCCGCGCAGATCAGCGGATAGGCGTCCACGATCCAGAGCAGCTGGACGGCCGAGGGCCGCAGGTCCTGGGTGACGGCGGGGACGGCGACGTGCAGCACGGTCGCGTCGAGGGCGACGAGCAGCAGGCTGGTGCACAGGACGACGAGGACGACCCAGCGATTGGCGCCTGGCCCGGCGGTCCGCAGGCGAGAGGGCGCGCCGGCCGTGGTCGTCCCGGACATATGCGTACCTCCCAGTGGTCCTCGCGCTCGGCGGATCCGCGGGGTGGGGACTTCCCCGCGGTTGCGGCCGGAAGGAGCGGACTCCCGTGCCCACGCAACGATTGGCGAGTGAGCCGCCAGAGTACGCGAGTCCATTGTGGTGACACGTGGCGGACCTCTCATGCGCCTGACCGTGGAGTGTGGTGTACGCCACGCTCCACTTCCCGACCACGCACCGCGCGTGCGGTCCGGTTGCGCCCGGCGCCGATAATCGACGCCGTGACCGAAGTCGACCTGCAAGAACCGCGGAGCGCGCCGGCCCGGGCCGCCGGTGCGCTGCGCCGCGCGGCACCGGCGCTCCTCGCCTATGCCGGGGTGCGCGCCCTGGGCCTGATCCTGCTCGCCGTGTGGAGCGCGGCGCGGGGGAAGAGCCCGCACACGCTGCTGACCGCCCGCTGGGACTCGCTCTGGTACACCCGCGTCGCTGATTTCGGCTACGGCTGGCAGGTGCGCCTGCCGGACGGCACGGTGCACTCGAACCTCGCGTTCTTCCCGCTGCTGCCGTGGCTGGAGCGGCTGGTGTCGGCGATGAGCCCTTTGTCGTACGCGGACGCGGGCCTGGTGGTGAGCTGGTTCGCGTCGCTCTGCGCGGCCTGGGGGATCTTCCTCGTGGCCGAGCTGCTGTACGGGCGACGGGCCGGCGTCTGCGCGGTCGTGCTGTGGGCGGTGCTCCCGGTCGGGATCGTGCAGTCGATGGCGTACAGCGAGTCACTGTTCACGGCGCTCGCGGCCTGGTCGCTGTACGCGGTGCTGACCGGACGGTGGGTGAGCGCGGGGCTGCTCGCCTCGCTCGCGGGGCTGACCCGGCCGGTGGGTGCGGCGGTGGTCGCCGCGCTCTGGGCGACGGCCTTGGTCCAGGTCGTGCGCGAAAAGAGGATCTCCTGGCGCATGGCCGTCGGCGTGCTGCTCGCCCCCCTGGGCGCCGCCGCGTACGTCTTGTGGGTGGGGCGTCGCACGGGGGGCGGCCTCTTCGGCTATCTCGACGTCCAGGGTCATTGGGGCAACGGCTTCGACGGCGGTCTCGCCTTCGCGCGCTTCGTCGCCGACAAGTTCACGACGTTCCCCTCGGCGCTCGCGGGGCTCGGCCTGACCGTCGGGGTCGCGCTCGTGATCTGGCTCTACGTGCTGTGCGTGCGGCGGGGTCAGCCGCTCGCGCTGCTCGTCTACTGCGGGATCGTCGTCGCGCTCGCGCTGTGCGCGTCGGGGTACTTCGGCTCGAAGCCGCGGCTTCTGCTGCCCGCGTTCCCGCTCCTGTTGCCGGTCGCGGTGGCGCTCGCCCGGCTGCGTACGAGCAGATCGGCGGCGGTGCTCGGCGGCGTGGCCGTGGCGTCGGCGGTGTACGGGGCCTTCTGGCTGAACGGGTCGGGGCCTCCTTGATCGACTTGATCGACCCGGCGGGCCCGGGGAGGCCCGTCCGATCGCACCGGGTGATCGGACAGGAAATTCCAGGGAAGCCGTCGGTGAACGAATTCAGGCGCGCCGAAAAACGAATGCACGAAATGATCAATGTAATTGAAGGCAACGCTCCGGTCGGATAGTGATATCCGCAGGAATTAACGCCCCGCTGAGAGCAATCCCACATCACATCGTCATCACAAACCGAGTGATTCGGCCGGGTTCGGCACTCACTCGCTGTAGCGTCGATTGGGTGCGTACCGAACGAAACCTCACCCGTCTGGAGCGGCTCTTCGCCCGCCTCGACCGTGAGCCGGAACGACCGGTCAACCTGGATGTGCCCAGGATGAGCCGGCACAGGGTCGTGCTCTTCGGAGCCACCCTGTCCTTCTACCTCGCCATCGTGGTGGCGGTGTTGACCACGTCCTGGCTGGTCACCTTCGACTGGCAGGTCATGTTCTTCCGGCCCTACCAGCAGTGGCCCGAGATCCACGCGTTCCTGGACTACTGGGTCGTCCTCGGCCAGCGCGGGCCGACCGCGGTGATGGTCATGGCCTGGCTCGGCTGGCGCTCCTGGCGTCAGCACACGCTGCGGCCGCTGCTCACGTTCGGTGCCGCGCTGCTGCTCCTGAACATCACCGTGGGCGCCGCCAAGCTCGGCATGGGCCGCCTCGGCCCGCACTACGCGACCACGATCGGCTCGAACGAGATGTGGCAGGGCGGCGATATATTTCCTTCGGGCCACACCGCCAACGCCGTGGTGACCTGGGGAATCCTCGCCTATCTGGCCTCGACGCCGCGCGCCAGGCGCTGGCTGTCGGCCGCCTCCGCCGTGATCTCGCTGAGCGTGGGCCTGACCACCGTGTACCTCGGTACGCACTGGCTGAGCGATGTCTTCCTCGGCTGGGCCGCGGGTCTGCTCATCCTGCTCGCGCTGCCCTGGGTCGAGCCGCTGATCACGCAGGTCGAGGCCTGGATCTTCTCGCTGCGCGAGCTGTGGCGCAGCCGCCGTTCCGGCGCGCTCCCGACGCCCGCCCCGGCCGCCGCCACGCCCACGCTGGTCTCGCAGCGCGCCGCCCCGCCGGCCTCGGAGGAGCCGCCGGTACGCGAACCGGTCGGCACCGCGCGGGCGGTGCGGCCCCCCGGGCTGCTCGCCCCGGGCCCGCACACCGCGCGCTCCGAGCGCACCCCGGTCACCCCGGCCGGCAGCCGCAGGCCGCCGCACGCGGACCGCGTGCCGCGCGGCACCACCTCGGCCGCCCGCCCGGTCGCCGGCGGCTGACCGGCACAAGCGCGAGAGCGCCGCAGGCCGCGGGGCCGGTACGCACAACCTGATCCCCGCAACGCGAAGGCCCCCGGTTCCCACACGGAACCGGGGGCCTTCGCGTTGCCCCGTCAGCCCTTCCAGCAGCGGGTCACGGTGCCGTCGGACACCTCGAAGTTCAGCCGTCCCGCGCGGTACTCCATGGTGATGATCGCGCCCGGGGGCAGCGACCTGACCGTGGACCAGCCGCGCTCACGGGCCCGCGCCTCGGCGCCCGGCGCATCGAGGCCGACGTACGTGTCGAGAGTGTCCTGGGGGTCTGCGGGAGGGGTCGGAATGGGTGCCATGACCGCCACGTTAGGCGGCCCGGCTGCCTGACACCAGGGCGGGCCGCACGCCGTCACGGGTCCCCCTCCGGTCACGCTTCTGTCACAGGTCCACGACACGCGTTTCACTCGAACTCCGTCACACGTACGAGCGATTCGATGCTCCTTCTGCGCTTGTTCTGCGCGCGTCACGGCATAATTCCGCGACTTCGCCGAAAGCGCCCGGATAACGTGCCCGGAAATAGCGCCACGACAGCGTCCGGGACCTGCCCAATTCGGATTCCCGGGCGCTCTTCACCAGTTGACGCCCCATCGGAATTGCATGAACGCGACACAGAGCTCCCGTACGCCCCCTGTCGGAGTCGGTGGGGAAGCGAGCATCATGGCGTGTGCTCGAGGCAGGCCCGGGGCGCGAGTAGCGAGGGGGCAAGCGATGGGTACGACGGACGTGCAGCCCGTGCAGCCGGCACCAGGAGCGGCGCGGACGAAGACACCGGGCCGGATCGTCGTGGAGTGGCTGACCACCACGGACCACAAGAAGATCGGCCACCTCTACCTGATCACGTCGTTCGCGTTCTTCCTCGCCGGCGGCGTCATGGCGCTCCTGATGCGGGCGGAGCTCGCGCGGCCCGGGCTTCAGATGCTGTCCAACGAGCAGTACAACCAGCTCTTCACGATGCACGGCACGATCATGCTGCTGCTCTTCGCGACCCCGACCTTCGCGGGCTTCGCCAACGAGATCATGCCGCTGCAGATCGGCGCCCCCGACGTGGCGTTCCCCCGGCTCAACATGTTCTCGTACTGGCTGTTCCTGTTCGGCGGACTGATCGTGATCGGCTCGCTGATGGTGCCCGGCGGGGCCGCGGACTTCGGCTGGTTCGCGTACGCCCCGCTCAACAGCCTGACGCGCTCGCCGGGCATCGGCGCCGACATGTGGATCATGGGCCTGGCGCTCGCGGGCTTCGGCACGATCCTCGGCGCGGTGAACTTCCTGACGACCATCATCGGGATGCGGGCGCCCGGCATGACGATGTTCCGGATGCCGATCTTCACGTGGAACACGCTGTTCACGTCGATCCTCGTACTGATGGCTTTCCCGGTGCTCGCCGCCGCGCTGCTCGTCCTGGAGGCGGACCGGCGCTTCGGGGCCGTGGTGTTCGAGGCCCAGTTCGGGGGTGCGCTGCTGTGGCAGCACCTCTTCTGGTTCTTCGGCCATCCGGAGGTCTACATCATCGCGCTGCCGTTCTTCGGCATCGTCTCCGAGATCCTCCCGGTCTTCAGCCGCAAGCCGATCTGGGGCTACTCGATGCTGGTCGGCGCCACGATGGCCATCACCGGCCTGTCGATCGTCGTGTGGGCGCACCACATGTTCGTGACGGGCGGGGTGCTGTTGCCGTTCTTCTCGTTCATGACGTTCCTGATCGCGGTGCCCACGGGCGTGAAGTTCTTCAACTGGATCGGGACGATGATCAAGGGATCCCTGTCCTTCGAGACCCCGATGCTGTGGTCCGTCGGCTTCCTGGTGACGTTCCTGTTCGGCGGCCTGACCGGCGTCATCCTCGCCGTGCCGCCGCTGGACTTCCATGTGACCGACTCGTACTTCGTGGTCGCGCACTTCCACTACGTCGTGTTCGGCACGGTCGCCTTCGCGACGTTCGGCGGCTTCTACTTCTGGTGGCCGAAGTTCACCGGGAAGATGCTCGACGAGCGGCTCGGGAAGATCCACTTCTGGACACTGTTCGTCGGCTTCCACACCACGTTCCTGGTGCAGCACTGGCTCGGCGCCGAGGGCATGCCGCGGCGGTACGCGGACTATCTGGCGGCCGACGGGTTCACGGCGCTCAACACCCTGTCGACCGTCGGCTCGTTCCTGCTCGGCCTCTCCACGCTGCCGTTCCTCTACAACGTCTGGAAGACGGCCAGGTACGGCGAGAAGGTCGACGTGGACGACCCGTGGGGCTACGGACGTTCGCTGGAGTGGGCGACACCGTGTCCGGCGCCGCGGCACAACTTCCTCACGCTGCCCCGGATCCGCTCCGAGTCCCCGGCCTTCGACCTGCACCATCCGGCGTTCGCGTCGGCCCGTCCGCTGAGCCGGCCCGTTCCAGTGCCCGGGACAGACGGTCCCGAGCGGTCCTGATCGCGTCCGTGAGCCCGTCGGGTTCGAGCACCTCGAACTCGAAGCCCATCAGGACCACGTGGATCACCATCACGTCGAGGCTCGCCGCCCCGGTGCGCAGCACACAGCTGTCGTCGCCGTCGGCCTCGAGCGTGCCCGCCGACGGGCTGATCCGCTGGCTCGCCTCCTCCAGGGGCACCAGGAGCCGGATCGTCGCGCCGGTGGCGTACGGGCCCTGCGAGACGCCCTTGGAGACATACGCGGCGAGGTCGTCGGCCGGTGGTGTGCGCGGGGTGAAGCGCGGTCCGTGCGGCGGCTTCGGCGTGATGCGATCGACGCGGAACGTGCGCCAGTCCTCGCGGTCGGCGTCCCAGGCGACCAGGTACCAGCGGCGCTCGCTGCACACCAGGCGGTGCGGCTCGACGGTGCGGCGCGTGACGGCGCCGCCGTGGTCCTCGTAGGCGAAGCGCAGCCGCTCCGAGTCCCGGCAGGCGGTGGCGAGTTCGGTGAGGACGGACGGGTCGACGTCGGAGGGGCCCGGGCCGCGGAGCATCGGCACGGTGAACGCGTTGAGGGCGAAGACGCGGCGGCGCAGCCGGCTGGGGAGGACCTGTTCGAGCTTGGACAGGGCCCGTACGGATGTCTCGCCGATGCCCTCGATGCCCTGGCCGGCCGCGGCGCGCAGGCCGACGGCGACCGCGACGGCCTCGTCGTCGTCGAGGAGCAGCGGCGGCAGCTCGGCCCCGGCGCCCATCCGGTAGCCGCCGCCGGTGCCGGGGCTCGCGTCGACGGGGTAGCCGAGCCCGCGCAGCCGGTCGACGTCGCGGCGGACGGTACGCGGCGTGACGCCGAGCCGGTCCGCGAGGTCGGCGCCCGACCACTCGCGGTGGGCCTGCAGCAGCGACAGCAGCCGCAGGAGTCGGGCCGAGGTCTCCAGCATGGGCCCGAGTCTGCCAGCCCTTGCGGACAGCCGGGGTCCGCAAGGGCGCCGCGCGCGGACTACTCGGCGGCGGCCGTGGTCACGAGGACGGCAAGGTCGTTGTCGCGCGTGTAGTACGGCTCGACCGCGATCCGGCCGCGCTCGGTGTCGAGCCGCGCGGTCGGGTAGGTGAAGATCGGCTTCTTGTCGGCGACGTCGTCCAGGAGCCGGGCGACGCGTACCGCGAGTCCGTCCTCGCCCTCCGGGCGCACCCACAGGTCCCAGCGCCCCGCGTCCAGCTCCTCGTACCCGACGCGGAAGGAGAACTCTTCGCCGCGCGGCGTCAGTTCGGCGCGCAGGGCGGGCCCGCCGTCCTCGCGTGCACGTATCTCCGCGTACGCCTTGGGGGTGATCGCGGTGCCGTAGACGCGGCCGCGGACCGTCATCTCGCCCTCCGCGACGAGCAGTTCACCCGCCTCGGCGTGCGGGGCGCGCAACCAGCTGCGCACGGTGAGGTTGCCGTGCTTGGTCGCGTAGGGGATGCGGACGGCGACGAAGCCGCGGGAGCCGCTGGGCACGCGGTCGACGAGGGACCGCAGGTCGTTGAGGCCGGGGGCCAGACGCTGCGGCTCCTCGCCGGCCACCTGCGCGAAGACGTCCCAGCGCCCCTCGGGAAGCCGGACGCTGCTGGGCAGCGCCGCCCGCAGGCTGCCGTCGCCCGCCGGGGTCAGCGGCAGGCGCACGTCCTCGCCGCTGTCCCGGTCGGTGAGGACCAGATGGGCCGGGTCGGCCCCGCCGTGGTCGGTGACGTCGAAGGTGAGACCGCCCGCCGAGTCGGCGATGCAGTCGGCGCGGGGCGCCTTGGCCCCGTCGCCCACGGAAGGCTCGGCCGAGGCCGGGAAGTCTGCCGAAGCTGTCGGCGGCGTCATGCCGTGCGCCCCTTTCTCTGTGACGTTCCCTGGGCCGTGAACGCGGAGCGTCCCGCGTCCCGCACCGCGTACGCGCCCCCGAGCAGCGCGCCGCGGGTGCGGTGCAGAAGGCCTCCGCCGCGGCGGGCCGTCAGCGAGCCGAACAGCGATTCGTAGCGCTCGGCGATGTGCGCCGGGTCGAACCGCTCGGAGTCCTTGAGCGCGGCGCTCGCCATCCGGGCGCGCAGCGCGTCGTTGTTGATCAGTTCGAGGAGGCCGTCGGAGATGGCCTCGACGTTGCCCACCTCGACCAGGCGGCCGTCGACACCGTTGTCGATGATTTCGCCGGGGCCGTGCGGACAGTCGGTGGCGACCACCGGGAGGCCGCAGCGCATCGCCTCGACGATGGTCATGCCGAACGACTCCAGGCTGGAGGTGACGGCGGCGATGGAACCTTTCGCCCACTCAGGTTCGATGGGGTGGGCGGGGCCCATGAGGAACACGTGGTTGTACAGACCGAGGTCGTCGATCAGGGCGCGGAGCTTGTCCTTCTGCTTGCCGCCGCCGTAGATCCGCAGGCGCCAGTCGGGCCGCTCGGCGCGGACCCGGTCGAAGGCCCTGACCAGCAGGTCGTACCGCTTCACCGGGGCGAGCCGGCCGGCCGCGACGACCCACTTGCCCGAGCCGTCCGCGGGTTCGACGCCGGGCGCGGGCACCGGGTTCGGCACGGCCTCGATCCGTACGCCGGGCAGCCGCATCTTCGCGCGGTACGCCCGGGCGTCGGCCTCCGTGGTCGTGGTGAGCGCGTCGAGCCGCGGGTAGACCGCGCGCAACTGCTTTCGCAGCGCGATGGGGTGGCTGTCGAGCGTGAGGTGTTCCTGGCCGACGCGCAGGGGGCCGCGCCGGGTCTGGCGGGCCAGGTGCACATTGAGTCCCGGGCGGGTGCCGACGACCACATCGGCGTCGACCGCGCGCAAGTGCTCGGCGATCCGGCGGTCGGTGAGCGCGCTGTACTGGTCGTAGCGGCCCTCGACGCGCGGGAACGTCGTGGCGGGGGTGCGGTATTCGGGGCTGTCGCCCTCGTAGCCCGGTGTGCCCCTGCGGATGTCGACGAGGTGGCGGACCCGGACCCTCGGGTCGGGCCTGAAGACCGGTTCGTCACGGTGGCGCAGAACGGAGACCACCTCGACGTCGTGCTGTTCGGCAAGCGTGTTCGCGAGGTTGTACGTCGTCCGGATCGTCCCCCCGATTCCGTAGGCGTTGTGAATCAGGAAAGAAATCTGCATGCGTCCCCGTATTCCACTGTTCCTCGCGGACAGTCCGTCTCGTCCGCCTACCGCAGGGTTAGACAGGGATGCGGGGGCAGAGGTTGGGCTTCACCACCATCTTGTTCCAGAACAGATGCGTGATTGAGAGACGATTTGTGGAACCTTTTGACGCTTTCCAACATCAAGGCAGGTAGGAGGGCTGAGGCACCACGAAGCAGTTCGTGGTGACGTCACCCTCTTGAGTGACCCACCCGAACTGCGGCGCGGTGCCGTCGTGTTCGCCGCCGGGACGTCCGAACTCAGCCGAGCCTCTTGGCCGATGCCTTCGGGACGATCAGCATGGTGCCGCTGTTGAGGCGGTCGGGACGGTTGCCGACCATCTGCTTGTTGGCCTTGTAGAGCGCGTGCCAGCCGCCCTTGACCCGGTAGCGCGCGGCGATCGAGCTGAGGGTCTCGCCCTCCTCGACCACATGGACGCGGCCGTCGAGCTTGAGCACCTTGGAGCAGACGGGCCAGGCACGCCAGCCCTGGGTGACCAGCACCTTCTCGGCGACCGCGATCTGCTCGGCGCGGCTCGCGAGGTCCGCGCGCGGGGCGTACAGGAGGCCGCCGTGCTCCTTCCAGGTGGACTGCCAGAACTGCAGCCCTCCGTAGTAGCCGTTGCCGCTGTTGATGTGCCAGCGTCCGGTGCTCTCGCATTCGGCCAGGCAGCCCCACGGCCACTCGTCCTTGACGCACTCGGACACATTGAGGGTCAGACGCCCGGGGCCGGGAGCCGGTGGCGGCGAGGCGGCGAACGCGGGGGTGAGCAGGGCGGTGAACAGAGCCGGCAGGGCCGCGAGAAGGAAACGGCGTGCGGGGCGCTTGCGGATCACGGGCATGGGGCGCATCGCGTCACGCTAGGCAGACGAGTCCACGCCTCCGCCGAGCCGCGCCCGGCGCCGGACCGGCCCCACCCGGTCGGCCGCCGCACGGACCGCCGAAGACACATATGCGCCAGCGACTGTTTTCAGCCACCTTCCTCATTGCACGATTTCAGGATTTGTCGACCTGTGGGCATGACGATCCGGAACTCACCTCCTCGCATCAATCCCCTTGCACGCAAAGGGAGTTGATCTGGAGAGGTTGATTCCGGCCGGCGGTTCGCGCCGCGCGCCGGATGGGTCGATTCCATCCACTTCCGGGCGTGACCCCCTGCCCAGATCATCCGTTGTCTTCTTTATGAGCCGGGGACCGCCCGGCCGCATTCGACGCAGCAACACACCGAATCCGAGGAGCCACCCGTGCCGCGCATGCTCGACGTCAGCGACGACGTACGCGCCGAGATCGGCGACGCAGAAGCCGACCGGCTGCTCGCCGGTGACAACGCCCCGGGCACATACGACTGCACGTCCTGCCGTACTCCGGGCGATTCGGAACAGGAGCGCACCAGCACCGTCCTGTTCATCGGCGACGAGACCGCCGTCCTCGCCTTCGCCCACTCCACCTGCCTGCCCTCGCAGGTCGTCCAGGTGTCCGAGGAGCAGTTGCAGGGAGCCGTACGTTCCATCACCGGCGACGGCGGCGCACCCGGCGCAGCGTCCCCCGTCCCCTCCCCCGCGGCGCAGCCCATTCCGGGGCAGGCCGCCCCGCAGCCGCAGCAGGCCGTGCTCGGCGTGACCAGCGGGCTCGTCCTGATCTCAGGTGAGCTGCACCCCGCGCTCGTCGTCGAGCCGACCGGGCCGATCTCCCGCCCCGGCGCCATGGGTGGCTTCGACGAGTTCCTGACCCTCCTCGCCGAGCAGGGCTTCACGCCGACCGCCCAGGTCGGCGAGGTGCCGCCGGTGCTGCACGGCTGGTCCGTGCTGCTCGCCATGGGCCAGCTGCACGCCGTACTGCAGCCCGGCACCGTCGGTGCGGGTCAGGTCGCGTGGTGGCAGGCGCACCAGCCGCTGCACGTCACCGACAGCTGGCGCGCCGCGGCGAACAAGACGAACTCCGTCCTCGTCTTCGCCGCCCCGTCCGGCACGATCGGCCGCCAGCCCCGCGAGGACCTGCTCCGCGACGCCCTCGACAAGGCCGCGGCGAACGGGCTGCTCGTCGGCGCGACGATGCCGCTGGCCGGTACGTGACGTTCCCTCACGAGCCGAGGTGACCGTGGGCCGGGCGCGTGCCCGGCCCACGGTCGTACCGGGCCCCCAGGACGCCGCTCCGTGCACCTCCGCGTGCGCCGCCCGCACCCCCCTCGGCCTGCGAAACCGCAGCCCGGGCCGCATCCGTGAGGGTGTGCGGGTCGTTGGCACCTACGTGCACGCATACGACCTCCCTCGCCGTCCGCAGTATCCGACCCCTATCCCCGCCATGCGCGGGACGCACGAATCGGCGGGTGGCCGCTCGGCCACACCGATCTACGACGCCCTGTACTCGGAGTACCGCCGGTCCTTCCGGGCCTTGCCGGGCGACCGCAGCGGCGAGGAGAACCTCTCGTTCTCCGCGTTCGGCTCGGGCTCGTACACCGTGCACCACAGCACCAGCGGCCGGCACAGCGCGTCGCACCACGAACCGCAGCACGTCCACAGCTCGCCGCCGACCGGCTCCTGGCACACGAACGGGCGGCAGCACAGCACCGGGAGCAACCTCCCTGCCGCACTGCCGCCCGGTCCACGCCGCGAACGCTAGGGGCTAGCTCACTTCTTGCGGCCGCGCTTCTCGCGCACCCGGACCGAAATGTGGATCGGCGTCCCCTCGAAACCGAACTCCTCGCGAAGGCGCCGCTCCACATACCGCCGGTAGCCGGCCTCGATGAAGCCGGAGGCGAAGAGCACGAACCGCGGCGGCTTCGTGCCGGCCTGCGTACCGAAGAGGATGCGGGGCTGCTTGCCGCCGCGGATCGGGTGCGGGTGCGAGGCCACCAGCTCACCCAGGAAGGCGTTGAGCCGGCCGGTCGGAACGCGCGTCTCCCAGCCGTCGAGCGCCGTCTCGATCGCGGGGACGAGCTTCTCCATGTGGCGCCCGGTCGTCGCCGACACGTTCACCCGGGGCGCCCACGCGACCTGCGCGAGCTCCGTCTCGATCTCGCGCTCCAGGTAGTAGCGCCGCTCCTCGTCGAGCGTGTCCCACTTGTTGTACGCGACGACGACCGCGCGGCCCGCCTCGACGGCCATCGTCACGATGCGCTGGTCCTGGATCGAGATCGACTCGGACGCGTCGATCAGGATGACCGCGACCTCCGCCTTCTCGACGGCGGCGGCGGTCCGCAGCGAGGCGTAGTAGTCCGCGCCCTGCTGGAGGTGGACCCGCTTGCGGATGCCCGCCGTGTCGACGAACTTCCAGGTCTTGCCGCCGAGCTCGATCAGCTCGTCGACCGGGTCGCGGGTGGTGCCCGCCAGCTCGTTCACGACGACGCGGTCCTCGTTCGCCACCTTGTTCAGGAGGGAGGACTTGCCGACGTTCGGGCGGCCGATGAGGGCGACGCGGCGGGGGCCGCCGATCGCGGTGCCGAAGGTCTGTGCCGGGGCGTCGGGGAGCGCCTCGATGACGGCGTCCAGCATGTCGCCGGTGCCGCGGCCGTGCAGGGCCGAGACCGGGTACGGCTCGCCGAGACCGAGGGACCACAGAGCGGTGGCGTCCGCCTCGCCGCTCGGCCCGTCCACCTTGTTGGCGCACAGCACGACCGGCTTGCGGGCCTTGCGCAGCAGCCGTACGACCGCGAGGTCGGTGTCCGTCGGGCCGACCGTCGCGTCGACGACGAAGACGACGGCGTCGGCGGTCTCGATCGCGTACTCGGCCTGCGCGGCCACGGACGCGTCGATGCCGAGGACGTCCTGCTCCCAGCCGCCCGTGTCGACGAGCCGGAAGCGGCGGCCCGCCCACTCGGCCTCGTACGAGACGCGGTCGCGGGTGACGCCCGGCTTGTCCTCGACGACGGCCTCGCGGCGGCCGATGATGCGGTTCACCAGGGTCGACTTGCCGACATTGGGGCGGCCGACGACGGCGAGTGCGGGCAGCGGGCCGTGGCCCGCCTCCTCGATCGCGCCCTCGACGTCCTCGATGTCGAAGCCCTCTACCGCGGCGAGCTCCATGAACTCCGCGTACTCCGCGTCGCCAAGGGCCCCGTGCTCGTGCTCGGCCGAGCCCTCCGGCTGGATCTGGTCGTTCATGAAGTCCGTACCTCGTCGTTCATTGTGGTGATCGGTGGACCGTCTGATCACTTACGGCGGTCCACTACTGAAAGTCTCGCTCAGTGGCCGGTCAGGTGCCTGGCGTTTTCCAGGTGCGCGGTGAGCCGCTCCTGGATGCGCACGGTCGCCTCGTCCAGCGCCTTGCGCGTACGCCGCCCGCTGCCGTCGCCCGCCGGGAACGGGTCCCCGAAGACGACGTCGACGCGGCTGCGCAGTGGCGGCAGCGCCTTTATCAACCGGCCGCGCCCCTTCGTGCTTCCCAGGACCGCCACCGGCACGATGGGCGCCCCACTGCGCACCGCGAAGTAGGCGAGACCGGCCCGCAGGGAGGCGAAGTCGCCGCCCCCTCGGGTGCCCTCCGGGAAGATTCCGAGGACTCCCCCCTCGTCGAGCACGCTCAGCGCACGCGTGATCGCCGTACGGTCCGCCGTCGACCGGTCGACCTCGACCTGGCCGATGGCGCCCAGGAAGGTGCCGAGCGGCCCGACGAAGGCTTCCTTCTTGATCAGGAAGTGCGTCGGCCTGGGCGCGACGCCCATGACCATCGGCCCGTCGACGTTGTGCGCGTGGTTGACGGCCAGGATCACCGGGCCGGTCACGGGGACCTTCCAGGCGCCGAGGACGCGGGGCTTCCACAGCCCGTACATGAGGCCGACCCCGATGCGGCGGCCGACCTCCGCGCCTCTTTCCGAGGGGGAAGCCGCGGTCACTTCGCTTCCCGCTTCTCCCCGATGAGGGTGACGACGCACTCGATGACCTGCTGGAGCGTGAGCTCGGAGGTGTCGACCTCGACGGCGTCGCCGGCCTTGGCCAGCGGGGACGTCTTGCGGCTGGAGTCCGCGGCGTCCCGCTTGATCAGGGCCTCCTGGGTCGCCTTCACGTCGGCGCCCTTGAGCTCACCGCTGCGGCGGGCCGCGCGGGCCTCCGGCGACGCGGTGAGGAAGATCTTCAGGTCGGCGTCGGGCAGGACGGTCGTACCGATGTCACGGCCCTCGACGACGATGCCCTGCTCCGCCGAGGCGGCGATGGAGCGCTGCAGCTCGGTGATGCGGGCACGCACCTCGGGGACGGCGCTGACGGCGCTGACCTTCGAGGTGACCTCGGTGGTGCGGATGGGAGCGGCGACGTCGACACCGTCGACCGTGATCGTCGGGGCGGACGGGTCGGTGCCGGAGACGATCTCGGCCTTGCCGGCCACGGCGGCGATGGCCGTCGGGTCGGTCAGGTCTATGCCGTTGCTCACCATCCACCAGGTGATCGCCCGGTACTGGGCTCCGGTGTCCAGGTAGCTGAGCCCGAGCTGGGCGGCGACGGCCTTCGAGGTGCTCGACTTGCCCGTGCCGGAGGGGCCGTCGATGGCGACGATCACTGCTGCCGGGGCGGCGCTTGCGGCGGTTGCGGCGGTTTCCACGGGGCTGCGGACACCTTTCTCAGTGCACGGGACAGGGAGGCGGGGCGCAGAGGCGCCCCGCACAAGGTTACTGGCTCAGGCACCCTGCCCTTACAGCCCCTGACGACAGGCCCTACTGGCGCATCGCCCAGCCGCGGTCGCGCAGCGCGGCCGCCAGTTTCGGGGCCGCGGCCGGCTGGACCAGCAGCTGGACGAAGCCCGCCTGCTGGCCGGTCGCGTGCTCGATGCGGACGTCCTCCACGTTGACGCCCGCGGCGCCCGCGTCGGCGAAGATCCGGGCCAGCTCGCCGGGCTGGTCGGAGATGAGGACCGCCACGGTGTCGTAGGCCGCCGGGGCCGCGCCGTGCTTGCCGGGGACGCGGACCTGGCCCGCGTTCCCGCGGCGCAGGACTTCCTCGATGCCGGTGACGCCCTCGCTCCGCTTCGCCTCGTCCGAGGACTGGAGGGAGCGCAGGGCGCTCACCGTCTCGTCGAGGTCGGCGGAGACCGCGGAGAGCAGGTCGGCGACCGGGCCCGGGTTCGCGGAGAGGATGTCGATCCACATACGGGGGTCGGAGCCCGCGATGCGCGTCACATCCCTGATGCCCTGGCCGCACAGGCGTACGGCCGACTCCTCGGCGTGCTCGAGGCGCGCCGCGACCATGCTGGAGACCAGGTGCGGCATGTGGGAGACGAGGGCGACGGCGCGGTCGTGGGCGTCCGCGTCCATGACGACGGGGACGGCCCGGCACAGCGCGACCAGTTCCAGCGCGAGGTTCAGGACCTCGGTGTCGGTGTCGCGGGTGGGGGTCAGCACCCAGGGGCGACCCTCGAAGAGATCCGCGGTGGCCGCCAGGGGCCCGCTGCGCTCGCGGCCCGACATGGGGTGGGTACCGATGTAGGGGCTGAGGTCGAGGCCGAGCGCCTCGAGATCGCGGCGCGGGCCGCCCTTGACGCTGGCGACGTCGAGGTATCCGCGGGCCACTCCGCGCCGCATCGCGTCGGCCAGGGTCGTCGCGACGTGCGCGGGCGGCACGGCCACCAGGCACAGGTCCACGGGTCCCTCGGGCGCCTCGTCGGTGCCGGCTCCGAGTGCGGCGGCGGTGCGGGCCTGCGTCGGGTCGTGGTCGGCGAGGTGCACTTGTACGCCGCGCGAGGCGAGTGCCTGGGCGGCGGAGGTACCGATGAGACCGGTGCCGATGACGAGGGCGGTTCTCACTGGGCGATGTCCTTGCGCAGGGCGGCCGCGGCACCGAGGTACACGTGCGCGATCCCGGACTTCGGCAGCTCGGACTCGATATGGGCGAGGACGCGCACGACGCGCGGCAGCGCTCCCTCGATGTCGAGTTCCTGCGCGCAGATCAGCGGGACGTCGACGATGCCCAGCTTGCGCGCGGCGGCGGCCGGGAAGTCGGAGTGCAGATCGGGGGTGGCCGTGAACCAGATCGAGATCAGGTCGTCGGAGGTCAGCGCGTTCCGCTCGAGGATGGCGGTGAGCAGCTCGCTGACCTGCTCGTCCATGTGTCCGGCTTCGTCCCGTTCGAGTTGGACGGCGCCCCGGACCGCTCGTACCGCCACGGTGTCGCTCCTTGCTCGCGTACGTACAGGCTGATGAGGTGCCAAGCCTAGCCAGCCCTCCAGGCACCGGCGCGCGGCGCCCGCCTGCCGAGACGGGACGCCGCGCCGTGGTGCGATGCGGTGCGCCGCCTCAGAGCTTCTGCTCCTTGACCAGCTCGTCGAGCGAGACGCTCGGCACCTCGCCCTGCGGGGTCAGCTTGTCGACGGCCGTGGGCAGGGAGCTCGCGATGTCGTGCGCCGCCTGGTCCGGGGTGACGCCCGACTCGGCCGCCACCTTCTGGAGCGTGGCGTCCGGCAGGGCCTCCTTGACCTGGTCCGAGGTCAGCTGCTCGTTCGAGCCGGTGCCGACCCAGGACTGCGCCTGCCCGCCGAGGCCCGACTTGGCGAGCGTCTCCAGGAGGCCGCCCAGCGGGTTGCCGCCCGCAGAGCCGCCCTGGCTCTTGGCGAACGCGGTCAGGAGCGAGGTCAGGACCCCGCCCGCCGAGCCGCCCGCCTTGTCACCGAGGAGGCCGCCGAGCAGGCTTCCCAGATCGTTGTCACCCGCCATGGTCACGCCTTTCGGTACGTTCTCGGAGTCTTGTGCGGGCTCACTTCTGGAGTCCACAGACCATGCCAATGTGACCCGAACCACACTCGGTCGCCACTCAGGCGGCCCTCGCCTGCCCGTCCTCCCGAAGATCACGCATGCCGGAAATTCGCTCCGCAGCGGCCGGGTGCGGCCCGTACGCTCCGTCCATGACAGAAGCCTTCGACCTGGTGCGCGACCACACGGTCTACTCCTGCGTGCTGGGATCGCGGGCGTTCGGCCTGGCCACGGACGGCAGCGACACCGACAGGCGGGGCGTCTTCGTGGCGCCGACGCCGATGTTCTGGCGGTTCGAGAAGCCGCCGACGCATGTCGACGGTCCGGCGGACGAGCAGTTCTCCTGGGAACTGGAGCGCTTCTGCGAGCTCGCCCTGCGGGCCAATCCGAACATCCTGGAGTGCCTGCACTCACCGCTCGTCGAGCACGTCACCGACACCGGCCGCGAACTGCTCGACCTGCGTGAGGCGTTCCTGTCCCAGCAGGTCCACGCCACGTTCACGGGCTACGCGCTGGGCCAGCGCAAGAAGCTCGACGCCGATGTCCGCCGGTACGGCGCTCCGCGCTGGAAGCACGCTATGCATCTGCTGCGGCTCCTCGCCTCCTGCCGCGATCTGCTCCGCACCGGCCGGCTGACCCTCGATGTGGGTGATGACCGTGAGGCGCTGCTCGCGGTGAAGCGGGGCGAGGTTTCCTGGGACGACGTGGTGGCCCGGATGGCGCGCCTGGGCGCCGAGGCGGAGGAGGCCGCCGTCCGCACCCCGCTGCCGGCCGAGCCGGACCGGGCGCGGGTGGCGGGCTTCCTGTTCGAGGTCCGGCGGGCGTCAGCCCTTCAGACGGAGCCGTACGACGAGGTCGTGCAGGGCGTCATGGACGGTCGGGGCGTCCGGCAGCGCTGAGCGCTCCTGCGCGGCGTCGAGGACGGCGTGCAGCGCCTCTATGTCGTCGGCCACGCGCGCGTGGCCGACGTCGGCCGCCCCGTGCTCCGCCTCCGCCTTCGCCGCGATCAGCTCCGGCAGATACGAGGGTGCCTCCAACTCGCCCAGGAGCGTGGGCAGATGAGCCTGCACCCCACCGGTGCGCATCAGGAGGATGCCGGTGAGCAGCGCCCGGAACGTGTAGAGCAGCGGCTTGAGCTCCCGCGTCCTGTCGAACAGGCGCCACTGGGTGTTGGCGAAGCCCCGGTAGTGGTGGGCGTGGTGCGGGGTGAGGACACCGGGCGCGAGCGCCGCGAGTTCGGCGTGGGCGTCGGTGGTGTGCACGACGAGCGGGGAGAGTAGCTGCTCCAGCACGTAACCGTTGCGCCGGAGCAGCAGGCGGACGAACTTGCGCAGGTCATGGGTGACGAGGTCCATCTCGAGACCGTCGGTGTCCCACATCCGGCTCCGGGTCTCCTCCGGCTCGCGCAGTCCGACGAGCGCCTCGACGGGCAGCAGATGGACGCCGCGCAGGTCGATGTCGGAGTCCCGGGAGGGAAACCCGTAGAGGTGCGCCCCCGAGACCGTCGCGAACAGCAGCGGGTCCGCCTGCTCGGCGACGATCCGCCCGAGCTGGGCGCCGGGCACACCCGCGGCACGCAGGGCGCCCGTGTCGCCTGCCGACAGGGACCCGTATGTCGTCATGGATTCGTCCGTCGTCATGGCTTCGTCCGTCTTCATGGCGTCGTGCGTGGTCATGGCTTCGCCCGTCTTCATAGCGCCGCCCGTCGTCACGGCTTCGCCTGCCTTCATGGCTTCGCCCGCAGTCATGGCGTCGTGCGTCGTCATCGATTCAGGCGTCCCAGAGCGCGCCGAGCGACAGCAGGTCGCTCCGGTACTCGATCCGTTCCGACCAGTCCGCCGGCCACACCTCGTCGCCCAGGTACGCCCCGGCGAAGGCCCCCGTGAGGCAGGCGATCGAGTCCGAGTCGCCCGAGGTGCAGGCGGCGCGGCGCAGGGCGGTGACGGGTTCGTCGACGAAGAGCAGGAAGCAGAGCAGGCCGGTGGCCAGCGCCTCCTCGGCGATCCAGCCCGCCCCGGTGGCCAGACACGGGTCGGTCTCGGGCGACGGTGAGCGCAGCGCCTCCTGGAGCCGTTCGAGCGCGGCCAGGCAGTCGTCCCAGCCGCGCGCGATGAAGTGCTCCGGGCTCGGGTCGGCGGCGTGCGCCCACAGGTCGCCGAGCCACGCCTCGTGGTACTTCCGCCGGTTCTCGTACGCGTACGAGCGCAGCATCCCGACGAGGCCGGCCGGCTCGGCGCCCTGGGCGAGGAGGCGGACGGCGTGCGCGGTGAGGTCGGAGGCGGCGAGGGCCGTGGGGTGGCCGTGGGTGAGTCCGGACTGCAACTGGGCGGCGCCCGCGCGCTGTTCGTCGCTGAGGCCGGGGACCAGGCCGACCGGCGCGACGCGCATGTTGGCGCCGCAGCCCTTGGACCCGGTGCGGCTGGCCTCCTGCCAGCGCTTGCCGCGCGTGAGGAGGTCGCAGGCCTGGAGGCAGGTCCTGCCGGGGGCACGGTTGTTCTCCGGCGACTGGTACCAGTCGATGAACTCCTCGCGCACGGGCCGCGTCATCCGCAGCGGCGCGAGCACGCCGCGGTCCATCGCGGTGCGCAGGCCGCGCCCCAGGGCGAGCGTCATCTGGGTGTCGTCGGTGACGATCGCGGGCCTGGGCAGGGCCATCTGCCGCCAGGGACCGCACTTGGCGAGGATCGACGGCACGTCGTTGAACTCGGTCGGGAAGCCGAGCGCGTCCCCCAGGGCGAGCCCTGTGAGGGAGCCGGTCGCGGCACGCTTCTTCATGAGGGTCGTCCTTCCGCGGGGGGCCTGAGCAGGGGCGGGTGCAGGGCGGTGGCGGGCCCGGCCTTGTAGAGCGCGGCGGGCTTCCCGCGGCCGCCGGTGAGCCGGGCGGCACCGTGCACCGGTTCGACGAAGCCCGGGGTGGCGAGGACCTTGCGCCGGAAGTTGGCGGGGTCGAGGCCGGCGCCCCACACCGCTTCGTAGACCCCCCGCAGCTCGCCGAGGGTGAACTCGGGCGGGCAGAAGGCCGTGGCCAGGCAGGTGTTCTCGATGCCGGCGCCGACGCGGTCGTGCGCGTCGGTGAGGATCCGGTCGTGGTCGAAGGCGAGCGGGCCGTACGCGCCCGTGCCGTACGGCAGCCAGTCCGCGCGGGCGGCGTCACCGCCCCCGCGCACCTCGGGCGGATCGGGCACCAGGGCCGCGAACGCGACGGAGACGACCCGCATGCGGGGGTCGCGGTCCGGGTCGCTGTAGGTGCGCAGCTGTTCCAGGTGCAGTCCGGTGACGTCGGACAGGCCGGTCTCCTCGGCCAGTTCGCGCGCCGCCGCCGTCTCCGCGGACTCGTCGGGCAGGACGAAACCGCCGGGCAGTGCCAGGCGTCCCGCGTACGGGTCCTGTCCCCGCTCGACGAGCAGCACCCTCAGCGCGCCGTCCCGGATCGTGAACACGGCCAGATCGACGGTGACGGCGAAGGGCTCGAAGGCGTACTTGTCATAGCCCTGCACGCACACCACCCCCCTCTCTTTATGGTCTTAGCGACTATAAAGAGAGGGGGGTGGCACACACAAGAGCCAGGCACCGCCTCAGCGGCGGGCCCGGGTGCTGCTGAAGACCGCTCAGAGGTCGACGTCCTGCATCAGCATGCCGACCTCGGTGTTGGACAGGCGGCGCAGCCAGCCCGACTTCTGGTCGCCCAGCGCGATCGGCCCGAAGGACACCCGCACCAGCTTGTCGACCGGGAAACCGGCCTCCGCGAGCATGCGCCGCACGATGTGCTTGCGGCCCTCGTGCAGGGTGACCTCGACGAGGTAGTTCTTGCCGGTCTGCTCGACGACACGGAAGTGGTCCGCCTTCGCGTACCCGTCCTCCAGCTGGATGCCGTCCTTGAGCTGCTTGCCCAGGTCGCGCGGGATCGGGCCCACGATGTGCGCGAGGTAGGTCTTCTTCACGCCGTACTTGGGGTGCGTGAGGCGGTGGGCCAGCTCTCCGTGGTTGGTGAGCAGAATGATGCCCTCCGTCTCGGTGTCGAGCCGACCGACGTGGAACAGCCGCGTCTCGCGGTTGTTCGTGTAGTCACCCAGGCACTGGCGGCCGTCGGGGTCCTCCATGGTGGAGACGACACCGGCCGGCTTGTTCAGCGCGAAGAACTGGTACGACTGCGTGGCCACGGTCAGGCCGTCGACCTTGATCTCGTCATTCTCCGGGTCGACGCGCAGACCCTGCTCGAGCACGATCTGACCGTTGACCTCGACCCTGGCCTGCTCGACGAGCTCCTCGCAGGCGCGCCGGGAGCCGTAACCGGCCCGCGCGAGCACCTTCTGGAGCCGCTCGCCCTCCTGCTCGGCGCCCGGGAAGGTCTTGGGGGTCTTGACGGTGGGCTTGCCCGCGTAACGGTCGCGGTTGCGCTCCTCCTGCCGGACGTCGTACTCGCGAGAGGTCGACGGGGCGCCGCGACCGCTGCCGCGGGCACCGGTGCCCTGAGAGGCGCGGGGGCCGCCCTTGGCGCCGCCGCGCGCTGCCGCGCCCCGGCCCCTCCTCGGCCCGGCGCCGCCACTGTCGCCGGGGCTCACGTCGTAGCGACGCTCCTCGGGACGCGGCTTGCTCGGACGACCCTGCTTGTCGTCACGGTCGTTGCCGGCACCCCGGTAGTTGCCGCGACCGCCGCCGCTGCCGCCGCGAGCACCGCTGCCGCCACGGCCACCGCCGCCCGTGCTGCCTCCACGGCCACCGCCGCCCGTGCTGCCGCCACGGCCACCGCCGCCCGTGCTGCCGCCGCGGCCGCCGCTGTTGCCACCACGGCTCCCGCCGTTGTTTCCGCTGCTGTTCCTGCCGCTGCTGCTGCTTCGCATCAAAAGTTCCGTCTAGTCGTCTGCGTCCTCGTAACCCGGCGCATCGGGTGCGTCCGGGTCGAACGACGGGACCCCTTCCTGCGTCTCGGCCTCGATCGCGTCCGCCTCCGGAAGGAAGGGCGCGAGTTCCGGGAGCTCGTCCAGGCCGCGCAGGCCCATCCGCTCCAGAAAGTAGTTCGTCGTCCTGTACAGGATCGCACTTGTTTCGGGTTCCGCGCCCGCCTCCTCCACGAGGCCCCTCTGGAGGAGGGTCCGCATCACACCGTCACAGTTCACTCCGCGCACCGCGGAGACCCGCGAGCGGCTGACCGGCTGGCGGTACGCGACGACCGCGAGCGTCTCCAGGGCCGCCTGGGTGAGCCGGGCCTGCTGCCCGTCGAGCACGAAACGCTCCACGGCCGCCGCGTACTGCGGCCGGGTGTAGAACCGCCAGCCGCCCGCCACGAGCCTCAGCTCGAAGCCGCGGCCCTGAACCGTGTACTCGTCGGCCAGCGCCCGCAGAGCGTCCGCCACGGCCCTTCGGGGCCGGTCCAGGATCTTCGCGAGGTGCTCCTCGGTCGCCGGCTCGTCGACGACCATCAGTACGGCCTCCAGGGCCGGCCTGAGATCCAGCTCGGCGACCCGGTCGGCCCCGGCGACGACTTCCTGCCCGCTCATGCCCGTCATGCCTGCTCCTCCTCCGCCCCGCCCCGCTCGGCCTTCGTCTCTTCCCCGTCTTTGCCGGCCGTCTCGGGAGGCCTGTCGAACTCGTCCGTGACGGTCGGCTCCCCCTCGTTCTCCCCGCCGGTCCAGCGCACGAGAAGCTCCCCCAGCGCCTCGTCCTGCTCCAGGCTCACGGCCTTCTCCCGGTACAGCTCGAGGAGCGCCAGGAAGCGGGCCACGACGGTCAGGGTGTCGTCGGTGTCCTCCACCAGCACCCGGAAACTCGCCTCGCCCAGCTCCCGCAGCCGCGCCACCACGAGCCCGGCCTGCTCCCGCACGCTGACCAGCGGGGCGTGGATGTGGTCGACGTACACCTGGGGCTTGGGCCTGGGCTGCATGGCCTTCACCGCGAGCCGGGCGAATCCTTCCGCCCCGATGCTGATGACGACTTCCGGCAGCAGCTCGGCGTGGTGCGGCTCCAGACCGACGGTCCGCGGATAGCGCCGCGCCTCCTCGTCGAGCCGCTCGCTGAAGATGTCGGCGATCTTCTTGTACGCGCGGTACTGGAGCAGCCGGGCGAACAGGAGGTCACGCGCTTCGAGGAGCGCGAGGTCGGCCTCGTCCTCGACCTCGGCGGTCGGCAGCAGCCGGGCGGCCTTGAGATCGAGGAGCGTGGCGGCGACGACGAGGAACTCGGTGGTCTGGTCGAGATCCCACTCGGGGCCCCTGGCGCGGATGTGCACCATGAACTCGTCGGTCACTTTCGACAGGGCGACCTCGGTGACGTCCAGCTTGTGCTTGGAGATCAGCTGGAGGAGCAGATCGAAGGGCCCCTCGAAGTTCGCCAGCCGTACCTTGAACCGCCCGTCATCGGGCACAGGCTGCTCGGGTTCCGGTTCCGGGTCGGAGCCCGCGGGCTCCTGAATCCCCGGATCCGGACCGGGATCCGCAAGCTCGTGAACTTCCGGCTCCGGGCCGACATCCGGCTCGGGAACGAAGTCCGGCTCAGCAGCGAGCTCCGGCTCGGGAACAACGTCCGGCTCAGGAACAACCTCCGGCTCGGGAACAACCTCCGGCTCGGGAACAACCTCCGGCTCAGGCGCCGGCAGCCGTGTCGTCCCCGGCCCCCGGCCCAGCGCGCGCCGCCGCGCGCCCCGGCCGGGCGTGGAGGAGTCGTCGTCGTTCGCGGGCATCAGGCGGACGTTACCGCTACCGCCCGCGCAGTCGGCGTACGAGAATGCTCGCGTCTCCGCGCGATTCGAGGTCGGCCAGCACGACGGCGACCGCTTCGCGGACGATGCGGCCGCGGTCCACGGCGAGCCCGTGCTCCCCGCGGAGCACGAGGCGCGCGTGCTCGAGGTCCATCAGCTCCTCGGCGGAGACATACACCGTGATCTTCTCGTCGTGGCGCTCACGCCCGCTGGGCCGCCGGTTGGCGGCAGCCCGGGAGCGCTTGCGCGACGACCCCGCGGAGGCAGAACCCTCCTGCCCCTGCGGCGGACGGCGCCCCGCGGGCTTGTCGCCCTCGGTGGCACGGCTGCGGGACTCGCCCGACTCGTCGTCAGCCGCCGCGTGTTCGGCGCTCTCACCGCCCTCGCCGCGCGGCTTCTCCTCGGCGGCGACGGCGTCGCTCTCACCCGCCGGCGCGGGCACCCGCGCCTCGCCGTTGACCGGGCGCCTCGGGGAGGAGGCCTGGAGCCCCATCCCCCCGGTCGTACGGAACAGTTCGTCGGCCCCCGGCAGACTCACTCGGCGTGACACCGGGCGAGCACCTCCCTGGCGAGCTGGCGATAGGCGGCCGCGCCGACCGAGTTGGAGGCGTACGTCGTGATCGGCTCACCGGCGACCGTGGTCTCCGGGAAGCGCACGGTCCGGCCGATCACCGTGTGGTAGACGTGATCGTCGAACGCCTCGACCACACGTGCGAGCACCTCACGGCTGTGCACCGTGCGGGAGTCGTACATCGTGGCGAGGATGCCGTCGAGCTCCAGGTCGGGGTTGAGCCGCTCCTGGACCTTCTCGATGGTCTCCGTGAGCAGCGCGACACCGCGCAGCGCGAAGAACTCGCATTCGAGCGGCACGATCACCTTGTGAGCCGCCGTCAGGGCGTTCACGGTGAGCAGGCCGAGCGAGGGCTGACAGTCGATCACGATGTAGTCGTAGTCGGCCATCAGCGGCTTCAGCGCCCGCTGGAGCGTGGACTCGCGCGCGACCTCGCTCACCAACTGCACTTCGGCGGCGGACAGGTCGATGTTGCTCGGCAGCAGGTCCATGTTCGGGACCGCGGTCTTCAGGAGGACCTCGTCCGCGGCCATGCCCCGCTCCATGAGCAGGTTGTAGACCGTCAGGTCGAGTTCCATCGGGTTCACGCCGAGACCGACCGAGAGCGCGCCCTGCGGGTCGAAGTCGACGAGCAGGACCCGGCGTCCGTACTCCGCGAGCGCGGCACCCAGGTTGATGGTCGACGTGGTCTTGCCGACGCCGCCCTTCTGGTTGCACATCGCGATGATCTTCGCGGGGCCGTGGTCGGTCAGCGGGCCTGGGATCGGGAAGTACGGGAGCGGGCGCCCGGTCGGGCCGACACGCTCGCGGCGCTGACGGGCAGCGTCGGGCGCGAGCGTCGCCGCGTACTCGGGGTCCGGCTCGTACTCGGCGTCGGGGTCGTAGAAGTGCCCCTCGGGCAGTTCGTCGTAGTCGGCGAAGTGGGTGCGTTCGCCACTTCGGTCGCCGGCCATGGCGTTCACGTGATGGCCATCCATGCTCTGGGGTGCTGTCTGCGTCTGCAGGGGGCTGCTCTGACGGGCGGCAAAGGTACGGACCGCGACGGAGCCGACAGCCTCGAGCCCCGCGGGACCTTGCTCCCTCGCAACCGTTCCTGGTTGACCACCCCCGGGAGTAAATGTCGACTCATTCACAAGTCGTCTTACCTCCTTGGTGACCAGGAAACTTCTAGATAGGTCAGCGTGGCACCATGCCGACGGTTGGCGACTCTATGGCGTGTCACCGGTCCGCAGCAACACAATCCGCCGTACCCGGCCCGATGTGTCGGCAACGGAACACCCTTGTGTCAAGGGTGCACGGCGTCGGTTCGAAGCGTTTCGCGGGTGCGCGAATCGGTTAAAGGGTTACGTTCGAGGCGAGTTGACCAAGTCCGCATTGATGCGCAAGTGATACGCATACGGCCGGACCCCTCACAAGGTCCGGCCGTATGCGTGAGATTGACGACTTCCGTTGACGAAAGTGGTCGGTGAGTCGTCGGCGTCAGCCGAGCAGGGACTCCAGCTCGGTGTACTCGAGGCCGTGGGACTCGGCGACCTCGCGGTAAACGACCTTGCCGTCATGGGTGTTGAGACCCAGGGCGAGCGCCGGGTCGCGGCGCAGGGCCTCGACCCAGCCGCGGTTCGCGAGCTCGACGATGTACGGCAGCGTGGCGTTCGTCAGCGCGTAGGTCGACGTGTTGGGCACGGCGCCGGGCATGTTGGCGACGCAGTAGAAGACCGAGTTGTGGACCGGGAAGGTCGGCTCGGCGTGCGTCGTCGGGTGCGAGTCCTCGAAGCAGCCGCCCTGGTCGATCGCAATGTCGACAAGGACACTTCCCGGCTTCATGCGGGAGACGAGCTCGTTGGTGACCAGCTTCGGGGCCTTGGCGCCCGGGATGAGGACGGCACCGATGACGAGGTCGGCCTCGAGGCACGCCTTCTCGAGCTCGAAGGCGTTGGAGACGACGGTCTGGATCTTCGTACCGAAGATCTTGTCGGCTTCCTTGAGCTTGTTGATGTCGCGGTCGAGCAGGGTCACGTGGAAGCCCATGCCGATGGCGATCTGCGCGGCGTTCCAGCCGGAGACGCCACCGCCGATGACGACGGCCCTGGCGGCGAGCACGCCCGGGACACCGCCCGGCAGGACGCCGCGGCCGCCGTTGGCGGCCATCAGCTGGTAGGCGCCGACCTGCGGGGCCAGGCGGCCCGCGACCTCGGACATCGGGGCGAGCAGCGGGAGCGCGCGGTTCGCGGTCTCGACCGTCTCGTAGGCGATGGCGGTGGTGCCGGACTCCAGGAGCGCGTCCGTGCACTCCTTGGAGGCGGCGAGGTGCAGGTAGGTGAAGAGCGTCTGGTCCTTGCGGAGGCGGTGGTACTCCTCCGCGATCGGCTCCTTGACCTTCAGGAGCAGGTCAGCGGTGGCCCAGACCTCGTCGGCGGTGCCGAGGATCTGCGCGCCGGCCGAGACGTACTCGTCGTCCGTGATCGAGGAGCCGACACCGGCGTTCTGCTCGACGAAGACCTGGTGGCCGTTGCGCACGAGCTCGTGCACACCGGCGGGGGTGATGGCCACCCGGAACTCGTTGTTCTTGACCTCGCGGGGGATGCCGACCTTCATCGTCGATCACGGTCCTTGGCTCAGGGATTTCTCGGGCAATGCACTACATACCCGTGCGTCAGGGGGCGCACCGGGAGACACCACGGAAGTACGCGGCGGAGCCAGTCTAATGAAGGATTTCTAGCTGTCTAGCCTTTCAAAGCATCAATCTTCTTCGGATGCACTGCGGATTTCGTAGGTCTCAGCGCCCTGCTCTGGGGTCTTTCCTTCGATCGGCAGCTCCTCTCCCAGCATGCGCTCGGCCGCACCACGGTGCAGTTTGGCGGCCGCGGGGTCGCCGAGCCGGTCGAGCGTGTCGGCCAGGCGGAGCTGCAGCGCGGCCTGCAGTCGCACGTCCTTGGCCTGGCGCGCCCACTCGACCGCTTCATGGCAGGTGCGCAGCGACTCCTCGGGCCGGCCCGCGTACTCCTGGACACGCGCCATCTCGCTCAACGCCCGCGCCTGAGCCGCGACATCACCCTCCTTGCGGTACCCGGCGGCGGCCGAGCGCCAGTTGCGCAGCGCGTCGCCGTAGCGGCCCGCGTACGTGTTCACCGTGCCGATGCGTCCGTGCAGCCGCGCGGCGTCGGCGCGCTCGCCGCGGGTGAGCCGCTGGGCGAGGGCGCGCCCGTACCAGTCGGCGGCCCGGTGCCAGTCCCCCAGCTCCTGGTACGTACCGCCTACGGATTCCATCGCGCGGCCGGTCGCGTACGGGTCCCTGGCTTCGCGTCCGGCGTCCAGAGCGGCCCGGTAGCGGGTGAGCGCCTCCTTGGTGCGGCCGGTCCGCGCGTCGAGGTCGGCGAGGTTCAGGAGGGCCGCGGCCTTCTCGCGGGGCAGCTTCCTGCGCTCGGCGACGTCGAGGACGAGGCGGTGGATGCCGTAGAGGTCGGGGGCGGCGGCCTCGGCGCCGACGTGGGCGGCCAGGGCCCGCGTCAGGGCCGCCATCAGGCGCCTGGCCAGCGTGTCGAGCTCCCCGTCGGCGACGGCGAGGCGGGCGGCGGCCAGGAGCGCGGGCCGCCGGACCCGCAGCCACTCGGCGCCCGCAGCGGGGTTCTGGAAGCGCAGGGCGCGGGGCAGCCCCGCGAGCTTCTTGCGGGCGGGCGAGCCTTCCGGTTCGGTGATCGCGCGGCAGGACTGGAGCAGGCGCACCGTGCGCTCCAGCATCCGGGCGCGGGCGAGCTGCAGCTCGCCGGGCCGGTCGTGGGCCTCGGTCAGGCCCCGCAGCAGCGGCATCAGGCAGCCGGGCACCTCGTACTGCGGCAGCTCGGAGTCGATCCGCCCGATCAGGCCCAGCACGGTGAAGTCGGAGAGGGTGGCCTGGGCGGCGGAGACGGAGCAGCCGGCCAGCGCCGACGCGGTGTGCGGGTCGACATGGCCCTCGGGTGCCAGGGACAAGTAGCGGAGTATCCGGGCGGCGGGCACCGGCAGGGACGCGTAGGCGTGCTGGAAGACGCGGGCGAGCGCGGTGCCGTCGTCGGTCTTGGCGTGCAGCTGCTTGGCCAGGTCCGCCACGGCCTCCTTGGGACGTACGGCGAGCCAGCCGCCCGCCAGCATCAGCGCCGCGGGCTGGGACCCGCACTCCTCGACGAGGGACTCCGCGGAGCGCGGGTCGACGGTGATGCGGACCGATCCGGTGTGCCGGCCGAGCAGCTCGAGCGCGGATTTCGTGTCGAGGCCGCCGAGCGTGCAGGGCCGCACGTCGGAGATTCCGGTCAGCGGCCCCTCGGACACGGCGACGACCAGGCAGTCGGGGTTGTCCGGGAGCAGCGGGTCTACCTGTTCGGCGTCCGCCGCGTCGTCGAGGAACAGCACGGCCCGGCGTACGGAGAGTCCTTCACGCAGCCGCTCGGCGAGGTCGTCCTCGCCCTCGCCGGGGGGTGCCGGGAGGTCGAGGCTGTCGAGCAGCTCGCGCGCGGTGCGTTCGGTCGGGACGCGGATGCCGTCCGGGGCGGTGAGGCGGGTCCGCAGGATGCCGTCCGGATAGTCGGCGGCGACCTGGCTCAGGAGTTCCTCGGCGAGCGCGGTGCGACCGGATCCGGGGCGTCCCGCGATGAGCAGCACGCGCGCGCGTGGCGCTTTGCGTCCGGCGATCGTGTCGAGTCCCGCGCGCTCGATGTCGGTGCGCAGTTCCTTCAACTCACGGCTGCGGCCCAGGAACTGACTGTTTTTCAGTCCGTCCTTCGGTTCGACCGCCTGATCCGTCACGGGCCACGCTCCGTCCACCTGTGCCGAACCCGCCGGAGGTTCGGGCGGGACGCTTTCAGAGCCTAGTTCAGGCGGAACGGCGTTCCCCGGCGGGCGGCGCGGGGATGTCCCTCAATCGGATCAGCGGATGGTGTGACCGGAGAGGTCGACGGGAATCGGCCCCTCCGGTGCACAGCTCTGCGCCTATGCCTCGAACGGACGGGCGGGCCAGGGGGCCTCGGCCGGCCGCAGCGACTCCACGCCGCCACCGGCCTGCGCGGCGGTCAGCGCGAGCACGCCCACCACCAGGCAGTTGTTGTGCAGCTCACCGGCCAGCACGCCGCGTACGAGCTCCTCCAGGGGGACGCGGGCCAGCTCCATGTCGGCCTCCTCGTCCTCCACCTCGAAGCGCTCGCCCTCCGCCTCGGACAGGTCACGGGCCAGGAAGACGCGGACGGCCTCGGAGCAGCCCCCGGGCGTCGTGTAGACGTCGGTGAGGACGCGCCAGTCCTCGGCCTTGACGTGCGCCTCCTCGTAGAGCTCGCGCTGGGCCGCGTGCAGCGGGTTCTCGCCGGGGATGTCGAGCAGTCCGGCCGGGATCTCCCAGAGCTTGTGCCGCACGGGGTGGCGGTACTGCTTGAGGATCAGGACGCGGCCCTGGTCGTCGAGGGCGAGGACGGCGACGGAGCCGGGGTGGACCTGGTAGTCGCGGCGGACGACCGAGCCGTCGGGCATGACCACGTCGTCGGTGCGCACAGAGGTCTTGTTCCCGACGAAGGGGGTCGCGGTCGCCCGGACCTCCCACTCCTCGGCGGTGTCCTTGATCGTCGTCATGTCGACACGTCCTCCTACGCACATAAAAACCGGGGGTAACAGAAACCGGGGCACGCACCCCAAAAGGCGCGTACCCCGGCAACCGTACAACCCTTGTCCTACATGGCTTACTTGGCCTTCTTGCCGTTCGCCGCGCCGCCGGTCTTGCGCTCGACGGCCGCCTTCACCAGGCCCGCGAAGAGCGGGTGCGGGCGGGTCGGGCGGGAGCGGAGCTCAGGGTGCGCCTGGGTTGCGACCAGGTAAGGGTGCACCTCGCGCGGGTACTCCACGTACTCGACGAGCTTGCCGTCCGGCGACGTGCCGGAGAACTGCAGACCGGCCTTCTTCTCCAGCTCGGCGCGGTAGGAGTTGTTCACCTCGTAGCGGTGACGGTGGCGCTCCTCGACGTACTCCTTGCCGTCGTACACCTCGCGCGCGATGGAGCCCTCGGCGAGCTTCGCCGGGTACATGCCCAGGCGCATGGTGCCGCCCATGTCGCCCTCACCGGCGACGATGTCGAGCTGCTCGGCCATCGTGGAGATGACCGGGTGGGCGGTGGCGGCGTCGAACTCGGTGGAGTTCGCGTCGGGGATGTCGGCCAGGTTCCGCGCGGCCTCGATCACGATGCACTGCAGGCCGAGGCAGAGGCCGAGCAGGGGGATCTTGTTCTCGCGGGCGTACTGGATCGCGCCGACCTTGCCGGACACGCCGCGGTCGCCGAAGCCGCCGGGGATGCAGATCGCGTCCACGTCGCCGAGCTGCTTCCGGGCGCCGGCCGCGGTCTTGCAGTCGTCGGACGCGACCCACTTGATCTTGACGCGGGCCTTGTTGGCGAAGCCGCCGGCGCGCAGCGCCTCGGTCACCGACAGGTAGGCGTCGGGCAGGTCGATGTACTTGCCCACGAGCGCCATGACGATCTCGTGGTCGGGGTTGTGGACGCGGTCGAGCAGGTCGTCCCAGGTCGTCCAGTCCACGTCACGGAACGGCAGGTCCAGCTTGCGCACGACATAGGCGTCCAGGCCCTCGGTGTGCAGGACCTTGGGGATGTCGTAGATCGACGGGGCGTCGATGGCCGCGACCACGGCCGCCTCGTCGACGTCGCACATCAGGGAGATCTTGCGCTTGATCGCGGTGGGCACCTCGCGGTCGGCGCGCAGGACGATCGCGTCCGGCTGGATACCGATGTTGCGCAGGGCGGCGACCGAGTGCTGGGTCGGCTTGGTCTTCAGCTCGCCGGAGGGGCCGATGTAGGGCAGCAGCGAGATGTGCACGACGAAGACGTTGTCGCGGCCCACCTCGTGGCGGACCTGACGGACGGTCTCCAGGAACGGCAGGGACTCGATGTCACCGACCGTGCCGCCGACCTCGGTGATGACGACGTCGACGTCGTCCGTGGCCATGCGGCGGATGCGGTGCTTGATCTCGTTCGTGATGTGCGGGATGACCTGGACGGTGTCGCCGAGGTACTCGCCGCGCCGCTCCTTGGCGATCACCTGGGAGTAGACCTGGCCGGTGGTGACGTTGGCCGTGCCGTCGAGATCCACGTCGAGGAAGCGCTCGTAGTGGCCGATGTCCAGGTCGGTCTCGGCGCCGTCGTTGGTGACGAACACCTCACCGTGCTGGAAGGGGTTCATCGTGCCGGGGTCGACGTTCAGGTACGGGTCGAGCTTCTGCATCGTGACCCGCAGACCACGCGCCTTGAGGAGCGCACCCAGGCTGGAGGCCGTCAAGCCCTTGCCGAGGGAGGAAGCGACACCCCCGGTGACGAAGATGTGCTTGGTCGTCGTGGATTTGGGCGTCATGGCCAAGAGGGGGCTCCCGTGGTCGCGGTCTGGAATGCGTACCGGCTTGCCTGGTCCGGAGATTTCCGGGGGTGCCGTCGCTGCGGTTCGGGGGCTTCGACTGCTTGCAGAAGCGCACCGGTCCACGGGCTACCAGGGTAACAGCGAGTGGGCGAGGCTGCTTCCGGCCACGCTCCGCACATGCCTCACCACGGCATCACCGAAGCCTCACCCACCGCTCACTCTTTCGGCCCACCTTGGTTGCCGGGACGGGCGCGCGGATCACTGCGCTGCGTCGTATCCTGCTCGGACACTCGCTGCCGAGCCAGGCCGGCAAACGGCACTACCCTCGCCCGTTACTCCCGGAACAAGAGCTCGTCAGTTCGTTTTTATGACGACGCACCAACACGAACCCTTGACCGCAGAGACCGCAGAGCGATCGCCCTTCCCGGGGCGTACGTGGCCGTTCGACTGGAGATGCACGTGGCCGGGCGCATCGAGGACTACGCACTCATCGGAGACATGCAGACCGCTGCCCTGGTCTGCCGGGACGGAACAGTCGACTGGCTGTGCCTCCCACGCTTCGACTCGCATGCCATTTTCGCCGGCCTGCTCGGCACGGAGGAACACGGCTTCTGGCGGCTGGGACCGGCGCACGCGCCGGAGGCCGAACCGCCGACCGCGGCGCGCCGGACGTACCGCGGCGATTCACTGATTCTCGAATCCGAATGGGACACCCCCCGCGGCACGGTCCGGGTGACCGATTTCATGCCGCCGCGTGACGGCGCACCGCAGCTGATCAGGATCGTGGAGGGCATCAGCGGCCGCGTCCCGATGCGCTCGGCGCTGCGTATGCGTTTCTCGTACGGGCGGATCGTGCCGTGGGTGCACAAGGTAGACGGCCGCACGGTCGCGGTCGCGGGCCCCGACTCCGTGTGGCTCGACTCGTCCACGGAGACGTACGGCAAGGACCTGACGACGTACTCGGACTTCACGGTGGCGCCGGGTGACCGGATCGCGTTCACCCTCTCGTGGCAGCCCTCTCACCTGAAGCCGCCGGCCCTCCCCGACCCCGAGGGGTCGCTCGAGGCGACGGAGGAGTTCTGGGGCGAGTGGGTCGAGCACTGTACGTACCACGGGCCCTACCGCGAGGCCGTGGTCCGTTCGCTGATCACGCTGAAGGCCCTGACGTACGCGCCGACCGGCGGCATCGTCGCCGCGCCGACGACGTCGCTGCCCGAGGAGATCGGCGGTGTCCGCAACTGGGACTACCGCTACACCTGGCTGCGCGACGCGGCGATCACCCTCTCGTCCATGCTGCGCACCGGCTACCGCGAAGAGGCCCGCGCCTGGCGCGACTGGCTGCTGCGTGCGGTCGCGGGCGACCCCGAGAACCTGCAGATCATGTACGGGATCGCGGGCGAGCGCGAGCTGGGCGAGGCGGAGCTCGACTGGCTGCCCGGCTACGAGAACTCGGCGCCGGTGCGGGTCGGCAACGGCGCGGCGCACCAGCTCCAGCTGGATGTCTACGGCGAGGTCACCGAGGCGCTGCACCTGGCGCACATGACGGGCCTGACCCGCAACGACTACGCGTCCCTGCTCCAGCTCAAGCTGATCCGCTACCTGGAGAAGCACTGGGACGAGCCGGACGAGGGCATCTGGGAGGTACGCGGGCCGCGCCGGCACTTCGTTCACTCGAAGGTGATGGCGTGGGTCGCCGTGGACCGCACGATCAAGCTGATCGAGTCGGGTGACGCGGACGGACCCCTGGAGAAGTGGCGCAGGCTGCGCGACGACATCCACCGGGACGTGTGCGAGCGGGGCTACGACAAGGAACGCAACACGTTCACCCAGTCGTACGGCTCGAAGGAGCTGGACGCCTCGCTGCTCCTGATCCCGCAGATGGGCTTCCTGCCGCCCGACGACAAGCGCGTCATCGGCACGATCGAGGCCATCCAGCGGGAACTCTCGACGCCGGACGGTTTCATCCTGCGGTACCCGACGACGGGCGAGGACGCGGGCGTCGACGGCCTGGAGGGCGACGAGGGCGCGTTCCTCGCCTGCTCGTTCTGGATGGCCGACGACCTGGCGATGATCGGCCGCGTGGACGAGGCCCGCACCCTCTTCGAGAAGCTCCTGTCGCTGCGCAACGACCTGGGGCTGCTCGCCGAGGAGTGGGACTCGCGTCTGCAGCGCCAGGTGGGCAACTTCCCGCAGGCGTTCAGCCACGTGCCGCTGATCGACACGGCACTGCGGCTGACGGCCTCCGGGGCGTACGGCGGCTAGCCCGGCTCACTGATCACCTTTCCGGCGGCGCGTTCCCCCTGCGGACGCGCCGCCGGCGGCGTCAGCGCGTCCTGCCTGGTGGCCGGAGGTTTTCCAGGAACGTGCGCGCAGGTAGCGTCCGCACCATGGACACTCAGGCCCCCCACAGCAGCGCGCCCGGCACCCAGGGCGGCATCACCGTGCAGCGGGCCCTGGAACTGCCAGGTCTGCGCAGCGGGCTCCCGGAAGTGGTGGCGGGCGCGGACCGGCTGCAGCGCACGGTGCGCTGGGTGCACGCCGGCGAGGTGCCCAACATCGCCTCGCTCCTCAAGGGCGGCGAGCTGCTCCTGACCACCGGGTTCGGCATCGGCACGCGCCCCGCCGAGCAGCGGGCCTTCGTCCGCAAGCTCGCCGACCGCGGCATCTCCGCCCTCGTCATCGAGCTGGGCCAGCGCTTCGCACGGCTGCCGGCCGCACTCGTGGAGACCGCGCGCACGGCCGGCCTCCCCCTGGTGCAGCTGCACCGCGAGGTGCCGTTCGTGACGGTCACCGAGGAGGTCCACACCGAGATCGTCAACGGACACTACGCGCTCCTCCAGCGCGCCGAGGAGGTGCACCGGCGCTGCACCGAGGCCCTGCTCGGCGGCGGCGGAGTGCCTCAAGTCCTGCGCATCCTCGCCGAGTTCAGCGGCAACCCGGTGTTCCTGGAGACGGCCGACGGGCAGCTCCTGTACGCGGCCGGGGGCGAGCCCGAGGTCGCCGACCCGCTCCAGGTGTGGGAGGGGATGCGCGGCAAGCCCGCCGACCGGGACGAGCCTCCCGCCGGAGCCGTGCTCGTCGACGTGCCGGGCGGCGGGCCCGGTACCGGGTCCGTGCGGGCACGCCTCGTCCTGCTGCCGGTCGCGGCACCGCTGGTGCCCGTGCACCGGATCGCGGCGGAACGGGCGGCGAGCAGCCTCGCCGTCGTGCTGATGCAGGCCCGCCAGGAGGAGGAGCTGGCGGCGCGCGGCCGCGGTGACTTCCTCACGGATCTCGCGGAGGGCCGGATCACGCCGGACGACGCCCCGGCGCAGGCCCGCGTCCTCGGGTTCAAGCCGGGTGGCCAGGGGCCGCTGCTGCCGGTCGTGATGCGGCTGCCCGAGGCGTCGGTGGGCTCGGTGGGCCTCTCCCCCGGCGGCGGCTGGGCGGTCCTCGCCAGGGCGGTCGCCGAGGAGCTGGCCGCGGTGGGCGTTCCGGTCCTGCTCGGCGTACGGCCCGTCGAGGGGCGCGTTCCGCTGCTGCTCGGGCTGCGGTCGGACTCGGAGCGCACGGCGGTCGCGGACCGGGTGGCCGCGGCGCTGCGGGCGGGGGTCGAGCGGGCGGGCATGCAGCGCGCCGGGACGCAGCCGCCGGTCGTCGTGGTCGGCGGCGCGGGCGGCTGGGCCGCGGCCGCGGCCGGCCTGCGGCACGCCGCCGAGACGGCCACGGCGGCGCAGGGCCTGTCGGACCGGCCCTGGTACGACGCGCGGCGCCTCGACATCGACCTGCTGCTGTGGCGGTTGCGGGACCATCCGGACCTGGCGGCGTTCGTGGAGCGCGCGATCGGCCCCCTCCAGGCCCACGACCGCCGCGCCAAGCCCCCGCTGCTGCCCACGCTCCAGACGTATCTGGCGCACGCGGGCCGCAAGGCGGAGACGGCCCGCGAACTCCATCTGAACCGCCAGACGCTCTACAACCGCCTCGCCCGCATAAGCGAGTTGCTCGGCACGGACCTCGACGACCCGCAGACGGTGCTCGCGTTGAGCCTCGCGCTGCGGGCGCGCAGGCATGTGGGGTGAGGGTGCCGCCAGGCCTTGGTCAGATCAGCCCGGCGGCCGGGCCCCCGTCAACTCGTCGTAGACGCTGAGCACTTGAGCCACCGTCTCGTCCTCCGTCGGCCACGACGCCGCCTGTACGGCGCCGCGCTCCCTGAGTTCGTCGCGGCGCGCGGGGTCGGACAGGAGGCGGGTGACGGTGTCGGCGAGGGCGCGCGCGTCACCGTAAGGGACGAGTTCCGCGGCGTCGCCGACGAGTTCGGGGATGCCGCCGACGTCGGTGGCGACGAGCGGCACGCGCGCGTGGAGCGCCTCCTGCGCGAGGATCGACCGGGACTCCCAACTGCTGGTCAGCAGAGCCACATCGGCGGACGCGAGCAGCTCGGAGACGTCGTCACGGCGCCCCACGAGCCGTACCGGCAGCCGCTCGCTCTCGATGCGGCGCTGGAGCGTGCCCCGTTCCGGTCCCTCGCCCGCGATGACGAGCAGCGGCACCGGGTCGAGATGACGCCAGGTGCGCGCGGCGTCCAGCAGCGTCCCGTACCCGCGGTGTTTCACGAGGCTGCCTACGGCCATCAGCAACGGCCGGTCCACAGCGCCTAGTTCGGCCCGTGACTTGTGCCGCAGGCCCTCCGGGTCCTCGGGCCCCTCGGGCCCCGGCACCGGCGCGGCTTCCGACGCGTCGGGGCGGCGCGGCGCCGGGAAGGCGACCGCGGCCAGCCTTGCGTCGCGGGCGCCGCGGACGCGGGCCCGCTCGACGAGGTCCGACGAGGTGCCGAGGACCACGGACGCGGCCCTGGCCACGCGCCGTTCGAGCAGACGCAGCAGATGGGCGCGGGCACCCTCGGCGTGGGAGCGGGTGTGCCAGGTGACGACGAGCGGCGTGGTCCTGCCACTGAGCGCGAGGGAGGCCCGCAGCGCGGCGTGCAGCCCGTGCGCGTGGACGAGGTCGGCGTCGGCACAGGCGACCCGGAGCGCCGCGACGGACCCGGGGTCGCTGCTGCGGGGCACGGTGACGTGCTGCGCGCCGACGTCCGCGAAGCCGTAGACGTGTGCGACCTCGGCGGGTGCGCACACCGTGACGCGCACTCCTCTGGCGACGAGCCCGGCGGCCAGCGACCTGACGTGCGTGCTGCTTCCGGCGCTGCCGCCGCCGAGCACTTGCACGGTGCGCATCGGTGACTGGCCGTGCGCTGGCTGGCTGCTCACGTGACTCACGTGGCCGGGACTCCTGGGTCGGTCGGTGCGGGACGCGCGGGGTGTCGCGCCGTAACGGTCTGGGCCAAGGATGCCAGCCCGTACGGGCGTTCCGGCACCGGCCCGGAGTCCCCACCGTGTCGGAGTGGGCAACACGTCGTACGGGATCACTCACACGCGTGAATTCAGGCGTGTCGAACTTACTCCGCCCCGCGGGCCATTGCGGTCACTTTGTCCCCGTATGCCGCGGCGAGGACCAGTCCGGCCGCGTGTGCGAGGAGTCCGGCGCGACCGTTCCCCGCGACGACGGCGACGCCGAGCGCCGCGCCCAGGGCGTGTGCCCCGGTGTCGCCGATCATGGTGCGCCCGTCGAGGTCCTCCGGCAGGACGGCGGCCACCGCGCCCATGGGGGCCGCGGCGATGGCCCCCTTCAGCAGTCCGGGCGCCCCGAGCGCGAGCACGGCCACCGCCGCCCGCCCGGGCCGTACGTCGACCAGGTTCACGAAGTGCGCCGCGCCGGCGATCACGACACCGGCGAGCGCCTTGTCCACGATCCGTTCCTCGAGCAGCGAACCCGCGGCGAGCCCCGCGGCGGAGACACCGATCAACTTCACGGCCCCGCTGGTCAGTTCACCGTCGCGCAGCGCCGACAGATGGGCCCGGAACCCGCTGCGCGGATCACCGGCACCCGCCACGTCGTCGTACGCGCCGCACGCCCCGGCGGCGAGCACGGCGAGGACCGCGGCCCGGCGGTCCCGGCCCGAGGTGGCCGCGGCCGCACCGGCGACGGCCCCGGCCACGACGGCCGGACCGGCGCACAGGTCGACGGCCCGGCCCGCGAAGTTCGTCCGCTCCCACAGGCCCGGCCCGCCCGGCCTTGCCCGCCGCAGCGCCGCAAACCCGGCCCGGGCCACGACGGCACCGGCCGCGACGGCGGCGAACCGGCCCACCACACGCTTTCCCACGGGCGGTTACGCGTCCGCTCGGGCGGTGGCGAGCAGTTCCTCCGCGTGCGCGCGCGCCGTCTCGGAGTCCTCCTGGCCCGCCAGCATCCGGGACAGTTCGCGGATCCGGTCCTCGCCCTCGAGGACGGTGACGCCGGACCGGGTCACGGTCCCGTCGTTCGTCTTCTCGACGAGGAGCTGCCGGTCGGCGAACGCCGCCACCTGCGGAAGGTGCGTGACGACCACGACCTGCGCCGACTTGGCGAGCTTGGCGAGACGCCTGCCGATCTCCACGGCAGCCTTGCCGCCGACGCCCGCGTCGACCTCGTCGAACAGATACGTGGGCACGGGATCGGTCCCGGCGAACACGACCTCCACGGCGAGCATCACGCGGGAGAGCTCACCGCCCGAGGCTCCCTTGGCGATCGGCCGCGGCGGGGCGCCGGGGTGCGGGGCGAGCAGCAGCTCGACCTCGTCCACGCCCGAGGGGCCGTACGCGACCGTGCGCCCGTCGAGCTCGACGCCGTCCGGGTCGTCGGTGCGGCGGATGTCGAAGGACACGCGCGCGTGGGGCATGGCGAGCGAGGCCAGTTCCTGCGTGACGGCCGCGGCGAAGCGTGACGCCGCCTCCGTGCGGGAGTCCGTCAACGCCTGTGCCAGGGCGCCCAGTTCACCGCGGAGCCCGTCCCGCTCGGCGGTCAGCTCACCGATCCGGTCGTCGTCGCCGTCGAGTTCGAGCAGCCGCGCGGAGCCCTGCTCGGCCCAGGCGAGCACCCCAGCCGTACCCTCGTCGGCCGCCCCGTACTTGCGCGTGAGCTGCGTCAGCGCCGCCCGCCGCTCCTCGACCGCCGCGAGCCGCAGCGGGTCGGCGTCCAGGTCGTCGGCGTATCCGGCGAGTTCCCCCGCCACGTCGGACAGGAGGATGCCGATCTCGCCGATCCGGTCGGCGAGCGCGGACAGGGCCGGGTCGTGCGAACGCACGGCGTCGAGCGCACGGTTCGCGCCGCCCACGAGGGTCGTGGCGTCGACGCCCTCGGGGTCCTCGGGGTTGCCCGCGAGCGCGGCGTGCGCGGCGGAGGCGGCCGAGGCGAGCGCCTCCGCGTGACCGAGCCGCTCGGCCTCCGCCGACAGCTCGACGTCCTCGCCGGCGCGCGGCTCGACGGCCGCGATCTCGTCGAGACCGAAACGCAGCAGATCGGCTTCCTGAGCGCGTTCACGCGCGCGGGTGACGATGGTGTCGAGCTCGGCGCTGACGGCCCGGAGCCGACGGTACGCGGCCTGGTACTTGGTGAGCGGCACGGCGACCGCGTCTCCCGCGTACCGGTCGAGGGCCCCCCGCTGCCGGGACAGCTTGAGCAGCCCCTGCTGGTCGGTCTGGCCGTGCACGGCGACGAGCTCGTCGGCGAGCTCGGTCAGCATGCCCACCGGCACCGAACGCCCGCCGAGATGCGCCCGTGAGCGCCCCTCCGCCGAGACGGTACGGCTGATGAGCAGCGCCCCGTCGTCGAGCTCGGCGCCCGCCTCCTGGGCACGCACGATGGCCGCGGTGCCCTCGGGCACGGTGATCCGGCCCTCGACGACCGCCGCCTTGGCGCCGATCCTCACGAGGGCTGGGTCCGCGCGCCCGCCGAGCAGCAGGCCGAGGCTGGTGACCACCATCGTCTTGCCCGCACCGGTCTCGCCGGTCACGGCGGTGAATCCCGGCGACAGCTCGACCACCGCGTCGTCGATGACTCCGAGCGACCGTATCCGCATCTCCTCCAACACGGACACGACCTTACGAGGTCGGGGGCCCTGTGTGCGACGGGCCCTGCCCCGCTTCCCGGCCCACGGGCCGAATTCGCAGGTCGCGAGCGGCTCCGCCCGGCCCTTTTGTCGCCCCTTGTCACCCGCGAGGGCGTACCGGACCGGACCGGGCAGCCTGCGCCGCCGCTGAGCGCCCTCAGTGGGGCTTGCCGCGCCAGCCGGAGACGGGCAGCGCGAACTTGGCGACAAGTCGGTCCGTGAACGAGGCGTGGTGCAGCCGCGCGAGCCGCACCGGCACCGCCCCGCGCCGCACCTCGACGCGCGCCCCCGCGGGCAGTTCCACGGTCCGCCGCCCGTCGCACCACAGCACGCCGTGCGGAGTGTGGTGCTGCACCTCTACGGCGAGCACCGACTCCGGCGACGTCACCAGCGGCTTGGCGAACAGGGCGTGCGCGCTGATCGGCACCATGAGGAGCGCCTCGACCTCGGGCCACACGACGGGCCCGCCGGCGGAGAACGCGTAGGCCGTGGAGCCGGTGGGCGTGGCGCACACGATGCCGTCGCAGCCGAAGCCGGTGACGGGACGCCCGTCGATCTCCAGGACGACCTCGAGCATCCGCTCGGCCGACATCTTCTGCACGGCGGCCTCGTTGAGCGCCCAGTCGCGGTGCACGATGTCGCCGTTGCTGTGCACGACGACGTCGATCGTCATGCGCTCCTCGACCTCGTACGCCTTGGTGACGACGCGGTCGACGACCTTGTCCAGGTCGTCGCGCTCGGCCTCGGCGAGGAAGCCGACGCGGCCGAGGTTCACCCCGAGCATCGGGACGCCGGAGGCGCGGGCGAACTCGGCGCCGCGCAGCAGCGTCCCGTCGCCCCCGAGGACGACGAGCAGCTCACAGGCGTCGAGGCACTCCGGAGTCGCCTCCTTCACGAGCTCCACCGACGCCGGGAGCGGCAGGTCCGCCGCCTCCGACTCCAGGACCCGCACGCCGATGCCGCTGCGCAGCAGCCCTTCGACGACCAGTTCGGCACTCCGGATGGCGGCGGGCCGCCCGGTGTGCGCGAGCAGGAAAACAGTTCGAGCTCGAGTCTGTGTCAACGCGGCCCCTCCGCCACTGCACGGTCAACGTCCGCCGGGTCGAGTTCGGGCGCACCGGCGCGGAGCCACAAAAAATACTCGACGTTTCCGGACGGCCCGGGCAGCGGGCTCGCCGTCACACCCCGTACGCCGAGGCCGAGTTCGAACGCCTGTCGGGCCACCGTGCGCACCGTCTCGGCCCGCAGTTCCGGGCTCCGCACGACACCGCCGCTGCCGAGCCGCTCCTTGCCGATCTCGAACTGCGGCTTCACCATGAGCACCAGGTCCGCGTCGGGCGCCGCGCACCGCGCGAGGGCGGGCAGCACCAGGCCGAGCGGGATGAAGGACAGGTCTCCGACGACCAGGTCCACGGGTTTTCCATCGATCGCCTCCAGCGTCAACTCGCGTACGTTCGTACGGTCCTTGACGGTGACGCGTTCATCGCTCTGCAGCGACCAGGCGAGCTGTCCGTACCCGACGTCGACGGCGACGACATGGGCGACGCCGGCCCGCAGCAGTACGTCGGTGAACCCGCCCGTGGACGCTCCCGCGTCGAGCGCGCGGCGTCCCTCGACGGCGAGCCCCTGCGGCACGAAGGCCGCGAGCGCCCCCGCGAGTTTGTGGCCGCCGCGCGAGACGTAGTCGGGGTCGCTGTCGTCCTGCGTGACCACGATCGCGGCGGCCGTCTCCACCTGCGTGGCGGGCTTGGTCGCGGTGGTCTTGCCGACCGTGACGCGCCCCGCGGCGATCAGCTGGCTCGCGTGCTCGCGCGAGCGGGCGAGCTTCCGGCGGACGAGCTCGGCGTCGAGGCGGCGTCGTGCCACTCCTGCCACGTTCGGTTCAGCTCCTGTGTCGGTTCAAGGGTGAGGGCTCGGGGCGTGCGTCCAGCGCGGTCAGCGCGTCACGCAGGCCCCGGTGTACATCCTCGTACACCTCGATGTGTCCGTCGGCAGTGAGGTGGTCGACGTCGGCGAGCCGGTCGAGCCCGGTGTCCACGTCCGCGTTCCCGGTGGGGGTGCGCGGGACGCCGAGGGGGGCCGGGGCCGCGGGCTCGTACGACGGTTCGTCCCTGGCCTCCGGGGCCCCGGCCGCCTGGTCCGGCACCTGGTCGGGGTCCGGATGAGAGTCGTTCATGCCACGACGCTACCGCGTAGCACTGGGGTACGGTCGACCGCGATGGCGACGACGCAGGAGTGCCGTGCCGCACTCGACAAACTCTCGGACAATCTGGCGGGCGCGGAGGGCGGGGTACGCAGCGCTGCTGCGCTCGACCGCTCTCTGAGCTGCCATGTCACGGATCTCAAGATCACGTTCACGGGCCGGCTCGAGAACGGCCGGATCGAGGTGCTCGACACGGTCGACGGGCCGCCGCCCGACCGGGCGCAGATCCGGCTCGCGATGACCGGCGACGACCTGGTCGCGATGGTCGACGGCAGGCTGAACTTCGCGAAGGCGTGGGCCTCCGGCCGGATCAGGCTGGAGGCCGGCTTCCGCGACCTGCTGCGGCTCAGGACGCTGCTTTAGCCACCGCCTTCGCGGGCGCCTCCACGCCCCGCGCCAGCCCCTTCCTGGCCTTCCGCGCGGCCGGCACCACCAGCGGCGTCCCGGTCTCCGGATCGTCGATGACCTGGCACTTCATCCCGAAGAGCCGCTCGACGAGGTCTGCGGTGACGATGTCGCCCGGCGCTCCCTCGGCGATGACCTCGCCGCCGCGCAGGGCGATCAGGTGGGTGGCGTAGCGGGCCGCGTGGTTGAGGTCGTGCAGGACGGCGACGAGCGTGCGCCCCTGCTCCTCGTGCAGCTCCGCGCAGAGGTCGAGCACGTCGATCTGGTGCTGGATGTCGAGATACGTGGTCGGCTCGTCGAGGAGGAGCAGCGGGGTCTGCTGGGCGAGCGCCATCGCGATCCATACGCGCTGGCGCTGGCCGCCGGACAGTTCGTCGACAAAGCGATCGGCCAGCTCGGCGACTCCGGTGGACGCCATCGACTCCTGCACGATCCGCTCGTCCTCGCCGGACCACTGGCGGAGCAGGCCCTGGTGGGGGTAGCGGCCGCGCGAGACGAGGTCGCCGACGGTGATGCCGTCGGGCGCGATCGACGACTGGGGCAGGAGCCCGAGCGTGCGCGCCACCTTCTTCGCCGGCATCGACTGGATGGCCTGCCCGTCGAGGAGCACCCGGCCCGTCGAGGGCTTCAGCATCCGCGACAGCGCGCGCAGCAGCGTGGACTTGCCGCAGGCGTTCGGGCCGACGATCACGGTGAAGGAGTTGTCGGGTATCTCGACCGAGAGCTCCGACGCGATCACACGCTGGTCGTAGCCCAGGGTGACGTTCTCGGCGGACAGTCGGTTCACGGTGGTGCTCCTCCGCTTGTTGCTCTGGCTGGGGTTGCTGTCGCTCATATCCGGCCGGCCTTCCGCTCGGACACCAGGAGCCACAGCAGATAGACACCGCCGACGACTCCGGTGACCACTCCGACGGGCAGCTGGTCGGCCCCGAAGGCGCGCTGCGAGATCCAGTCGGCGGTGACGAGCAGGGCCGCGCCCATGCACATGGACGCCGCGATGTTCGGACCGGGCGAGCGGGTCAGCCGCCGGGCCAGCTGGGGGGCAGTCAGGGCGACGAATCCGACGGGTCCCGCGGCGGCGGTGGCCGCGGCGGTGAGCAGCACGGCGGCCACGAGCAGGACGAGCCGCGTCCGCTCGACCCGCACCCCGAGCGCGTTCGCCACGTCGTCGCCCATCTCCAGCATGCGCAGCGGGCGCGCGTACGCGAGGACCACGGGTACGAGGACGGCGCACAGGGCGAGCAGGGGCCAGACCTGTTTCCAGTCGCGGCCGTCGAGCGATCCCGTCATCCAGACCGTCGCGCGGGCGGCGTCGACGATGTCCGCCTTGGTCAGCAGATAGCCGTTGACCGCGGTCATGATGGCGGACATTCCGATGCCGACCAGGACGAGCCGGTATCCGTGCACGCCGCGCTTCCAGGCGAGCAGATAGATGGCGAACCCGGTCACGAGACCGCCGACGAGCGCCCCGAGCGCGACCTGGGCGGCTCCCCCCGAGAACAGCACGATCATGACGAGCGCACCCGCCGTGGAACCCTGACCGAGGCCCAGAATGTCCGGGCTGCCCAGCGGATTACGGGAGATGGCCTGGAAGAGCGCGCCGCCGAGCGCGAGCGCCGCGCCCACGAGGAGGCCCACGAGGACCCTGGGCAGCCGCAGGTCGTTGACGATGAGCTCCTGCCCCGGGTCACCCTTGCCGACCAGCGTACGGATCACGTCGGTGGCGGAGATGGGGAAGTCGCCGGTGCCGATCAGTGCGACGCTCGCGGCGAGCGCGGCGCACAGCAGCACGAGGACGACCACGAACGCGCGGATGTCGAGGCGCAGGGAGATACCGCCCCGGGTACGGATCGCCTTCACAGCTGGGTGACCTTCCGCCGGCGCACGAGGTAGATGAAGACCGGGCCGCCGATGATCGCGGTGACGATGCCGACCTGGATCTCGGCGGGCCGTGCCACGAGCCGGCCGAGGACGTCGGCGCCGAGCAGCAGTACGGGCGACAGGACGGCCGAGAACGGCAGGATCCAGCGCAGGTCGGGGCCGGTGAAGGAGCGCACGACGTGCGGCACCATGAGCCCGACGAACACGATGGGCCCGCAGGCGGCGGTCGCGGCGCCGCACAGCAGCGTGGCTGCCGCCATGGACAGCGCGCGCGTCCTGTTCAGGTTCGCGCCGAGGGCGCGGGCCGTGTCATCGCCCATCGCCATGGCGTTGAGCGGTCGCGCGAGCGCGAGGGCGAGCACCGTGCCGACGGCGATGAACGGCAGCACCTGCCGGATCGTCGACATGTCGGCGGAGACGAGCGAACCCACCGTCCAGAAGCGCATCTTGCCGAGCGCCGCGTTGTCCATGATCATCACGGCCTGGAGATAACCGTAGAGCGCGGCGCTGATGGCGGTCCCGGCGAGCGCGAGCCGCACCGGCGTCGCGCTGCGGATCCCCCCGAGGACGTAGACGAGAACACCCACGGCCGCGGCCCCGAGGAAGGCGAACCACACATAGCCCGTCAGCGAGCTGACGCCGAAGAAGCTGATGGCGGTGACCACGGCCGCCGAGGCGCCCATGTTGATGCCGAGGAGTCCGGGGTCCGCCAGCGGGTTACGGGTCAGCGCCTGGAGGACCGCCCCGGAGAGTCCGAGCGCGACACCGGCGAGGAGCCCGAGCAGCGTACGCGCGAGCCGCTCGCCGACCACGACGTCACTGAACGTCCCGGTGTCGTCGAACAGGCCGTGCCACACCTGGTCCACGGGCAGGGGTTTCGCCCCGATCGCGATGCTCACGACCAGGAGCGCGAGCAGTACGACGACGGCTCCGAGGAGCCCGACCGTACGTATCGCCCAGCGGTTCGGGGGCGCGGCGGCGGTGTCCGCGCGCTGTTCGGGGGGACTGTCGACCAACACGCGGTTAGGTTAGCCTACCCTCCCCATTCTCTTCGAGGTCGCTACCCGCATCGCTGCCGACGGGAGCTGCGCGGGAAAACGGGCAAGCGGGAAACAGGGAAGCGGAAAACGAGGAAACGGGAAAACGCGGGAAAAACCGCACCCACCGGCACGCCTCCCCGCCACCGCCGCCTCAAACCCCCAGCCGCGCCAGCGCCTTCGCCCCGTCGAGCGCGCAGGTCCCGTCCCCGGCCGCCGTCCACGCCGCCGCGCACAGGGCACGCAGCCCGTCGACCGCCTCGCCGTCCCCCTCCAGCTCAAGATGCTCGCCCCGCGCGGTCGCGGCCCAGCCCCCGCACGCGAACCCGTCCCCCTGCGCCACGACCTCCGGCTGCCCGGTGAGCAGGCCCCGCAGGTCGACGTCGACATACGTGGGCCGGTGCTGGGGCGGCGCGGCGAGGAGCTGCGCGCCGTCGGTGACACCGGTCAGCACGAGCAGCGAGTCCACCTCCCCGTTGAACGCGCCCTCGATGTCCGTGTCGAGGCGGTCGCCGATCACCAACGGCCGCTCCGCGCCGGTCCGCAGGATCGTCTCGCGGTGCATCGGAGGCAGCGGCTTGCCGGCCACCTGCGGCTGCGCACCCGTCGCGATTCGGACGACCTCGACCGCCGCGCCGTTGCCCGGAGCGATGCCGCGCGCGCTCGGAATGGTCAGGTCCGTATTGGACGCGAACCACGGCACACCACGCGCGATCGCGTAACAGGCCTCCGCGAACCGCCCCCAGACCAGGTCGGGCCCGCCATACCCCTGCACCACCGCCACCGGCTCGTCGTCGGCCGAGTCCACCGGCTCGAGCCCGCGCTCTCTCAGCGCGACCCGCAGCCCCTCCCCGCCGATCACCAACACCCGTGACCCGTCCGGCACTTGCTCACTGATCAGGCGCGCCACGGCCTGCGCCGACGTGATGACATCCGCCGCGTCCGTCGGAATTCCCAGCTCCGTCAGATGCTCGGCCACCGCGTCCGGCGTACGCAGCGCGTTGTTCGTGACATACGCGAGCCCCATGCCCGCGCCGCGCGCCACAGCGAGCGACTCGGGGGCGTGCGCGATGGCGTCACCGCCCGCGTACACCACGCCGTCGAGGTCGAGCAGCGCCGTGTCGTACGCCTCGTTCAGCGCCCGCTCACTGCCTTCGGGCCGCGTCCTGACGGTCTGGCTCATTACACATCGCTCCTCGTTCGATCCCACTCCCCCGATCATCGCTCATGCCACTGACACACATACGATGCAGCAATGAACACTGCAGGTCCCCCAGGTCCGACAGACAGCGACGGCCTCGACCTGATGCCGTTCAGGGGTGTGCGGTACGTCCCCGAGCGCGTGGGCAGCCTCGCCGCCGTGACGTCACCGCCGTACGACGTGGTCGTACGCCCCGACGGTCTGCACCACCTGGAGTCCGCGGACCCGCACAACATCGTCCGTCTGATCCTCCCGCAGGCCGTCTCCCCGGACACCCGCAACGCTCTCGCCGCCGACACCCTGCGCCGCTGGCTCTCCGAGGGCGTCCTGGCCCCCGACGAGACCCCCGCGCTGTACGTCTACGAGCAGCGCGACGGCGACCACCTCCAGCGCGGTGTCATCGGTGCCCTGCGCCTGTCCGAGCCGTCCGATGGGGTCGTCCTGCCCCACGAGGACGTCATGCCGCACGTGGTCGCCGACCGCGCGGGGCTGATGCGCGCCACGGCCGCCAACCTCGAACCCCTGCTCCTCACCTACCGCAGCGAGGGCAACGCGACCGGCACGACCGCGGTCGTCGAACGCACGGTCAAGCGCCCCCCGCTCCTCGCGACGACCACGGAGGACGGCTTCGGCCACCGCATGTGGTCGGTCACCGACCCGGCCGAACTGGCGGAGATCCGCGCGGACCTCGCCCGCCACCAGGCCCTGATCGCGGACGGCCACCACCGCTGGGCGACATATCTGCGCCTGCGCGACGAACGGCCGTCCCCCTCCCCCTGGGACTTCGGCCTGGTCCTCCTCGTGGACACGGCCCGCTACCCGTTGCGCGTCCGCGCCATCCATCGTCTCCTGCACCGCCTCGCGGTCCCGGACGCCCTGGCCGCCCTGAAAGGCTCCTTCCGCCTGCGTGAGGTCCCCGGACCTCTGTCGCACGCCCTGGACGCCCTCGCCGACGCGGCCACCCACGGCAACGCGTTCCTCCTCGCCGGCGCCGGTTCCTTCCACCTCGCGGACGCCCCGTCCCCGGACCTCCTGGCCCGCACCATCCCTGCCGACCGCCCGGAGGCCTGGCGCACGCTGGACGCGACGGTCCTGCACTCCACGCTCCTGGACCATGTCTGGCGCATCCCCGAGGACGCGCCGGAGCACATCGCGTACATCCATGACGCGGCCGCCACGGTCGCGAAGGCGGAACGTGACGGCGGCACGGCGGTCCTCATGCACCCGGTCCGCGAGGAAGTGGTCCGTGACCTGGCACGGCAGGGCGTGACGATGCCCCGCAAGTCGACGTCGTTCGGCCCGAAGCCGGCGACCGGTCTGGTGCTGCGCACGCTCGCGGACTGACGGCGAATCACGCGCCCACAGGCCGTAGGCGCATACGACGAACGGGCGGGACCCCATCGCTGGGATCCCGCCCGTTCGTCATGCTGCGTCATGCGCGGCCGTCGGTCAGCCGCTCACAGCGCCGAGCTCAGCCCTTGTCGTTGCCGCGCTCGTACTCCTCGTCGTCCTCGTCGTAGAACTCTTCGACGTCCGCGCTCTCCTCGACCCAGGGCTCGTCATCGTCATCCGCGGGAGCCTTCGGCCCCGCGACAGCGTCGGGAGCGTCGTCGGACTCGTCCTCGAAGGCGTCGACGAACTCGACCCCGTCCATCTCGGCGAGCCGGTCGGACGCGTCGGTGCTGCCGTCCCGGTCGGACTCGACGGCCTTCGCGAACCACTCGCGCGCCTCGTCCTCACGACCGGCCGCGAGCAGCGCATCGGCGTACGCGTACCGCAGACGCGCGGTCCACGGCTGTACGGAGTTCGAGGCGAGCTCGGGGCTCTGCAGCGTCACGATGGCCGCGTCGAGCTGGTCCATGTCACGCCGGGCACCGGCCGCCACAAGCCGCATCTCGACCTGTCCGGCCTTGTCCAGCTTGGCCACCTCGGGCGCACCGGCCATGTCGAGGGCCTTCTCGGGCCGGCCGAGACCCCTCTCGCAGTCCGCCATGACGGGCCAAAGCTCGACGTTGCCGGTCATGCGCCGGGCGGCGCGGAACTCGGCGAGCGCCTCGCTGTACTTCTGGTTCGCATACGCGGCGAAGCCGGCGGCCTCGCGCACGGCGGCGACCCTGGAGGCGAGCCGCAGCGCGATCTTCGAGTACTCGTACGCCTGCTCGGGGTCCTCGTCGATCAGCTTGGCGACCATCACCAGGTTCTTGGCGACGTCCTCGGCCAGGCCCTTCGGCAGGCTCTGGAGCTCCTGCCGTACGTCCTTGTCGATCTCGTCGCCGGTGACGTCCTCGGGGATCGGCAGCCGGCGGATGGGCTCGCGGTCGCGGTCACGCTCGTCGCGGTAGCGCCCGCCACCACGGCGGTCGTCGCCCCCACGGTCGTCACGCCCACGGAACCCGCCGGGACGCCCACCACGGTCGTCGCGGCGCGGCCCACGGTCGCGGTCGTCACGCGGCCGGTACCCACCACCGCGGCTGTCGTCGCGACGGAAGCCACCACCGCGGCTGTCATCACGACGGTCGTCGCGACGGAAACCGCCACCACGGCTGTCATCACGCCGGTCGTCACGACGGTCATCGCGCCGATCGTCACGGGGGCGGAACCCACCGCGGTCGGTGTCGCGACGCTCGTCACGCCGGAAGGCAGGGCGGTCGCCGCCGGGACGGTCGCCATCACGGCGCGGCCCACGGTCACGGTCGTCACGCGGACGGAAGCCACCACCACGGCTGTCGCCACCGCGGTCGTCACGGCGGAAGGCGGGACGGTCGTCACGGCGGAAGCCACCACCACGGCTGTCGCCACCGCGGTCGTCACGGCGGAAGGCGGGACGGTCGTCACGGCGGAAGCCACCACCACGGCTGTCACCACCGCGGTCGTCACGGCGGTCATCGCGGGGACGGTATCCACCACGGTCATCACGGCGGTCATCACGCGGACGGTACCCACCACGGTCATCACGGCGGTCATCACGCGGACGGTACCCACCACGGTCATCACGACGGAGCCCACCACCACGGCTGTCACCACCGCGGTCATCACGCGGACGGTACCCACCACGGTCGTCGCGACGGAAACCGCCACCACGGCTGTCATCACGCCGGTCATCACGACGGTCATCGCGGGGACGGTATCCACCGCGGTCGTTGTCGCGACGGTCGTCTCGCCGGTTGTCGTCACGGCGGTCATCGCGACGGAAGGGGGGACGGTCACCGTCACGACGGGGACCACGGTCGCGGTCGTCACGCGGGCGGTACCCGCCACCGCCACGGTTGTCGCCACCGCGGCTGTCGTCACGGCGGAAGCCGCCGCCACGGTTGTCGCCACCGCGGTCATCACGACGGAAGGGGGGACGGTCACCGTCACGACGGGGACCACGGTCCCGGTCGCCACCGCGATCGCGGTCGTCCCGGCGGGGCGCGTAACCGCCGCGGTCGTTGTCGCGTCGCGGTCCGCCTCGGTTTCCGCCCCGGTCCCGGTCACCACTGTCCCGGTGTCGCTGGTCGCGTTCCGGTCGCTCGTCGGGAGAGTTGGTGGACATGGGTGACTCCTGTCTTCGGTACCGCAGTCATTCTCGCGCAGCCGGGTAGCCGGCGCGCTTCGACAAAACAAAAAGGACCCCTGGTCCCAGCGTGTGTGCTGGGACCAGGGGTCCTCTAAAAATTGTTCGGCGGCGTCCTACTCTCCCACAGGGTCCCCCCTGCAGTACCATCGGCGCTTTGAGGCTTAGCTTCCGGGTTCGGAATGTAACCGGGCGTTTCCCTCACGCTATGACCACCGAAACCCTATCAGTGTCCCGTTTCAAGGAAACGGGTTCCCGAACAAGGCAGCGAACAAGCACACTCTTCAATTAAGTAGTGCAGCCGTTCAGCCGACACAACTGTTCGTTATCTGAGAACAAACACAGTGGACGCGAGCAACTGAGGACAAGCCCTCGGCCTATTAGTACCAGTCACCTCCACCCGTTACCGGGCTTCCAGATCTGGCCTATCAAC